>JAPPHB010000037.1 GCA_028821195.1 Gammaproteobacteria bacterium
TCTCCCGGCTCGACTATCCGGACAAGGACCACGACGTCGTGACCGGTCCCGACCCGCTGATCGCGGAATCGGCCACGGTCGTGGTGAGCCGCGACGAACCGATGACTGCCGACCCGGGCGCGCCCGGCGCCGTGATCGGCCGGTAGGCTGTCGGCTGGCCGGGATTCGCTTCTGGCAATCCCATGCTGCCATTGAAGGGCGGGCCCTCTGCCCGTTGACCGGCAGTTCTTTCCGGCGTCGACCGGCAGTTCCTTCCGGCATTGACGCGCATTCTCGTCCACCGGCGACTGGCGGTTCCTTCCGCCGCTCACCGGTTCAGAGTGGGCGGTCTGTTTGGACAGGATCTCTCGCAACGTGGCCGAATTCGCATTCGGTAGTCGCATTCGGCTATTGACGGGCGGTCGGGCGCGCCATTGGCGGGTTGTTCGCCAAGGGTCGGCTGCCCGCTTGCGCTGCGTCCCGAATTCACATCCGCGTGTCCCGTTCTGCCATTGACGATCTGGGTTCCACGATGTGGCGAACTCCGAGACCCCATCGTCCCTGGCCCGTCAGAGGCGCTGGCAGCCTCGCTGACGGCATTCGCAGGCAGCTGCCTCTTCCGAAGGTCTCCCAACCCCCTTTCGGCCACTGCAGGGCATCCTGAGAGGCCGATTTCAATGGCGTTATATTTGTACGTAAGTCATTGCACAATCTCACGTTGGGAGGAATGATGATCGCAGCTGCGAACTCTCTCTACGATACGCGCCGGAGGCCCGCCTCGTGGCCCGCGATGGTGCGGGAACCGACGGGCGCCAGCACCGTGTCCACCGATGCCATCCCGGCTCTCTCCGGTTCCGGGCCCACCGATGCCATCCCGGCTCCCTCCGACTCCGGGCCCTCGGGAGACAACGACGAACTCCGCAGGCTGGGCGAGCGCATCGCGGAACTGGCGGCCCGCATCAACTCCGCCGAGGCGCGCATGATGACTCTGATCGCCGAGTTCGACCGGCGGGGCGGGTGGAAGGACGGCGGCTACTCCTCCTGCGCCGATTGGCTGGCCTGGAGGATCGGCACGAAGATCGGCACGGCCCGCGAACGGGTGCGGACCGCCCGAGCGCTCGAGCGCCTGCCCCGAACCGCCGACGCTCTGAAGCACGGGACCATCTCCTACGCCAAGGTGCGGGCGCTCACCCGGGTTGCGACCCCCGAGCGCGAGGCGGAGCTGCTCGAGTTCGCACGAGCGGGCTCCGCGGCGAAGCTGGAGCGGACGGTGCGCATGTTGAAGAAGCTGTCGCGCGACGCGGAGCTGACCGCCGAGCAGGCCCGGCGCCGCAGCCGCACCTTCTCGGTCTTCGTGGACGGCGACGGGATGTACGTGGTGAAGGGGCGGCTCGAGCCGGAGGCCGGGGCCGTGCTGATGCGGGCGGTGGAGGCGGCGTCGGATGCGCTGTTCCGGTCCGAGGAGGGAGCCGGCTCCGGCAGTCACGAGGGCGATGCCCGAGGCGCGGCGGGAAGTGGAAGTGGTGTCCGTCGCGAGGCGGGCGATGCGCGCCCGGAGCCGAAGCAGCGCCGTGCTGACGCGGTGGGGCTCCTGGCCGAGCGGGCGCTGGCGGCCGGGTTCGGAGGTGGCGAGCGCCCCGAATCGGCAGGCGAGGTGGACGAGGTGGGTGGCGACCTCGATGAACTGGATGGAACTCAGACGACCGGATCAGATGCAGCCCCGCGGGGAGCGCCGGTGGCAACGCCGAGCGCCGAAGCGAAGAATGCGGGGAACACGTCAGCCCGCGTCGGGTCCGGCACCCGGGCCGAGCGCTACCAGGTCATGGTCCATTGCGATGCTGCATCGCTCGCAGCCGAAGGCGAGCCCGGCCGCTCGGATCTGGACGGGATTCGCGTTTCCGCGGAGACGTCGCGGCGCATGGCGTGCGATGCCGCGGTGGTCGCGATGGTCCACGCGAAGGACGGGTCGATGCTGAGCGTGGGGCGCCGGACGCGCACGATTCCTCCGCACCATAGGCGTTCAGCAAGGTCCCATAGCGTCTCGTAATTCCGGATAACACGTTACTATCACTTGTGTTGTACGTCCCTTGACCTATCGGGCGATTCCGTGTAGTCTTGTTCCGTTAGTGATAACCTATGGTGATAACCAGAATCCACACGGAGCACGCCGTGACGCGACCCAAACGCCTGAGCGCCGCGTTCGTTCGGACCGTCAAGCGACCGGGGCGGTACGGGGACGGTCGCGGCGGATACGGGCTCTCGCTGCTGGTCAAGCCCACCGCCTCAGGAAAGCTGTCGAAGACCTGGGCGCAACGGATGCGGATCGGCGGCAGGCCCTTCAACGTCGGCCTCGGTCCCTATCCGGTCGTGACGCTGGCCGAGGCGCGGGCGAAGGCGCTCGAGAACCGGCGCGCCATCCAGAAGGGCATGGATCCGCGCAGCGGCGGCATGCCGACGTTCGAGCGGGCGGCCGAGAAGGTGATCGCGCTCCACGCGAAGAACTGGAAGGGCGACGCCAGCGAGAAGCAGTGGCGGCAGTGTCTTCGGGACTACGTCTTCCCGAAGCTGGGGCGCAAGCGGGTGGGCGAGATCACGACCGCGGACGTGTTGGCTTGTCTGGCACCGATCTGGAACGAGAAGCGGCCGACGGCGGCGCGGGTGCGCCGGCGCATCGGTGCGGTGATGAGGTGGGCGGTGGCCAGGGGCTACCGCGAGGACAACCCGGCGGGCGACGCCATCGCGGCGGCGCTGCCGCGGGGCAGACGGCACCGGACGCACTTCCGGGCTTTGCCGCACGGCGAGGTCGGGGCGGCGCTTGAGGCGGTCCGGGAGTCGGACGCGTGGTTGGGCATCCGGCTGTGTCTTGAGTTCGTGGCCCTGACGGCGACGAGGAGCGGCGAGGCGCGGAGGGCGCGGTGGCCGGAGATCGACCGGGACCGCGCGACGTGGACGGTGCCCGCCGAGCGCATGAAGACCGGGCGGGAGCACCGGGTGCCCCTTTCGACGGGCGCGCTTGCGGTGCTGGAGGAGGCCCGGGAGATCGAGAACGGGTCGGGGTTGATTTTCCCCAGCTTCAAGGGACGGGAGCTGCGGAGCCCTCAGGTGGCGGGGGCGTTTCGCGACCTCGGGATCCCGAGCACGGTGCACGGGCTGCGCAGTTCGTTCCGCGACTGGGCCGCGGAGGCGGGTGTGGACCGCACGGTCGCCGAGGCGGCGCTGGCGCACAAGGTCGGCGGGGTCGAGGGGGCGTACTTCAGGAGCGACCTGTTCGAGCGCCGACGCGAGGTCATGCAGGACTGGTCGGCGTATCTGGCGGCCGGGAGAGCGGGCGCGGGGAGCTGATCCGAGCTCGCGACCGGGCTCGGAGGCCGTTCTCGGGACCCACCGGGGGCGTTTCGGGTGTTCTACGGGCCTCAGGATCGCCTGAGATCGACGATCGCCGGTCTCCGAGGGGTACGGGTAGGGTGGAAACCGGGGCGCGGCAGGGGAGCGCCGGGGGTTGCGTCTTCGCCGTCTTTGAGGCGGTCGGCCAGGAGGCCGGGGAGCTTGCCGGCGACGGTCCGGTGGACGCTGTTCCGGACGGTGCCCCGCGAGGCGGTTTCGGCACCGTCCCCAAGGGCTGGCTGACGACCGTTAAGGGTCGTAAGCCAGCCTACGCGATGTAAAACATTCGCGCTCTGGCGAGGGGTGCTCCGCCCCCCTTCGATCCCCCCGGAAAACCCCGCTCCGGCAGCGTTCGCGGTTAGGGTTGTTCGGCTCCCTGCCGCCTGGCCGAACGGTTCCAGGCGGCCGGTCGCCGGAGGGTCTCCCGCCGGCCACCGATCACCCCCGGTCGAGGTCGTCGATTCCCCGGGCGAGCCTGCGTCGTGACCGGCGGGCGGCGTGGTCGGGCGTTGCCACCGCTTCGGCGCCGGTCCCCCCGGCCTCCGGGACGGACTCCGCCCGTCCCTCCGCCGGGGTCGACCCCCCTTCCCAACCCGGCGAAGCCCGGTCGTCCGCAAGCGCGAAAGACTCGGGACCCGCGGCGCCGAGAACGTCCTCCTCGGCCGCGAGTGGGAGCGCCTCCGACTGCGGCCGTGACGTTGTAGTTGCAATGGGTCTCCGACTCGCTGGAGCCTTCGGAGGTTTACTGCCACCACCAACGGCTCCTCCGCGAACTTCCGTTCTCCTTCCCATCAGGGCTCGCGAGCGAAGTCTTCAACCCAACTGACGGTAGTCCGGTTGCCTACCTGGGTCGGGTTCCGATCCGGCTCCAGCGTATCTCGCGGATGAAGGGGAATGGCCGGTGGGAATCCCGGTTGTAGGAGAAGTACCGGAAGACGACCCAGCCCTCGAAACGCCACCGCTCCACGAGCCCCCAAGTGCGCGAGTCCAGACTGTCGTCCCGGTTGTCGCCCATCATGAAGTAGTGCCCCTCCGGAATCACCAGCGGCCCCCAGTTGTCTCTCGTGGGCGCGTAGTCGGCTCTCGGCCCACCCACGAGGATCGACCGCTGCCAGAGCATCGGGGGCGAGAAGTTGTCGGGCAGGCCCTTGACCACGACGTAGGGCTCCACCTGCGGGTGGTCGCTCCGGTACAGGATCCCGGCCCGCATCGCCAAGGTGTCGCCGGGCAACCCCACGACCCGCTTCACGAGGATCAGGGAGTCAGAGTGCGGCGGGTCGAACACGAGGATGTCGCCGCGCCGCGGGTCGGAGTACCCGGGGATGCGAATGTCGGTGAACGGGATTCGCGAGCCCATCGCCGCCTTGTTGGCCCACACGAAGTCCCCCACCAGCAACGTGGGCTCCATGGATCCGGACGTGATCGTAAAGCCCTGCAGGGCCACCACCCGGATGGTCAAGAGGCAGAAGACGAAGCACGCGCTCCTGAGGAGCGAACGCGTCCACGACGGTCTCCGCCCTTTTGCCTTCGGCTTGTTCTTTCCCATGGCGGAAGGATCTTACTGGGTGACCCATCACCCGGGCAAGCCGACTCCGACCCCCGGCCCTGTCCGCCTCCCCGAGGCAAAGGGAACGGTTTCGCGTCGGCCCCCGCACTCGTCCACAGACCTCTCTTGAGATCCAATAGATTCTTGGCTCAGGATGGGGATACCAATAGTGATAACACTTGCTGCTTAGTCGCCGTATTATGTTGTTGTTATGTCAGTTACAGGATTGTTAGATCGGACGATTCCTCCGCACATCCGCCGGGCGCTGGAGGAGCGGGACCGGGGATGCCGCTTCCCCGGGTGCGGCTGCCAGTTCACCGAGGCGCATCATGTGAAGCACTGGGCTGACGGGGGCGAGACGAGCCTCCGGAACACGCTGCTCCTCTGCCGGCGGCACCACCGCGCGGTTCACGAAGGGCGGGTGAAGGTATCCGTGAACAGTGACGGGACGGTGCTGTTCTTCACGCCGAAGGGGAGGATGCTGGTGGACGCGCCGAGGGCGCCCAAAGCGGCTCATGGTGGCGGGAGACCGGGCTTGCCACCGGTCCCAGCGGTTCATCCGGGCGCCCCGGCGAAGGGCAAGGATCCCTTCCTGTCGAACGGGGCTGCCCTCTATCGCGACTCCGCGATTCCCTGGGCGATCGAAGCGGCTGCCAGGGAAGCCATGGAAGACTCTCTGAAGACTTAGCTAGTATCTAGCTAACGACAGGCTATCGGTTCTCCTCGCCCTCGGCAGGGCCGGTGCCGCCGGACGTGCGAGGCTCGATGAGCCGTTCGGTGAAGTCCTGACGCTCCTCGAGGAGCGTCAGCCTTTCGTTCATCGTCTCGACCGTCTCGCGCAGGCGCCGGGTCTCTTCCAGCACGGAACTGGACTTCTCGCGGGCCATCGCGTCGAGGAGGGTGCCGAGTTTGGCTGCAATGGGACGCAGGATGAGTACGCCTCCCGCCGTGACGATGAAAAGGGAAGGAACGACCAGGGCGACGAGGGCTTCCCAGTCCATTGGCTGAGCCTCCGTGGTTGGTGGTGTCGCGGGTAAGGGAATCAACACCCGTTCGGCAATCGAATACGGAATCGCGCCGGAGGTGTTGCACGGGCCTGCGCGAGCCCCGGACAACAGCCCGCGTGGCCGAGCGGTGTTCTCCTATCCCCGCCATAGGGGCAGCGTAAGGCACGTCGGCCCGCCTTCGCACGGGATACAGAGCGCATCCGCTTCGAAGCAGGTCACCGCGCAGCCGGCATCACGCATCAATCTCACCGTGTGCGGGAACCCGTCGACCGCGATGCACCTCCGGGGCGCCGTTGCGAGCACGTTGAGGCTCAATCCGTTCGAAGCCTCGAACTCCTGGTCGCTCGCCTCCAGGCACCGGATGCCCCGGTCCCGCAGCAGCTCGCGCAGCGCGACCGGCAGCAGACGGGGGTAGACCAGCGCCAGATCGGTATCCAGCGGGCTGATCACCGACAGGAGGTGCAGGCAGGCGGCGCTGCCGTTCCATACGGGAAGATCGAACGTCACAACCCTGGTGCCGAGGGGCGCGAGGATGTCCCGCAACTGATCGATACCGGCTTGGTTGGTACGGAACGAGCGCGCCGCCGCGAGCGTTGTTTCGTCGATCCAGAGCAGATCTCCACCTTCGGTCAGGCCAGGTGGCTCGACTCTCCCGATGACCGGCAGGCCCAGCCGCTGGTAGAGTGTTTCGTGAAGGGCCACTTCGGGGCGCCGGAGCGACTTGCCGGGACGAAGCAGGATCGCGCCCGCGGGGGTCACGAAGGAGGGGTCGAAGACGAAGATCGAGTCGGAGAGGCCATCGTCGGTGTCATCCATCCACTCGATCTCCGCTCCCGAACCGGCGACGCGCGCCACGAATGCGTCGTACTGGCGCGTAAGGCGACCCGCGTCCAGCGGACCTGCGTAGTGCCAGAGCGCGGGATCGGCTTCGAGGGTAGCCCGGCCCGGACGACGCATCGCAACGCGCCGGAGAGGATCCGTCATGCTCGCCACGCCGAAGCCGTCCGTCGACGTGGACCCGCTTCCCGGCCCGGCCGCCTGCTGTGCCGGGCTCACCGCGCGCTTCCGCGCCCTTCGCTCATGCAGCGCCGCCGGTTCCATCGCCGGAGGCCGATCTTCCCCGCGTTGAATCACCCCCCCGCCAGCGCATCGCGGCGAAAACCGGTACTCCGGCCAGGAGCATCAGGAAGCCCCAAAACACCGTCTCCGCACCCGCGCCCACCACCGCCCACAGCGAAAAGCCGAATGCCAGCACGCTCACGACCGCCCGCGCAAGGGACCTTGCAGCCGCACGACCCCCGATTCGTGACCTGGAGCGCTCGCGAAGAGCCATCATGAGCCCCGTCATGCTCGTGAAGACGTAAGGCAGGAGCGTCGCCAGGGTGGCCAGCAGGATGAGGAAGGTGAAGGCCTGCACCAGGCCCCTGGTGTAGTTCATCGCGATCAGGATCGTCGCGAGGACCGCCGACAGGAAGATCCCCACGACGGGCGTGCCTCGCGGGCTCAGGTGCGCGAAGCGCGCCGGGAGCAGCCCGTCGAGGGCGGCGGCGCGCGGGATCTGGCCGGTAAGCAGAACCCAGCCGTTGAGGGCTCCGAAGCAGGAGATGGTGGCGCCCGCCCCGATGATCCAGCGGCCCCAGGTGCCCCAGATGGAGCCCGCCGCGTCGGCGAACGGCGCCGTGGACAGCGCCAGCTCTCCCGGCGCGATGATGCCCATCACCGCGGCCGTGCACGCAATGTAGACGACGGCGGCGATGGACGTTCCCAGGATCGTGGCTTTCGGAATGGTGCGGGCGGGGTCGCGCACGTCGCCCGCGGGGACGGTTCCCGCCTCGAGGCCCAGAAACGCCCACAGGGTGAGCGCGACCGTAGCCGTTACGGCGCTGAAGGCGCTCTCCCCCGCGGGATTGAACGGCTGAAAGTGGTCGGCCTGGAAGTAGAGGAACCCGACCGTCCCGACCGCCGCCAGCGGCAACAGCTTCAGCACGGTGGTGACGAGCTGGACCAGCCCCGCCGTGCGCACGCCGTGGGCGTTGACGAGCGCCAGGGTCCAGAGGGCGGCCAGCGCCGTGGCCAGACCCGCAGCCGGCGAGACGCCCAGCACGGGCCAGAAGACGGTCGCGTAGCTCGCGGTGGCGACGGCGAGGGCGGCGTTCCCCGTGAGCAGCGAGATCCAGTAGGACCACGCGATCCAGAACCCCACGAAGTCTCCGAACCCTTGCCGGCCATAGGCATAGGGACCGCCGACGCGGGGCATGGTCGCTCCGAGCCGCGCGAGCACCAGCGCCATGCACATCGCGCCTCCGGCGCTCACCAGCCACCCCAGGATGCTGATGCCTCCGAACGGGGCCAGCGACGCCGGGAGGAGGAAGACGCCCGAGCCGATCATGCTCCCCGCCACCAGCGAGGTGCACATCCAAAGCCCGAGTTTCCGCTTGCCCGTCATGGTCTGAACCTGTCCGTGGCCGGGCGTCCGCACCAGCCGCGCGTGCGACGCGGTGGATGGGCGGCTCGCTCCGTCTGCGGCGCTGACGGCGGGCCGGGCCGATTGCTGCGGCGCCGGGACGAGACGTGGCGCCTGACAGGGGCGGGGGTGGCGCGGGACCGCCTCGCGGTGGCATCGTGCACGCGGAGATCACACGGGCGTTCCCGCTCCCGGCAAGCCACCGATGAACCGGAATCCAGGAGTTCCACCCATGCGCGAA
>JAPPHB010000059.1 GCA_028821195.1 Gammaproteobacteria bacterium
GAACCGACATGGAGAGCTGGTCGAGCCGGATGCGGTCCATGGCGAAGAGCACCAGGGCCGCCGCCGCAACCACAAGCACGAAAACGATTTCGTAGGTCATGCGACTATCTTAGCCCCGGGAGTCCCTGGGGCACACTCCGGCCCGATCCCCGGAGCCGGATCCGGCTGCGCATCTCGCGCGGATCGGGCTTCACCCTGAGGCGCCGGGCTCCTCGCTGTCGGCGCGCTGACGTGGTCAGGCCCGCAGCTCGCGCCAGGTCACGCGCCCTTCGAGCACGGCTTTCCGCACCGCCCGCTCGCGCGCGCTCAGGCGCGACCGGCCTGTCTTGACCTCCACGAAAACGATCTCGCGCACGTCGGTCTCGCCGAGGCCGTCGAAGACGACAAGGTCGATGGGGCTCCCGAGGAAGCGGGCGTCCCGCGGATGGTAGCCGAAGTCGTCCATGAAGGGCGCGAGGTGCTCGAATGCCTGCCCGCGCACGACCGCCGTGCTGCGCGCCACCGCGTCGTCGCGCGCCTCCCGGAGCCGGGCCGGCAGTTCCAGGCGCAGCCGGGTGTAGCGCCGCAGCACGATGGCGAGAACGAGGGCGGTGAGGGCGAGAAGGCCGCCGAGGATGCCGATCGCGAGGAGGTAGGGGTCGGTCACGGGAGGTCTCCGGGTCGGGGGTGGAGGAAGATACCCTGATTGCGGGGTTGCCGGACGGGAAGAACGCGGCGTAGCATCGGTGCAGTCCCGCCGGCGCCAGCCAGCCGACCGGCGCCCGACCTCCAGCCCGGAGTACCGCCATGCTGCACATCCTCATCGCCGCGGGACTCGTCCTGGGCCTGGGGGTCGGGTTGCTCGCCGCGGCCACCGGGTCGGAGGCGCTCATGTCGGTGGCGCTGGCCTCCGCGCCCATCGGCACCGTCTTCATGAACGCCATCCGCATGGTGGTGATCCCACTGGTGATGGCGGTGATCTTCACGGGGGTGGCCCGCCTCGGCGACCTGCGCAAACTCGGGCGGCTGGGCGGCACCACCCTCGGCTTCTACTGGATCACCACCCCGCCGGCGATCGTGCTGGGCATGGCGACCATGGCCTTCTTCCTGCGCTTTGCGCCGGAGGTGGCGATGCCGGCGGCGGGCGAACAGGCCGCGCCCGAGATCCCCGGCGTGGTCGACTTCCTGGTGACTCTGGTGCCGCCCAACCCCTTCGCGGCCGCCTCGGCGGGAAGCCTGCTCCCGCTGATCGTGTTCACGGCGCTCTTCGGAGCGGCCGCGGCCGCGCTGGGCGGGAAGCACAAGGAGCAACTCCTGGCCTTCGCCGACGCGGTCTCGGCCACGCTGATCAAGCTGGTCTGGTGGGTGCTCTGGAGCGCGCCGGTCGGCGTCTTCGGGCTGGCCGCCCCGGTGACCGCGCAGCTCGGGTGGGACCTGGTGCAGAGCCTGGCGGTGTTCGTCGCGGCCGTGCTCGCCGGGCTCCTCCTGTTCACCGGCGGGGTGTTCCTGGTGCTGCTGCGTTGGGTGGGCGGCATCGGCCCCGGCCGCTACGTGAAGGGCGTGTTCGGCGCCACCTCCATCGCCTTCGCGAGCACCAGCACGGTCGCCGCCCTCCCTGCGTCGCTCCAGGAGGCGAGCGGGAAGCTGGGGGTGTCGCCGAACGTCGCCGACCTGGTGGTGCCGCTGGGCGCGTCGCTCTACCGGCCCGGCAGCGCGCTCTTCCAGGGGGCCGCCGTAGTCTTCCTGGCGCACCTGTTCGAGGTGCCGTTCCCGCTCGCCGCGGCCGGAGGGGCGGTGCTCGCCGTATTCCTGGTCGCGCTCACCATCGCGCCGGTGCCGTCGGCGAGCATCTTCACCATGGCGCCCGCCCTGGACGTGGCGGGGGTGCCGCTCGGCGGGCTGGGCATCCTGCTCGGCATCGACCGCATCCCGGACATGTTCCGCACGGTCACCAACCTGTGGGGCCAGATCACCACCTCGGTCCTGGTCGACCGCTGGGTGGGGGGAGGTGACGGGCCGCCTGCGGACGGCTGATGGCGCGGTACCGTCTTACGTGTCCGCGAACGATCGGCAAATCGCAAGACGCATACCGGTTTGATCGGCAACTCGTCTTGCGCCCCCTACATCCTCTGGCTGGCCCGCGAACTCCGCGCCGCCGGCGTGCATTCCGGCCAGCGCCCGCCGGTTCCGCCGAGCCCCATGATCAGCTCTCGCCGCTCGCGGCTCACCCGCTGATCGTCCTCGGAAGCCAGGTAGACGAGCGAAGCCGCCAGCACCGCGTTGTTCCTCAGATCGTCGAAGACGAGCTTGTCGAAGGTGTCGCGGTGAGTGTGCCAGGTGTGTGAGCCGTAGTCCCACGACAGCGCGCTCAGGTTGATGCCGGGCGCGCCGTGGCAGACGAAGGACGCGTAGTCCGAACCGCCCCCGCCCGGATTCCCCGGGAGCCTCAGGCTCACGTGCCCCGAGACCTCGACCGGCACCCGCGTCAGCCATCGCGCGAGCGACGATCCCACCTCCGTAAACCCCTGGGCGGAGATGTTCACCACCCGGCCGGTCCCGTTGTCCTGGTTGAAGAGCACCTGCAGCCCCTCCACCACCTCGGGATGGTCCTCGCTGAAGGCGCGCGAGCCGTTGAGCCCCTGTTCCTCGCCGTTCCAGAGCCCGATGAGGATGGTGCGCTTCGGGTTCGGATAGACGGCGGACAGGATGCGCATGGTCTCGAGCATGAGCAGCGAGCCGGTGGCGTTGTCGGTCGCGCCCGATCCGCCCTCCCACGAGTCGAAATGCGCCGAGAGCATCACATACTCGTCCGGACGCTCGGTCCCCGGGATTGTGCCGATGACGTTCGAGACCGGCACCTCACCCAGGTTCTCGGCCTCCGCGGTCAGCCGCAGCACCGGCTCCTGTCCGTTGGCGGCCAGGCGATGGACGAGCCCGTAGTCCTCGCACCCCAGCTCGAAGGTGGGAGTCTCGCGGTTGTAGGCGTTGAAGACGCGGGTCGTGCCGTAGGAGCCCGGCCAGAGCGAGGTCACGATTCCGAGTGCGCCCGCTTCTTCGATCTGCGTGTGCAGGTCGCGGCGGCGCGGATCGCGCGTGCCGGTGGCGGCCAGACTCTGGTTGAACGCCCGGTTGCCCGCCGTGCGCGCCTCGGCCATGGCTTCGTACGATCCGTCCTGTGCGAACTCGAGCCACTGCTCGTCCGCGCGGCAGGTCGGCTGCGGATAGGAGAACATCACCCACTTGCCGCTCACCGTGCCCAGGAAGGCCTGCCAGTCCGCCGGCGAGCGCATTTCCGGCAGGACGGCGACCCCGCCTTCGACCGGCTCGCCCCCGGTCCCGGGGCTCCACGCCAGGATGCGTCCCTCCAGCGAGCGCACCCGCGGCGACACCAGGTCCACGTGGCTGACGCCGCGGTCCCAGCCCTCCCAGGTGCCGTACTCCTCGGTGCGGGCCTCCACCCCCCAGCCGGAGAGCATCGAGACCGCCCATTCCTGGGCCCGTTCCATGTGCGGCGACCCCGTCAGCCGGGGGCCGATGGCGTCCAGCAGCACCTGTCCCATGGCCTCGATCTGCGAGTTGTCCATCGTCTCGGCCCAGATGCCCTCGAGCACGGGATCCGGCACCGCCAGTCCCTGTGCCGCGGCTGCCTGCGGCGGAATGGCCAGTGCCGAGGCTGCGCCGAGCAGCATGCCAACGCCCCATCCCCGCATCGTGATTCGCATCGTTTTCATGTCATTCCGTCCTTGCCTGCCGTTGCGCAGCGTCAGCCATCACCGCCGTCCGTGGTAGAACAAGCCGTCACTACCACACGATGTGGAACCTGCTCTGCCTCCGGAACACCCAGTGGCGCGCGCCCTCGGTGTCGAGGTACGCCTCTTCCTCCTGGCGGCAACTGGCCGCCTTGCCGTCCCACTCGGGGATCGGGGTCGTGGCCTGCAGCTCGATCGAGTGCCAGGTCGAGGGCAGCAGCACCGCGTCGCCGCGCACCGGCACACCTTCCTGCCCGTCCCAGCGTCCGATCAGCGGCCCGGCGCCGTGGCCGTGATCGCCGATGGGGTGCGTGTACACGGTCCCGTTGATGCCTTCCTCGTGCATCTGCGCCAGCGTGTTGGCCAGGATCACGTTGCCGGTCAGCCCGGGTTCCATGTGCTCGAGCAGGATGTCCTGCAGGCGGTTCGAGTTGGCGATGCACTGCCGGAGTCCCGCAGGCACCTCGGTCTCACCCTCGCGCAGGACGTAGCCCAGGTGCTGGGTATCGGTGTGGAGGTTCTGCGCCACCACCCCGAAGTCGGTCCAGAGCAGGTCGCCTCGCTCGATGACGGCGGGGCCGTCCGAGGGCACCTCGCCCGCCCGCTGCACGTCCACGTTGGCCTGGAACCAGACCGTGTAGCCCAGGTCGCGCACCCGCTGGCGCATCCACCACTCCACGTCCTCAATGGTGGTCTCGCCGGGGGTGATCACGGCGTTAGAAAAGGCCTCCGAGATGACCGCGTGCACCGTCTCCTCGATCTTCCGGTATCGGGGCATCATCTCCGGCAGGCGCAGCGCGATGTAGTTCATGGCCAGGCGCGGCTCGCGCTTCACGCGGCCCATCAGCTCCGGGCCCAGCGCCTCCTCCAGCTCCTCGCGCTCCCCGGCGTGCAGGCCGTCCGAGAAGGCCCAGTCGGGGTCGATGTTGAGGACGATGTTCTCCGGATCGCGGTCCTCCACCAGCTCGCGCAGGAGCCGCCACTGCTCGTTGCCGACCAGCTCCGCGGTGGGCTGCGTGGGCGCCGGCCGCGTGGAGCGATACGCCTGGAAGACGCCGCCCTGGTCGGTTCCGCCGAGCGCCAGCCGCTCCACCGCGCCGTCGTCCTGACGCGTGAATACGTAGATGGAGCGCCGGCGGGCGGCGAAGGTGGTCGGCGATGTGATCGACCAGAAGACGGGATCCTCGGCGTACTCGCGCATGGACAGGATCCACATGCGCACGTCGTATTCCGCCATCAGCGCCGGCAGAATGCGCCCGATGCGCAGCTCCAGCCACTCCTGCTGCTCCGCCGCCTGTTCGCGCAGGGAAGGAAGGGGTTGGACGCGGGCCGGGATGTCTTCCGGAACATGGACCGGCTTCTGGGCGGCCAGATCGGCCGCAAGCGCGGGGGCGAGCGCAAGCAGGAAGAGCGCTCTGCCGGGGAAGCGGCGGCGCGCGCGCGCATCGATGATCGTCATGGCTTCATCCTCCATTACGGTTGCGGGCCTGCCAGTCCACGGTCGCCACGGCCGACAGGTTGACGATGTCCTGCACCGCGCATCCCCGCTCCAGGATATGCACCGGCTTGGCCATGCCCAGCAGGATGGGACCGATCGCGTCGGCGCCCCCCAGGTGTTCAAGAAGCTTGTATGCGGCGTTGGCGGCCGAAAGGCGCGGGAAGACCAGGATGTTGGCGGGCCCGGTCAGATGGGTGAACGGGTAGACCTCGCGCAGTGCCACGGGGTCCACCGCGGTGTCGGCCTGCATCTCGCCGTCGATCTCCAGTTCGGGATCGGCCTCGCGCACCAGTTGCACCGCCTGCGCCACGCGCCGGGACTCGTCGTGCGGCGCCGAGCCGAAGTTGGAGAAGCTCACCATCGCCACCCGCGGCGGGATGCCCAGATCGCGCACGAAGGAGGCGGTCTGGAGCGCGATGTCGCGCAGGGTCTCGGCGGAGGGAGCGATGTTCACCGTCGTGTCGGCCAGGAAAACCAGGTGGCGGTTGCGGAAGGCCAGCATGTAGAGGCCCGCCACCCGCATGTCCCCCTTGGCCCCGATCACCTGCAGCGCCGGGCGCAGGATCTCGGCGTAGTTGGCCTCGATGCCGGCCACGATGGCGTCCGCCTGTCCCTCCTCAACCATGCTGAGCGCGAAGTAGATGGGCTTGTACAGGTTCCACTGGGCCTCCGCCAGGGTGAGGCCCTTGCGGGCGCGGCGCTGGAACAGCTTCTCGGCGTAGTCGTGGCGGTCGTCGGGACGCTCGGCGGCGTAGACGACCTCGACGCCCGTCATGTCCAGCCCCATCCAGCCCGCCTTCTCGGCCACGCGCGGCGGCCGCCCCAGCAGGATGGGGCGGCAGGTTCCGGCCTCGGCGAGCTCGGCGGCGGCGCGGATCACGTCCTGGTTGTGGCCCTCGGGGAAGACGATGCGCGCCGGCTCGCGACGGGCCTGCGCGCGGATCCCGGTCATGACCGCGCGCCCCGGACCCAGCAGCGCCTGCAGGCGGTCCAGATACTCGTCCAGGTCGAGCTCCTGGCGCGCCATGCCGGTGCGCATGGCCGCCTCGGCCACCGCGGGCGCGACGTGGAAGAGCACGCGGTGGTCGAAGGGTTTGGGGATGAGGTAGTCGCGCCCGAAGTGGATGTCTTCGTGGCCGTACGCCCCACGCACCGCCTCGGGCACCTCCAGCCGCGCCAGTTCGGCGAGGGCCCGGGTCGCGGCGAGCATCATCTCCGCGTTGATGCCGCGCGCGCGCACATCGATCGCGCCCCGGAAGATGAAGGGAAAGCCCAGGACGTTGTTGACCTGGTTGGGATAGTCGGAGCGCCCCGTAGCCATGATGGCGTCGTCCCGGACCGCGGCCACGTCTTCCGGCAGGATCTCCGGATCGGGGTTGGCCAGGGCAAAGATGACGGGATCCGGCGCCATCGACGACACCATGGCTGGGGTCATGATCCCCTTCACCGAGAGCCCGATGAAGATGTCGGCTCCGTCGAGCGCCTGCTCCAGCGTGCGCAGTTCAGTCTCGACCGCGAACGGGGCCTTGTACGCGTTCATCCCCTCCTCGCGGCCCCTGTAGATCACGCCGCGCGAGTCGCACAGGACGACCTTGGCGGGATCCGCGCCCAGCCGGCGCAGGTGGCGGGCCGTGGAGATCGCCGAGGCGCCCGCGCCGCTGAAGACCACGCGCACGTCCTCGATGCGCTTGCCCACCAGGTCGATGGCGTTGAGGAGTGCCGCCGCCGCGATGATGGCGGTGCCGTGCTGGTCGTCGTGGAAGACGGGGATGTCGAGCTTGTCCTGCAGCGCCTGCTCGATGACGAAGCACTCGGGCGCGGCGATGTCCTCCAGGTTGATGCCGGCCACGGTGGGGCTCAGGAGCTGGCAGAAGCGGATGACCTCCTCCGCGTCGCTCGAATCCACCTCGATGTCGAACACGTCGATGCCCGCGAAGCGCTTGAAGAGCACCCCCTTGCCCTCCATCACCGGCTTGGCGGCGAGCGGCCCGATGTTGCCCAGCCCGAGCACCGCGGTCCCGTTGGAGACCACCGCGACGAGGTTGCCGCGCGCCGTGTAGGTGAAGACTTCCGCGGGATTGGCCGCGATCTCGCGGCAGGGCTCGGCGACCCCCGGGGAGTACGCGAGGGTGAGTTCGCGCTGGGTCGAGAGCGACTTGGTCGGAACCACCTCGATCTTGCCGGGGCGGCCGTCGGTATGGTAATCGAGAGCCTGCTGGCGCCGGTCTGCCATGTGTATGTGTCTCTGGTAGGTATCGATTTCGACAAGGGTATCGGAACATTAAGCGCCCAAAGCTGGATGCGCTCGAACAACGATGCAAACCCCGGCGCGCTACGGACCTCCCGAAGATCTCTCGCAATACCTCTTGACCGCGTCCATGTCCGCGGCAATCGCCTTGCGGACCATGCCCTTCATCAGCGGCACCATGAGTCGGGCCGGGAAGGTGAGAGGCGTAGCCTCCATGACCAACATCAGGCGCGTGTTACCGTCTCGGCCTGCCACAACCGTGAAGACCGTGTCCCACTTCACACCACCGGCCTCCGACAGGAACCGGACTCGCTCGGGCTCTGCGAACTCCGTGATCTCGAGTTCGACCGTGGCCTCCCGCCCACGCATGCGGCGGGTTTCGCGGAAGCGGGTGCCCAGGCCGGTCCGGGTGTCGGACACGAACTCGACGCGCTCGATGTGCTCCACGGCGCGCGAGAACTGTCTCACGTCGGCGACCGCTGCGAAGACCCTGTCGGCGGGCGCGGCGATGGTGCGCTGTATCTCTGTGCGGCTCAAGGCTCTCTCCTCGGTTTCATTTCCCTTCGCTCCCCGGTCTCGGGAAGAACTGGTCGATCAGCACCGGGTTCCCGTCCGGATCCACCACCACGATGTGCGCGGGCCCGGTGCCGTCGGGGTCCGTATCCGTCGACATCTCCACGCCGTCCGCCACCAGCGACGCGCGGATCTCCCTCACGTCCGTAAAAATCTCCGGCCGCGACATGTCCTGGGCCAGTCCGGGATTGAAGGTGAGGATATTGCCTTCGAACATCCCGTGGAAGAGGCCGATGATGGTGCTGTCGTTGACCATGATCAGGTACCCCGTGCCGTCCCCGCCGGTCTGCCTGAAGCCGAGCTTCTCGTAGAAGGATTTCGAGGCTTCGAGATCGTTGACGGAAAGGCTGATGGAGAAGGCGCCGAGTTGCATGGATGGATCCTGGGGTGGCGTGGGTGGTCGTGTTCGGGAAGAGGATGTGGTCCCCGTCGAGTCACGGGATAATCGGCCTCGACGCCGGATCCCCGAGGTGGCGCCGGTAGAACTCCACCATGCGCCGGGCCGCGTCG
>JAPPHB010000031.1 GCA_028821195.1 Gammaproteobacteria bacterium
CAGTATCACGGCAGGGAATCACGTAAGTTCAATCAGGGCTGCGCGATCTGCGTTTCCTGCCCCCAGACCATATCTGACCTCGACTCCCACGAACAGCGGGGAAACCGTGACCAAATAGCGGGACTTCGGAGGGGGTCCGAGCGGATGCGGCCGTACTCAAATAATACGCTGGCCGATGGGGTTCTCCATCCTATCCTACTCGTCCAGCAGCAAGCCCGACTTGAGCGCCAAGTCCACCCAGTCCGACCGGTCGCGCAACTTGAGTTTCTCCTTGAGGCGGGCACGGTAATTCTCGATCGTCTTCCGCGCCAGGGACATCTTGCCGGCAATCTGGCTTGCCGTATAGCCTCTCGCGGTCAGTCTCAGGATTTCGCGTTCCTGATCGTTCAAGGCGGCCAGCGGGGATTCCGGCTGGGCGTCGAATTCCCGCCGTCTCCTCATGTAGAGCTGGGACGCCACGCGTGGCATCGTTGTCCGTCCGGCGGCGATCAGATCCACAGCCCGGACCAAGTCTTCAGGCCCCCGGCTCTTCCTGATGAACCCCATCGCACCCGCCGACATGATGGGTTCAAGGTACTCCTCGTGGTCGTGTCTGGTGAGGATCAGGACCCCTCCGTGAAGCTCCATCGCGCTCATTCGCCGAGTCGCCTCGATGCCGTCCAGACGAGGCATGTCAATGTCCATCAGGATCACGTCGGGTTCGAGTCTCTGTGCCAGCCGAATCGCCTCCTCGCCGTCGGCAGCCTCGCCAACCACCTTCATTCGGCCGGTACTCTCGATGATCGCCCGTAGACCCGCCCGCACCATCTCATGGTCGTCAACGATGAGCACCTTCGTGTCCCAACTCACAGCTCGTCCTCCGCCGTAGCATGCTCAGCCACCGGAACGCGAACCCGGATTCCGGTGCCATTGCCGAGACTGCTGCGCACCTCGAAGAGCCCGCCGACCATGGCGGCTCGCTCACTCATCCCGAGGAGCCCGATGCCGCTCCCCGACGAAGCGACGGCGGCGGTATCGAAGCCGACGCCAGCGTCCCTCACTTCAACTTCGATCCACTCCGAATCGCGGGTCAGGGTGACGATGGCTTCGTCGGCTCCCGAATGCTCGCGCGCGTTGGAAAGGGACTCCTGGACGATGCGAAACAGGGACAGCGCTTTCGCCGGGTCCAGTTCGCGCCCCACATCCATGAGATCGCTTTGAACCGCGAACCCTGCTTCGGAATGTTCGCGAAACAGGATCCGCAACGCGAAGCTCAGTCCGAAGTGCTTGAGTTCCAGCGGCGTCAGACCACGGCAGATCCGCTCGATTGAAGCGATGGTGTCATCAATGGCTGCGCTCAACTCCAGCAGACGGCCATCGTCGCCGGACAGGCCCTCGGCGTTCCGCAGGGTAGTGAAGCGGTGCTTGATGAAGACCATCCGCTGGACGATGTCGTCGTGCAACTCGGCAGCCATTCGGGTCCGCTCCGCCTCCGCAGCCCCTTCCCTCGCCATCGACATGCTGCGCCATCGGTCGAATCGGGACAGGTCTCGAACCGTGCAGACGACCATCGGTTGGTCATCGGCGGGTTGCCAGGGCGTGAGCGCGATTTCGACCGGGAACTGACTTCCATCTCTTCGTTCCCCATGCAGGAGCAAGCCGTGTCCCATTGGCCGGGCACGGGGTTGGAGCGCGTATTCCGCCCTGAGTTCCGCGTGGCGCGCGCGATGCTGGAAGGGCACCAGCAGATCGACACTGAGCCCGACCAACTCACCACGATCCCATTGGAACATGGTCGCGGCGGGCTCGTTGGCATCCCGGATCACGCCTCCGTCATCCACCACCAAGATGGCGTCCGGCGACGCATCGAAGACTTCTCTGAGCAGGGTGTCCGTGAGCATGACGCATTGTAGCAACGCAATCGGCAGCGTGCCACACCGGAGGACTTGAAGCGGCAGGACGGCCGGAGGACGCCGCAGGGAGCGGCGCTGATCGCGGGACCTCCTCAGAATCAATCTCAAGAGTCCCATGGGATCACATCCCGCCCGCGGCCCGCACTTCGCCGGTCCGGCCTTCGTATGCAGCTCCCTCCGACACCCAACCCAGGATTGCGTTCGAGCCGGTCTTCCTCACCAAAACCCGCTCGGATTCCGCCTTCGGGCGTCCTCCCAAGCCGGTGCTCAGAGAGCGTTGGACGACAAGTAGCTGCGGGGTGGATGCCGGGCCAGCCAATTTACCGAAGACGTACTTGTCGGCTCCGCTGTTGGCCCAGCCCATGCCTGCCGCAATCTCATCGAACAAGCCCGCTTTGCGAAGATGTGCCCAGCCGCGCGAGGCGTCCACATCCAGAGCGATTCCCAGAGCGGAAAAGCGCATCCCGGCGTTCCGAGCATGTTCCGCGACGAGGACCTTCGCGTCCCTCACTGCGCGCGATACCTCGGGTAGATTCGACCAACCACACGACGACGAACCCAGATAGACGAGCACGATCTCGTCTTCGGCGCCGTTGGCGGCTACGCTGCCGGGCCGGTACTCCAGCGCCTCGCGCGCTGGCACGGCAAGCTCGATGTCCAGCGTGGGCATTAGACCCGCAGTTGCCAGGGCCATGCCCGCAACCGATCCCACCGTGAACACCGTACCGGCGATCCATGTCCTTGTCTTGCGAGTCATTGCCCAGCCACCCCCTTCGGCGCTGAGGCCATCCTGATCAACTGGGAATCATCGAACGCCCGGACCTCGATCCGGGGGTAGGGATCCTCGTACAGGGCGACGTATCCTCCCTCGAAGGGAATGGCCCTCGGCACTTCTTCGCCGAGAAAGGCTCCGGCGCCGGACTCGGAGTCCAGCAGGTAGCTCTCGATGGAAACCGTCCGTCGAACCATGCTTCCGTGGCCCACCTGAACCAGCAGGTGGCCTTCCGCAACGGGGTGGACCGAGCCCAGAACATCCCATTGAGCCGGGCGTCCCTTGCGAATGTAGTTTCGTCCCCTCTGGTTCACCCCCTGATAGACGGGCATTCCAGAAAACGATTCGAGCTTCGAGGCCCAAACGAGCGAGCCGTCGAGCGAGTCGAAGGCCCGAATCAGCGGGATGGCGCGATGGCCGAGCACCACCAGACCGCGTCTGGCATTCGCGCATGCCAGCGCACCCTCGGCGAGCGCCATCTGTACGAGCCAGTTTTCGTCCTGATAGCCTCCTCCGAAGGCAGGGGCGACCGAGTCGGTTCCGATGATCGGCAGTTGATGGACGAGCGTGTTCGCATCCTGGCGATAGCCGTTGATAAAGACTCGCCCGTCGCGCATCGAGCAGATCGCGCGAGGGCCGACCGGGGCCTCGATGGTCTGGGTCGCGCTCCATCCTTGCTCGGTGGGCGCGAACACCTTGACGCGCAGATCACGCGACGCGACCAGAATCCGCCCGTCGGCGAGCAGTTCGATGCCGATCGCGTGCCGAAGTTCGGACGGCCCGTCTCCGAACCCGCCGAATCTGTGGAGGAAGCGGCCCGCGAAATCGAACGCGCGCACCTCTTGAGCTTGCTCGTCGAGAACGTAGACAAGACCAGAGGTGTCGACCGCGACATCGGCCAGACTTCCGAAGACTGTAGGATCCGAACGTTCCGAGTGATCCATCCCCGCGCTGCCGATTGCCACGACAAGGCGGGCATTTCGGATCGCGTCGCGCGCGGCGGTCCACTTCGCCAGCCGTTCGGGTGCCATGTCCCCCGGAACGCTGTCGCGCGTGATCGACGTAGCCCACTCGCTCCCGGGAATCCGACCGGGCAACGGATGCACGGTCTCGTTGTTCCTTGGGCCGTCACAGGCGGCGGCCGCGAACCCAAGCGCGGCCACGCTCAGGAGTACCGGGAAGAATCGGGGTGGTGGTAGGAACCGAGTTTTCATTTTGGCCTCACAATCACTTGGACCGGGTTTGAACGGGATGCGGCTCCGAAGTAGCCGAAGATGCCTTCATCGCCGCTGAGCCCGAAGCTGGGCCAAGGGCGGATCACTAGACGGTCGTAGCGGAGCCGGGCGAAGCGGGCGAAGTTCTCGTCGAAGCCGACGAGGTGGAGGTCGAGGCGGAATTCGGGAGGCCGCCAAGCGTTCTGGGGCGAACTGGAACCATAGCCCCAGACCATGATGCGAGCGCGCTCAGCCGCCGGGTTCAGCTCCCTGGGGGCGAGGCGCTTTATCCATCTGGGTTCCTCGCTCAAGTCGCCTGCGCTGTCCACGACGACCTGCACGACATTGGCGGCCTCCGCTACGATGAACTCCACTCCGGCAGGAGTCTCGTATCGTACATCGACGCCGAACGTGTCACCGGTTGGCGTGGCAACGAACTGCACCGATGGCTCGACAAGCACTGGAGCGGAAGGGACGGTCGTAGCTCCAGAGAAGGCGCCGAGTTCCGTAGTGCCCGACAGGGTGTACCGGCCGCCCACCTCGATTGGCTCCGGAAGCTGGGCGCGCAAGCATGATACAGGCCCCTTCCAAGCCACCGACCCGGATATCAGATTGCACGCCCAAAGACCCTCTGGCGTATGCGAGTCCGGACCCTGCGAGAAGGTGGCCGTCCATCCCGGACCGGACAGTTGGGCACCGACCACCGGCGGACCGGCCAGTGTGTCGCGGTGCGGGTAGGTGGCAAGCAAGGTGGCGGTGTCGAATCCCGCACTGATCACGGCGGCGACCGCTATGACGTCTTCGTCGGGGACGAAGACTTCCGTCGGATGCGTGTAGTCGCACGCGCCCGCAGCCACGGCGGCGCCAAGTGCCGTCAATGCGGCGATGAGGTGAGCAGGGCCGTGCCCACGGCGCTTGGCCCCGCCGCCCGTAGCCCTGTCTATCGAATTGTCATGCATGATGAGATCCTCTCTCGATCGGTTGGTGGTCCCTAGAATCGGAATTCGAGACCCAGGAACGGGAGCATCGGAAGCTGTGGTGCGTACACGCGCTCGGTCACGCCGTCCCTGCGTTGCTCCGGCGCGACGCCAACGACGTTGGGAAGGCTGAAGAGATTGGCGATGGAGGCGAACGGCGTCAGCGTTCCGCCGCCGAACCAGTCCACGTCCTTCGAGCCGCGCCAGCCCACGTCGATTCGCAGGTAGGGCGGCAGCGTGGCCGAGTTGTAGTCTCCTGCGAAGTTCAGGACATCGTCGTAGAGACCACCCGCGCGCGCATCGGGGGACTGGTAGGCGACGAAAGGCAAGAAGGCCACGATGGGTGTCGTCGGCTGTCCGCTGCGCGCAGAGAAACGCACCGACCAGTTCGAGCCGCCACGTTGCAGACTCGCACTCAACTCCCCTTCGTGATCCCTGTGGAATCGGGGTGTATAGGTGCGGCCGTCGACGGTTCGGGTCACATTGGCCCAGCGGTAGCTGCCGATCACGGTTGCCCCACCGCCGGCCGGAGCCCAGCTCCAAGTGGATTCCAGCCCCTTCGCCGTGCCGCTCCCCAGCTCGCGCTTGGACGGCTCAATGAGCATGAGTGACTCGATGGGATTGTTGTTCAGGACGGGAAGGCGGAGATTGTCCATCCGCCGGGCGAAGGCCTCCACCCGAACGCGCACGCCGTGGGTGCCGCCCTCCCAGCCACCGGATACTTCGGAGTTCCTTAGAAGCGGACCCTCTTGGACCGGAGCCAACAGGTCGTAGGCCAGATAGCTCGACGAAACCGGTTCTTCGCTGCGGATCGACGACAGGGCCTGGTGTGACCGGCTGGCGGATATCCAAGCCCTCCAGCGGGGCCGCTGGTACGAAACCTCCGCGAAGGGCGATAGCGCGCCGTCGACGCCGAAGAAGTGGTCGGCGCGAAGGCCCCCTCCACCCGCGAACCCCCCGCCCATGGTTGCCTTCACGCTGCCGAATGCAGCGATCCTAGTCGCTGCGGGCGAAAGATCGAACGCGTCGAATAGGTCGTGCGGGTCGCTACCGTCCCACTCACTGCCGACGGCGCTGTGTGACGCCTCGAAACGGGTTGCCTGTACGCCTCCGTCGAGGGTCACGTTGCCGGACTGCCGCCGGAGCCGCACTTCGGTCCGGTACTCGCCCATCATGCCGCGCACGATGGAGGACGTGTCGGCGTCCATCGCCTTGCCCTGAAACACCGTGTAGTCGCCCGAGAACCGGCTGTGCCCGACGCTCAGATCGACCAGGGTGGCCGAGCCAACTCGGTCCCGGTAGTGCGCGGCCAGCGCCATGTTCCCCCAGATTGCCCTTGAGGCCCGGCCAAGCGCCGCGTCTCCCTCGGGGATGTCTTGGGGCCTCGAATCGAGGCCTTCGTCGTTCCAGTAGCCCGTCAGCGAGAGTCGGCGAACCCCCCCGAGATCCTTCGTGAACTTGCCATGAACGTCGCCGAAGGAGTACGGCACCGTGGAGTTGTCCAGAATCGTTCCCAGTCCGGCCGTAAGCAGGTCGATGTATGAGCGTCTGGCGTCCACGAGAAACGACGCCGACTCACCCACCGGTCCCTCGGCGGACATGCGCAGCGAGGCGATCCCCAATGAGCCGCTTGAGCGGAAGCTGTCCCGCGCCCCATCCCGGGTGGCCACGTCGATAGCACCCGAGAGCGACCCCACCGCCAGCGCTTCGCTCGACGATCCCGTGAGCAGAGTCACCCGATTGACGGCCTCGGCGTTGAGCGCCGCCACGAATCCTCCGACATGGAACGGGTTGAAGAGCCGCACTCCGTCCAGGAAGACCGGCGTGCCCTCGCTCGCCCCGCCCCGAATGAACGGTGCCGCCACCCAGTCGGACGCAGGCGACGCGGCGGGGGAAAGGGCCGTGGCGCGGAGTACATCCGTCTCCAGCACCACGGGCTGTGCGCGCACCAGTTCCCGGTCCACCACGAAGGCTCCCGGAGACGACGACAACGGGTCCGCCGCCCGTCGCGCATTGACGCGTATCTCCTCAAGCGCGATCGGCTGCGCTCGAAGCAGAATCGTGAGTTCGCCGTCCAAAGCCTGCGTCAATTCCATGCGCCAAGGCGCATATCCGAACGCATCCACGGTGAGGACGCCGACGGCATCGCCAGCTTCGAGTCCCGCCATCGTAAAGGCGCCGAATCTGTCAGTGGCCGTTTCCCGTGGTGGAGCTTCCGGGATCTCGACCGTCACTCGCGCGAAAGCGACCGGCTCAAGGTCCGTACTGTCACGGACCACTCCGGTCACGGCCGCCTGCTGCAAGGCTACTGCCACCGCTGTTGCTGCTACGCTGATCATTCGTCTCTTCCTTTCATTCTTCCCTGTCTCCTCCCCTGGTCGGTCGAACCAGGGGGCGGCAGGCCAGCCCGCGCCCGCCACCCCCTGCTTCGGGACGGATCCTACTCGTCGTCGTCTCCTGAGCCGTTGCCGCCGCCCGGCAGCTTCTGACCGCACGCGTACGTCGCGCACTCGTCATCGCCGACCCAGTCGCAACCGGTGAGGTATCCCGGGTTCATGACGCACTCGTCACTAGCCCAGAACTTCCACCAAGGAGCCGGATCGCACTCGTCCTGCTCGCAGGTCTCCTCGGTCTGCGCGTAGGCGGGCGCAGGCCCAACGGTCCCGCCCACGGCCACACCCGTAGCGAAGAGCATGGCCAGTGCCAGGAAGGAAAGCACCCTCGTCATCGGAATCCTCCTGTTCTGAGGGTTGGTTGTGATGGCCGCGAAGGACCGCGGCCAATGGACGCAACAACGTTCGGCCTTTGTCGCGGAGTCGAATAGAGTGCTGGACACCCCGCTCAATACGGAATCTTCCCCCCGTGGTAGGGGGTTAATCGGAAAGCTGTCGCCGCCAGCACGGCTTCACATTGCGGTCGCCCGATGACTTCTCGGGGAACCGGGACATCGTCGCCCGCAACGCAATCCCACGGCGACCTGCTCGCTATCGCGACTGCGGGGGGTTATCTGCCACCTCGCTGGCGGAGCCCTCTTCCGAGCGGCGAACGCTGTCGAACATCTCTGAAGGCCAACGGACTTCAAGGCATTCTCTGTGGGTTGACTTCCCTCCAAGCGGCCCTTCAACGTTTCGGGCATGGAGACGACGAAACAACGGTTCGACCTGACGGAGGGCAGAGCGGTCCCCGGTCTCAGGGAGCGCGCAAAAGGGTTGAAGCCCTTCGGCTGGAAGGGACGCCGTGCCGAATGGATCGCCTTGGCCTGCTGCCACGGCGGCGTGTTCACCCGCGTACAGTGGACGAGCTTCCTCGGGTGCCACCACGAAAAGGTGGGCCGCGCCGTCCGCAAGCTCGTCGCCCAGGGCGTGGCC
>JAPPHB010000136.1:0-12671 GCA_028821195.1 Gammaproteobacteria bacterium
GGATCGATCGCCGACGGCAGCTTCGCGGAGGTCGACCTCGCCCTCTACGACGGCCTGCCTCCGAACGGGCGCATGGTGAGCGACCTTCTGCTGGCCGGGGGCACGCTGATCGCGCCGGGTCTTCCGCCGATGGTGGCCGATGTGCTCATCGAGTACGACGACCCATTGACGCGGTCGGACCCCACCATTGTGGAAGTGGGCGACCTCGCGGACCGGGAAGCCCATGAAACGGTCGCGGCCGCCGGACTCTTTGTGGTGGCCGCCGAGGGGCATCGCGCGCCCGACGGAAGCGCGCGGATCGGCCCGGGCGTACCCGCCGACCTGGTGGTGGCGCGGGACGCCGCCGGAAAGGTGGCGGTGAGAAGGATCGGCCCGGACTAGGGGCCTTCGTTCACCGCCATCGCATCGACCACCGAGTGGTCCGACACATTGACCCTGCCCTCCACACCCCGCACGACCGCGCCCGCGCCCACCAGCGACCCGTCCAGGCGCGCTCCCTCCACGCGCGCGCCGGCGCCCACGATGGTGTTCGTCACCCGGCTGCCGACCACTCTCGCGCCCCGCTCCAAGGTGACGTTGGGACCGATCACGCTCCCCTGGGCGACCACATCCGCCTCCACCAGCACCGGTTCCGCGAGCGAACAATCGTTGAGCCGCGCCGCGGCCGACACCGCCGTACCCCCCGCCTCCAGCAGATGCCGATTGGTGCTCAGCAGCCCCTCCAGACTGCCGCAGTCGTGCCACGAGTCCACCGGGACCGTGCGGATGCGCGCGCCGCGGTCAACCATGTACTGGAAGGCGTCCGTCAGGTAGTACTCCCCCGACGCGCCCGCAGGCGAGGCCAGCACATGGTCGATCCCCTCGAAGAGCAGGGAGGAATCGCGGATGTGATAGAGGCCGATGTTGGCGAGGCGGGAGACGGGCTGCTCCGGCTTCTCCACGATGCGCGTCATGGCGCCGTCCGCGCCGGTTACGACGACGCCGTACTTCCAGTAGTCCTCGACCTCCCTCGTCCAGATGACCGCGCTCCATTCCGGCGAGAGCGTTCGCGCCGGCGACAGGTCGGCCTCGAACAGGGTGTCGGCGAACAGGATCAGCAGCTCGCCGTCCGCGTACGGCTGCGACAGCTTGACCGCCCCCGCGGTTCCGTCCTGCACTGCCTGGACGACGTAGTGGACGGGCAGGTCCGGATACGCCTCCGCCATGTACCGGCGGATGACCTCATCGAGATGGCCGACGATGAACACCATCTCCGTTACCCCGAAGCGCAGCAGCTCGTCGAGCAGATGGGCGAGGACCGGTCTCCCGGCCACGCGCACCAGCGGCTTGGGCAGGAGGTGGGTGTGGGGCCGCAACCTCGTTCCCTTGCCCGCAAGCGGAATGACGGCTTTCATGCAGTGGCGCAGTGTGAAGTTTGCGGCATTTCGTGGATATTAACCGGCAGAATGGAAATCGGACGCGCTCCAGCGTAAGATAAGGCGTTGCGAGTTGCCTCTGTTTCGCCAACCGGGCCTCCCAGGGGGGACAGGCTGAGCCAGGAACTCTCTTTTACCGATCGTCTCAAGCGCGCGCTTGTGGCGACTGATTCCCGAACGTCGGCCGACGCCACCGATCCGCGTCTCGTGGGCCGGACCTATGCCATACCCTTCGCTCAGGTATGGGACGCCGTGCTCGACCTCGTTCGCGGTGAACTGCCGCGCTGGCATGCCCGCTGGTGGGACGAGGAGGAAGGCGTCATCCACGCCCTCACACGGGGGCGCCTTTCCCGCCGCGCGAGCGACGTGGAGATCCGCATCGGACTCGACGTGCAGGCGCAGACGCGGGTGGATGTCCGTTCGACTTCGCGCTCCAGGGGGCTGGGAGACTTCGGCAGCAACACGAGGCTGATCGGTACCTTCATCGGCGCACTGGACCGGAAACTCACCCGGCCGCAGGCGCCGCCGACGCCCGCCCGCAAGGAATCCGCGCCCGCGACGATTGGCGGAGACACCGAGCCTCCGGCGGGTGATTCCGCGCCCGTGGAGCTGGTTGGATCCGCAGTCGAAGAAGGGGACGGCGAACAGCCCGCCATCCGCAGTCATCGCGCGCGCGCTCCGAGACGACGCGTCAGCCGGCGGGGACCCCGTTCCCGCCTCGCCCGGGCCCGCCGGGGAGTCCGCGGCCCGAGCCGCCGGTCCGGCAATTGGCGACAGGACCGCCCGCGCCCCGAGGCGCCCGCCGCCGGAGGCACCGCTCTCGACCCGGACCCGCGAACTGCCGACCGTAGCCGGGCAGCCCGCCGTCGCGTCGGTTGCCGACCGGCCTCCCGCTCCCGGAGTCCCCGCGGCGGAAGACGAGGGCAGCGGCGCTAGCGGAGTCGGCGCGGGCCCGCCCCGGGTGCCTCTGGCCTCATCCCACGGCAACCTGCGCATCCACGTGGTCTTCGCCCTCCGAACGCGCGATGATGGCGGCGCCGCATGAATCGCTGTAGACGTTGACCGCCGTCCGCGCCATGTCCAGCGGGCGGTCGATCGCGAGCATCGCCCCGACGATCAGGGCGGCGTCGGCGTTGCCTCCAAGCCCGATGGCCTCCAGCACGATGAAGATGACCACGAGGCCGGCCGAGGGCACCGCAGCCGCTCCGATCGAAGCCAGAAGCGCCGTCAGCACGACCGTGGCCTGCGTCATGAAGCTGAGGTCGGCGCCCAGAGCCTGGGCGATGAAGAGCGCCCCGACGCATTCGAAGACCGCCGTTCCGTCCATGTTCACCGTGGCGCCCATGGGCAGCACGAAGGACGACACCTTGTTGGAAACGCCCACCTTCTCGCGCACGGTCTTGATCGTCACCGGGAGCGTCGCGCCCGAGGAACTGGTCGAGAAGGCGACCAGGAGTGGTTCGAGCATGTTGCGGAAGTGGATGATCGGCGAAATGGGCCGTCCGGAGGCCAGACGTCCTCCGAAGTACAGCACCAGCGGCAGCGTGATGAAGAGGTGAATCGTCAACCCCGAGGCGAGCGTCGCGATGTACTTGGCCAGGGTTCCGAACGCGTCGAATCCGGTCGTGCCCACCATCCTCGTAATGAGCGCCAGGACGCCGATCGGCAGCAGCTTGATGATGCCGGACGTGAGGGCCATCATCGCCTTGAAGAAGGCGTCGAAGATGTCGGTGATGATGACGCGCGGGCGTTCCGGCAGGGTCGTGATGGCTGCGCCGAAGACGATGCAGAAGAAGATGATCGCGAGCATGTCGCCGGTTCCGGCCGCGCCCACGAAGTTGATCGGCACGATGTCGAGGATCAACTGGATGAACGAGTCCGGCGTGTCGACCAGCATGGGGTCGGTGGAGGCTTCGACGATGTTGGAATCCACACCCGGCCGGATGAGGTTTACCATCAGGAGCCCCACCGAAGCGGCGAGGAAGCTCGACACCACGTAGTATCCCAGCGTCTTGCCGAACAGGCGGCCCACGGCGCGGCCTCCGCCCACCGACGCCACTCCGGACACGATCGAGGTGAGCACCAGCGGCACGATGATCATCCTCAGCAGGCGCATGAACAGTTCGCCGATCCAGCCGATCGCCTCGGCGCCGGCTTCGCCGAAGGTGACTCCGGCGAGCGAACCCAGGATCATCGCGGCAAGAACCTGCCAGTGCAGCCGCTTGTAGAAGGGAAGGTCCGGATTGTATTCCATGGGTATCTGCTCTGAGGAGGGGATGGATGGGCGTTCCGAGCGAGGTTGGGGCAGGGTCAAGGGCAGCAACGTGGTGAGCGGGACGGGGTTTCGTCAAGCTGCGGCCCCCGACCGATGAGCATGGCCCGCCTGTTGCCCGCGGCGCTCATGGTGACCGTCGCCTGCACCGCCGAGCCCGGGAACCCCGGCGGCGCGCGCGTCGAAGACCCGGCCCTTGCGCCGCTGGACTCGTTCGCGGGCAATCGGTACGAGCGTCATCTGGCCTTTTTTGCGTTAGAGGACGAGAGCCCGCTGGTGGTTGCCTGGTCGTTCTCGGCGAGCACGCGTGAGGAGGCCGTCGACCGGGACGCCCGCATCTGGCTGGCGCGCGGAGGCGTGTGGGACGCCTTCTTCCAGTCCTCGTGGGAGACTCCCCCGGTCCGGGCGCCATGGCGCATCATCCCCCACGAGGGCATCCGCATCGTCGTTGCGGAACGGGACGCGCTGACGGCCCTCCTGTATCGCAGCGCGGGCCGGGAACTGGAGATGTGGCTCGGGGAGGCGGTGGCGGGATGGAGCAGTCGTCCGGGAGAACTGGTCCAGGTGAGAGGGGCCTCGACGATTGTCTCCGAGAACGCCCTCGCGGGGACGCTGGTCGACATTTCCTTCGCGCGGCAGGCCTCGGACGCGATGCCCGAAAGCTGGGCGCTTCTCGTCTCCGAGGACATCCACGTGTTTCTGCGCGGACCCTTCGATGCGGCCGCCGACTCCACGTTCCAGGGATGGGGCATGCTGCGCGCGCGCAATTTCGACTGGCCGGGCGTGACGGTGACGGCGACCCGCTCCAGGGCGTTCGAGCCGGCCCGGCGCGACGTTCCGGTTGCGTGGCGCTTCCAGTCGCCCGACGCCGACCTGACCGGTAGAATCGAGGCCATGAGCACGCACATGGAGGCCGGGGAGGGGCCGGGTCCACAGTTGCCCCTGATCGCCATCTCGGAAGTGGAGGGCTCGATCACCATCGAGACCGTCGCCTATCCCGTGCGCGGCATCCTCTACCATCGCGCACCTTGAGCCAGGTCGCCCCTTGCTCGAGAACCTGATCGCCCCGCTGCTCACCATCGTCTTCGGTGCGCTGGCGGGCGGGCTGACCAACTCGGTCGCGATCTGGATGCTCTTCCACCCGTACGAGCCGCTACGCGTGCGCGGCAGGAAGATCGGCCTCCTGCAGGGCGCGGTTCCCAAGAACCAGCCCCGCCTGGCCGCGGCCATCGGGCGCACGGTGGGGAACCGCCTGCTCACCGAATCCGACCTGGAGCGGACGTTCGCCGACGAAGAATTCCGGCGCGCCTTCGACCGGCGTCTGGGCGAGTTCGTGGACGTGCTGCTGCTGGAGGAGCGCGGTTCCCTCCGGGAGATGCTGCCCGAGTCGATCCTGCCCGAGGTGGAATCGGCGCTGCACCACTCGGCGGCCAGGGTCCGCGAGCAGATCGCGGCCTGGCTAAACTCCGAGGAGTTCGAGCGTGCGGTCGCCGACCGCGCCGGATCGGTGGTGGAAGCGCTCTCCGACGTGCCCATCGGCGGCGCGCTCACGCCCGCCCGCAGCGCCGCTCTGGCCTCTGCCCTCGACGGCTGGATGGAGGGCACGCTGGGCAGCGACGGCTTCTACCGCGCGGTGGACGACTACCTGTCGTCGGCCGCCCGCTCGCTGCTGTCGCCCGAGAAGACCTTCGAGCAAACGATTCCGCCCGGAATGGTGGCGGCATTCGAACGCGGGCTCTCCAACTACCTGCCGCTGGCGATCGCCCGGCTGGGCGCCCTGCTGGAGGACGATCGGGCGCGGGCCCGTTTCGAGCGGGGCATCCACGACCTGTTGCAGCGCTTTCTGCGCGACCTGCGCTTCCACCAGCGGGTGGTGGCGCGCCTTGTCATCACCGAAGACACCGTGGACCGGGTGCTGGACACCATACGGGAAGAGGGCGCGGAGCAGATCGCGCACCTGCTGAAGGATCCCGCGGTCCAGGCGGCCATGTCGCGCGGCATCAACGACGCGGTCGTCGACTTCCTGCGCCGTCCCGTCCACCTGGTGCTGGGCGAGGCCGACAGCGAGAGTGTGGTCGCGGCGCGCCGGACGCTGGCCGACTGGGTGGCTTCGACGGCCCGCGATCCGGCAACACGCAGCTTCCTGGTGGAAAAGCTCGAGGCGGCTTTGCACGAAGCGGGTGCGCGCAGTTGGGGCGAGGTGCTGGAACGCGTTCCTCCCGCGTCGATCGCGGGCGGGCTGGTATCCCTCGCCCGCAGCGACGGCGCCGCCCAACTGATCGACGGCACCACCCGCCAGTTGGTGGACACCGTCCTCGACCGCCCCATCGGTGTTCCCGCGCGCTGGCTCCCCGATGGCGCCGCCGACCGTCTGAAGGAGGGATTGAGCGCACCGGTGTGGGAATGGCTGCAGGCCCAGGTGCCCGCCGTGGTCCGGCAGATCGACGTGGCGCGTCGCGTCGAGGAGAAGGTGCTGGCGTTTCCCGCCGCGCGCATGGAGCAGATCGTGCGGCGGGTGACGGAGCGGGAACTGAAGCTGATCGTGCGCCTGGGCTACGTGCTCGGCGGGATCATCGGCACCGTGCTGGTTCTCGTCACCCGGCTGGTGGGGTAGCAGCCCGGCCTATCTGGACAGGTCGAACGGCCCGCGGCTCCTCTGACGGCGACGGTGCGACCCCCGCTGCTGCTTCTTCTGCATCAGGCCGAGGAAGGTGAAGTGGCGGGTGGCCTTCTCCCGCGGAAGGTTCTTGCCCATTCGCTCTTCGACCTCTTCCACGGTGGGGCCTTTACCGAAGGAGAGCCCCAGAAAGACCCCGAACGCCAGTGCGAGCACGCCGCCCAGTATCTTCAGCAGCATTCAGGCCTCCTCCGGGGAGTACTCAGCGCCTGAGCGACTCCGGCACCAGAAGGAGCATCAGGCCGGTGACCATCATGATCGCGACCGCGTTGGTTCCTACCGCGACCAGCGCCACGACGCCCCAGAAAACCACGTGGGTGAAGATGTAGCCGCCAGGCACCCAGCTCATGTTTCCCTCGCGCGACCGGTTGGGTGTTTCGTGGAGACGGGAGGCGAATCCCCGATGCCGGCACCAATATGGGCCCTGCGGGGAAGCCTGTCCATCAGGTCTGCGCGTCGGCGGGCCCGGACGGCGCGGCGCGCGTCTCCTCGATAACCCACTCCAGGTAGCCGGGATTGCCGGCCGCAACGGGAAGAGCGAGGATCTCGGGGACCTCATAGGGATGGAGCTCGCGCGTCCGCCGCGTGAGGGCGTCGACCCGGTCGGCCGCCGTCTTGAGCACCACCAGCGCCTCTTCCTCTTCCTCCACCGCGCCCTGCCAGCGGTACACCGACGTCACCGCCGGCACCACGCTCCCGCAGGCAGCCAGCCGTTCCTCCACCAGCGCGCGGGCCAGTTGCCGCCCGGCTTCGGCTCCCGGCGCTGAAATCAGTACCACCCGGTGCGAGTCGGACACCCGAAGCTCCCCTCGATTCCGGAAGGCCTGCTCAGCCGGTGAAGTAGTCGCGGCCGACGTTCGCTTCGTCGTACAGCGACTCGATGAGCCCGCCGTGACGCTCCTCCACGGCCCGTCGCCGCACCTTCTGGGTCGGGGTGAGCGTCCCGTCCTCGATCGTGAACGTCGACGCCAGGAAAGCCGTCTTCTTGGGCATCTCGAAGCGGGCCAGCCCCGCCAGCGCCTCCTTCACCCTGCGCCCCAGAAACTCCTGGCACCTCGCATCACGGAGCAGCGCCGCGGGGTCCGACGCGTCGATCTCGCTTGCGGCGGCCCACTGGTTCAGTTGCTCGAAGTCGGGCACCACCAGAAGCGACGGGAAGGGTCGCCGGTCGCCCACCATGACCGCCTGCTCGATGTACGGATCGAGCTTGACGTCATTCTCGATGGGCTGCGGCGCGATGTTCTTGCCGCCTGCGGTGACGATGATGTCCTTCTTGCGGTCGGTGATGCGCAGGAAGCCGTCTTCGTCGAGTTCGCCGATGTCGCCCGTCTTGAACCACCCTTCCTCGTCGATGGCTTCGGCGGTGTCCTCGGGACGGTTGAAGTATCCCTTCATGACCTGAGGGCCGCGAATGCAGATCTCGCCGTCGGAGGCGATGCGGATCTCCGTGCCCGGAACCGCCTTGCCCACCGTGCCGATGCGGAAGTTCTCGAAGGTGTTCACGTTGGTGACCGGGCTGGTCTCCGTCAGCCCGTATCCCTCGAGGATCTGAAGCCCGGCGGCGAAAAAGAACTTGTTGATTCCGGGCGAAAGCGGTGCGCCGCCGCTGACGAAGAAACGCAGCCGTCCGCCCACGGCCGCGCGCAGCTTGCTGAACACCAGCTTGTCGGCCAGGGACTTGCGGGCCCTCGTCCACCACCCCGGATCGCGGCCTGCCAGCACCGCGTCGGCGTGCGCGAGGCCCACGGATGCCGCCCAGCCCACCAGCAGCCCCTTCACGCCCGTCGCTCCGGTCACCGCGTTGTACACGCGCTCGTACAGCCGGGGAACCGAGACGGCCACGGTCGGCCGGACGATCTTCAGATCCTCGGCCACGGTGGTCATGTCACGCGCGTAGGCAATGGTGCACCCCACGTTGAAGAAGACGTAGTCCACCATGCGCTGGAAGACGTGCGACAGGGGCAGGAAGCTGAGCGTGTTGTCGGTGTCGGAAATGTCGAGCAGCGTGCGGGAGACGCGCACGTTGGACCCGACGTTGGCATGCGTGAGCAGCACGCCCTTCGGATTCCCGGTCGTGCCCGAGGTATAGAGGATGGTGGCGACCGACTCCGGCCGCGCGGCGAGCGCCTCCTCGCGAAACGCCTTGTCGCTCAGGCCCATGGGATCGAGCTGCACGAAGTCGCGCCACGCCAGGACGCCTTCGGGAATCTCGCCCGGAGGATCGAAAACGATGATGTGGCGGAGTTCGGGGCATTGGTCCCGAGTCTCGATGAGCTTCGCGAGCTGTTCCTCGTCCTCGGCGAAGACCGCCCGGGCGCCGGAGTCCCGCAGGATGTAGGCGACCTGGGGCGCGGTCAGGCTGGGATAGATGGGGACGTCCCGGACGCCCGCGCACAGGCAGGCGTAGTCGGCGAGCGCCCACTCGGGACGGTTGTTGGACAGGATGGCCGCCGCTTCGCCCCGTTCCACCCCGAGCGCCCGGAGCCCGCTGGCCGCCCTCCTGGCGGTCCGGAACACTTCATCATATGAGATCCGCGACCAAGTCAGGTCGGCGTTCGGCGCCCTGAGCGCAGTTGCGTCCCCGAATCGCTCGACGGCCTCGAGAAACAGGTTGGTGAGCGTGGGGGAGGTCACGGCGCGCCCGGCGTCGAAGCCGGCGTTCGGGTCCGGATGCGGGTCGTCACCCGGATGTCGCTGCGGAGCGAATTGAGGGCGCTGCAGTACTTGTCGCGCGACAGCTCCACCGCGCGCTCGACCCGCGCCTCGTCCCCGGGTCGGGGCCCGGAGAGCGCGATGTCGAAGTCGACTCGGGTGTAGCGCCGGGGATGATCTTCCGCGCGCGCACCCCGGACAACGAAATCCAGTTCCTCGAGCGGCACCCGCGACTTGCGCAGAATCTCCTCGATGTCGATCCCCATGCAGGCCGCGACACCCAGCAGGACCGTGTCCATGGGGGAAGGCCCGCGCGCGCCGTTTCCGTCGATGATCACAGCGGGATCGCCGACCCCCGACCGGCCCTCGTAGGCACGGCCGGAGCCGAGCCAGGAAAGGCGGACTTCCCTATCCATCCCCATCGGCGGACCCCTGCTCCAGTTCACGCATCAGGGTCGCGAGCGTGCTGCGCGCGTGGGAGATGTGCTGCTCGTACTCGGAACCCTGAGGAGGGTTGGCCAGGAAGGTGCTGAGGTGATCGACGGCGGCCCTCTTCTGTCCGGCCCGCCGCAGCAGAAACCCTAGCCCGTAGTGGGCCCCGGCCGTATCCGGGTGCTTGCGCAAAACGTGGCGATAGGTCTTCGCCGCTTCGTCCGACATCCCGATCCGGGTGTAGACCATGGCGATTTCCTGCAGGATGATCGGATCTCCGGGAGATTCCTTCAGGGCGAGATTGAAGGAGTTCAGCGCGTCCTGGAACCTGCCCTCCTCGACGAGGGCGCGCGCATCCTCATGGTAGTCTGTCTTGTCGGGGCCGGAGCCCCCGAAAAGACCTTTTATCCAACCCATGTCGTACGTTGTCCACGGGGAAGGAGGACTGGAATCGGGAGTGCCGATGGCTGCAAAAGCTATCCGCAGCCGGGGTGGGAAGCAAACACGCTCTACCCCTGGCCGAGGCGCCCGACCACCACGCCCGCTTCGTCCGCCAGCACCGTCAGGTCCTGGCCACGGAACACCCTCTCGCCCTCGGGAGACGCACCCGCGAGGACGATGCGCCCGGAGCGCGCCAGACATCGTAACCCGTCCCTGAGCAGAAGTTCGGCCCACGATCCGGCGAGCGCGATCCCCGCCAGCGATCCGTCGCGCAGCGGCAGTCGATCCGATGCCATGAGATAGCTCGCCCGGGCAGGAAGGCTGGTGTGAAACCGGGGGGCCAGCGCCACCACCTCCACGTCGGGGAGGAGGGACGCCAACTCGCCTGCGCGGCCCGCCAGGTCGCCGGCAACCGCGATCAACGCGGGGCCCCGAGCCACGCCGATCAGCGCGGCAAGGCGCAGCGCATCGAGCTCCGGGGCATCCCGCGACGTCGGTGGAGGAACGGCGCGCGCGCGTCGATGGGACCGGGAACGCGGAGGGTGACGCAGGTCCGCCACGCCGCGCGCGACCGGGTAGAGCACGCGACAGTTGGAGCAGCCCAGAAAGCCGTCGAGCACCCTCCCCTGCTCCACCCGGTCCGCTCGCAGCACCAGGCCGAAGCCCGGACCGCAGCGCGGACAGATCAGGCGCTCGGTGAGCTGCGGGTTCACAACCGGCGACGGCGCAGGACCGGGAGCGCCCGCCTCACGTGCGCTCAATCTGCAGAAGGGGGATCTGAACGGTGGCGGGGCGGGTGACCAGAAACAGGATCGCCTCGGCCACCTGCCGCGGCTCGAGCATTCCGTCCCGGGGCGGAAGCCCGGGATGGCGTTCCCGGTCGATGGGATCCCAGAGCGGAGTGTCGCAGGCGCCCGGCTCGACCAGCGAAGTGCGCACGCCCGTTCCGCGGGTTTCCTCACGCAGCACCTCGTGCATGCCGCGCAGCCCGAACTTGGAGGCGGAGTAGGCGCTGTTCTCTGGAAACGCCGTGCGTCCCGCTACCGATCCCACCAGCACGATGTGTCCGTGGTTCCGGCGCAGCATGCCGGGAAGGAAGGCGCGCGCCAGCAGAAAGGCGCTCCGCAGGTTGACGGTCAGGCTGCGGTCCAGATCCTCAAGGCCGGTCTGGTGCAGGGGGGCGAGGGAAAACACGCCCGCCGCGTGGACGAGGACATCGGGCGTACCACCCAGGCGCGCCGCCACCTCCGCCGACAGGCCCTCCACCTGGCCGTCGTCGGCAAGATCCGCGGGCAGGTCGTGCCCGCCGATCTCGTCCGCGATGCGGGAGAGCAGGTCGCGCCGGCGCGCCACCAGGAACACTTCCGCCCCGCCGGACGCGAGGGCTCGCGCGCACGCTGCGCCGATCCCGCTGGTCGCGCCCGTCACCAGCGCGGAGCAGCCCGCAAGGTCGTTCACGGGCTTACTCCAGGTTCCCCGCCTTCAGCGCCAGCGCGAGGAATTCCTCGCGGGTCCGCGAGTCCTCCAGAAACGACCCCCGCATCGCCGACGTGAGGGTCGAGGAGTTCTGCTGCTCGACGCCACGCATCATCATGCACAGGTGGTGCGCCTCCACGATCACGCCCACGCCCTGTGGATGTACGACATCCCACAGCCCCTGGGCGATCTGCTCGGTCAGCCGCTCCTGAACCTGGAGCCGGCGCGCGAAGACGTTGACGATGCGCGCGGTCTTGGACAGCCCGACGATCCGCCCGTTCGGGATGTACGCCACGTGGACCTTGCCGAAGAACGGCAGCAGGTGGTGCTCGCACAGGGAATACATCTCGATGTTGCGCACCAGCACCATGTTCTGGTGGCTCTCCTGGAAGAGCGCGCCGGCCATCACGTCCTCGGGCGCCTGCGCGTACCCGCTGGTGAACAGCTCCATCGCGCGCGCCACCCGTTCCGGCGTGCGCACCAGACCCTGCCGGCCGGGATCCTCGCCGATGCGGCGAATGATCTCGGTCACGAGTTCCTCGAACGAGGCCCCGGCCAGCGAATCCGGGGGGGAGCCGGCTGCCTTCGCTCGACCCGGGGCGGGGCCGTTCCCCCGCAGGAGTTCCACTCCGCGGCTACTCACCCGAGTACTCCGCCCGGTTTCTCGGCGTCTCCCACAGGACCAGCTTCACCAGTTCCACCTCCGGAGGCATGCGTTCACGCAGCCTGTGCCAGATCGCCACCACCACGTTCTCCGTGGAGGGAATGATCCCGTCCAGCCAACCGACATCCATGTTCAGGTTGGCGTGGTCGACGTCAGCGATCACGCCGTCCTGCACCAGATCACGCAAGTGCTTCAGGTCCATGACGTAACCCGTGTCCGGGTCGACCGGTCCCTCCACGGTCACGTCCAACTCGTAGTTGTGGCCGTGCCAGTTGGGGTTGGCGCAGCTGCGGAACACCTCTTGGTTGCGCTCATCGGACCAGTCGGCCCGGTGCAGCCGGTGGGCGGCGCAGAAGTGCATTCTCCGCGTGATCCTTACCCGCGGCATCTCTCCCTTCCCGCTGCGGACACGAATGCGACCATCAGAAAAACAGGAGACCGGCGCCCCGTCGGACGCCAGCCTCCCGGCATTTCGGAGGAGATATTTGAAGCCCGGGTACGAATCCTTGGCGACCTCCCCGCGAGTTCCGCAGTCCCCTTTCCCGGGGCGTTGCGTCCGGCGCGAGAGCCAGTCCCGGCCTCATTGTGTTGGCTCAATTATCGATGGGCCTCCGAAACGCAGGGCAAAAGTAGCGATGCCGC
>JAPPHB010000136.1:12771-61393 GCA_028821195.1 Gammaproteobacteria bacterium
GTTGGCTCAATTATCGATGGGCCTCCGAAACGCAGGGCAAAAGTAGCGATGCCGCCCGCGTTTGTCCAACAGCCGGCGATCAGCCTCCGTCCCTCGATTCGCCGCTCTCGAGCAGCCCGCGCAGGACACACAGTTCGGCGTTGGCCAGACACGCTCCGGCGGCGCCCCGCACCCCGTTGTGCACCACGGTGACGAGCGCGAGATCGTGTGGGGGGGCGGAGCGTATGCGGCCGACGCTGACCGCCATGCCGCGCGAGGTGCCGATGTCGAGGCGGGGCTGCGGCCGGTCGGGCTCCCGGCGCACCGCGAGGGGCCGCTCCGGGAGCGTCGGCAGTTCGGGCAGTGATGCGCATGGCCGATAGTCGAGGAGGCAGCGCTCGACCTCCTCCGGGTCAGCCGGCGTGCGCAGCTTCAGGAAGACATGCGCCATGTGCCCGTCGAGCACGGGCACCCGGTTCGTGCTGGCGGCGACTCGAATGCGGGTACCGAGGATCTTGTTGAGTTCCGGGCCGATCTTTTCCTCTTCGCCGGAGATCCAGGGAACGACGTTTCCGGACATCCGGACCGCGCCCGTGCCGTTGAGCCCGGCGCCGGACAGCGCCTGCAAGGTTACCAGCGTGGCCTCCTCGATCCCGAAACTCCTTTCGATCGGGGCCAGCGCCAGCGCAACTCCGACGACGACGCAGTTCGGGTTGGTCACCAGCGCGCCTCCCCGGGCGAACCAGCGCTGCGACCGGATCCGCTCCAGGTCTCCGGCGTTGATATCGGGCACGATCAGGGGCACATCCGCCCGCTGACGGTGGGCGGAGGCGTTGCTGCAGACCACGTGGCCGGCGCGGGCGAGGTCGAGTTCCAGGTCGGTGGCGACGGCGCGCGGCAGCGCGGAGAGCACCAGGCGGCTGCGCAGTCGATCGCGCACGGCACGCACCGGCAGGCCGGCCGCCGTGTCCGGGATGTCCCCGGTCAAGCTCCACTGCACCACGTCCGCATAGCGACGGCCGGCGCTCCGTGACGATGCGGCGACTTCGGCCAGCCGCAGCGAGGGGTGTCCGGCGAGCATGCGCACCAGACGCTGGCCGACGATTCCCGTGGCTCCGAGCACGGCCACCGGCATGCGCGGATCCCGGGCGCTTCCGGAACGCGGGCTCTGACTGCTCACCGCAGGCAATCTCCTGGTGAGGACGGGCTCGACAGGATGAGCGAGCCGGATTTCAGTTGCGCGGAGGGTACAGGCATTCGGTAGTCGAGTCAACGGCGGCGATGTTCCACCACCCGGCCCGGGCAGCCCGCGGACGACCCCGCGCCGTCATTGTCCGGGAGACGCCGATTCGACGGGAAGATCCACGGGTGTCTGATAGAGGGAACGAAGGGTGCTTCGATCGCGCGCGGTGGGCGCCGGCGGCAGATCCGGGCCCGCCCACATGATGTCGGACGGGTCCGGCGAATGGCTCAGGATGCCCAGAACGTGTCCCATCTCGTGGATGACCAGCCGGTCGAGCAGTTCCCGGTCGTCGGTACGGCGGATGACCACGCGGTAGGTGACCTGCGAGGGTTTGCCGTCGCGGCGGGGCCACGTGCGCAGCGCATCGCGGGGGGCGTTCAGGCACCCGAGCGTCGAGGCGGCGCCCGTCACAAGCCCCAGGCACGTCATGGGAGTCGAGAGAACGCCCGTCGCATCGTGCCAGCGCAGCACCGCGCGCGCCTCGCCCAGGTCCGTGGTCTCCCGCAACCGCACTTCGCCGAACACCGCGGCGGATCGCCATGCCCGCACCGCCCCTTCAAGCGCCCGCCGCAGTTCGTCAGCGCCCGGCTCTTCGTCCACCACGAACACCGGCACCACGGCGCCCCGGTCCCAGTGGAAGGTTCGCTGGCGCGCGCGGCCATCGGTGCCGTAGACGGCCAGGCGGAAGTCGTAGGGGCCCGGAAGCGCCGGGACGGTCGCGCTGTCGCAGGCGGTGATGAGCGCCGTGCCCAACACGGCCGCCCGCCACGTCGATCCGGTTCCCCGCCACAGGTTCATGGCGTCCCCCACACCGGCACGGCGAGGTAGGCCAGGAATCGAGTTACCGCACCGGCCGCCGCGCCCGCTTCGTCCAGCGGGGCAGGATCGAACTCGTGCCACTGCGCCTCGGCCACCCCGACCGCGGCGAACGGACCGGGGAGGCGGTACCCGAACCCGCCGGACAGCAGCACGCCGGTGCGCCCGCTCCCTTCCAGCAGATTCACGTCGCTGCTGAGGTAAAGCACCTTTCCCGCCCCCGCGCGCACGTCCGCCCCCGGCAGCGGCGACAGCGGAGACCGAACCCCGCCGAGAATGTGGACGGCGGTCATCCGGCCGGCCGGCCAGGAGTTGCCCCCGCCCGCTCCGGCCACATCGGCAATGCTCACGCCGGAACGGAACTCAAGCACGAGCGCAGGCCCGGGCCGGGCCGCCAGGGCCAGCTCGGCGACCGGCGCAGGCCGCGGGCCCACTTCCAGATCGCGCGCCACCGCCTCGAGTTCGGCCGGCACCACTGCAGTGCCCCGGGCGAACGGGGTGGAGTACACCCCGCCCCCGCGCACCTCCACCGTGAGCGGCATCTGCGCCGCGGCCGGCGCCGCCGACAGCGCCATCAGCATCAGGTGGAGAAGCCCGGCATACACCAGCCCGCGAGCCGAGCCTTGCACGACCGCCAGACCTCGCAGGGGCGCCCCGGTCACGTGCGCCAGGAACGCAGGAGCGCCAGGTTGCGCCGGTCGTTCGACACCACATCGTCGCCCTTGGGCGTCTCCAGCAGCTTGGGAATGTCCCGGAAGCGGGCGTCCCTCATGATGCGGCGAAAGGGAGCCTCGCCCAGCGTCCCCTCGCCGATCATCTCGTGCTGGTCGCGGCGGGAAGCGAAGGGGTGCTTCGAGTCGTTCAGATGAAAGAGCTCGAGCGCGCCCGGGCCGAGCGCGTCGTCGAAAGCCCGCCAGACGTCCTCGTAGCCACCAACCAGATCGTACCCGGCGGAAAACGCGTGACAGGTATCAAAGCATACCCCCATGCGCTGGTCCAGCGGCGCGCTCACACCCCCGCGGATCGCGGCGAGGTGCTCGAACCGGCCTCCGACGGTGGTGCCGGCCCCCGCGGTCAGCTCGAGCAGGACGCGGGGTCCATCCGGACACCCGTCGAGCGCCTCGGTCAGAGCCGCGGCGTTGCGGGCGATGCCGCTGGCGATGTCGCCGTCGGTGGCGTTCCCCGGATGCGTGACGAGAAAGTCCAGGCCCAGATCGCGGCCGCGCGCCAGTTCGGCCCGGAAGCTGTCCAGGGACCGGCGCCAGAGGTCCGGATTCGGGGACGCCAGGTTGATGAGGTAGGAGTCGTGTGCGGCGGCACACCGGATGCCGGCGGCCGCACGCGCCTGCCTGAAGGCGCGGACCCGCCTGCCGTCGAGGGTGGGCTCGGCCCAGCGGTTCGGCTGCTTGGTGAAGAGCTGAAGGTTGAGGGCGGTGATGTCCCGCGCACGGCCGGGCGCGCGCTCGACCCCGCCCGCTACCGAGACGTGGGCGCCGAGTTCGTCGGCGATGACGGCGGGAGCGGACACCGCCGCGGGCCGCCCGGGCCGGGCGCTACCAGCTGGACTTGCGGACCCCGGGGATCTTCCCCTCCAGGGACCACTCGCGGAATGCGATGCGGGAGAGCCCGAACTTCTTGATGTGGCCGCGGGGCCGTCCCGAGGTGCCGCAGCGGTTCCGGTAGCGCGTCGCGCTGGAATCGCGCGGCAGCTTCCGCAGCGCCCACTGGGCTTCCCGCTTCTCATCCGTGGACTTGTCCGGATCGGCGATGATCTTGCGAAGTTCGCGACGGCGCTCCGCATAGCGCTCGATCAGCTCCGCGCGCTTCAGGTTCTGTTCGATCTTTCCTCGTTTTGCCACCTTGCGCCTTCCTTGAGTGCTAGTGGGCGGACGAGCCCCGGGGAGCCGCGAGCATGGGCCCCAGCGGGCGTCCCCCGATCAGATGCATGTGGAGGTGGTAGACCTCCTGGCACCCGTCCTCGCCACAGTTGACGATCAGCCGGTATCCGGTTTCCGCAATGCCCTGCTCCCGGGCGATCCGGGCCGCGACCGCAAACATGCGGCCCAGCACCGGTTCGTCGGCGTCCGTTACGTCGCGCGCGCTTGCGATGATGTGGTTGGGCACCACCAGCACATGCGTGGGCGCGGCCGGCTCGATATCGCGAAATGCGGTCACCAGGTCGTCCTGATAGACGATGTCGGCCGGAATCTCCCGTCGGACGATCCGGGAGAAGATCGTGTCTGCCGCCATCCCCGGACCGGCTACTTCCCGTCCGACCCGTCCGCGTCGGACTTCTTGCGCATCTGTCGCGCATAGCGCTGCTGGAAGCGCTCGACGCGGCCCGCGGTATCCACCATGCGCTGCGTGCCCGTGTAGAACGGGTGCGAGGAACTCGAGATCTCCAGGCTGACCAGGGGATACTCGTTGCCGTCTTCCCACTTGATGGTCTTGTCGCTCTTGACGGTCGATCGGGTCAGGAACGCGTAGCCGTTGGACGCGTCCTGAAACACCACCGGGTGATACGCCGGGTGAATTCCTTCTTTCATTCCCTGGGCTCCGAAGACTCTGGGGTGCGGCCGCCGCCGTTCGCGGACGAAGGGCCGACAGCCGACAAGTGTACCGAAAAAAGGGACTGCGGGTCAACGCCCCGGGCCCTGTTCCGGCGGGGTCAGCCTGAAGCTGCCCAGGACTTGATCGTCGGGTGGGAGTTCGTCGGCACCCGCGGGATAGCCGTTCAACTCCAGGATGTACGCCATGACGTCCACGTAGGTCTGGCGCGGCAGCCCTCCCGGGTTGTCGTCGGGCATCGTGCGGCGCAGTTCCCGGTACAGGTCGCGGGCGGTGCGGCGCGCCCACACGTCCGTGAACACCGGGCCCTTGAACTCGCTCGTGTAGTGGCAGTCGGAGCAGACCTGACGAAACGCGCGCTGCCCGCGGCGGGCCTGTTCCTCCGTATAGAAGGCGACAAGAGCCGGAGGCGCCGTCGCCGGAGCGCCTGCCGCCGCGGGAGGGGCGTCGTCCGGAGCCGGCGTCTCCAGAGCCGCAGACTCGGGGGAAGGAGACGCCGATGGCGCCTCTGGAGACCCCGCACACCCCGGAATCAGCAGAACCACAATGACGAACGACATGCGTGATGACATCGGCGGCACTACTCCTCCGTAACCTCGAAGACGAACATCATTCCCGCGTGCAGGTGCTCCGCGATGTGACAGTGCACCATCCACGACCCCGGATTCGACATCTCCACGAGGAGATCCATGGTCGAGCCCACCGGCAGGATGGTGGTGTCCTTCCACACCAGGTTGGTGTTGGGGATGCCGTCGCGCTCCGTCACCAGGAAGCGCTGCCCGTGAATGTGGATGGGATGGTTCATCGGGTGAAACGACTCGGGATCGTTGAACACCCGGATCTTGACCACGTCGCCCACGCGGAAGCGCCACTGGATGTCCCCGTTCTCGCGCCCGCTGGCCGGCTCCCGCAGGATCCAGGTCACCTGGGTGCCCGTGGAGAGCCAGTTCATCATCGGCATGCCGTCGTTCCACTCGACCGGCGGCACATAGAAGGTGTCGGCCTCCATCGACGCCACGATGGGCACGGGAAGGTCGCGCACCCGTACCGTGGTCACGAGTTCGTAGTCCACCGGCTTGCCCAGCAGGGCGCGGAAGGGTTCGATGTCCTCGGCCACGTCCGGGTTCTCGCGCAGTCCATCGAACGCCTGCGTGACGGCGTCGTCGACAGCGGGGCCGTTCACGCTCACCACCGCCAGCGTGTCCTCGTGCGGGTAGAAGGTGCCGCGGAAGTGGTTCACGGCCTGGATCGTGTTGGTGATGCCCACCTGCCCGGCCTCCGGGAAGCGCACGTCCACCACGTAGCGCTCGGCGGGCGCGATGACCACGCTCTCCACCCAGGTCTCGCGCTCGAACTTGCCGATGTCGGAAGCGACCAGCTTCACGCGCGCATTCCCGAAGCGGACGTTGAAGGTGCGCGTGTTGGCGACATTGGTCAGGTAGAAGCGGACCACCTCGCCGGCGCGCGCTTCGATGCGGTGGTCGTCGACCCCGTTGGTCAGCATCACGGTGCCGAAGCGTCCCATGAGCGCGTGCGTGGGCGCTTCCTCCCCCCAGGGGATGAGGCCCTGATCGTCGATGAGGACGTCGTCGAGCACGAGCAGCTCTTCGCGGTGGGAGGGACCGTAATAGTCGGGGGCCGCCGCCATGACCAGCAGGTTCCCGTAGAGACCCAGGTCCTGCTGGACGTCCTCGCGCATGTGCGGGTGGTACCAGAACATGCCGGCGTCGGGAACGTCGATCTCGTAGGTGAAGGTCTCGCCTTCGGCGATGGGATCCTGGGTCAGCCCGGCAACGCCGTCGAAGCGGTTCTCCAGCCGTATGCCGTGCCAGTGGACCGTCGTGGGCAGCTGAATGCGGTTGGTCACCCGCACCATGATGCGCGAGCCGCGGTCCGCCTGGATGAGGGGACCCGGGTACTGGCCGCCGTATCCGAGCATGGCGTAGTCGCGCCCGCCGATCGTGCGCCGGACCACGGAAACATCCATGTCGAGGGTGTCGCCATCCGCCAGAACCACCCGCCGGCTGGGCTCGGCCGCCGGAAACATCGCGGGATCCATGCCGTCCCCGATGAGAAACGGGCGTACGGGCGGGAGCGCGTTCTCGAGCCCAGGCACCATGGGCATGGTCATGTCCATCGGCGGCATGCGCCAGCCGCCGGCTTCGCCGTGGGCGCCGTGGCCCATCATCTGATGCTCCTGGGCCGCGAGCGCGCCCGGCAGGACGGCCAGGAGAAGGACTCGCATTCCGTGAAGGAGGCGCACCGGCGTCGGCTGCCTCAATCGTAGCCGTAGGCGGCGCAGTTCTCCTCTTCGAAGGCGCCGTGCCCCGCCATGGTGTGCATCTGCCCGCTGCGGGACATGCCGCGCATCACCACCGGGCCCGTCCACATCGCGGCCCCTGGATCGTCGGCGGGCTCGAGCGTGACCACCAGCAGAAACTTGTTCCACTGCGCCCGGCCTCGGAGCGGACCGCCGTCGGCCAGCGCGCCGATGCGCTCGACCTTGTCCAGGTTCGGTGTGGTCAGCCATCCCACATAGACGCCTTCGCGGGGCGCCATCAGGCGTTCCACCGAGAGCCACACGTCGAGCACGTAGCTGCCGTCCTCCGCCAGGGTGACCCCGAACGGGGAGTCGGGGAAGGTCACCTCGCCCAGTCCCGCCGCGAGGCCCGTGCCCGGAAGCCTGCGCGTGCTCACCACCGGGAAGGCGTAGTAGGCCGGGGCGTCGACCGGGGCGGCGGATACTGGCAGCGGGACGTGGACCGCCTCGCTGGACCCGAGGGCCTCCGGCTGCGCGCACGTTGCCGGAGGAATCCCGGGAGATGGATCTCCGCTTCCCCGAGCAATCCCGGCGAGAAGCGCGAGCACCAGCAGCATCTTGCCCGTCATCAGGTCACCATCGTGGGATCAGGGCTCCTGGCTGACCGGGCGCGGACGGGTCTCGTCCCATTTCTGGACGCTGGAGATGTCCGGCATGCCCCAGTCCTCGCCGTTCCATCCACTGAACCCCTCCATGCGGAAGGTCCAGAACCCGGTGCTCATGTCGCTCACGACGATGAGTCCGTCCTCGTTGCGCACGTCCACGCCGAACGCCCCGTTGAACACGGGGGTGCGGAAGTCGCGTGCGTTGGGCGACCCGACATAGGTGTCGTAGTAGCCGACCGTGACCGGGTTGGTCGGATCCATCAGGCTGAAGATCTGAAGACCGTCAAGATACCCGGAGACGAAGACGTAGGGCCAGCGCACTTCGTGGTTGTGCACCAGGTTCTGCCAGTCGGCGGTCCAGGCGGAGATGGGCCGATTGATGTTGGTCTGGGTGCCCTCGAGCGCGGGCTGAAGATCGAAGATGCGCAGCGGCGCGTACTGGTACTCGGTCTCGGCGATCACGTAGCGGCCGTCGGGGCTGGGCGTGAAGGTGTGGCCCGAGCGGACGCCGCTGATGCCCGTCATCGTGACCACGAGCTCCGGGTTGTCCAGATCGCTGATGTTGTAGACGTAGTAGCCCCCGGTGCCGCCGCCGTAGAAGCGGTCCTGCCCGGTGTCCGGATGATACGCGGCGTAGAAGTCGTGGTATCCGCGCCCGCTGCCCTGCCCGAGCGGGGACTCGGGAACCGGAATCCGTCCCGCCAGGGCGTCCGAGGGATCGCCGTCGATGGCCTTCGCCATGTCGTAGGCGTGGGCGAACGGGCCGCGCACCGTGGTCAGCAGGAGCACGCGGCCATCGGAATGCTTGTAGATGAAGATGTTGTGGAAGCCCCCGGGCAGCTCCGGCTCCCGGATGCGGGCGACCTCGCGCACGGTGGTCGGATCGGGAAGCCCGGTGACGTCCAGGATGACTGCGCCCAGGTCGGGGTTGGGACCGCCCTGGCCGAACTGAAGGGACTGCACCACGTAGTAGCGGCCGTCGAGCTTGAAGTACTTGACATCCATGCCGCCCGTGCGCTGGTGCAGGTCCTGGTTCTCGATGCGCCAGCGGTAAATCACCTCCGGCTTCTCGGGATCCTCGAGGTTGATGATGTCGGTGCCCTTGGGCCCGACTTCGCCGTACACCATGCGCGCGACGTACGCGTAGGGACGGTGCATCTCCTGCTCGAGTTCGATGTCCGCGATGCTGAGCTGCGGGCCGAGGGGGACGTGGCCGAGCACGTCCATGTTGTCGCTGCCCGGTTTCATCGGCGTCCACTGGCCGGCCGCGGGCGCGGCGGCCAGAGCGAGCGCCAGAACGGCGGCCCCGGTTTTCACGATGGTCGAATGGACGACGCTTGTTCGCATGGCGAACTCCTTCGGCAGGATGGCAACAGGATTTCCGGACCCACGCGGGCCCGTCCGGTCATAGTAACCTGATTCGGACCTCGCGCGCACGAGGCCGTGATGAATGCGGCTCCCAGGGAAGGAAAAGGCATTGGCCGGGAACGCGGGCTTGCACCGCATTCATGCCGGCAGGAGCCCCGGCCGGCCCGCTTCGACCACGAACGAAGCGCGCGTCTCGACCGGGGCCCCCGGGCGCGTGACGTATGGCACGACGCGGTAGTCGGCAGCCAGCCGCTCGGGGGTGGCCGAGCAGCGGACGTAGCCCCGCTGGGCGTTGAAGAAGTGGATGTGCGGGTTGCGGGCCAGCGAGTCGGCGGTACCTGGGCGCGTATCCTCCCCGTCTCCGCCGGAGCTGATGGAGGTGCCCACCAGCTCGGCCCCCACGACGCTGGACGACGGGTCGCGGGGTTCCGCCTTCAGGTCGGCCGCCCAGTTGCTGTGGATGTCGCCGGTGAGCACCACCGGGTTCGGCGGTCGGGTCTGGTCGAGGAAGGAGAGCAGCCGGTCCTGCGCTTCCGGGTAGCCGTCCCAGCGGTCCATCGAGACGGTGGGCTCGCCGTCCCGGGAGCCCTCCAGCCGGGCGATCATGACCTGGTTGGCCAGCACGTTCCAGCGGCTCTCCGACCCCGCCAGGCCCCCGAACAGCCACTCCTCCTGCTCGGCCCCGAGCATGGTGCGGCCGGGCTCGAGGGCCTCCGGGCACAGCGGGCCGTTGGTGTCGCCGCACGCCTGGTCGGAGCGGTACTGGCGGCTGTCCAGCACATGGAGGTCGGCCAGGCCGCCGAAGTGCAGCCGCCGGTAGACCTGGATGTCGGGCCCGCTGGGCATGGACGAACGCCGCACGGGCATGAACTCGTAGAAGGCCTGGAAGGCGGCGGTGCGGCGCAGCAGAAGCTGCGCGGGAGACTGGTCGTCCTCGGCCACGTCGGACGCCCAGTTGTTGTCCACTTCGTGGTCGTCGAAGGTGATCAGCCACGGGAACGCCGCGTGGGCGGCCTGCAGGTCCGGGTCGGATCGGTAGAGGAGGTAGCGGGCGCGGTAGTCGTCCAGAGTGAACACTTCGCCCGCCTCGTGCGCGCGCACCAGGTTGGTGCCGTATCCCACCTCGTAGATGTAGTCGCCCAGGTGGAAGACCAGGTCCAGCTCTTCCTCCGCCATGTGACGGTAGGCGGTGAAGTAGCCGTGCTCGTAGTTCTGGCAGGAGGCGAAGGCGAAGCGCAGCCGGTCGGCGGGCGTGCCGGGCGCGGGAAGGGTGCGGGTTCGGCCGACCGGGCTCTGGTCGCCTCCCGTCATGAAGCGATACCAGTACGTCCGGTCGGGTTCGAGTCCCTCCACCTCCACGTGGACCGAGTGACCCAGTTCGGGCACGGCCAGCTGGGTGCCCTGGCGCACGATGCTCGCGAAGCTCTCGTCGGCCGCCACCTCCCAGCGCACAGCGACCGGCTCCGCCGCCAGACCCGCTTCGCGCATCCCCTGCGCCGACAGCCGCGTCCACAGCACCATCCCTTCGGCGTCGGGATCGCCGGACGCGACCCCCGAGGGGAACGGGGCGACCGCCAGCTGTGCGGACCGGTCGGCCCGGCAGGCGCCCAGCGAGCCGAGCGCGACGATGCCGGCCACATCGCGGCCAATCCTCACGAAATCGCGCCGCGACATTCGAGCGGCGGCCAAGTGGTACCAGTGCGCTTCCCTCGTCTTCACGGCCGTCTCCCGGGGCAAGGGTCTATCTTCATTCGCGTGCGCGGCGGGCACCCATATTATGGAACAACCGTCCGGGAACCCAAACGGGAACCTGGAGATTCACCTTGCAGGCGTGGGAGACGATGCGCGACCTGTTGCAGGCGGCGTTGAGCGTGGTGGCCCTGGCCGGCTTCCTGCCGGGATGCGCCGCGGCGCTCGCACCCCAGCAGTCCGACCTCTCCAGCCTCTGTTCCGCGGGGGCCCGGGGCGCCCGACTGGCCGGCGGCGCCGCTTCTCCCGTGGGGCAGACGCCGACCGATCTCTTCTGCTTCGACCTGCACGCCACGGCCGCCGCACGGGATGCGTGGGGAGTGGTCGAGCTGGGCCGGGTGCCCGGTCCCTTCGGGGTGACGGTGACCGCCGAAGGCAACCACGTGTCCAACCTGACCGCCTGGATCAGCGGACTTCCCGACCCCAGCCAACTGGGCCCATTCGAGGCCTACGTGGCCTGGGCGACCACCCCCACGCTGGATCCGATGATCCGGCTCGGGCCGGTGGGGAACGGCCGCAATCCCCTCGGCCGAGTCTCGTTCAACAAGTTCCTCATCATGGTCACCGCGGAGGCATCCGCCAGCGCCACCGAGCGCGAGGGCCGGCTCGTGCTGCGCGGCCGCTCGCCCAGCAGCCTGATGGAAGCCCACGACCTCCTGGCCCAGGCGCCGGAGGCCCTTCGCGCGCCCGAGGGCATGTCCCATGACCACGCTGGCGGCATGGATGGATCCACATGGAGCCTGCCCCCCATGTACCCCGGCCTGCCGATGCTGCCGGGCATCATGGCGCTCCGCCCGCGCGTGGACGGCTTTCTGCCGGAAGCCCCGGCGCCGGAGGACCTCCCCCCGGTCCGCCCGCGCCAGCTGGTGCGCCTGGGCGACGGCGGCACGCTCGACCTCGAAGCCGACTTCGTCCGCCGCGACATCGGCGGCCGCCCGGTGGTCATGCTCGCCTTCAACGGACAGCAGCCGGGCCCCCTCATCCAGGTGCCCGAGAACGCGACCATCTTCGTCAACTTCACCAACCGAACCCCGCTGCCGACGGCCATCCACTGGCACGGCATCCGTCTGGACAACCGCTTCGACGGGGTCCCCGGGGTCACCCAGAACCCGGTCGAGCCCGGCGAGACCTTCCGCTACCAGATCCATTTCCCGGACGCCGGCATCTACTGGTACCATCCTCATCACCGCGAGGACATACAGCAGGAGATGGGCCTCTACGGAAACCTGCTGGTCGACTCGCCGCGACCCGACTACTACGGCCCGGCGAACCAGGAACAGGTGCTGATGCTGGACGACCTTCTGCTCGGGGAGGACGGCATCGTGCCCTTCGGCGAGGAAGCGAGCAACTACGCGCTCATGGGCCGCTTCGGCAACATCCTTCTCGTAAACGGCGAGCCGGACTACGCGCTGAGCGTGAGGCGCGGCGAGGTCGTGCGCTTTTTCCTCACCAACGTCTCCAACACGCGCACGTTCAACCTGTCGTTCGCTCGCGCGGACGAGAGTTCCGCCACGCTCGACCCGTCCGGCATCCCGACCGGCGACCCCGTCATCCCGTCCAGCGCCTCGCCCCCCCTGCCCGTCAAGGTGATTGCCTCCGACGTGGGCAGGTTCGAGCGGGAGGTAATGGCAGAGAGCGTCGTCATCTCCCCGGCCGAGCGGTACGTCGTGGAGGTGCGCTTCGACCAGCCCGGCGAGTTCGTGCTCGCCAACCGGGTGCAGGCGATCAGCCACAGGGAAGGCGTCTTCCTGAGCGAGTCGCGCGTCATGGGCCAGATCGTCGTCGATCCCGAGCCCGCCGCGGTCGATCACGCACACGCCTTCGCGACCCTGCGCGAGAACGCGGATGTCGCGCGCGAAATCGACGCCTACCGCGAGCAGTTTGACCGCCCCGTCGACCATTCGCTGGACCTCACCCTCGAGGTCGAGGATCTTCCCCGTGCCGTCGAACAGTCGATGCTCTACGACTGGGTGTACTTCAACCCGGTGGAGTGGAGCGGCACCATGCCGGTCATGAACTGGGCGAGCGACGGCGGGCAGGCCCGCTGGATCCTGCGCGAATCCGGGACCGCGCGCGAGAACATGGACATCAGCTGGCGCTTCCGCGTGGGCGACGTGGTCAAGATCCGGCTTCACAACGACCGCAACGCGTTTCACGCCATGCAGCACCCGCTGCACATCCACGGACAGCGCTTCCTGGTGCTCTCGCAGAACGGCGTCGCCAACGACAACCTTGTGTGGAAGGACACGGTGCTGCTCCCGACCGGATCCACCACCGACATCCTGCTGGAGCTGTCCAACCCCGGGCGCTGGATGGTGCACTGCCACATCGCGGAGCATCTCGAGGCCGGGATGAAGTTCGTCTTCGAGGTCGAGCCCTGACCCATTGTGCGGCGCCCCGCAGCCGTGCCTTTTTGATGCTCTGGAACGATATCGCGTACGAGGAGGACCGATGAGAGACCCACGCGAACAAAACGCCCCATTCGCAAAGCTGCTTCTGCCGGCCGCCTTAGTGGCGCTGGCCGTCGCGTGCGAGGCGCCTGCCCCGCAGGAAGCGGACGCACCCGCGCCGGAAGCCGCCGCGGCCCAGCCGGCGGCGGATGTCACCCAGGAGTTCGCCGACTTGGTCGCGGTCGACGCCGACCCGGTGGCGCTCACCGGGGTCAAGCTCCTCGACGGCACCGGCGAACCCGCGCGCGACGCACAGACGGTGGTGATCGCGGACGGGCGCATCGCGGCCGTGGGCAACGACGGCGAGGTCGACGTGCTCGATGGCGCCGAAGTGCTTGACCTGTCGGGGCACACGGTGATGCCCGGGCTGATCGGGTTGCACAACCACAGCTTCTACACGGCGGCCGGCGGCCGGGCGGCGCAGCTCTCCTTCAGCGCCCCCAGGCTCTATCTGGCCTCCGGACTGACGACCATCCGCACCACCGGAGCGCGCGCGCCCTACGAGGAGATCAACCTGCAGGAGGAGATCGACGCCGGGCTCGCCGTCGGGCCGACCATCTTCATCACCGGGCCCTACCTCACCGGGCAGCAGGGGAGCCGGACCATGGCGCAACTGGACGGACCGGAGTCCGCCCGCCGGGTGGTGCGCTACTGGTCCGAGGAGGGGGTGGACTGGTTCAAGGCCTACACCTGGATCAGCCGCGCCGAGCTGGGCGCCGCGATCGAGGAAGCCCATGCCCACGGCATCAACGTCACTGCGCATCTCTGCTCAGTGGGTTACAGAGAAGCAGTGGCGCTCGGCATCGACAACCTCGAGCACGGCCTTTTCGCCAACAGCGAGTACGATCCTTCCAAGCAGCCCGACGAATGCCCGCCCGGGTTCCGCAACACCTACGGGGACCTGGACGTCAACGGCCCGGAGGTGCAGCAGACCTTCCGGGACATGGTCGACAACGATGTGTCGATGACCTCCACGCTGGCGGTCTACGAAATCTCCGTGCCGGGACGCAGCGACCTTGATCCCCGGGTCTGGGAAGTCCTGGCGCCCGAGGTGGCCGCCGACGTGCGGGCACAGTTCGACCGCATCCGGGGCGCTGATCCCGCATCCGGCGTGGGCCTCTCTCCCGAGCTGCTGCGGGTGGCGATGGACTACGAGTACGCCTTCGTACAGGCGGGAGGGCTCCTGGCCGCCGGCGTCGACCCGACCGGCTACGGCGCGGCGCCGCCGGGGCTGGGCGACCAGCGCAACTTCGAGCTGCTGCTGGAAGCCGGGTTCACCGCTCCCGAGGTGGTGGAGATCATGAGCGCCAACGGCGCCCGCGTACTGGGAATCTACGACGACGTGGGCAGCGTGGAGCCCGGTAAGCGCGCGGATCTCGCGGTCGTGGAGGGCGACGTCGAAGCCGACGGACACATCCGCAACACGAGCATTGTCTTCCGGCACGGCATCGGCTGGGACAGCGACGCCCTCATCGAGTCCGTGCGCGGGCTGATAGGGATCCGCTGACCGGTCAACGCACAACACGCGCGGCCCGAAACCGCATCAACGCGCCCCGCACGCGCCCTGAACCCACGGAGGCACCCACGTGAAGCTCGACCGATTCGAGATGGAGCGCTGGCAGTCCGTCTTCGAGCACCGCGTTCGCTACAACCTCTCCGAAAGCGGAGTGGACCCGCTCTCGCTGGACGAACTGCTCGAACTCACCGGCATCGAGGACCTGGGAGCAACGAGCCTCGGATACGGGCAGTCGAACGGGTCCGACAAACTGAGGGAGCGCATCGCCGCCCTCTACGACGACGTCACGCCCGATGAAGTAGTGGTCACCACCGGCGGCGCGGAGGCCAACCTGGCCGCCTGCTGGCAGCTGATGGAGCCGGGCACCCCCGCGGCCGTCATGGTCCCGAACTACATGCAGGTGCCCGGGCTGGTGCGAAACTTCGGCGGCCTGGTGCGCCCCTTCGAACTCCTTGAGGAAACAGGCTGGCAGCCCGACCTCGATCAGCTGCGCGCCATCCTCGACGACGACGTGCGCTTCATCCTGATCACCAACCCCAACAACCCGACCGGCGCCTCCCTGACCCCCGAGTCGCGCCGGGGCATCGTGGAGGCTGCCGAACGCGCCGGCGCGTGGATCCTGTGCGACGAGGTCTACCAGGGCGCGGAGCTTTCCGGCATCCCCACGCCCTCCATGTGGAGCGAGTACGAGCGCACCATCGTGACCAACTCGCTCTCCAAGGCGTACGGCACGCCCGGTCTGCGCATCGGCTGGATCGTCGCCCCGGCCGACATCACCGAGACCCTGTGGGCGCGCACCGACTTCACCACGATCACCCCGGCGACTCTTTCCGATGTCCTCGCGACCGCCGCTCTGGCCCCGGACGCGCGCGCCCGCATCCTCGCCCGCACGCGCTCGATCCTGCTCCGCAACCTGCCATTGGTCACCGAGTGGATGGAGTCCCACAACGGCCTCTTCCGCTACCATCCCCCCGACGCGGGGGCCATCTGCTACGTCCGCTACGACGCCCCCGTCAACTCGAGCGTGCTGGCGGAGAAGCTGCGCGCCGACAAATCGGTGCTGGTCGTGCCCGGCGACCACTTCGGCATGGACCACTACCTGCGGCTCGGATTCGGTCCGCCCGAGCACGAACTGCAGGAGGCGCTGGAGAAGATGGGAGACGCGTTCGCGGAGGTGGTGGCGTAGCCCGGCCCCACATGCCCAGCGCCAGCGCCCCTTCCGACCGCCTCCTCTCCCTGGACGCGTTCCGGGGCCTGACCATCGCGAGCATGGTGCTCGTCAACAACCCGGGCAGCTGGGCGTACGTGTACGCGCCTCTCGCCCACGCCGAGTGGCACGGGTGGACCCCCACCGACCTCATCTTTCCCTACTTCCTGTTCATCGTCGGCGTCGCGATCCCGTTCTCCTTCCGGCGCCGGCTCGCGGGCGGCGCGAGACGCCTCGACCTCTTCGCGCACGTTATTCGCCGTTCGCTGATTCTCATCGCGATCGGCCTCGCCATGCGCGCCATCCCGGACTTCGACTTCGGCGAGATGCGCCTCTACGGCGTCCTCCAGCGCATCGGCCTCGTGTACTTCGCTGCGGCGGGGCTGTACCTGTGGGCATCCGCGCGGGGAAGGATGGCCGCCACTGCCGGGCTCCTCCTGGGCTACTGGACCGTGATGATGCTCGTGCCGGTCCCCGGCTCCGCACCGGGCGACCTCTCCCCGGACGGCAACCTCGCCGCCCACATCGACCGCATCCTCATGCCCGGCCGGCTGTGGTCGGGCACCTGGGACCCGGAAGGGCTGCTCTCCACCTTCCCCGCCATCGCCACCTGCCTCCTCGGCATCTTCTGCGGGGAATGGCTCCAGTCGAAACGAGCGGGCGGCGATCCGGTCAGGGGAATGTGGATTGCCGGCGTTGCAATGGTGGTTCTGGGACTTGCGTGGGACCTCGTCTTCCCCATCAACAAGAACCTGTGGACCAGTTCCTACGTGGTCTTCACCGCCGGAACCGCGCTCCTGCTGCTGGGCACGATGTACTGGGCCATCGACGTCAAGCGATGGCGGGGAGCATGGAGCGCGCCGCTGGCGGCCTGCGGCATGAACTCCATCGCCATCTTCGTGGCATCCGGGATGGTGGCCAAGACGATGGCGCGGATCCCCGCGCCCGACGCCGCCGCGTCATCCCTCTACGACTGGATCTTCCGCAACGGATTCCAGTCCTGGGCGGGCGACTACAACGGCTCACTGGGCCTCGCGCTGGCGCAGGTCGTGTTCTGGCTTGGGGTCGCCTGGCTGCTGCACAAACGCCGCATCTACATCCGAATCTGATCCGTCGCGGCGTTCGACGCCAAACCCGTGGCGCGGGCATCGAACCTTTCCCGCGTTCCCATCACCCGCAGTTCGCCCAGGGATCCAGAACGGGAATGCCGGTTCCATCGAAATCCCTTGTGTTCCGGGTGGCCACAGCCCCGCCCAGCGAGCGGGCGATCGCCGCAATCTGACAATCGAACTGGGAGATCGGGCGGCCCGCCTTGCGGCGTTCCCTAGCGATACTTGCATACGCGCGCGCAGCCTCACGCTCGAAAGGCAGCACGCGATCCTCGAACAGCTCGTTGAAAGCGCGGTCGGCAGCACGAACCAGGTGTCTGCGACGACTTCCAGCAGGAAGGAAGGCGATGCCCGTCCGAACCTCAGCCGCCGTCACCGCCGTCACGAACAGGTCATGTGGCGGACGGGCGTTCAGCCAGGCGACTACGGCGGGTTCGGGATGCCGGCGCATGAACTCCGAGACGACCTTGGTGTCGAGAATCACCATCGTCCGCCGACCTCAGTCGAATCGAGGCAGGTCACGCATCGGTTCCCGGGCAGGGATATCCAGCTCCAAGCCCCCCAACGGCTCGAACAACTCCTGGAGCGCCGTCCCCGAACCCTTCGTCGCTGTGGATGGAAAACCCCTCAGACCTCCTCCAGCTTCTCCTCCAGCAGCTGGTAGGCGATCGGCAGGAAATCGCGCTCGCTGATGATGCCGATCAGCTTGCCGTTCTTCTCCACCGGGAGAGCGGACACGCGCTTCTCGCGCATGATCCTGATCGCTTCGAGGGTCGAGGTCTCGGGCTCCACCGTCACCACGTCGGACGCCATGATGGTGTGGATGGGATCGGACTCCTCGGCGCCGGGGGCACCGGAGGCGGCGACCATGCGCAGGATCGACCGGTACGAGACCAGCCCGACCAGGGTGTGGTCGTCGTTCTCCACCAGCACATGGCGGATGTTCTGCTTGTCCATCAGGAAGGCGGCCAGCTCGATGGGTTCGTCCTCGTGCACGGTGAAGAGGTCGGTCACCATGTACTGCTCGACCTTCAGGTAGTTGTAGCGCCAGCCGCCCGCCTCCCAGATCTCGGCCGGTTCCCATGTGTGCGCGGGACGCGGATCCCGCTGCCGATGGGCCATCCCGGAGGTGAGCGCGGTCATGCGCTCGGCGTCCGATCCCTTTCCGGTCATGCTGCGCAGCGACTTCAGCTGCCACATCGCGCCGGTCATGCCGGACTCGATGCGCCCCTGGACGATCCCCAGGTAGTGGTCGATTTCGGTCTCCTCGATCCCCAGCTCCTCGAGCCCGCTGCGCGACAGCGGAAGCAGTTCACCCAGCAGGAGATCACGCGCGCTCACGGTTTCGCCGGTGAGCCAGTGAAAACCGGCGTCCAGACCCCTCCGGCAGGCGGCCACGAAGTTGGACTTGGCGTAGTCGAAGTCGACCCGGCTGGCGACGTCGCCGTATTCCCTCGCGCCCCCGAGCACCAGGCCGATCCAGAAAGCGGAGTTGGCCACCTCGTCCATGATCGTCGGGCCGGACGGCAGCACGCGGCACTCGATGCGCAGGTGCGGCTTGCCCTCGCTGATCCCGTAGCACGGACGATTCCAGCGATACACCGTGCCGTTGTGCAGCTGCAGCGCGGGGAGCTTCGGCACGTCGCCCCGCCCCAGCACCTCGAAGGGATCCTCCGTCACTTCTCCGGTCAGGAGGACGCGGAAGCGCGCGATGTCGTCCTCGAAGAGCTCGGTCACCGACTTGTTGATCCAGCGCTCGCCGAAGCGCACGCGCGTGCTGGTCTGACGCAGGTGGGGTGTCGCGCTGCGCGTGTCCATCGACTGCTCGAACAGCGCGATGCGGGTCTCGTTCCAGAGGCGCTTGCCGAAGAGGAGCGGGGAATTGACGCACGCCGCCAGCACAGGCGGGGTGACCAGCTGGGCCACGTTGTAGAAGCTCGGAAACTCCTCCGCGGAAACCTGAAGATGCACCTGGTAGCTGGTGTTGCAGGCCTCCACCATCACCGAGTCGTGCTCGACGAAGATCTCGTCGGTGCCCTCGATGCGCAGCCGGTACGACGATTCGCCCCGGATGCGGTTGAGCGCGTCGTTAAGGGCGTAGTAGCGGGGCATGGGCGTTATGCTGTCCATCGACAGATCGGACTTCCCCAGGGTGGGCAGGATGCCGCACAGGACGATGTCCGCTCCCTGCCTTTGCGCGGCGGCGCGCGCCTCCGCGATCCGCTCTTCGATCTCGACCTCCATCGCCGAGAAGCAGCGGCCGGTGAGGAGCTTGGGCTGGAGGTTGGCTTCCAGGTTGAACAGCGCCAGTTCGGTTGTGAAGGTGTCCTTGGGAAGATGCTCGAGCACATCGAGCGCGACGGTGGCCGGACGCCAGCCCCGGTCCACCAGGAAGAACTCCTGTTCCACGCCGAAGCGGCGCACCCCGGACTCGATCATGCCCTCGGAGAGCATTTTCTCCAAGGCCTTGAGGTCCCTCAGAACCGCCTTGGTAAAGGCGCGGATTTCCGCCGAGTCGCGTCCCGTGTCTGCATCCAGGCGTCCCATTGTGCCTCGTCCGGTTGAACGGTTGGAACCGCTGAGGGACGCCCGCACCCGGCGGGTGCCCATGGGCGGATTTTATCCAAGACCAACACGCAATGCGAGTGGCCAGCCACCGGTTTGCTACTCGCTGAAGGTCGCGATCTCCCGCAGGGACTTCTTGCCGATGACGGGCACCCTGGCGTCGTCCGCCGGATACCCCGCCACCAGCAACAGAAAAGGGCGCTCGTTCTTCGGACGGCCCAGGATACGGTTCAGGAAGCCCATGGGGCTGGGCGTGTGGGTGAGCGAAGCCAGTCCGGCGTGATGGAGGGCCGTGATAAGAAGCCCCGTGGCGATGCCGACCGACTCGGTCACGTAGTAGTTCTTGCGGCGGCTCCCGTCGGGCAGCAGAGCGTAGCTCTCGGCGAAGATCACGATCAGGTACGGCGCGATCTCCAGGAAGGGCTTGTGTTCGTCGGTGCCCAGGGGTGCGAGCGCCCGCAGCCATTCGTCCGGCGCCCGTCCCCGGTAGAAGGCCCGCTCTTCTTCCTCCGCGGCCTCGCGGATCTGCGTCTTCACCGCGGGGTCGCTCACCACGACGAAATGCCAGGGCTGATGGTTGGCGCCGTTGGGGGCGGAGCCGGCGGCCAGCAGGCAATCCTCGATGATCCCGCGCGGCACCGGGCGCGGCGAGAAGTCGCGCACCGTGCGGCGGCGGCGGACTTCCTCGCGGAACGCGCGCGCACGGGCGCGCATATCCCGGACGGAATACTCCCGATAGTCTTCCAGCGGCATCAGCCTGATGCTCATGGCCTGCTCTCGATCATCTCGACGATCATCCGGCGGCTTTCGGGATTCCACTCGGGCGGCTCCGGAGCGCTGGCGATCTCGAGCCCCAGGTAGAAGATGAGCCGGGTCAGGCGCGCTCCCTTTTCGGCGTCGATCAGCTCGACCTCGTCGCTCGGCCGGTGGTAGTCGTCGTGGGTCCCGTTGAAGAAGAAGAGGACCGGCACGCCGTTGCGCGCGAAGTTGTAGTGGTCCGAACGGAAGTAGAAGTTCTCGTCCGGCCACAGGTCGTCGATGGCGGTCATGCCGAGTTCCGGATGCGCCAAGTTGACGCGTTCCAGGGTCGCCCCCAGGTCCGAGTGCTCCTTGCCGATGGCCACGATGGTGTCGGGCCAGTTGCGGCCCACCATGTCCATGTTGAGGTTGGCCACCATGCGCCCCGAGGCGACCGGCTCCGGCGGGTCGTCGGCGTAGGCGCGGCTTCCGTGCAGGCCCCGCTCCTCTCCGCTCACCAGCAGGAATACCGTCGACCGCGGGGGTGGCTCTTCGAGCGAGGCGAACGCCTCGGCGATCTCGATGACCGCGGCCGTACCGGAAGCGTCGTCGTCGGCCCCGTTGTAGATGCTGTCCCCGCTCGCGTCCGGATCCCGCACTCCCACGTGGTCCATGTGGGCAGTGAACACGACGTACTCGTTCCGCAGTTCCGGATCGCTGCCCGTCAGCACGGCGGCCACGTTGGGCGCTTCGACCGCAGGGGCTTCGACATCAACGAACCGGGGACGGAAGGAGTAGCGCTGGATGAACCCGCCCCCGCCACCCCCCGGTTCGAGTCCCATTGCAGCGAGCTCTCCCGCAATCCAGCGTGCGGCCTCCTCGATCTCCGGGCTGGGCGTGGCCCGGCCCCGCATGGAGTCGTGGGCCAGGATCGCCACCCGGTCCAGAAAGTCCGCCTCGGTGATGGTCGCGGCGGCCGCGCGCGCCTCGCCCGAAGAGCCGGACAAGGGCGTACCCGCCTCTTCGTCGCCCGCGCACGCGCCGGCCGCCAAACAGGCCAGTATCCCTCCCGCCACGCGCCGATCGCTTCCCTTCCATCTCATGGCCTTGCTCCCTGCCGCGAAAACCTTCCAGCCTGGCGGGCGACGGACCGCCCGCCCCTCAACGACGGAAATCCATCATCGGCTGTCAAGATGCTGGCACTCAGGTCTTCTGCTGCCGATCGACATGTCGCTGGTCGCCGAGACCTCGGAGACCCGGTGGCGCCGTGCGCTCAATACCAAAGCCCCCGAACCCGCTTCCACGGGCCCGGGGGCATCACCACCCCACCACACATCTCGACTCAGCCGATACTCATTCCTTCGAACCGGCCAGGGGAATGTTCGGAACGTCCTTCAATGAAGAGATGGGTCGAGCGTCACGCGCCAGAAGCCGCAGATTGCGGGCTTCCCGGTACCTCCCTTCATCCTCCGCCCTCGATGCCGCTCTTCCCAGGTGCCTGATTCGTTCTTCCGTGCTCATCCCACTCCCCCTGTCTCCCGGGGCCTACGCGACCGGCGCATGCCCGGTTTCAGCGGTCCGGTTGGTGCGAGACATATAGCAAGAGTCGTGCCATATTCGGCAACGGACCGCCCCGAGGTGGCCGTGCCGGTTTGCCATGCCGATCCGGCCCCCGTAGGCTCAGGGCTCGCACCCCCCGCCCGCGTGGCCCCGCAGGCCCTCGTCCGGAGAACCAGACCGTGACCACCTCCGCCCAGCACTCGTTCTTCCGCCGCTACCTGCTCCCGGGATTCGTCTTTCAGTCGGTGGTCATCGCGGGAGGCTACGGCACCGGGCGCGAACTCGTGGAGTTCTTCCTCACGCAAGGCCCACGCGGCGGCCTCATGGCCATGCTGGTGGTGTCCACGGTGATCTGGAGCGCGACCTGCGCGGTGACCTTCGACTTCGCCCGCCGCTTTTCCGCCTACGACTACCGAACCTTCTGCCGCCGCCTCCTGGGCGGGCGCTGGTGGGTCGCCTACGAGGCGGCATACCTGGCGTTCCTCATGCTGGTTCTGGCGGTCATCGCGGCCGCGGCCGGGAGCATACTCGAAGAGACGTTCGGCATCAGCTACGTTGCGGGGGTGCTCGGCATGATCGCCGCCATCGGCTACCTGGTGTTCCGCGGGTCGAGGACCATAGAGCGGTTCTTCGCGGGGTGGTCCTTCGTGCTCTACGCCGTGTTCGTCCTCTTCTTCATCCTCTGTTTCGTCTCGTTCGGGGGAGAGATCTCGCAGAGGTTCGCCGCGGTCCCGGCGGGCGAGGGCTGGTTCCTTGCCGGCGTACGCTACGCCGCCTACAACCTCGCGACCATTCCCGGCCTGCTCTTCGTGATGCGGCACGTCGGCACCCGCCGGGAGGCGGTCTCCGCGGGCCTGCTGGCCGGCCCGATCGCCATCATCCCCGGGGTGCTCTTCTACCTCGCCATGGTGGGGCAGTACCCGGAGATCCTGGACCGCACCGTCCCCGCGAACGCGCTGCTCGAAACGCTCGGCATGCGCTGGTTCCAACTCGCGTTCCAGCTGGCGCTCTTCGGAACCCTGATCGAGACCGGGGCGGGGATGATCCACGCAGTGAACGAGCGCATAGCGGCGGTCTACGCGCGACGCAAGGCGGAGATGCCCGCTCGCCTGCGCACCGGGATCGGCACAGGCCTGCTGGTCGGCGGCGCCCTCATCGCCCAATTCGGGCTGATCGACCTGATCGCGCGGGGGTACGGGACCATGACCTGGGTCTTCCTGGCCGTGTACGTCGTACCGGTGCTCACCGTGGGCGTGTGGAAGCTGGCACGCGGCGGCTCCGATCGGCGTTTGCGTCCCGGCGAGGCAACACTTTCGTAACAGAAGCCCGCAGCGCACCGGCGCCCGGTATCGGAGGGCCCGCCGTGCGGATAGGTTATGGTGGCCCCGATTCCGAAGCAGGGCGCGGGTATGCCCGATTGCAGCGATCATCCATGGAGGGAACCGAGAATGAGACGTAGCATGTCCACCCTGTTGTCGATCCTTGTCATCGCCTGCGGCGGCCGTGCCGACAACAGCGCGCGCGCGGTGATCCAGAACAAGGGATCGGATACGCTGATCACCGTCGCCCAGGCCTGGGCGGAAGCGTACAGCGCAGTCGACGCCGCGGTCGCCGTGGCGGTCTCGGGCGGCGGCTCCGGCACCGGCATCTCGGCGATGATCAACGGCACGGTGGACATCGCCAACTCGAGCCGCAAGATGACCTCGCGGGAGATCGAGGCTGCTCGCGCGAACGGCAACGATCCCGTGGAGCACCTGGTCGGCCACGACGCGCTGGCCGTGTACGTCCACCGCGACAATCCGGTGGACCGGCTTACCCTGGACCAGCTGGCCGGCATCTACGGAGAGAACGGCACGATCCAGCGCTGGAGCCAGCTCGACGTTCAGGTGCCGGGGTGCGCATCGGACGAGATCGTCCGCGTCAGCCGGCAGAACAACTCCGGCACCTTTGCGTATTTCCGCGAGGCGGTTCTCGACAACGAGGATTTCAAGCTCGGGTCGCACGACATGCACGGCTCGAAGGACGTGGTGCACCTCGTGGCCCAGACGCCGTGTTCGATCGGCTACAGCGGAATGGCCTACGCAACCCCCGAGGTCACGATGCCCTGCGTCATGGACACTGCCGGCGACCCGTGCGTCGCCCCCTCGATCGAGACGGCGCTCGACGGCAGCTACCCGATCTCACGGCCTCTGCTCATGTACACCTCCGGTAGTCCGGCGGGCGAGGTCAAGGCCTATCTCGACTGGGTGCTGGGCGATGCCGGGCAGTGCATCATGCTGGAGCTGGGCTACACCCCCGCGATGCCCGCCGAGTGTGTACAATAGCTCGGGACAAGGACACCTGATCGGCCCTCAATGAATCCGCAGGCGCTCGCCCGCTCGCGCGACTTCGACCACCGCGGCCGCGCCTGGTACGCGGACCGCGCGGTGACGGTGTTCGTCTTCATCGGCGGCACTTCGGCGATCCTCTTCATCGGCGGGATCTTCGCCTTCATCGCGCGCGAAGGCCTCGGGTTCGTGTTCACCGAATTCGACGCGGGCGAGTTTTTCGGCTCCATCGCCTGGCGGCCCACCTCGGCGCTGGATGCCACCTACGGAGCACTGGCGCTCATCGTGGGGACGGCGAGCATTACGGGGCTGGCGATGGTGGTGTCGATCCCCTTCTCGCTGGCGGCCGCCGTGTTCATCGGTGAATTCGCGCGGGGCCGGGTGCGCGAGACGCTCAAGGTGCTTGTCGAGCTGCTCGCGGCCATCCCCTCCGTCGTGTGGGGGTTCATCGGCTTCAGCATCATGAACTCCCTGATCATCGACCTCTTCGACGTTCCCATCGGGCTCAACGTCCTGAACGCGGGGATCATCCTGGGGCTGATGGCGGCGCCCATCATGACCACCATCGCCGAGGACGCCCTCAAGGCGGTCCCGGATGGCTATCGGGAAGCAGCCGAGGCGCTGGGCGCCACCCGCTGGCAGGTGATTCGCAAGGTGGTGATTCCCGCGGCGAAGAACGGCCTGGTGGCGGCGGTGCTGCTGGGCGTGGGGCGAGGGTTCGGCGAGACCATGGTCGTGCTCATGGCGAGCGGCCACTCCATCAACCTTCCGGACAGCGTGTTCGACTCCGTGCGCGCGCTCACCGCCACCATTGCGGCGGAACTGGGCGAGACGGCCGTCGGCTCAGATCACTTCCGGGCGCTCTTCACGCTCGGCATCCTGCTCTTCATGGTGACCTTCGCGATCAACCTGGCCGCTGATACCATCATGCGCGGGATCCGCAGGAAGGGGGAGCGGGGGCGCCCATGACCGGTACGGCGGCACCGTTGTTCGCGGGCACCTCGCTGAACGCGCGCGACCGGAAGGTCGAGTGGCTGGTGCGCGCTCTGCTCGGACTGATGACCGCGCTGCTCATCCTCCCGGTCGTGATCATCATGGCACTGCTGGTGGTAGAGGGCGGCCCCGTCATCTCCTGGGAGTTTCTTACCACGCCGCCGGTGGACGGCATGACCGCCGGGGGCATTCTGCCCGCCCTGGTGGGGACGGTGTGGCTGGTGGTCGTGGCGCTGATCGCGTCGGTGCCCGTGGGAGTGGCGGCCGCCGTCTACCTGAGCGAGTACGCCCCCGACAACTGGCTCACGCGCGCCATAAACCTCGCGATCATCAACCTGGCGGGGGTGCCGTCGATCGTGCACGCCCTGTTCGGGGTGGGCGCCTTCGTGCTCTTCTTCCGCTTCGGCACGAGCATTCTGGCGGCCAGCCTCACCTTGGCGGTGATGACGCTCCCGGTCGTCATCGTGTCCACCCGCGAGTCGCTGCAAGCGGTGCCGCGCGCCTTCCGGGAGGCCTGCTGGAACATGGGTGCAACCCGCTGGCAGACCATTCGCCGCATCGTGCTGCCCAACGCCCTCAGCGGCATCCTCACGGGCATCATCCTGGAGGTGTCGCGCACCTCGGGAGAGACCGCTCCCATCATGTTCACGGGCGCGGCTTTCTTCCTCCCGTTCCTGCCCCAGGGGGTCCTGGACCAGACGATGGCGATGTCGCTCCACCTGTTCGTGATCACCACACAGGTGCCCGACGCTCCGGAAGCGCTGCCCTTCGGAGTGGCACTGGTGCTGATTTCCATGGTGCTGGCGATGAACGCGCTCTCCATCGCTTTTCGCATGTACGTGCGCGGGAGGAAGAAGTGGTAGGGGACGTGGCGCCCAACGGCGGCGGCGCCTCGGCCGATGCGCTCTCCGCGAAGGTGGTCGTGCAGAACCTCACGATTCGCTACGGGAACCAGGTGGCGCTGCGAGGGCTGGATCTCTCCATTCGCCGGAACGAGATCCTGGGGGTCATCGGCCCCGCGGGCTCGGGCAAGACCTCGTTCCTGCGCGCCCTCAACCGCATGGACGAGTTCATCCCCGGGATGGAGGTGGAGGGCCGGATTACCTTCGACGGCCGCGATATCCGCCGCGTTCGCAACGTGTACGCCCTGCGCAGCCGCATCGGTGTGGTCTTTCCGCTCCCGGTGGGGCTCCCGCTCACCGTCTACGAGAACGTGGCGCTGGCTCCGCGCCTGCGGGGCGTGCGCAAGGGGAGCGAGCTCGACGAGATCGTCGAACGGTGCCTCCGGCGCGCCGCGCTCTGGGAAGAGGTGAAGGACCGCCTGGACTCGCTCGGAAGCCTGCTCTCCGGAGGCCAGCAGCAGCGTCTGACCATCGCGCGCGCGCTTTCGCAGGAACCCGATCTTCTGCTCCTGGACGAGTTCTCGATCGCTGTGGATCCGGTCACCACGATGCGCATCGAAGAAGTCCTCAAGGAATTGAAGCAGGAGATGTCGATCGTGCTGGTGACCAATCTGGTGCAGCAGGCGAGGCGGCTGGCGGACCGGACCGCGTTCTTCCTGACCGGCGAGCACGTCGAAACCAGCGGCACGGCGCGCATCTTCAGCGGCATCGTCAAGGACCCGCGCACCCACGACTACATCGAGGGACGCTTTGGCTGAGCCGGCTGCCGCTCCCGTACCTGCCGCGATCGCGACCCGCGGCCTCAACCTCTGGTATGGAGACTTCCAGGCCCTCTTCGATGTCAACCTGGATGTCAGGCAGGGCATCATCACCTCGCTCATCGGCCCGTCGGGCTGCGGCAAATCCACCCTGCTCCGGAGCTGCAACCGCATCAACGAACGGCTCGGCTACGTGCGTACCACGGGAAGCATCGAGATTCTGGGCCAGGACATCTACGCGCCGGAGGTAGAGCTGGTGCAGGTGCGCAAGCAGGTGGGGATGGTGTCTCAGCGCCCGAATCCCCTGCCGCTCTCCATCCGCGACAACGTGAGCTTCGGCCACCGACTGCACGCCCGCGGCCACCGCGTCTCGCGCGCGCGCAGGGAGGAACTGGTCGAGGATGCCCTGCGCAAGGTGCTGCTCTGGGACTCGGTCAAGGATCGGCTCGACACCCTGGCCACCGAGCTGTCGCTCGAGGAGCAGCAGAAGCTCTGCATCGCGCGGTTGCTCCCGGTGAAGCCCGCCGTGCTGCTCATGGACGAACCCTGCTCGGCGCTCGATCCCAAGGGCACGGCGGCCGTGGAGGAGCTCATCTGGGAGCTGAGGGGCGAGTTCACGATCCTGATCGTGACGCACAACATGGCCCAGGCGCGGCGAGCCAGCGAGGAGACCGTGTTCATGCTGATCGGCAAGGTGATCGAGCACGGCCTTACCGAGGACGTCTTCCTGAACCCGCAGCACCGGCAGACCGCCGATTACATCGAGGGGCGCTACGGCTGATCGCCGTGCGGCGGGGCGCGGATGGCCCCGCGAGAGAGGATACGCCCGACAGGATTCGAACCTGTGACCTCTGCCTCCGGAGGGCAGCGCTCTATCCAGCTGAGCTACGGGCGCCTGTTGCGGCCGAGACCGGCTGCGCCCCCGCGGCGGAGCGCACGGAATAAGCCGAGTTCTGTCCCCGCCCGAAGACGGGGGAGGATCATTTATCTGGGACCGGCATCGCTGCCGGCCTCGTGCGGCCTACCCGGGACTCGGGCGGAGCGGGCTACTCCTCGTCCTCTATTCGGCCTTGCTCCGGGTGGGGTTTGCCATGCGGCCCCTGTTGCCAGCGGCCCGGTGCGCCCTTACCGCACCCTTTCACCCTTGCCTGTGCCCCGGGGGGCCATCGGCGGTCTGCTCTCTGCGGCACTTTCCGTCGGCTCACGCCGCCCGGGCGTTACCCGGCACCCTGCCCTGTGGAGCTCGGACTTTCCTCCAGCGGGCGAACCCGCCAGCGATCCTCACTCGTGCGCTCCGCGTTCTCCGGCGTTTCAGCTGAAACGCCGGAGACGGGGAGCAGGAAAGCTACAGGGGAAGGCGGCCGGAGTAAAGCGCACTCTGGCCCGGTATCAGAAGATCGGTACATTGAGGGCCGACCCGGCGGGGATCCGGGCTTCCAGCCTGGTCAACCAGCTCTCGGAAAGGTCGGCGAGACCTCGTGCGTCCCGGGAGACTTCCGCGATTGCCGGAGAGGAGCAAACGAATGGCGCGGCTGCCACTGCTGTTGCACACGGCTCTCGGCCTGGCGCTCACGGCCTGCATCGGTTGTGGGGATCCCTCGTCGGCGGGAGAAGCCGCCTTCCCGGAGTCGTGGCGGTACCGGGACACACCGGCCCCCGCCACCGCAACCAACGGGATGGTCGTCACGACCGACGAACTCGCCAGCCAGGTCGGTGTCGACGTCCTTCGGTCCGGCGGGAACGCGATGGATGCCGCCGTCGCGGTGATGTTCGCGTTGGCCGTCGTCAACCCGGAAGCAGGGAACCTCGGAGGTGACGGGTTTCTGGTGCTTCGGACGGCGGACGGCGAGACGGCGGCTCTCGACTTCCGCGCCCGCGCCCCCTTCGCCTCGACGCGGGACATGTACCTGGACGACGACGGCGAAGTCACGGAGGCTGTCGTCGTCGGCCACCTCTCCGTCGGCGTGCCGGGAACCGTCGACGGAATGTGGGAAGTCCATCGGCGCTTCGGCCGCATGGAATGGGCCGCGCTCCTTGACCCCGCGATCGAGCTTGCCGGAGGCTTCCCCGTTCGGCCCCGCTTCCTGAACTCGCTGGGCGACGCGATGGTCGCGGCCCTTCAGGCCTTTCCGGCCTCGGCCGAGCAGTTCCTGCCCCGCGGCGGCCAGCCGCCCGCCGTCGGGGACACGCTTCGCCAGCCGGACTTGGCCCGGACTCTGAGGCGCCTCCGCGATCTCGGCCGCGACGACTTCTACGTAGGGGAAACGGCCGACCTCATCATCGCCGAGATGGCACGTGGCGGCGGCATCCTCACCCGCCGGGACCTCGCCGAATACCAGGCGGTCTGGCGCGAGCCGGTCGCGTTCGAATACCGGGGCCACACGGTCGTCTCGATGCCGCCCCCGTCGTCCGGGGGCGTCACGATGGCCCAGACCGCCGGGATCCTGGAGCGTTACGACCTTGCCTCCCTCGGCTGGCAGTCCGCGCAGACGATCCATCTGCACGCCGAGGCCTGGCGGCGAGGCTATGCCGACCGCAACCACTACCTGGCGGATCCGGACTTCGTGGAAATGCCGCTGGAGAGCCTGACCTCGGCGGCGTACGCGAGCGCGCGGGGAGCGACCATTTCCCTGGATGCCGCCACTCCGTCCTCCGAGGTCGGGCCCGGACTGGAGGGTGCGCCACGGGAGGCCGGGGCATCCCCCGTCGTCACGGTCCCCGAAGAGGGTGAAAACACCACCCACTACTCCATCGTCGATGCCGATGGCAACGCCGTGTCGGTTACCACGACGGTGAACTCCTGGTACGGAAGCAAGGTCACCGTCACAGGGGCGGGCTTCATTCTGAACAACGACATGGACGACCTCGCCGCCCGGCCCGGCTTCGCCAACCAGTTCGGGCTCGTGCAGGGCGAAAACAACGCCATCGAGCCGGGGAAGCGGATGCTTTCTTCCATGTCGCCGACCATCGTCCTGGGACCGGACGGAGAGCTCGCCATGGTAACCGGCACACCGGGTGGCGCGACCATCATCACCACGGTGTTCCAGACGATCTCCAACGTCGTGGACTTCGGCATGGATGTCGTCGAGGCCGTTCTGGCGCCGCGGGTCCATCACCAGCATCTGCCGGACCAGATCTTCTACGAGGCGGGAGCGCTCTCGCCGGAGACCGTCTCGCGGCTGGAGGCGCTCGGTCACGTGGTAGTCGAGCGGGGAGGGCTCTCCGGCGATGTCCAGATGATCGTCGTCGTGGACGGCCTGCTCACCGCGTGGTCCGATCCCCGGCGCGGGGGCAGGGCACTGGGGTACTGAACACGCGGAACAAGCCTTCTTCACCAACCCAGGGGACACAACGCAGATGATTGGAAACAGAGTTGAGGCGGCGCTCAACGAGCAGATCGTGCAGGAGTTCTACGCCAGCCAGTACTACCTTTCCATGAGCGCGCACTTCGAGCGGACGGGATATCCGGGCTTCGCCCACTGGATGCGCATGCAGGCGGACGAGGAGCGGGAGCACGCGCTGCGCATCTTCGACTTCGTGAATGACCGCGCCGGCCGGGTCGTTCTCGGCCGCATCGACGCCCCGCCCTCGGAGTTCGGCTCGCCCCTGGAGGTGTTCCAGGCGGCGCTGGCCCACGAACGCAAGGTGACCGCGCTCATCGGTGAACTATACCGCCTCGCCGTGGAGGAGACGGACTACCCAACCCAGGTGATGCTGCAGTGGTTCGTCAACGAGCAGGTGCAGGAGGAGAAGGTCGCCTCCGACATCGTCGACCGGCTGCGCCTGGCGGGCGACGACAAGTCGGCGCTGCTCCTGCTCGAGACGGAACTCGGCCAGCGGCAGGGCGAGGCCGGAGGCTGATCAGCTTCCGCTCTGCGCGTCCTCTGCCGTGGTGGCGCTCTTCATCTGGAAGGCCTCGCTCTCGACCACGCCGCGAATAAAGGCCGACATGCGGTTGCCTTCGACCGCCGCCTTGCGCGCGATCTCGCGGATTTCGGGCTGGTCGTAGTACTCCATCCGCCGCCCCAGCGCGTACGCCATCAGGTTCGCTGTGAAGTGGCGGATCAGCGGTTCGGGGCGCTCAAGCAGGACGGCGCGCAACTCCTGCGGGGTGGTCACGTCGCTCCCGTCGTAGAAGGTCCCGCGCGTGTCGAGCGGGATGCCGTGTTCGCGGATGCGCCACTTGCCGGTCACGTCGAAGTTGTCGAGCGCCAGCCCGATCGGGTCCATGAACTGGTGGCAGGCGTTGCACACGGGGCTGGCCCGGTGCCGCTCCATGCGCTCGCGTGTCGTCAGGATGGTGGTGCCTTCTACCGCTTCGGTCTCTTCCAGGTCGGGGACGCCCGGCGGAGGGGGCGGTGGCGGCGTGCCAAGAACCACCTCCATCACCCACTTGCCGCGCAACACCGGTGACGTACGGTTGGCCACCGAGGTTAGGGTGAGCACGCTCCCGTGCCCGAAGATGCCGGCTCGGCGGTCGTCCGGGTACTCGACGCGCTGGAACTCCTCGCCCACGACCCCCGGGATCCCGTAGTGCTTGGCCAGCCGTTCGTTCACGAAGGTGTAGTCGGCCGTGTAGAGTTCCAGGAAGCTGCGGTCCTCGCGCACCAGGTTCATGAAGAGGAGTTCCGTCTCCCTCGTCATGCCATCGGCCAGCTGCTGGTGGTAGTCGGGGAACATCAGGCGGTCCGGATGCACCAGATCCAGGTCCTGAAGCCGCAGCCACTGGTTGGCGAAGCGGGTGCCGAGCGCGTCGGAACGCGGGTCGGCGATCATGCGCTCGACCTGGTCCCGCAGGTTGTCCGAGAGCCGGCCGCGCTCGGCCAGCGACACCAGCTCCTCGTCGGGAGGCGTGCCCCAGAGGAAGTAGGAGAGCCGGCTGGCCAGGGCCAACTCGCTGATGCGATAACTGCCGTCGCGCGCGCTGCCCGCAACCGGCTCGAAGCGGAAGACGAAGTCGGGGCTCGCCAGGATCGCCTGCAGGGCGAGCCGCACACCGGTCTCGAAACCGCCTGCTACCTCGCCCTGACGGTAGAACTCCATGAGTTCCGAGACGTCGAGTTCGGTCAGTGAGCGCCGGAATGCGGTCGATCCGAGACGGGTCACGATGTCGCGCGCGCACGCCTCCGCCTCCTCGGGGGCGGTGGGACGGCAGGTAAAGATGCGGCGGCGCACAGGGTTCTCGGAAACGCCGGTCACCTGGAACGGGCCCGCAATGGTCAGATCCTTGATGTGCGGGAGGGCGGTGATGCCGTACCCGTCCGCGCCGATGCGGCGATCGGCCAGCGACCAGTCGTGGCGCGACATGAGGTCGGGCACCGGCCCCTCGAACTGCTTGAGGAAGACCGCCGAGACTTCGTGCGGCCCGGCGGTGACGAAGAAGGACTGGCTCTCCTGGTTCGCTCCGTTGGGGTCGGCGACGTGCATGAACTGGTCGACATTGAGCAGCGCCACGCGCTCACCGTCGATGGCAATCTCGATCTGCTCGCCCTGGGTGACGTTGCCGAAGAACTCCCCCGTGGTCGTGTGGTCGAAGGCCATCTTCACGCTGTACTCGCCATCGGCGGGGAAGTTGTGCAGGGCGGAGATGCCGCCGCGGGTGCCGAAGGGCGCCCCGTCGATGCGTTCCCACTGGGAGAAGTAGCCGGACTTGGAGTACGTGGTCTCGCTGGGCTGGACTTCGAGGTTGCCGACCGCAAGCCGGCTGATCTCGGCGGCGGCGTTCAGATACGCGTCCATGAGCGTCGGGGAGAGCAGCTGGACGTCGGCGATGTTGTCGAAATTGGCGCTCTTGGTGTCGAGGGGCAGGTAGAGGCCGGCGTCGACCTTGAGCCCCAGCAGACTCTCGACGGAGGCTTCGTATTCGGCGCGGTTGAGGCGCTGGAAGGTGCGGCTGCCTGGGTTGGGATTGCGCGCCGCGGCCTCGTCCAGGGTGGACTCGAGCGTCTCGACCAGCGCCAGCAGGGAGTCGCCGCCGGGGCGGGGGAAGCCCGGGGGCGGCATCATGCCGGCGCGCAGCTTCATGATCATGCGCTCGGCGGTCTGGGCGTTGTCGGTCGCGTTCTCGACCTCGAAGGCCTGCAGGGTGGTGTTGCCGGTCAGGAGGACGTCGTTGTGGCACACGACGCAATAGGTGCGCACCAGGGTGGTGAGGGTTTCCGGCGCGGCGTGCGGCGCGCCGGTCGGGTTCACCGCGGGCGCGGGCGAGACGGCTGCCGCAGGCTCCGCGCCCCGGGGTCCGCCAGCCAATGAAATCCCGGAATCGCTGCCCGTCATGGCCACGCCGAGAACCATCATTCCGGTGACAAGTATCCTCATCGTGTCTCCCCTCGATTGACAAAACGCATCGAATCATGCGCGGCGCCGGCGCCAAATCGGACACACCGACACAAGCTTCAATAGCGGGGGAAGAAGCGGGCTTGTCAAGCGTGATTTGCACCGCTGTCCCCAGGGACGCGCCCGCCCACCTGCGGGGCTGGCCGCCTGCCCGGACGCCGCCGGAATCCGCTTGCGCGGGAGTCGCGCGGAGCGGCACTATCGACCCTTGGGCGATTGTCTCCCCACCGCTGGTCCCGGAGGTCTCCGATGCGCGTCACGACCACCCTGCCCGTAGGGCGTCGACATCTTCTTTCGACACGTTTCCCCACCGCCGCGATGGCGGCCGTCGGTCTGCTCGTCTGCTCGCTTGCGGCTTCGGCTCACCCCGCAGCTGCACAGGACGGCTGGGACGTGCGCCTGCCCCGCGGACAGACCCGCGAGATCGACTTCACCACCACCGAGGGGACGCGCATGTCGGTGGACCTGGCCCCCGACGGCTCCTGGGTGGTGTTCGACCTGCTGGGCCACGTCTACCGGGTGCCGGCGGAGGGCGGAACGGCGGAGTCGCTCACCCAGGAAAGCGGGGTGGCCGTCAACTACCACCCGCGCATCTCGCCGGACGGGGGGAGCATCGCCTTCATCTCCGACCGCGGGGGTCAGGACAACCTGTGGGTCATGGACGCCGACGGATCGAACGCGCGGGCGGTTTTTCACGACCTGAACTCGCGCGCGGTCACCCCGGCTTGGACGCCCGACGGCGAGTTCATCGTGGTGCGGCGCGACCCCATCGCGCGCGGGGGAGTGGGCGAGAACGGCCTGGGCATCTGGATGCACCACCGGGACGGCGGTGCGGGGATGCGGCTGGTGGACGACGGCGGGGCGCACTGGCCGTCGGTGTCGCCCGACGGGCGCTACGTCTACTACCACGACGTCGAAGGGGGCCGCGACCGCGACGCCCTTGACGGCGCCTACCAGATCCGGCGCGTCGATGTGCAGAGCGGGCGCACCATCGACATCACCAGCGGGACCTCGTTCAGCACGGGAGCCGGACGGCGCTCGAGTGGGGGCGCGTTCGCCCCGGAGGCTTCCCCGGACGGGCGCTGGCTCGCGTTCGCCCGCCACCTGCCGGCCGCCACCGTGTCGTTCAAGGGCCACCGCTTCAGCCCCCGCACCGCGCTCTGGCTGTTCGACCTGGAGACGGGCGCGGAGCGCAAGCTGGTCGATCCGATCAACATCGCGGTGGAGAGCGGCGACAAGAGCCTGCGCGTTCTGCCCGGGTACTCGTGGTCGGCTGACGGGGGCACGATCGTGATCTCCGGGGGTGGGGGCATCGGCCTGGTGGACGTCGCGTCCGGCGACGTCCGTCCGGTCCCGTTCGAGGCGCGGGTGCAGCGCACCATCTCGGAGCGGGCGCGGCTCCAGTTCAGCATCGAGGATGGCCCCTTCGAGGCCGAGTTCCTGCGCTGGCACACGGCTTCCCCCGACGGCTCCACGGTGGCCTTCCAGGCCATCGGGCGGGTCTGGGTGGCCGATCTGCCGTCGGGCACGCCGCGCCGGGCTACACCCGGGGACTTCGCGCCCGTGCAGGAGTTCGGGCCGGCCTGGTCGCCGGACGGGGAGTGGATCGCCTTCACAACGCTGGACGACACCGGGGGCGGCCACCTGTGGAAGGTGCGCGCGGGAGGCGGCACACCCGTCCAGGTGAGCGCCGACCGCGGGGAATACGTGAACCCGGCGTGGAGCCCCGACGGAGGGGAGATCGTGGTCGCCCGCGGGTCGGGGGCCACCCTGCGCGGACGCACGGTCACGCACAACCCGTGGTGGGACCTGCAGCGCTTCCCGGCCGACGGAGGGGAGGGGGCGCAGGTGGTGCGCGTGGCGCTCCCCACCGGCAGCGGCCCCGATCGGGTGCAGCGGACGGCGATCGTAGCCCCCTCGTGGGGTCCGGACGGGCGCATCTTCTACCCCGAGATCACGAACGCGGGGGTGGAGGTCGCCTCGATCGGTCGGGACGGGGAGGACCGCAGGGTCCACATGATCCTCGAGTCCGCCGAGGAGGTCGCGCCTTCGCCGGACGGCCGCTGGCTGGCCTTCCAGGAGGCCAACGACATCTGGGTGACTCCGCTCGCGCCCGCGGAAGGCGACACCGGGCCGGTGAGTCTCAGCCGCCGCGACAGCTCCCTGCCGATCGCGCGCCTGAGCCGCACCGGGGGCCTGTTCCCGCGCTGGCGCGATGCTTCCACGGTCGAGTTCGGAAGCGCCGCGCGGTACTACCGCCACGACGTCACCGCCCAGCGCGCCGATACCTTCGACATCCGCCTGGAGGTGCCGCGGCGCGAGGTGACCGGGCGGGTCGCGTTCACCAACGCGCGGCTGGTGACCCTGGCGGGCGCGGGCCAGGACGAAGTGCTCGAGCGCGGCACGGTGGTGGTGGACGGACGCCGCATCGTGTGCGTCGGGGAGTGCGATACGGCGGGCGCCGACCGCGTCATCGACGCCTCGGGACGCACCATCGTCCCCGGGTTCGTCGACATGCATTCCCACAGCAACCGCGAGCACCGCGGCCATCGGCCCCTGCGCGACTACGAGGCCGGCATCTATCTCGCCTACGGCGTCACCACGCGACTCGACAACTCGCTCTGGCACCAGAACACCTTCCCCACCGCCGAACTCATCCGCGCCGGGCGCATGATCGGCCCGCGCAGCTACGCCACGGGCGATCCCCTGCCCTACGAGGAACTCAGCGACTACGCGGCGACCGAAGACGCCATCGACCGTCTCCAGTCCTGGGGCGCGGTCTCGCTCAAGCAGCATTCGCACCCGCGGCGCGACCGGCGCCAGTGGATCGCGGACGTCGCCCGCGCCAGGAACCTCAACCTCACGGCCGAAGGCTACGAACTCGAGTACAACCTGGGCCAGGCGATGGACGGCTATACCGGGCAGGAACACCCGATGAGCGTCATCCCGCTCTTCTCGGATGCCGTGCAGTTCTTCGCGCAGGCGGGAACCGTCTACTCGAACCCCTTCATGTTCGACAGCCCCACCGCGGCGAACATCGAATACTGGTACGCCGAATCGGATGTCTGGATGCACGAGAAGCAGCGCCGCTGGATGCCCTGGCGCATGACCGCCTTCCTGCGCCGCCGGATGCTCAGACCGGAAACCGACTACAGCTTCCCGATGATCGCGCAGGGGCTGGCCGACATCGTGGCGGCGGGCGGAAATGGCGCGCTCGGCGGACACGGCGAGCACCACGGCACCAGCATGCACTGGGAGATCTGGATGGCGGCCGCCGGCCTGGGTCCCCTCGGAGCGCTGCGCATGGCGTCCTGGGGTGGGGCATACTTCCTGGGCGCCGACCAGGATATCGGCTCACTCGAGGCCGGCAAGCTCGCGGACCTGCTGGTGCTCCGCTCGAACCCCCTGGACGACATCCGCAACACCATGGACATCGAGTACCTGATGCAGCACGGGGTGCTGTATGAAGCCGACACCCTCGACGAGGTATGGCCCGAGACGCGCCCCTTCGGCCCCTACTACTGGGTGGACGAAGACGCCCAGACCACCGACGACCTGCCCGTGGACGCGTGGCTCAGACCGGGAGGGTGACGGCGCCGAATAGAAGTGGACGGAAGGCGGGGCGAGCGGGCGAACCCGCCGCCCCGATCCGGTCAGCAGGAAACGCAGTTGTGGTTGTTGATGGCGCCCATGCCCTCAAGCAGCGCGATGGTCTCCGGGAAGGGCTGGATGCGCTGCACGGGGCCGTTGGCCATGTCGACCACGGTCTGGCCGCGCCGGCTCACCGCCATCACGTCGGCGCCCTTCTCCACCAGGTAGAGGATCAGTTCGTTGTCGCCGCGCGCGGCCGCGAAGTGCAGCGGCGTGTAGCCGTTGTGGTCGCGTGCGTTCACGTCGGCGCCCAGCTCTTCGACCAGCAGCTTCACGGACGGCATCCAGCCGTTGGGGACGTGGATGTGCGACACCCCCGCGCGACCGGCCCCGTCGCCACCGCTGTACCCCACCCCGGAGGCCGCGTGGATGGGGAATACGCCCGGGCCGCCGGTGGGCACCGGGGGAAGGCCCGAGGGGTCGACCCGGTCGCCGCCTCCACCGCCGTAGCCTCCGCGCCTGCGCGCCGGGGGCCTGCGGGTGGGGGTGGTGGGATCGGCGCCGTACTGGAGCAGGAGCCGCATCGCCTTCTCGTCGGTGCCGTGGGTTGCCCGCCAGAAGGGGGTCGCGCCCCACATGTTCACGCTCAACTGGGCGAAGTTGTACTCCAGGTACCAGAGGTGGCGATCCAGCTGCACGTTGGGGTCGGCGCCCGCCTCGAGCAGCGCCTCCATCACCTCCAGGTGGGTGGCTTCCTGCTGCTTGAAGGCCTGCTGCTGGGGATAGCGCGTCTTTGGCGCGTACTGGGTGTTGATGACGGCGAAGAGCGGGGTCACCCCGGAGAGGTCGGCCAGCCTGGGATCGGCGCCGCGCTCGAGCAGCTCGAGCATCAGATCGAAGTGCCCGTTGATGGCAGCGATCAGGAGGGGGCTGTTCCTCTCGCCCCCGCTCACCTGGTTGACGTCGGCGCCTGCGTCGAGGAGGGCGTGCACCACGTCGCGGAAGCCGTCGCGGCTGGCGTGCAGCAGCGCGGTCAGCCCGCCCTGGTTCCCCACCATCTCGTGGTACGAGAGCGCGTTGGTTTGGAGCAGCGCGAGCTGGTTCTCCGTCATCTCCTGGTCGGTGGCCTTGCCAATGATCTCTTCAGGAGAAAGCGCCTGCACCCGCCACGCCGCCTCCGACGCCGCCTGTACCTGCTGCGGCGAGGGGGCCCACAGGCCCGGATTGTCGGACTGCGCCCGGAACGACTCAAGCACTTCGTTGCGCGCCGTCCTGGCCGCCCTGTCCACCGCGTAGCGGGTGGGCATGTGCAGCACGTTTTCGGTCAGCGATACGTCCGCGCCGAGTTCGACCAGGGTGTTCACGGCCACCAGCCGGTTGAACCCGGCCGCGAAGATGAGCGGCGTCTGCCCCCACTGGTGATCGCGGGCGTCGACTCCCGCCCCGCCGGCCGCCAGGGTCCGGATCGCCTCGCCGCTGCCGGCCTTGGCCGCCAGGTGCATCGGAGTTACCCCGGTGCGCGAGGTCGCCACCGCCGGATCGGCCCCGGCTTCCACCAGTTGCCCGATCACTTCGGCGTGCCCGCCGCGGGCCGCCATGTGCATCGGGGTGTAGGCGTCGTTGCGGGTCAGCGGAGCCAGGTTGGCACCCGCGTAGATCAGCACGCGGGCCACGGCGGCGTCCCCGTTGTCGGCGGCCCAGTGCAGCGCGGTCAGGCCGTCGCTCTGGGGGGCGTTCACGTCGGCGCCGCTCCTGAGCAGCTCCCTCACCTCGTCCAGTTCTCCGCGCATGGCCGCGTCGGCCACGGGGGAGTCGGGGGGAGTCGCAGCGGTCGCGACCAGCAGCACGACCAGCGCCGCAACCACGTCAAGGCGGGGGCGCGCACTTCTTCTTCCGTCCTTCATCTCGCCTCCGGCTATTTCCTGGATGCGGCCCCCCGCGGGCGAGGGGCCGATCCGAGTTCGTCAGCTGCCGCTGGCCTGCTCCACCATCGAGGTCGGCATGGACAGGGCGAATTCCCCGGTGCTGTTGCCGAAGCCGTCCATGTCGTCGAGGCCGAGCGCGTGCAGCAGGGTGAGCATTGCGTTGGCCAGCGGGGTTCCGTCCGGCGCCTTCAGGTGCAGGCCACCCTCCAGCCGTCCGTTGGCCCCGCCCAGCGCGATGAAGGGCACCCGCTTGTGGTTGTGCAGGTTGGGGTCGCCCATCGCCGATCCGTAGAGGATCATGCTCTTGTCGAGCAGGTTCGAGTCGCCCTCCTCGATGCCCTTCAGCTTCTCCAGGAAGTAGGGAAGCGTGCTCACGTGGTAGCGGTTGATGAGGTTGAACTCCGACACCGCCTCCGGGTTGCCGCCGTGGTGCGAGGCCGGGTGGAAGGGCTTGTCGGTGCCGCTCTCGGGGAAGACCCGAGCCGAGGAGTCGCGCCCCATCTTGAAGGAGAAGACGCGCGTCATGTCGGACTGGAACGCGAGCGCCTGCACGTCCCACATCTGCTCGACGTGCTCGCGGAAGGAATCCGGCACCCCGGCCGGGGCCTCTGGCAGTTCTCGCGCCTCGCCGCTCCGGTTCTGCGCCTCGGTCATCTCGATGCGCCGCTCGAGCTCGCGGATGTTGTCCATGTAGCGGTCGAGACGGGCCCGGTCCTCCAGCCCCAATTCCGTCTTGAGGCGCGCGGCCCGTGCGGCCACCCAGTCAAGAATGCTCCGGTTCTCACGCCGGCGCGCCACGCGATCTTCCGGGGTGCTGCCGGCTCCGAAGAGCTGGTCGAAGGCCACCCGCGGATCGCGGATGACGGGGAGCGGCTCGGTGGGCGAGGCCCAGCTGATCGAGTCGGTGTAGACGCATGTGTAGCCGTAGGCGCATCCGCCGGACTGGTCCACGTTCTCGATGCAGAGCTGCATCGACGGAATCGGGGTGTCCTGGCCGAAGCGCTGGGCGTACAACTGGTCCATCGACGTGCCGATGTACACGTCGGAACCCTCGGTCTGCCGCGGGTGCGCCTGAGTGAGATAGACCGCGCTGGTGCGGAAGTGGTCGCCCCCGATCTCCTTGGGCTGGAACGCCTCCGCCATCTGACAGTCCGTGTTGGACACGATGGTGAGGTAGTCGCGGTACGGCTCGAGAGAACTCAGGGCGCTGGTGCTCAGGTCGAAAGTTCGGCCGATCTGCGCCGGCGACCACAGGTGCTGGGTCGCGCCCCAGTCGTTGGAGCCGGCCGCGCCGTGCACCATCTCGATGCCGACCAGGCGGGTCTTGTCGACCGCCGCCGCCACCTCCCTCCAGCGGCCGCCCGCGGGAATCATGGCGTCCAGAAGCGGCAGTCCCACCGCCACGCCGGCGGCCCCGCGCAAGAAGGTACGCCGCGGGATGTGCTTGCCCGTGATGAAGTTCATCGTCCAGCCCTCCGGAGGGAATCAGTCCTTGCCAACCATTTATAGTAGCGGGCGGAGGCTCCCGGCACCATCAGCCGGGAGCCGCTCCGCGCTCGCTCAGCCGCCCAGGTTGGGGTTGCGCTGCCTCTCGTTCTCCGAGATGGGGAAGCAGGTCGCCATGGGCTCCTCACCGAACAGCGGCGTCAGGTCTTCCCAGCGGGGATATGGCGCCACGCCCGGCGTACCCTCGGCCGCCCAGCGGCGCAGGTCCACCAGGCGCCGGCCCTCCAGCAGACCCTCGATCATGCGCTCGGTCTTCAGCGCCGTCCACGCCTCTTCCAGGCTCATGGCGTTCCAGGGTGCCAGCGGCTCCCCGGTGTTGTCGCTGATGTACATCGAGCGCACCTGGTTGATGAGCTCCATGCCCCCCGCGTAGTTGCCGTCGCGGAGCATTCCCTCGGCCCGGTACAGAAGCATCTCCGTCCCGGTTCCCAAGTGGATCGGCGTAGAGTCGGTCAGCCACGTGAAGTTGCTCCAGGGCACCTGGCCGAACCCCTGCAGCGATGCGTTGGCGAAGGGCTGGTCGGGGATCCTGTGCCACGCCACCCGCGGATCCCCGGATTCCGCGTAGTAGCCGGTGCCGGGGATGGTCACCGGAAGATCGCTGGCCTCGAGCGGCAGCAGCGAGCGGATGTTGGCCGGGGCCTGTTCACCGAAGAAAGTGAAGAGGAGCGTGAACTGCCGGTAGGGCTCGTCGGCGTTGGCCCATCCGACCCTGCTGCGGGTGTTGAAGAAATTCGGATCCGGCTGCACCTCGAACACGAAGTTGGGCGGCACCTGGGCGGCGTCGCTGAGCGCGCCTCCCCAGTCGCCTTTCGCTACGCGGACCTGGGCTCGCCCTGCGTACGCCGCGTTGCTCTGCGTGGAATTGGCCGCCGCACCCAGCGCGGACGTGAAATGACTCTCGGCCTCGTCGAGCGCCGCGCCCGGGGGCTGCGGTGACCCGGACCGCTTGAGCCACTCGCACCAGTTCTCACCGAGAATCCGGTAGGTGTAGCCGGCCCAGATGTGCGCCTGGGCAAGGTTCTCGCCGGTTACGCCCCTCTCCAGCGCGCTCTCGGCGATGAAGAGCGCCTGCTGCACGTTGGCCCAGTCGGCGTTCACCTCGTTCGCCGGCAGGGATCCGCCCTGGACCGTCGGGTCGTGGGAGTTGGTGTCGCCGCCCGGGAAGAGCACCCGGGTGATGACCGCCGTCGTGTAGAACACGAAGTTGGCGGTCTCCAGCACCATCCGCTCGGCTCCACGCACCAGCCCCGCGTGCGAGGTCTCCTCGTCCAGGAACTTGTCCTGCACGGGACCGGGGTTGGTCACTTCGCATGCGCCCGCGAGCACGAGCAGGGCGAGCGCGGGAGTCGTCAGTCGTCTGCTAATCCTGGTCATCGTGCGCCCTCCTCAGAACTGGATCCGGAGCGAGGCCCGGAAGCTGATGGGAGTGGGGTTCCGGGCCGCGATGGCCTGTGCGAGGTCTATTCCTCCCTGGTTGCCGCGCATCTCGGGATCCAGATACGGCATGCGCTTCCAGGTGTAGGAGTTGTTGAGCGCCAGGGTCAGCAGCGCGCTGCTGATCCGCTCGGGGAAGACGAAGTCGACCGGTACCTGGGCGCTCAGGCTGCGCAGCCGGAAGAAGTCCGCGTCCCAGACCAGCCCGATGCGCCGGATGAGGGTCGGCGTGCAGCGGGCCCTCCAGAGCGCAGGCGTCGAGTCCAGAAGGGTGATGTTGGTGTTGTTGGCCTTGTCCTCGTAGTAGGGCCAGCAGAGGGGCATCTTGGCGCCCCGGGTGATGCCGCCCGGGTGGACGTTCGAGTCGCGCAGGTAGTGACCGCCCTTGAACTCGCCGGCCGCGGAGATGTAGATGCCTCCGGGCAGCCGGATGCTCGTGCTGGGGCCGATGTTCAGCGTGGGGAAGTTGGGCCCGAAGACGTGGTTCTGCTCGAAGACGGGATCGGCGATCTCGTCGGGGTTGACCACCCAGTGGTTGCGCACGACCGGAACCGGCTCGCCCGTCAGGATCCAGGTGCCTTGGCCGGCGCCGAACTCGGTGTCCTCGCTCAGCACCTCCGAGTTGTTCGTGGACACGTTGAGGCCGAGGTTCCATTCGTAGTCGGCGCTGACGAACGGGGTGGTGTTGACGGAGATCTCGAACCCCTCGTTCTTCAGTTCCCCGATGTTCTCCAACTGGCTGGTCTGGAACCCGTTGGACGGCACCTGCAGCACCGCGAACAGCGCGTCGCTGGTCTTCTGATAGTAGTAGGTGAAGTCGATCGCCAGCCGGTCGTTCAGGAAGGAGGCGTCGAATCCGCCCTCCAGCTCGGTGGTGACCTCGGGACCCAGGTCCGGATTGCCCAGGTTCTGGGGCAGGAAGGCGGGCTGGTCGTTCAGGCCCGCGGCCTCCCAGGTGCGCACGGCGTCGAACGCGCCCGGCGCGCGTCCCGATCTCCCCCAGGCGGCGCGCAGCTTCAGCGAGCCCATTCCGGGATCCCAGAATTCCTCGTCGGAGAGCACCCATGAACCGCTGACCTTCGGATAGACCTGCAGGCCGAAGCCCTCGCCGAAGGCACTGTTGCCGTCGACGCGGACGCCGCCCGTAATGAAGTACTTGTTGTTGATGTCGAAGACGTTCTGGAAGAAGAAGCCGGCGTTCCAGACCTTCTGCCGCGTCTCGAACCCCTGAGTCGCGGCGGCGGAGTTCACGGTGGGCTCCTCGGCGCCCGGGAAGCCCTCGCCCCAGGCTTCGACGGTGTGCTCGTCGTCGCCGACCGCCTGGCCGCCCCAGGAGAAGTTGGAGCGCAGGCCGTCCATGAGGTCGAAGCTGTAGGTGCCGACGTAGTCGAAGGTGATGAGCCGGTTCTGCCAGTGGTGGTTGAGCAGCGCGCCCCGGGGACGGAAGCGGAAACCGAAGGGACGCAGGTTGCGCGAGTCCTGCTGCAGCCAGTCGTAGCCGATGGTGAAGCGGTTGGTCAGGTCGGCCAGAGGCGTGTAGGTGAAGGTTCCGCCGGTGGTGAAGCGGTCGATGGTGTGGCGGATGTCGAAGGCGAGCACGCTGGCCGCGATCACTTCCGGAGTGTCGTCGGTGAAGTAGTTCGCCTTGCCCCGGTACACGTTGTGGCCCAGCCCCTGCGCGTTGCTCTGGGAGAGCTGCTGCGCGGACTCGCTCGAATACGAGGTGTTCCACTGGATCTGGAAGTTGGGGAGCGGCGTGAAGGTGAAGTTGCCGCGGGTGATGTATTCGGTGCTGTACTCGTTGGGCAGGTAGCCTTCCTGGTCGGAGAAGGAGCCCGAGACGAAGTACTGCAGGTTCTCCAGCCCGCCGCGCACCGATGTCATGTAGTGCTGGTTGTGGCCCGTCTTGAGGAAGGGCTCCATGCGCAGGTACGGGAAGGGGGAGTCCGGGTAGTTCCCGAACTTGCGGCTCCACACCGCGCCCTGCTGGCTCTCCATCGTCCACTGGGGCGCCCCCACGGATCCCCGCTTGGTGAAGATCTGGATGACGCCGGCGGACGCCTCTGTGCCGTAGAGCGTAGTTGCCGCCGATCCCTTGATGATCTCAATGCGCTCGATGTCGTTGGGGTTGATCGAGTTGAGCGGCGTCTTCGAGGTGTTGGACCCGCGGATGCCGCGGTGGTCCGGAGCCGCCACGTGCGCCAGCGGCTCGCTGCGCATGCGCACCCCGTCGATGTAGATGATGGGGTTGTTGCTCATGGAGACGCTGGAGTTGCCCCGCAGGCGGATGGCGGGCGCGACGCCCAGCTCCCCCCCGGTGGCGCTCAGGTCGAGACCCGGCGCCGCGCCCTGGAGCAGGTCCACCATCTGGACCGGCCTGTCGGGCAGTTCCGTGACGTTGATTTGCGCGATCGAGTTGCCGATCTCGCGCCGGCGGGCTGCACCGGCGGTACCGGTGACCACGATCTCGTCGAGACCCAGGGCGAGCTCCTCGAGCACGAAGTCGGCGGTCACGGTCTCACCCGCGCCGACCGTCACCTCCTGCTCGGCGGAGCCGAGGCCGATGCGCTCGGCGCGCACGGTGTAGGTGCCCGGCGGAACGTTGATGATGAGATACCGCCCGTTGGCGCGGGAGAGGCCGCCGAGTGCCTGGTCCGGCAGGTAGACCTGCGCCTCGGAGACCGGCCCGCCCGAACCGGATTCGGTTACGACCCCGGTGATGCGGCCGTTTTCCTGCGCCTCGAGCGGGGGCGCGAGGAAGAGAGCCAGCACACCCGCGGCCAGCAGCGTGGTTCGCCAGGGTGATTGCATGGTGCGTGTCCTCCTGTGGGGGTTCCGTGGCAGATACTCCATATCGTCATCCTCCGCCGCACGATGATGCTGCTCACCCGGATGAACTCCGCATGCCCGGGGGGGAGCCCGCCGGCGCCAGCGCGCCGCGGCGCCGCTGCATCCTCAATGGAAACGGGCCTAGGTCCAGGGCACACCCGGACTTCTGCCCAACGGACAGACTACGGTCCGGGTTTCCGGGTGTCAAAAGGGTGCTTCCGAGTCGCCGCTATCCCCCGATGATGGTGGCTTGCTCCACGTAGTCGAGTTCGGGGAAGTTCTCGGTCAGGTAGGCGTTGCCGCTGGCCGAGATGTTCTGCTGGAGCGGCCCGTTGCCCATCGGGGCAGCTTCTCCGTAACCGGAGTAGATGTTGTCGACGACGTCCATCCCCTCGACCACCTGCCCGACGGGGGCGAATCCCATCCCGTCCAGGTTGGTGTTGTCCACCAGGTTGATGAACACCTGGGTGGTGCGCGAGTTGGGCAGCGAGGTGGCCGCAAAGCTGAGGTAGCCCCGCAGGTTGCTCTGTGTTACCGGGTCGTCGGGAATGGGATGGTTGCGCCAGGCGTTGGTGACGTACGGATCCGCGTGCATGCCGAACTGGGCCATGAAGCCCTCGATCACCCGGAAGAAGCGGGCGTCGTCGAAGTACCCGTTCTTGACCAGCACGTAGAAGCGATCGGCGCCGTTGGGGGCCCACGCGCGGTTCACCTCGACCACAAACACACCTTCATTCGTCTGGAAGCGGGCGCGGTAGGTGTCGGGTGCGGTTTCGGCGAGTTCAGCCGGTCTCATCAGCGGATTGCTCACGTCGGGTCCCTCCGTTTCTTCGCTTGCGTCGCCGGCGCATCCCAAAAGGAGCGCCAGCGCCAGGATCGGAGCGCTCAGCCTGATGCGCGCGGTCAAGGCCGTAACGTAGGTCATGTTCCTTCCCCATGCGGTGGTCATCGTGTGTTGCTCGGGCGGTCGGTCCATCCGCGGATTCAAGGCTTCCATGATGAACGGACGCGGGACGGACCCTTCCGCCGAGGGCCGAAGATAGCCCTGGCGCCGAACTCGTGCGAGTTCGCGGAACGTTCCCCTTGCCCGTGGACTCCCCCGTCGGCTACGGTGGAGGCTGGTGCTTCGGTGCCCTCCAAGCCTGGTTTTATCCACAGAATTATCCACTATGGACCCGAAAATATGTCATTTGTCCACACCGGAGAGGCGCCGCGCTTCTCGCATGAGAAGATGCAGAAGGTCAATCTCTTTGAAACACCGCAGATGTTCTGCGACATCTACTGTCTCGAACCGGGGCAGGAGCAGAAGGTCCATGCGCATGCCGGGGCCACCAAATTCTACTATGTGATCGAGGGCGAGGCGCTCGTTACGATCGGCGCCGAGACGCGCCGGCTGGCCGCGGGAGGACTGGCGTGGTCTGCGCCGGATGAGCCCCATGGGGTGAGCAACGGAAGCAGGGAACGGCTGATTCTCCTGGTGTCGATGGCTCCCAACCCCAACGCGCCGTAGGATCGATGCGACGGGGCGGGAACAGATCGGAGGTGAACCGATGAGATTGGAGAATGGAATTCGGCGCGGAATCGGGGGCGGTCTGCCAACGCTTTTCGGCGCGGCGGCGCTGCTGGTGGCTGCCGGCCAGTCGGCGGCCCAGGACGCCGACAGGCCGCGGGCGCGCGATCTGGGGGTTCCGTTCGACGGCACCCCCGGTCCGCTGAACGCCATCACGGATGTGCCAGGGGTCACGGTGGGACACACCACGATTGTCCGCGGGAGCGGCCCGCTGGTGGTGGGGGAGGGGCCGGTGCGCACGGGCGTAACGGCGATCTGGCCGCGCGGCAATGACGACCCGGCGCCCGTGTTCGCGGCGTGGTTCTCGCTCAACGGGGACGGCGAGATGACCGGCACCACCTGGGTGGAGGACCGGGGCATGATGGACACCCCGTTGATGATCACCAACACCCTGAGCGTCGGGATCGTGCACCACGCGGTCATCCGCTACGGGGCGGCGAAGAGCGTCGAGACGGGGAACGGGGCGTGGCTCAACGCGCTTCCGGTGGTGGCCGAGACCTGGGACGGGACGCTGAACGACATTCGCGGACAGCACGTCACCGAGGCGGACGCGATCGCGGCCATGGAGTCGGCGACCGGTGGGCCCGTGATCGAAGGCAACGTCGGGGGCGGCACCGGGATGCGCTGCCACCGGTTCAAGGCCGGGATCGGAACGGCGTCCCGGCTCGTGGAGGTCGGTGATGCGACCTACACCGTGGGCGTGCTGGTGCAGTGCAACTACGGCTCGCGCGACCTCCTGCGGGTCGCCGGGGTGCCTGTGGGCCAGGAGATCCCCGACCTGCTGCCGGAGCGGCCGGCGCCGGAGGGGGGCCCAGACTCGCCCGCCGAGCCGCCGCCCGCCAACCGCGACGGGTCGATCATCGTGGTTGTGGCCACCGATGCGCCCCTGCTGCCCAACCAGCTCAAGCGCGTGTCGCGCCGCATTTCGCTGGGACTGGCGCGCAACGGCAGCGTGTCCACCGGCGGGTCGGGCGACATCTTCATGGCGTTCTCGACGGCGAACCGGGAGGCGACCGTCGCCGGCGAAGGCGAGGTCCCGCTGGTCATGCTGCCCAACGGGCGCCTGGACGGCATCTTCCGCGCGACGGTGGAAGGCACCGAGGAGGCGGTGATCAACGCGCTGGTGGCGGGCGAGACCATGACCGGCGCCAACGACTGGACCATCCACGCACTTCCGCACGACCGGCTGCGGGACATCCTGCGACAGTACAACCGACTGGTCGGCGGCTAGGGCTGGTTGCGGAGGGGTGTGCGGAGATGAACCCACGTGCTCGGAGGGCGGGAGGCGCGGCGTGACCGAAGTCGATCTTGTACGCGTGCTACTGGCGGCCCGCGACGGGCGGAGTACAACGCCGCCGCCGACCAGTCAGGTGGCCGGCCTCGGTCTCGACGGCGCTTACCGCGTGGGCGCCGCCCTCGAACGGAGCCTTCGGGAGCGCGGATACCGCCGCGCCGGGTGGAAGGTGGGGTTCACCAACAGGACGGTCTGGCCTCATTTCGGGATCTCCGAGCCCATTCTGGGACCGGTGTACGAGCAAACCCTGACGACGGCTGAGCCGGCCGCCGAGTTGTCTCTGGCGGGGTTCTGCGCGCCGCGCATCGAGGTCGAGGTGGTGTTCGGGGCCAAAGCGGGAGAGAGAGCCCCGGACTGGAGCCGTCCCGCCTGGATGGCGCTGGGCTTCGAAGTCGTCGACTGCCACTACGGCTGGGACCTCACGCCCGCGGACTCGGTGGCGGACTTCGCGCTCCACGGAGCGCTGGTCGTCGGCCCCCGCGTGCATCGCGCCGAGCCTGGATTCGCGGAAGGAGTCGAACGACTCGACCGGCTCGAAGTCCGGCTCTTCCGGAACGATGAGCCGGTGGCGGGGGGACTGGGGAGCGCGGTGCTGGGCCATCCGCGGGCGGCGCTAGAGTTCGTCCCGCGATTGCGGTCGAACTACGGGCCCCCACGACGCTCCTCGGGCGAGCGCGTCGTCAGCACCGGGACCATGACCGCGCTCGCGCCGCTCTCCGCCGGAGAGCATTGGCGGGTGGAGACGCGAGGGGTGGATCTCCCCGGTCTCGAACTCGTGCTAACAGACTGAACAGGCGCGCGCCGCGCGCCTGACGGACTCGCCCCGCAGTGGCGCCGCGACCGACCCGCAGACAGCTGCTACGCGCGCAACTTCTTCGAGCCGAACCAGACGCCCACGACGCCGATCACCGGGTTGAGCCAGTTGAACCATTCGGGCTGGCGGGCTCCCGCGGTCGCTTCCATCATCGACACGTCGTCGGGCCGTGGTCCTGTCGCCATCTCCACCGGCATGAGCGCCGTCACCACCCCGAGCACGATGACCAGGCCGATCAGAATCGTGGCGCCCCTGGCATCGTGTGCCACCTTGGCACAGACCTTTCCGCCGACGTACGCGGCCACGAGCCCGAGCACGATCGAGCCGAGCGCCCAGCCGCCGGATACATCCCACGAACCCGGCTGGAAGGCGCGCGATGGGCCCAGCGCCAACCACAGAAGCGAGAAGAGCACGAAGAGCACGGCGGCCATGGCAACGTAGCCGACGATGGCGGCGAGGATGTTCCTGAGCATCATGTTCCTCCTGAAGATCGAGTGAAGTCTAGTAGCGGCCGAGTCGTTCCCGATACGAGAGCACCTCTTTTCGC
>JAPPHB010000005.1 GCA_028821195.1 Gammaproteobacteria bacterium
CCCTGGAAGGCGTGCGCCATGGAGTAAGCGGAGGGGACACTCGACCTCGACGACGGTTCGGGCCACTCCTCCATTTCGAGGAGGTCGTCGACGAGATACACGTCCTCGAGCAGCGCTCCGGTCCGCGCCCGATCGTTCCACGTGGGTACCCACGGCGCCGCAACGTGCCCGGTCAGGTCGACCAGGGTCTCCGATGCCTCGAGCGGAGCGTCCACGAGCTTGAAGGCAAGTCCGTGCCGTACCAGGTGGGACTTGAGCTGCCACTTGTCCCAGACCTGGCCGGCGGTGGCCGCGAAGTAGACCGGCCGGTCCCCCAGCGACTGTCTCGCAATCTGGAACGCGCGGATGTCCCCAGGTGACACGATGTCACCCCCGCGCACGGTCCCGGTGATCCAAACCGAGAGCCGGTATGTCGAGTCCTCGGGGACCCGCAACGACCGCTGGAGATCGTCGATTCCCGAACCGGGCGGAGGGACGGCCGAGCGAGTCGGCGGCGGCGTGTCCGCCTCCGCATAGAGATTCGGCGCGGTCGTCGGATCGAACGGACGCTGGCACACGATCGTCGTCGGAGAGTCTTCCGGGGACTCGCCCGGCCCGCATGGCTTCGTCAAGCGACGAAGCTGCCGATGATACCAGTCGGTCCCCAGATAGGTCTGGACGATGACCGTCACGTCGCGGCGGACTCCCTCCACTTCCTGCAAGTACCACAGCGGGAAGGTGTCGTTGTCGCCGTAGGTGAACAGCACGGCGTACGGCTCGACGGACTGCAGCATGTTATACGCCCAGTTGCGGGCCGCCCGCTCGTCGCTGCGATCCGCGCGGGTGAAGTTGAAGGCGAAGGGGATGAGTCCAACGGCGAGGAGCGCGGCCGCCTTCCGGTGCCGAGCACTGAATCCCGAGGGCCGACCTTTCGGGACGCCGGCCGGCGCGGACACGGCCCACCGGCCCCAGAGCGCGACGATTCCCAGCCCGGCGTAGATCCCCCACAATTGGAAACCGATGACGAAGAAGTAGTCTCGCTCGCGAACCTCGTGAGCGGCGATGCCGGGCACCGCTTCCCGGTAGATCGAGTAGCCGTACTTGAAGTTGAGGTAGTAGACGAGCAGCAGGGTGACCGTGAACAGCAGGGTCCCCGCGTATGCGAACGTCCTTCGGTCGCTCCGCAAGTGGGCCCAGAGGCCGACGAGGGCGAGGAAGAGGAAGAGGATGCTCGCGGCCAGCCGCGCCCCCGGCGGTAGCGACCGCGCCCACTGCCAGTCGAAGTACTGCCAGTAGTTCGCCATCTGCGCCGACAGCGGCGCCTGGCGCTGCGTGATCGGCGGCGGGGCGTACTGGTCGCGAATCAGCGACAGCGCGAGCGGCTCGCACGCCACGGCGAGCTTGCTCTGCCCGTAGCGATCCGTGGTGCGCTTCGGAGTGATGGCGGAGACGAGCGTGGGACACTCCGGATCGGCCTCATCGATGATCGGGTTCTGCGCCGAACGGATGGGAACGAAGAGGAACTGCATGGAATAGCCGACCGCGAGCAGCAGGATCCCGAGCCCGAGAACGCGCGGATTCAGCGCCGTGCGCCAGCGGTGGATGAGCACGAGAGCCGCGAGGGCCAGCCCCGGCAACAGGGACATCGTGTGATTCGCCCACCCCAGCCCGAGCACCAGCGCGATGAGCAGGAGCAGCCGGTTGCCGCGTGTCGTATCCGCCTCGTCCATCCACACCATGGCCAGATAGCTCACCAGTGCGACGATGAACATCGAGAGCGGATAGACTTTCTCGTTGAGGTTCGACTGGGTCCACACCGTGAAGGTGGTGGCGCCGACCCACACGCCGACGATCGCGGCCACGAGCACCTCGTGCCGGTTCTCGCGGAACCTCCCGACGATCCGCGCGACCGCCAGAAACCAGAAGAAGCTCGCGCCGGCCGACAGTGTGGCCCCGAGGGCGTTGATCCGCAGCGCCACCGGAAGACCCGTGAATCCGAGCAGCAGGTCCCACACGCGGCCGACGAGGACGAAGAACGGGTTCCCCGGGGGATGTGGCAACCCGAGGATGTGCGCCGTGGTGACATACTCCGAACTGTCCCAGAAACCCACCGTCGGCGCGAGGGTCAGCAGGTAGAGGCCCCACACCGCGAGCGCCGTCACCAGCCCCCACGCGCGCAGCGTCAGACGGCCGATCTTCTCGCGCTCGATGCCGTTCATTCCGTCGCTCCCGGGATCACGCCCCCATTCGCTCGCCCCGGCCAGGCGGCCCACAGTCCTTTGATTGGGACGCCCGCCGGAACCATCCCGTTGCAAGGACGAGAGCTCAAGCGCGGCCGGTCGGGTCGGTTGGGGAGCCAGCATCGGAAGAGCTGCGGCTGCTGTTAGCCCCTGCCGTGCCGATGAGCCTGGTGGAGCTCTTCTACCGGTAGGTGGACGCTGGCGCGTCTGCCATTTTGTCAGGCTCCCGGCGCAGGCTGGCTCTGCGCAGCGGCCTTCGTCTGCCAAAACGGCAGAGTGCCCAGGCTCAGATCGCCTGCTCCAGCACGATGCGCCGCACCCCCTCCTCGAGCCGCTCCAGGTAGTCGTCCAGGTGCTCGGCCGCGATGGGGTTGCCATGGATGGGCGCCACCCACGACACCTCGCGCTCGTCAAGGATCTCCCGCAGCACCCCCATGAGCACGGCCGGATCCGCGTAGCGAAGCCAGATCAGCGTGTCGCGGTGGAAGGTGTAGATCTCCTCGCTGCGGAAGCCGTCGGGCAGTTGGCGCGAGGTCAGCCCGGTCTCGTCGTCCGCATGGTGGTAGCCGAAGCCGTCCGCGACGAAAAGCACGCGCGAAGCGCGGTCATAGATCCACGAGGTGTGGGATCGGTCGGCCAGCGGCGGGTCCAGAAAGTCGATCTCCCGCCCGGCCACCTCCAGGCTTCCCCCGATCCGGCTGCGGCGCGCGTACGGAAGCCCCTGGATCTCCGGCTCGCCGGAGGAGGCCACGATCTCGAAGTCGCCCCAGCGACGCCGGAACGCGGGGATGTTGCCCGAGTGCGGATAGTCCGAGTGGGACAGCACCAGCGAGTGGATTCCTTCCCCGGCAGTGGCGCGCGAGATCCGGCGCACCAAGCTCGCTCGGTGATAGAACGAGCCCGAGTCGATGAGGATGTTCTGCTCGCCCGCGCGGATCAGGAACACGCTCACGTGGACGTTGCGGCCCTCGCCGAGCGGGTAGTTCTCGGCGATCCAGGACACGCCGTGGGTCAGCGGCACGCTCGCGGCCGGTCCCTGCGCTCGGTGTACCGCGCTCACGACGCCCGAGCCGCGCTCAAGGCCCGCCAAAACCGCGCGACCGACCTTGTCCACGCCGCCCTGCTCACAGCACCCCCGTCCGGCCGCCGGTCGCCACTCGTTCGACGACCTCCTTCATCATCTCGAAGTAGCGCGGAACGTCTTCCCGGATCACGGGCCCGTGCGCGGAGGCGATCATGCGCGGACGATAGGTCTCCAGCACCAGATCGATCTCCTTCTGCGTGCGCGCCACATCCACGTACCGCATCCAGAACATGACCCGTCCGTGGAACTCCGCGTAGCGGTCCTCGTCCACGGGGGAGAGGAACTCGTCCGCAAACAGGAGCCCTTCCCCGTCCATCAGCGGCAGCCCCATCCAGTCGACCGGCAGGAGCATCCCGGAGGTCTCCTCGGTCATCCACATCGACATCGCTGCGTCCAGGAAGGCGGCGTCGTGGAAGTGCAGCCGCTTCCCGCCCAGGTCGAGCGAGTCGCCGGGACCTACCTTGTGCGCGTCCTCCAGATGGTAGAGTTCGTGGGTGCGCCCGAAGCGGGGCGCGACCAGCTTCGCCCCGGGATGGCGCTCCAGTATGCGGAAGGTGTTGCCCGCGTGGGGAACGTCCGGGTGCGAAAGTGCGAGATAGTCGAGCGCGCGACCGTCGAGCACCGTCTCCAGATCGGCGAGGATGCGGTCCGTCGCGGCCGGCGACAGGGTGTCGAAGAGGAGCGTCCGCTCCCCGGCGAAGAGGAAGGCGTTCTGCGGAACGTGGATCTCGCGCCCGGGACGATACCAGTGGGCTCCGCGATCGATCAGGGACTTCGCGATCCCCGGCCGATCCGGCCCGAACTCCTGAATCCAGTGGATCCCGGGATGTATTTCTCTGGGCATGGCGCGTTTCGAGGAAGATGACGCCTCTCCGCCGAGAGGCACCCGCGAAGGTGTGGTGACGGGGGCGCAAACGCCAGAGGCCGCGTCGAGGCTGGCCCGGCGCCTGCAGCCTGCAAGCGCGCTATCGGTACCCGCCCGGGATTCGGCGCCCGGGACGGTCCGTGGGGACAGACTGCGCTCCCCCCGCGCGCCCTGGCGCCCGGGTGGCGCGGATTCCCGCGACCAGCAGCGCACAGATCGAGGCCAGGACCAGAGAGGCCGCAGCGGGGAACCCGGCTTGCGATGCGTGGCCGGCGGGAGCAGCGGGCTCAAAGGCAGGCACCCGCTCCCAGTCCACCTGGGGGATCGGGGCGGCTGCGAACAGAATCGGCAGGAAATGGGCCTTGAGACGCTCGTGGTATCGCCGGACCGCGTCCTGGTAGGCGAGCTGGCTGGCCAGATCCGTGGCGGCGAGCCGGTCGAGCGCGAGCCGGGTTGCCAGCGGCGGCACCAGCAGCGACCATCGGCGGGCCCATTCGTCCCGCCGCGTCAGGACATCGCGGTAGGCGAGGGAGGCATCCCGGGCGGCCTGGTCGCCCCGGTGATTCATCGCGTAGTACCATGCCCAGGTAAACTCGTCCTCCGGGACGGTCTGGTCGCTCCACTCCGGGTAATCCTTGTAGAAGTCTTCCATCGTCACGGACGGCGGAAGGTCCCACGCCTCGTGGTATCCCTGGCGCTGGCGCACGGTCAGCTCCAGCGCCTCGGGCACCGGGTGCAGGGCCGCGTTTGCCAGGCTCAGGACCGCGGGAGCCAGGAAGGTGAGCGCCACCCAGCCGCCCACCAGGATCATCGCGTTGGCGGTCGAGGAGCGGCGCCCGGTCGCGACGCCCAGGCAGAGCGCGAACCAGAAGAGGGTGTGCAGTGCGATCAGCGCGGCGGCCCAGCCCGCGCGGCCCCCGCCATCGATCCCCGTCAGGGATGCCCCGATAAGCGGCGCGCCGACCAGGAATGCCGCGGCCAGGGCCAGCGCCGTGACCAGGCCTCCCACGAGAATCACGCGCGCGCCGATCTTAGCGGCGAGAAGCCGCCGGGGTCGGGCGAAGAGCCGCGCCATGTCCCAGGTGCCGCGCTCCCGCTCGCCCGAAACGATGTCGTAGGTGACGGCAAGGACGAAGAGCGGAATCAGCGCGATGAGCACAAAGGCCAGATCGAGCTTCCCCGCCGCCGCGAGGCGCGGATTCAGCGTCTCCTGTTCGTAGAGCTGTCCTTCGAGCGCCAGCAGGCGAATGCGCAGGTTGGCCGACTCGACCTCCGTCCTGCCGCTCGCGAGCGCCGACAATCGGGACAACGGCTGTGATGCCGGAAGGGCCAGGTAGTACAGCAACTCGCCCGCTTCGGTCGTCGGAGGATAGCGGGAAATCAGATGGGCGAGCTGATCCCGGTAGGCGGTCTCGGCCGCTGCCGCGGCGTCCTCGGCCGCCTGGATGCTCCGGTTCCCCTGCCAACCGGCATGGATTCCGAGCCCCAGCAGAAGAACCGCCGCCACCGTGACGCCGCCTGAGCGCATCACCCGGGCGAGCTCAAGTCGGATCAGGCGTGCCCACCCTGTCGCGCCTGACGACCTCACCTTGCCGGCTCTCATCTTGACAGCCGGTCCACCCCCACGCGCGGCAGCCGCTTGCGGCCCAGCCCGAGGCCGGCGAGCGGAAGGGCGATCCACAGCCCGAGCGCGGCCAGGGAAAGAGGACGATCGGCCAGGACCCGGCGAAGCGAAGGCAGGTTCGGCCGAAAGACCGGGAATTGTGTCCAGTGCTGGCGCGCAAGGCGCTGAGCGCGGTCGTTCTCGTAGTTGATCTCGTGGGTGTGGAGGTCGTTCAGCCGCTGGATGATGGCATAGCGATGGGCCTCGGCCTGCGACCGGAACGCCTCCACTGCCTCCGGCCCGGTTCCCGCCGCCGCCATCGACAAGTCCCGAGCCGCCAGGTGGGGAGAGAGGAGCCCCAGCCACGCCATGACCCGGTCCTGCCTGCGATGCACGGCGAGCAGTTGCTGATGTTGTTGCTCGATGATCCGGCTGGTTGCCGCCTCTCCCTCGCGGCTTACGACGCCTGCCCAGTTGATCGGAAGCTCCTCGACCGACGCCACCTGGTAGCGCGCCAGGTATTCGTCGCGCAGGGCGCTGAAAAAGGGATCGTCCGGGTTATGGCTGTCTCCCACCTGCTTCTGCGCCTGCTCCACCTGGGCGGTGAACTCGGCGCGCGATGGTATGGGATGAAGTGCGTTCGCCAGGGAGGCGCTCAGGCGTGGAGCTGCAACGCACAGCACGACCCAGATGGCGACGAGGCGGGCCAGAGCGGCTCGGGAAGAAGCGCTGCGAGACGAGACCCAGACGGTCAGGAGCACCCACCCGGCAAGATACGCCGCGTAGGTTGCCGCAAGGGCCAGTGTCCGCGCGACCGAGGGCTGGTCTCCGCCTGCGCCGGCGACGAAGGCGACCGTGACCAGCGCTATCGGAAGGGCCGCCACTACGGCAGCGGCCCCGATGCCCAGCGCCTTCCCGGCCATGATCTGGGCCGGCGTCGCGCCCTGGGCCAGAATGAGCGGCAGAGTGCCATTCTCTCTTTCTCCGCTTACCGACGCGAATCCTGCCGCTACGATCAGCAACGGCAGGAGCAGGCCCAGCACGGCGGCCGGCGTGAGCCGCCCGAAGCTCAGCATCGCCGTCGCGTGCCGCGCATCGCCGAAGCTGGCGGTATTCTGGCGGTGCCCCTCCAGGAAGAGCGACGTCCCCGCGAAGGCGCCCACCCCCGGGTCGAAGAACGCCAGGGGCGCCTCTTCGCGGAAGACCAGGAACCCGTAGTGGATCACCCGGTGCGGATGACGTTCCGGCTGCTGCGCCCACTGCTGGTCGACCACCGCCTGATAGCGGGCACGCTGCTCCGTTTCGCTCGCGGCGTGATGCCGGGCTGCGAGGACGGACACGATCCCCAGAGCGGCGACGAGTCCCAGCAGGAACACGAGGTAGCGATCCTCGCGCATCGCACCCACCTGCCGGCGCGCGATCAGCAGAATGTTGCTCATAGTGCCGCCAGTTCGCCTCAGTCCGCTCCCCGCACCCGGCCCAGCCCGACCCCCGCGCCCGCGCCCACCAGGACAAGGAGTCCGCCCAGGACCGTGAGCGGAACACCCGCACGGCGTGCCACATCGGTGCCTTCCTCGTCCGTGAGGTGGAACTCCGGCACGTTCGGAAGGACGCTGGCGTCCATCTGCTCGCCGGCGAGGATCGCGGGCACGAAGAACCCGCGCCATTGCTCCGCGAAGGCACGTACCTGCGACTGGAAGCCGGCGAAGCGCGCGTCTCCCGTTCCTGCGGCGTCGACGAGCACCTCCTGGGCCAGGAGCGCCGGCGACAGGAACCGGTAGCGCCGCACCAGGGCGATCTGCTCGGCACGGCGCGCATCGTGTTCGCCCGTCACTTCCTCGAGGCGGCTGTTCACGGCGTCCGTGGCGGCCCAGGCGAGGGCGCCCAGGCCAGGCTCCTCGGCCACCACGCCCTCCACCATTTCCGGATGGTCCTCCAGGTAGCGGGCGAGCAGTTCGCTTCGTTGGTTCACGGCGTCGTTGGAGGCCTCGCGCTGGGCGGTGACCATCTGAACGCGCGACGGCAGCGGGTGCAACAGGCCCGACGCGATGTTGATGGCCACCGGCAGCACCACGACCAGGACCAGCCACGCCCCCACCAGAACCGTGGCGTTCCACGCGGA
>JAPPHB010000017.1 GCA_028821195.1 Gammaproteobacteria bacterium
GGACCGGTCAGCTGATTGTGGTGGAGCAACAGTTCCTGGAGATCCAGGAGGTTGCCGAGTTCGGACGGGATCGGACCGGTCAGCTGATTGTCGCCGAGCCACAGATATGTGAGCTTCGCGAGGTTGCCGAGTTCGGGCGGGATTGGACCGGCCAGGTTGTTTTCCTGCAATGCGATCTGAATAACCGGCTGCTCGACCCTGGAGGTTGGCGCACCCAGCCCCTCCCCGGTATTGACGCCGAACCATGCCCCGGGAGGGGCGCCGGAGAGCCAGTTGGTGTTGTTGGACCAGTGGTCACCGTCCGTCGCCTCGTAAAACGCGGTGAGGATTCTTTTCCTGGCCCGATCACTGGGGAGGGGCCTGGTGGCCACGGTAACGTTCACCACCTCCGCCACCGAACCGGACCGGGCCTCAATCTCGGCAAAACCCGGCAGGACCGCCGTGACGAGCCCGGAGGCGCTCGCCGTGGCCACCTGGGTGTTCGAGGACGACCACAACACCTGCGCGCCCGCCATCGCCTGGCCGTTCTGGTCCTGGACTTCAGCGGAGAACTGAACGGTCGCTCCGGGTTCGAGCTGGACAGCGTTTGGGGGGTTGGGGGTGATCGCTATCCGGGTCGGCTTCGGCTCGGACGGGACCGATGGTTCGACTCCCCGGTCCCCGCATGAGAGCACGAAGAACGTAGTCAGAACCGCAGTAGCGGCCCTTGGAGGCAGGGTGGCGCGCCGAAGCGCGGTCAGGCCAGCGGGGAGGGATGCGAGCATCTGGAAGACAATCATCATCCTCTCCCGCTCCCCCTACCCGTCCGTAATCAGCAGCAGCCCCCGGCTCCGCAGCATCTCGTTCAGCGCCGCCACGTCCTCCGCGATCACCGTCTCCACGGCGGCGAGGTGCGCTTGCAGCTCTTCGTGCAGAATGCCCTTCACCTCCATCTCCTGATCGGTGGGCGGGAAGTCGGCGTTGGTGAGCGCGTTGGTCAGGTAGCCCAGCTTCGACAGCAGGCGGGCCGCGAAACGGACCGCGTCCTGCCCCTGCCCCGTGAGGCGCAGGTCCACCAGGGTTCCCTGCAGTTCCTCGAGTTTGTCCTCCAGCCCGGCGATGGCGTCGGACAGGGCCTCGTCCTCCGCGAAGCGGGCCATGGTCTCGAGTTGGACCCGGAGCGCCTCCACCCGGTGCACGGCCTCGCCTGCGGCCACTACGTCCTCGCGCACGTCGCGCAGGAAGGCGATCTGCTCGGCGATGTCGGCCTCGGTCCCGGCGGAGTGGGGATCCTTGATGACGGTGAGCGGCTGCTCGTGCGTCGCGCCGTCCACGTTCAGGCGCACGGTGTACTGTCCGGGGGGCATCAGGATGGAAATCTGGGCACCGCCAGCCGGGCGTCCCTCCTCGCCCACCACGATGTGCTCGGCGTACATCGGGCGGGTGTATAGCATGATGGGGTCGTTGGGCTCGTCCCGGAGATCCCAGTAGATGCGGTTCACGCCCGCGTTGTTGCTGCCCTCCAGGGTGCGGACCACGGCGCCCATGCCGTCCACGATCTCGACGGTGGGCGTCTCGCCCGCGGGTGCCGCCAGCCAGTAGTTGAGGTACGCCCCGTACTCGGGATCCACCCCGACCGTGGGATCGTCGTAGGGAATCGAGGGCGGCGTGATGGACCTGAAGCGGTACGCATCGCGGGGCGCGAACAGGTGCGAACCGGACGCCATGACCTCCGGGGTCAGCTGCTGCAGCGGCGCGAGATCGTCGAAGATCCAGAAGCCGCGCCCGTAGGTGCCCACCACCAGGTCGTTGAAGTGCTCCTGGATGACGATCCCCGACACCGGGGCCGCGGGCAGGTTGTTCTGGAGCGGCTGCCAGTTGTCGCCGTCGTCGAACGACACGTAGATGGCGTTCTCGGTGCCGACGTAGAGCAGGCCCTGCCGCTTGGTGTCTTCGATGATGATCTTCGTGTAGCTCAGCATGCTGGGCGGGATGCCGTCGGTGATCTTCTCGAACGACTCGCCGTAGTCGCGCGTCCGGTAGACGTACGGATCGCGCACGTTCATCTGGTGCCCGTCGATGGCCACATAGGCCGTGCCCGCGTCGAAGCGGGACGGGGCGATGCTGCGCACCGCGAGCCACTCGGGCAGGTCGGGCAGGTTGCCCGTGACGTTGGTCCAGGAGGCGCCGTTGTCGCGGGTGATGTGCAGGAGGCCGTCGTTGGTGCCCGCCCATATCAGCCCCTGCTGGATTGGCGACTCGGCGATGCCGAACACCACGCCCGCGTACTCCACGCCGATGTTGTCGCCGGTGAGGCCGCCGGAGAAGCCCATGCGGCTCTGGTCGTTGAGGGAGAGGTCCGGACTGATGACCTCCCAGCTCTGCCCGCGGTTGCGAGTGCGGTGCACGTGCTGGCTCCCTACGTAGACCGTCTCGTTGTCGTGCGGGGAGATGTGCACCGGGGCATCCCAGACGAAGCGGTAGCGGACGCCCTCCGCCGCGCCCCGGCTCTGCTCCGGCCACACCTCGACGCCCCGCCACTGGCGCCGGTCTTCCTCGTAGCGCACCACGATGCCGCCGACCATGCCCGACCCCGAGGCCGAGGACCAGACGATGTTGGGGTCGACGGGATCGGGGGTGGCGAATCCGCTCTCGCCGCCGCCCACGTGGTGCCACATGCCGCGCGGAATGCCGGTGATGCGCCGCTGGCCCTGAATGCGGCTGTTGCTGGGGCCGCGGTAGGTGGGCTCGTCCTGCTTGTTGCCGAGGACGTTGTAGGGGATCTCGTTGTCCACGGTCACGTGGTACATCTGCGCGTTGGTGAGGCGCTGGCGGTACCAGGTGCTGCCGCGGTTGATGGAGATGGAGAGGCCCTGGTCGTGGGCGACGATCATGCGGTCGCTGTTGCCCGGGTCGATCCACATGTCGTGGTGGTCGCCGCCGGGCGCGTCCTCGCGTGCGATCACGTCGATGGTGCGGCCGCCGTCGGTCGAGACGGAGAAGGAGGCGGTCAGGAAGTACGCCTCGTCCTCGTCATCCGGCGAGACCACGACCCGCGAGTAGTAGTGCGGGCGGCCCATCGCGTTGCGGTTGCGGGTGATGCGCTCCCAGGTGTGGCCGCCGTCGGTGGAGCCCCAGACCTGGCCGTCCTCGGTCTCGCGGCCGTCCCACGGGATCCCGTCGCCGGTCTCGAGCATCGCGTAAACGCGGTGGTTGTTGGAGGGCGCGATCGCCACCGCGACCTTGCCGACCGGCAGGTTGGGCAGCCCGATGCCGTTGTCGGGACCATTGAGCTTCTCCCAGGTGTCGCCGCCGTCGCGCGAGACGTGCAGGCCGCCGCCGGATCCGCCGCTGGTGCGGCCGTAGGTGTGAATCTCGAGCTGCCACGTCCCGGCGAACAGGTTGCGCGGGTTCACCGGATCGAGTGCGATGTCGGAGCAGCCGGTGTTCTCGTCCACGAAGAGGATGCGCTCCCAGCTCTCGCCGCCGTCCATGGTGCGGTAGACCCCCCGCTCCTGCTGCGGCCCGTAGGAATGCCCGAGCGCGCAGACGTAGACGATGTCGGGATCGGTCGGATGGATGGCGAGCCGGGGAATGCGCCCGGTCTGTTCGAGCCCCATCAGCGTCCAGGTCGCGCCCGCGTCGGTGGACTTGTAGATCCCCTGCCCGATGGAGATGTGGCTGCGAATCTTTCCCTCCCCGGTGCCGGCCCAGACGATGTTGGGATCGGTCAGCGAGACACCCAGCGAACCGATCGACTGCACCGGCTGGTCGTCGAAGATGGCGTCCCAGTTCACCCCGCCGTCGGTGGTCTTGTAGATGCCCCCGGAGGCGGCGCCGACGTAGTAGGTGTAGGGGTCGCTGGGCAGGCCGGCCGCTGCGGAGAAGCGGTTGCCCTCGGGGCCGATGTAGCGCCACTCGAGGTCGGCGTAGGCATCGGGGGAGGGTGCCTGCTGGGCGGCGGCGGGCGCGGAAGCGACGGCCAGGGCCAGTAGGAGGAGGAAGGCGGGGATCCTGGGTGCGAAGGCGTTCATGGCAGGTCTCGCGTGGGACGGGGAACGGGGATGAAATGTCATGGCAGACGGCGCGGGGCGACCCGCGCGAATCGGCATCCGTCGGATGTCGCGGTCTTGTCTCATCAAGGAGGTAGGTACGCTGTGCCTGCGGCGGGCGTCAAGCGGGAAACCACGGCGGCTCTGGTGGCGTCGACGATCAGGTCGATCTCGGCGGAGGTGACCGCGAAATGTGGCGTGTAGCGGACGGAGTTGGCACCTCCGTGGATCACGCCCACGCCGTTCCGCCGCATCTCCTCCTCCACGCTCCCGCGGCCGTGGCTCCTGATGCCGGACTCGAAGGCGCAGCTCACCAGCAGGCCGGTGCCCTGGACCGCGGTAATGGGTCCGTCGAGATCGGCGGCCACGCGCTCCAGCTTCGCCACGAGCTCGGCGCCGCGCGCGCGGATGTTTTCGCGCAGCTCGCCGGTGAGGGACGACAGCACGGCCACGGCCACTTCGAGGGCCCTCGGGTTGGTGGTCATGGTATTGCCGTAGACGCCCCGCCGATACATAGCGGCGGCCCGGGGCGTCATCGCCACCACCGAGAGCGGGTACTGGCCCGCATTCAGCGCCTTCGAATACGTCTCGACATCGGGAGGATCCGCGTCCTCGAAGCCGGGATAGTCGACGATGGAGAGGCATCCGTGGGCCCGCAGCCCGGCCTGGATCGAATCGACCACCAGCAGGCTGCCGTGGGCGCTGGAGAGCGCGCGCGCCGCGTCGTAGAACTCGCGGGTCACCGCCTTGCCAGGATTTCCCTCGCCCATCACCGGCTCCATGTAGAAAGCCTCGATGAACCAGCCTTCGTCGTCGGCGAGAGCGTAGACGTGGCGTAACTGGCCGATGTCGTTGGCGGGCACGGTCAGGGCGTTGTGACCGCGGAAGCTGGCGAGGTTGTCGCGGTAGTAGCAGGCCGTCGAGTCCGAGACCTGGGCGGGCCGGCTGGTGCGCCCGTGGAAGCCGCCTTCGAGCGCGAGGGTCCGGATGGAGGCGTCGTCACGGGATCCGCCGGGATCGGTGATCTGCTTCGCGTGGATGTCCGCGAGGCGGGAGGCGAAGGTCATCGCCTCGGAGCCGCTGTTCAGGCACACGAAGCGCTCGAAGGGACATGCGCCCTCTCGCCGATGGCCGATCTCTGCCTCGAGCGCGCGGATCAGGCGGGGCTGACTGGGGCTCGCGGTCATGACGTTGGCCATGACGCGGGGCTCGCTCATGGCATCGAGCACCTCCCGGGGCGAGTGCCCGAGCCCAAGCATGCCGTATCCGCCCGAATCGTGAATCACGGCGCCCGTCGAAGTCACGATCCAGGGGCCGCGCGCGGCAAGCGCCACGTAGGGATTGACGAGGTCGTCGGGATAGAAGTTGAGGTAGCCGCGTTGCATCTCCCGGACCTGCTCCGCTTCGTCGAGGCCGGCGATCGCGGGCAACTCCCGCCGGAAGCGGCGACTGGATTCCGCGGCTTCGGCGACGGTCTGGCGGAGAAGTGCGTCCCCTGCGGCAAAGCGCTCGATCACCGCGTCCGGAAGACCGGGGGAGGCGCACGTTCCGCTCTGCTCCCGGATTTCGCGAAGGATCGCCAGCGTGTCGCAGGCACTCGGCATTCGGCGGCTCCGGGGTGGTTGTTGCGATTGCAGGCGGAAGGTCAAGCTAGAAAACCGCGCCGCGATTGAAAACTCCTGGGGCCCCGACCATCCCCTGAACGTCGCCCGGCGAGTCGGCTCGCGTATCTTGTTCCGGTGTAGGACCAGCAATGGCGTTTCTCCGGTCCCGGGCCGGACCCATCAACCTGGAGTAGGACTCATGACGCGTTCCGCCCCCGCACTTCCCATCATCCTCGTACTCGCGGGCTGCGCGGGGTACGCGGAACCTGCTCCGCCCGCGCCCGCGAACGCTGCGGATGCGGGGGAGGCCGCGATCCCGGACCGGGAGGCCATGCCGGACCAGGAAGCCGCAACCCCCGACCCGAGCCCGTCCGATCTGGCCGCCATGGTGGCGACCATCGAGATCGTGCCGGCCATCATCGAGGTCCAGCGGGGCGACTCCATCACCTTCCGCGGCATCTTGCGCGACGAGGCCGGAAACGTGGTCGAGGGAGCGCTGTGGGGGGTGAGCACGGTCGGGCCGTTCGAGCTGCGCTCCATCAAGGACGAGATTCCCGAGACCTACGTCCTGCGGGGCACGCAATACGGAGAGGCGGTGATCGGCGTTTTCCTCGGCCTGGCCGGGCCGTCCGCGGACCAGCCCAACTGGACGCCGGCCGCCGAGATTCCCGTGAAGGTGAACGACTACCCGGTGGCGCGTATCGACATCGACCCGCCCGGCTACGCCAGCTACGCGGGGACGTCCTTCGCGCTGACGGGGCGGGCGATCACCACGGCGGGAGAGGAACACGCGGAGGAAGTGGTGGAGTGGTCCTCGGCGGACGAGGCCGTGGCCACGGTGACGGCCGCCGGCCGGCTGGAGCTGGTCCGGCCGGGCGCGGTGCGCATCGTCGGCGAAGCCGGCGGGGTGAGCGCCGAACTCGCCCTGGACGTGGTCGCCAACCCGGTGGAGCGCGTGGCCGCATCGGCGCCCGAGTCGCGCGTCCGCACCGGTGACGTGGTGCGGATGGCGGTCGCCGCCATGGACGCGTCCGGTGAGCGCGTGGATGATGTCGCGCTGGCTTACCGAGTCGAGGTCGCGGACGGAGCAGCCGCCACCACCGCCAGCACCTACATGGACGGAGCTTTCGTGGCCGAGGAGCCAGGCCGGTACACCGTCCGCGTGGACGCGGGCACCGCGGCCGAGGCGGTCGACATCGAAGTCTTCCCGAGGGAAGCCACCCGCGAGGTCACGCTGGTGGGACAGGGTCCGCTGGGCACCACGAGCTCGGATCTCTGGGTCTTCGAGGGGCTGGACGGGCGCGACTATGCGTACACGGGCACCATGTCCGCGGCCACCATGTACGCGTGGGACGTCACCGATCCCGCGGCCCCGGCCATCGTCGACTCCGTCAGTGTGGACGGCCGCCGCGTCAACGACGTCAAGATCAACGACGACCGCACCATCGCCATCGTCACCAGCGAGAACGCCTCCAACCGCCGCAACGGCATCACGCTCATCGACATCACCACCCCCGCCGACCCGGAAACCATCACCCACTACACGGAAGGTCTCACCGGCGGCATCCACAACGTCTGGTTCGTCGGCGACCTGGTCTACGCCATCAACGACGGCACCCTCGACGTCCACATCATTGACATTTCCGATCCCGCGAACCCGTTCGAGGCCGGGCGCTGGGGCCTGGACAAGCCGAACAAGTACCTGCACGACGTGAGCGTGGTGGACGGCATCGCCTACCTGTCGTACTGGAACGACGGCCTGGTCATGCTCGACGTCGGCGACGGGCGCTGGGGCGGGACGCCGACCGAACCGCAGCTCATCTCCTCCTACAGCTATCTCTACGACATCAACGGCGCCCTCTTCGGCAACACCCACCACGCCATCCGCTACGGCGACTACGTGTTCCTCGGGGACGAGATCTTCGGATGCCCCGAGTGCGACGGTCCCCGCGGCTACGTGCACGTGGTGGACGTGAGCGACATCGAGAATCCCCGAGAAGTCGCCGAGTTCAGGCTGCCCGACGCCGGAAGCCACAACCTCTGGGTAGAGGATGA
>JAPPHB010000001.1 GCA_028821195.1 Gammaproteobacteria bacterium
GTCGTGGGGCAGCGCGCCGAGCACCGAGAGCGCGGGCCGGAAGACAGGCGCGTAGCGGACGGCTAACGGCCAACATCCCGGCAGGAGACCACGTAAGTCTAACTGGGACTGCACGATCTGCCACTCCTGTCGGTCTACTGGATCTTGCTGGATCGTAGGGCATGAGCGGGAAAACCGAGGTCAATCGGCGGGAAGCCTTCGGCCTCAAAGATCACCCAACGAGCACGGATTCCTCTGCTTCGGGAGGACGGAACTGAACCTGTCGCTGCGCCGAGAGATCGTGCAGATTACTAGGTTGGTCCGACTTCTCTGCAACCCCGATCGCGGTCGCTTGATGTTTCAGCAGTATCCACAGCACGAGAACGAACCGATCCTGCTGCACAAGGGCAGGGTCCGCGTCCGGGTCCATGATCGTCGTGTTGAAGCGAGCGGCTCGGTGCACCTGCGATGGCTGCCGTCGCCGGGCATTGATTTCGACATCGAGACCGACGAACCAGTTGGACTCGATCCTGATTCCATAACGGTGGAACTGCCGGGTTTCGCGACAAAGAACGTCTTCGCGTACTCAACGGATGCACCGGGCTTGATCCGCGCCTATGCTGATGAGATGGAATGGGGCGGTAATCGACGCCTTCTCTCGGTTGGGTTCCAGATCGTCAATTTCTCCGACTTCATCACCCCGGAGCTATCCGCAGTTCTCGGAGATCCGACAGCAACAACCAATGACATTCAGACGAAGCGAACGGTCGAGCTCCAGCACGATGGTTGGCAGATCCGTCTCGTTGCCGTGCCCGAATATCGGGACCGGTACGAGCATTTGAGGGCTACCGGTGGGTACGCCTTCACGCATGTTGGACAGCTAGCGAGAATCGACGCCTCCGACTTTTCCGTGGCACAGGCGAAGCCTGTTCTTGAATCGCTGCGGCTCTTCCTGACGTTCGCACGCGGGGCAGCGTGCTGCCTGCCAATTCAGTGGGGGCAGGCGAGCGACGGAGGGATCGTGTGGCGGCTCTTTGGGTCGCCGGTCGTCGATCAATGGGCGGAGGCGTATCGTTCGTGGTTTGACGAGCGCCATGGAGGCGTCCTTGGGGAGTTGTTCGATGAATTCTGTCGAGTTCGCAAGGATCCGAGACTCCGCGAGCCCTTGGGCGTGGCGCTGCATTGGTATCGCCACTGTAACACGCAGTCCAGCGGTCTGGAGGGTTCGCTCGTTCTGGGCATGGCCGCGCTGGATCTCCTCGGCGCACTCATCGTAGTAGATCGCAATGGGTCGATCAGCGCTGGGAAGTACGACGCGCTCCCTGGGGCTAAGAAACTGGGAAGGCTGTTGTCCGCGCTGAAGGTCCCGGCCGATACCCCACGGAGGCACGAGGCGCTGACCGGGTTCGCAAGAGAACATGGCTTTCTGGACGCACCTGCGGCGCTGGTGAAAATGAGGAACGGATTCGTCCACGCGAATGAGAAACACCGGAGGATCGTATTCGGGCCGTCCGGCAAGGCGGCGGCCTTCAACGCGTGGCAGCTGTCGCTCTGGTATCAGGAATTGGCCTTGCTCTACCTGCTGCGACATCACGGAGATTACCGGAACCGGACGACCGCAGAATGGGTGGGGCAGGTCGAGCTCGTCCCATGGAGCAGGGCGTAGAGCCCCTCCCCGATACCACATCTGAGGTCACCGAGCAGCCAGAGGCCGATTCGGCACCGCAGCCGTGGTCGGGTCTGTCAGGTCGCCGGACCTAGCGACGCGGGACCGAGAAACCGCCGGACCCCTTCGGCGACAAGCTCGCCCTTTCGAGAGGCTGCCGTAGGCGATTGCCCTGCTTGACCGACAAAGCCGGGACTAGCGGTTGACGAAGCACCCGACCTCCCTACTCGCAGGCATCAGCACTTCCGCCCGAGTAAGGCCGACCAGCTGACTGAAGTCGGTCCCCAAACCAAGATCGCCCACAGCCCTTAACGAGTAGGTGATTGCAGGGTAACGTTAGAAGCTGGCCCCTCAATTGGACCGTCGTGGTAGCATGATAGCTAGCGCTGCATCGCCGGTCGAGCTTTCGCCGTACCCGAACACCCCGCCTCGCCGTTGCCCCGGTAGTCCTTCACGAGGTCGCGGACGGTGATTTCTCGGAGTCCGAGGTTCACGGTCGTTTCCTATCTCGCTGTCTTTTTTCCCAATCCTCTTGCAGATCATCCGCTATCACGCGAAGGTCGTGGGCCAAACCTCGTCTCCATTCCTGAGAGTCCCCTTCTATCCAATTCTCAGGAAACCCTATGGCAAGACCTTGTGCTGGGTCATGGTCCGTGATGTGCACGTTGAACCCGACCATCCGCAGACCTCTGCCTCGGATCGCTGCGTACCTTTTGCGGTCGCGATAGGTGCGCCACTCGCGAAACAGGCCTGTGGACGTCGCGATAATCACAGCGACGATCAACGTGCCCAGAACTGAGAACACCGCAGTCAGTGTGATCTTCGTGAATTCCGTCATGCCTCCGTGTCCTTTCTGCGGATGACGACGCTTCCGGCCAGCCCGTTCCAGCGATCATCTCCAAGTGCGCTGGTTCCGCCGTGGTGCCTCGCCTCTCCTTCAAGCGCCTTCTCGAAACAGCATTCCATTCAGCCGCGCCTGCCACTCGTCCTCGTCCACGACCTCGAAGCGCACCACCTTGCTCCGCATGGCGGGCACGAACTCGGCCCAATCCGTCTTGCGGGCGTGCTCGCCGCAGATGTCGAAGACGGATCGCTTGTATTCGGTGTCCTCCGAGTCCTTCAGGTGGACCCCCTTGGTTTCGACCACGAAAATCCGATGGAATCCGTCGTCCAACTCGCGCTCTCCATCCCGCAGCGTCACGATGAAGTCGGCGTAGATCCGACGCGGCTTCCACCCCTGCACGTAGTAGTCCTTGCGGGAGCGGTTACGGTACCAGAAGAAGAGCCGAGCCTGCTGGTCCAGGTAGGTCGCCACCTTGTTCTCGAACTGGTTGAGATCGTCTTCCGTGGTGATGTCGAAGAGGTTGCGCTGGTAGTCGCTTCCATCCTCACGATTCGCCTGTTTCGCCTTTGGAACCTCGATCTTCTCCGGCAGGCGAGTGAATTCCTCCGCAACAACCAAGAAACGCATCCTCCCCGACTCCAACAGGGCGCGGAACACCTCTCGCGACAGGCGGTCGCGTTCTCTCTCGATCCGTCGCCGCAACTCTTGGAGGACGAACACGTGATTGGCCGCCACCCGCTCCGCCGGGTAGCGTTCGAGCAGGGCTGCGAAGGTGCGCCGGGCCAGATCGCGTCCCTGCCACGGGTTGGGAACCAGGTCCAACAGATGGCTGGCCGCGAAGAAGTAGTCCATCGGATCGCCGTCGTTGCCCGAGTCTGCATCGCTCGGGGTCTCCGTGGTGCCCGGATCGCCGGAGCCTGTGACCTCCGCCCCCGAAACGGATGCGTCGCCGGCGACGTTGGTCACCAGCACGGCGTCTCCGTCGCCCCTTTCGCCCAAAGTCAGATCATCCAGGGCTGACAGGTCGATGTCGTCCCATCGCACCCGCGATAGAATGTCCGCCTCGTATTGCACCAGACGCCACCCGTCCAAGTCGCGAATCATGAAGGCGGGCAAGACGAGATCCCGCGCCGCTGTCCGATACCGCGCCCGCTGCCGCGTCGTGAGCTTCTCCGGCGGGCGGAAAGGACCCTCGTCGGAGACGACTCGCCCCTCTAGGCCCTGCAACCCCTCCAGCCCGAATCCCTTTCTGACCTCCTTCAGCAACTCGTTCCCGCGTCGGCTGAAGCAGAACACGTAGCTCTCGTCCAGCAGCGCCACCCCCGTCTTGCTCGCGTAGGGCTGACGCAGGATCCGACCGACAAGCTGCGTGATCCCGGTCCTCGACATCGGGTTGGTGAGGATCGTGAGGATGTAGGCGAACGGGCAGTCCCAGCCCTCCTGGAGCGCCTGCTTGGTGATGATGAAGCGGATCGGACAGTCGCGGGACAGCAGGCCGCCAACGTCGTCCACCTCCTTCAGTTCGTCCTTCGAGCTGGTCTTGATCGCGATGTGCTCTGGGGCGATCCCCGGGTGCTGGAGCAGGTATTCGCGCACGTCGTCGGTGTGAATGTACCCCGGTTTCCTCTGCTGCTTGCCGGTTCGCTCGACCTGAATCACGCAGATGGGCCGGATGTAGGTGCCGGACTCGGCTTCGTGAAGCCGTGCCTCGGCTTCAAGGGCTTCGCGGTGTTCGACCGACTCCAGGAGCGTGCCGCGCCAGTCGCCGCCCGACTTGTTCCGGATGTGAAGGTCGAGCTTGATCATCTCCTCGGTGTTGAGTTCCCGGCCCAGGATCTCGACGAGAACGTTCGCGCCCTTGGCCGGGGTGGCCGAAAGCTCGACGATCATGCAGGGGTTGAATCCTTCGAGCGTCTTCTTCGCGTTGGCGCTGTACGCCTTGTGTCCCTCGTCGAGGATGATGAGCGGCCGCAGCAGCCGCACCGTGTTCCCGAGGGATGTCTTGATGTAGCGGCCCCAGAAGCCCGCCGTTTGCTCGAAGGTGTCGAGGTTGGGGTGCTCCTTCAGCATCTTGGCGTGCGCGGTCGGATCGTCATCCGGGGGGAAGAATCGGTCGAAGCCTCCGCTGTCGCGGAACATCCGTAGGGTGTCCTTCGTCTTCCGGTTGGCGGACGGGAGCATGAGCAGAAGAACGCAGAGGTTCTCGGCGATATCGCGCGGGCCGAACGCCGTGGTCTTCTCGAAGATGCGCGTGCGCTGGCCGGACGAGAGGTCCAGTTGCTGTCGGTAGGGGTGGTCGCGGTCTTTGAGCGCCTTGAGCGTCTGGTTGTAGATCTGGGTCGTGGGCACGATCCAAAGCACCAGCCCGCGTCGACTCTGCCGGAAGTGCGCGTTCACGAGATCGATGACCCTAGTCGCGAGCAGCGTCTTGCCGCCTCCGGTCGGAATCTTGAGGCAGAAGGCCGGAAGGTGCTCGCCGAGCCCGTTCCGGCGGGGGTTGTAGCGCCGTCCGACTGCGGTACTCTCCCACGCTCGCTGCACCCAGTCCGAACCCCAGTTAGGGTTATGCTCCCGCGCCTTTTCGTCCTCGGCCCGCCATTTCGCCAACTCCGCGACGAAGCCGCGGACCGCCGCGACCGTACGCTTCTGGTATTCCTTCAGGATCATCGTTCCAGCCTGTCGATCGCTTCGTAGATCTGGAAGGGCAACTGCTGGAAATCGATCCGGTACTGGTGAAGGAAATCGCGATCCAGGTACTTGGTGGGCGCGAAGACGAGCCTCCTTCGCGATCCCCCGTCCGGCAAGGCGCGGGCCTCGGCCAGCGAAAGGGCGAGACTCTTGAGCGTCTCGACATCCGGTTGGTAGAAAAGGAAGACATCGTGGGACGCGGTGCGCCCGACGAATCCGGTGTCTGGGTTGGTCTCGGCTGGGTCGAACTCCTGCCCGGTCGCGGTGAAGAAGATGTATCCCGCGAGCTTCTCCCAGGAAGGCAGGTGGGAGCCGTCGAGGAGCGACTCCTGCTGCATTGGACGGCCAAGCTCGAAGTAGCTGAACGTGCCCCCGAGGCCAGCCTTGAGGGCGTCGTCCTTTGCGCCCGGAACCCCTTGAATGACCCGCCGGACGCGCTCGGCGGTGATGCTGTCGGCGTAGTCCTCACACTCCACGAGGATGAACCGCCGGTTGCCACCGTCCTCCCGGTTCTGCGCGAGGACGGCGTGGGCCGTGGTGCCGGAACCCGCGAAGGAATCGAGAACGATGGAGTCGGGGTCGGTGGACAGGCTGACCATTCGCTGGATGAGCTCGAACGGCTTGGTCGTGAAGTCCGGTAGGTCGTCGGGAAAGAGCTGTAGAAGCGTCTTCTTCGCACCCTGAGTGTGATTGACCTCCTTGTAGGTCCAGATCGTCTCGGGGACCAGTCCCGGCTGCACCTCCGCCAGGAACCGCTTGACGGCGGGGACTTGGTTTTCGTCGCTTCCCCACCAGATGCGGTTGTCTCTGTCCAGTTCCCGAAAGCTGTCCTCAGAAACGGACCAGAATCGTCCGGGCGGGGGGCCATCAATGATCCGTCCCCCCGGACAGGTTATCGGATAGGTTCCCCTGCTGTAGGGGTTCCGTGCAGAGAGGTCGCTGGACTTCCACGGCCCTCGCGGATCGTCATCGGGATTCCGATACCGTGCGTCGGCCTCCGCCGTGCGCGGCAGCAGGTTCCGCTTGAACGACTCCTTTTTCTTCGCGTACACCACCACGAAATCGTGGTTTTCCGAGAAGTACTTCGCGCTGCTCTTGGGCGAATACACCTTCTCCCAGATGACCGTCGCCACGAAGTTCTCCTCGCCGAACACCTCGTCCATCAGCCCACGTAGATGGTGCACCTCGTTGTCATCGATGGACACGAAGATCGCCCCGTCCTCCCGGAGCAGTTCGCGCAGGAGCTTGAGGCGCGGCATCATCATGCAGCACCACTTGTCGTGCCGGGTCAGGTCGTCGCGGTCCACCACGCGGCCCAGCCAGTCCCGCATGAGGGGCGAGTTCACGTTGTCGTTGTAGGCCCAGCCCTCGTTGCCCGTGTTGTAGGGCGGGTCGATGTAGACGCACTTCACCTTGCCGTGGTAGGTCGGAAGCAGGGACTTCAGGGCGGCCAGGTTGTCGCCGTGGACGATCAGATTGTCGCGCAGGCTCGCCTTCTCGCTCAGTCCCTTGTCGCGCACCGGAAGAAGCTCGTGGAACGGCACGGCCAAGTGGTGGTTCTCGACGAAAACCTTTCCCTTGAAGTGGAGCCGTGGCAATGAGCCCTCCTCTGGCGCGTTCTGGACATCTCCAGCGCCCGCAGCATCGGTCGCCGGATGAGACCCCTCAAGCTAATGCGCCGCAGCCCGGTCGCGCATGGCCGGAGAAGATCATCCAGAAGCTCATCGGGATGCCGACATCGAGGCTCACCGCTCGAACCCTCCCCCGCCGCGCTCGGGACCTCGGGGCCGGGGCGGGCGCGGTACGACAATGCGGGTGATGGTCCGTCCGGGCTCCCGCCCCCATGTCGGTTGGCGCGCTCTGACATCCCGCGCCCACCGCTCCGCTTCCCGCAGCCCTCTTCGGTAGCCCTCGCGCACCTTCCGCTCGATCTCCCGGGCGCTCTCGCCGTGTGCCTTGCCCAACTCGGCCCGCTCGTCCCTGTGGTGCCGGTCGAGATCCGCGCGCCAGCCCTCGACCAGGTCCTCCCGGCCCCGGACTGCCCCGGCCAACTCCCTGAGCGAGCGATCGAGCCGCCAGATCCGGAGCCGCCCGAGCACGGTGCGGCTCTCCCGGTCGAGCCTCTGCCGCATCTCCTCCTGCCGCTTGTGCAGGTCGGCCCATTCCCTCCGCGCCCGGGTCTCCAAGCGCCAGAACCCCAGCCAGCGCCCGTCCTCGACCTGCTCCCAAGCCCGCTCCTCGGCACGCCGCCAGGCCTCCATGTCGACGCGCTCCTCGTCGACCGGCTTCCTCGCCCGCCGCGCCCGCCGTGGAAGCATCCCCTCGCGGCGGTATCGCGCCCAGTGACGCGGCCGGTCCCATATGGGGCGAAGCACCTCCTCGCCCGCCCGCCGCCGCTCGTTGTTCTTGACCCGCCTCTCGACCCGGATCCGGCCCTGCTCCCGCTCGTAGCCCTCGGCCCAGCGCGACAGCCGGAGCTTGCTGTTTCCGAGCT
>JAPPHB010000025.1 GCA_028821195.1 Gammaproteobacteria bacterium
CCGGATACTCCGGGACGTACGGCGCAGGGCCAGGGAGCAGGTGGAGATGACGAGGCAACTGCTGGAAAGGATCAGGCGGCCGGGGCCGGACCGGGATTCCGGGCCGAGCCGGTGACCGGCTCCGCCGGTAGAACCGGCGGGCGGGCGGGGTCATGCGATCGTGATCGGCGAGAGGCTGTCCAGAAACGCCCACCCCATGTACTGCAGGACGGGCCCTAGCCATTCGAAAGCCTCCGGATGGCTTTCCAGCGCGTCCTGCAAGGCCCCCATCATCCACGGGCCGTCCGGCGGGTCGCGGAACTTCGCGGGGTCGCATCCCTCGATGAACCAGGAGGACGCCGCAACGGTCTCGCGCCATGCGCGTTGCGGCCCGGGGCCACCGCCTTCCGCCACCGCCACCGCCACCGCGGGCCGCCCGTCCGGGGCAAGGATGCGCGCCTGCAAGACGCGCGAGCCGTGCGGATGCGCGAGCACCTCCAGCCGCCACGCATCGTCCCGGGCGCGCAACGGTGCGGGGGTCGCGAACGCGCCCGCCGCCGCGATCAACCGTCCGTACGCGGGGGTCACCTCATCGACCACCTCGGAGCGATCCGAAAGGCAGTAGTTCCCCACGTTCGCGGTCCAGTGTTCGAGCGTCACGGGTCGATTTCCCCACCAGAGTGGTCTTGAACGGTCGGCTCCCCACCTCCGACCCCAGCGCCATCAACAGTAAGGCATTCTGCGCCGTCGGGCTCTTAGGGCCATCGTCGCGCGCTGGAAAGAGAAGAGGTAGGATGAATCGCTTCTCCGCTTCCCGTCCCCGCCACGATGGAGGCGGAAGGGGGGCACTTCGGCGGTTGCCCGGTCGCCGTCGAGGGCGAACCCGCAGCAGGTCGAGCCCACGGTTCGGCCTAAGGTTCACGTCCACCGCCGTCCATTTGGGTCCGGTGCATTCCGGCTCATAATTGTGTATTCAAAGTGATACGCGACCGGGACAGATACGACGTAAAACACTGTGGCGCAGCAGCTTACATTTATCTTATTTAGTCCCGCCCGAACTCGGCAGCCTCACGAATCTCGAACAACTGTTGCTCCACGGCACTCAGCTGACCGGCCCGATCCCGCCCGAACTCGGCAGCCTCACGAATCTCGAAAGACTGGGGCTCGCCAACAACCACCTGACGGGCCAGCTTCCAGAGAGCTTCCTGACCCTTGGGTTAACGAGCTTCGATTGGTACGGCAACGCGGGCCTGTGCGCACCCGACACGGTCGTGTTCCGGGCGTGGCTGAGCGGCATCCAGTACCACCGAGCGGGACCGTTCTGCTCTGCGGGCGGATGAGGCGGCGACCGCTCACCCCTTCCGATAAAGCGAGACCGAGGAGGGGCGGCGGGAAAGAAGGTGCGCCCGGCGCTACCTCAGACCCAGCCTTCCCGCTCGATCAGCCGCTCGATGTGAGCCAGATGGTGCCGCCCGTGCCATGCGTAGAGGCCGACGTTCCTGGCCAGCGGGATCGCGCCGGCGTCCGGGTGCACGAACTCGAGCTGGAACTGCGGCCAGCTCATTTGGCGCAACAGGTCCTCCCAGCGGGCGTGGAGGGCCTCCAGGGCGTCGAGCGAGGGGCCGACCGCGCCGCGGGCGTCCGGCAGCTCCGCCCAGGCCTTCTCGTCGTAGGCCTTGATGGCCGGCCGGTCCTCGGTGAGGGTCCACTTGAAACGCACGTAGCTGGTGGCGTGGCTGTCGAACAGGTGGTGCACGACTTGGCGCACGGTCCAGCCGCCCGGCCGATACGGCGTGTCCAGTTGTTCGTCCGTCAGGGGCGCGACCGTCGCCCGTAGATCCGCGGGCAGAGCCGCGATCTCGTCGATCCAGGCCTCTACCTGCTGCTCCGTGATCTCGGCCGGAGGAGCGTACCGGCCGATGGGATAGCGAAGGTCGGGCGTGCCGATAGTTGATTGGGTCATCTGGGTCAGTTCCTCAGTCCGCAGCAGGCGAACAGGTTGGGGTCTTCTTGGCGGGCCGCAGGACGATGGCGGCGCTACCGCGTTCCCAGCACGCAGTATTGATAGACGCTCAGCCCCTCGTCCGTCGCCATGTTCTCCGCGATCTCGTCGGTGCCGTACGCCTCGCCCAGGTCTCCGATGGGTCCGGAGTCCAGCACCTTCAGCGGCGTTTCCGTCTCGAACACCGCCAGGTCCTTGAAACCGGTCGGAAACGATGCCCCCATGGCCCGCTCCACGGCTTCAATGCGTTCGAGGTCCTCTTCCCTCTCGAAATCCCGCTTCTGCAGATCCTCCGCGAAGTAGTCGAACGCGATCCGGAACGAGGAAATGCCGGCGCACAGGTTGTTCAGGAAGGGGAATATGGTCTCGGTGGGCAGGTACATGGTGTTGCCTTCCCACACGATCACCGTCGGGGCGTCCAAGTCGAATCCGGCCTCGGCCAGCTTCTCCGGGAGGTCGACCTCCAGGTAGTTGAAGGGGAGCGCCGGGCTGGGCGGGATGCCGTGTGCGCGAAGGACGTCATGCTTGTAGCTGACCACCGCGCCCTGGTCCACCTCGTAGTGGGTTACCCCCGGCGCCGCGAAGATCTGGGCGCGCATGTCGAGCCCGGCCCCCAGCGAAACGACCTGGCGTGCGCCCTCGGCGATCCCCCGCTCGACGAAGCGGTTGAAGAAGCGCGTGCGGAACCGGAGCATGTGGGTGGACTCGGGCACCGCCTCGGCCAGTTGCCGGGCCATTCCCATCGCCTGGTCCGTGACGAACCACTCGGCGTACGGGTCCTCGAACAGCGGCCGCGCCCTCTCCTTCTCCATCGCCCGGAAGCAGGCGATCACGAACGCGGTGGTGCCGACTTCGTTGATGTCGACGGTCATGGTGTCTTCTCTCCTCCTCTGCTCTGCCTCGGGTTTGCGCCGCCGCGGTATCGTCCGGCGCGGCGAACTCTAGCCCTGCGGGTGTCTCGATGGCAACGACCTGACGACGCGACGGCGCCCGGGACGGGATGGCTACCTCGGCAGCTCTCGGCGCCCGCGGTCCTCCGGCAACCGCGTCAGCGTGAGCGCCAGCTCTGCGGCGAACTCCTCCGCGATCAGCCGGTCGGCCCGCTTGATCCTCAGCACGAGCTTCGAGGGATGCTTGAGCTTGAGGCCCTGCGGCCCCGCGATCTTCTCGAAGGCGAGGAGGTCAGCAGCGGTGATGGTGAGCTTCGGGCCAGCCAGCCTCCACCATTTCCGCTCCGGCACGGACGCACCCGCCACCTTGGCAAGCGGGATCACGATCTCCCTGACAGGCTCGATCGCTTCGTGCGTCTCGTACCCGCTGCCTTCCATCGATTCCGTGCGCACGGCGAGACGCCACTGAATCACCAGGCGGTCCTCCTCCAGCCGCACGAGCCCGTGGGCGGTCTCGGTGGTGGATTCGTATCCGCCGCCGGATGTGTAGAGGTCGGAGCTGCGCTTCAGGGTGAAGGGAACGGCGCTCACGACGGCCATGACGCCTCCGGACGGGACGAGTGCTGAACGTGGTACGTTCGCATTGACGCGGGCGGCCACGCAATGAGAAAATGGCACGCATGTCGCATTCCGTTCGCCGTCACCTGCGCGTCGAAGTCGATGCGTACGACGAGATCATCCGGCGCTTCATACCCGGCTACGAGACACTGCTGGATGCTGCTGCGCGCGAGGTCGCGTCCGTGCGTCCCGGTCTGGTCCTCGATCTCGGGGCCGGCACCGGAGCCCTCTCCGAAGCGATGCTCCGGCACGATGCCATCGGTATAATCGAGCTTGTCGACGTGGATCCGGAGATGCTCGACCCGGCGCGGGTCAGGCTGGAGCGCTTCGGGAGCCGCGCGCGCTTTCGCGAGGGTTCCTTCCTCGAGCCGTTGCCGGTGTGCGACGCGGTCGCGGCGTCGCTTGCCCTCCATCACATTCCCGAGATGCGCGACAAGCGTGCCCTCTACCGGCGCATCCACGCATCCTTGCGCCCCGGGGGCGTCTTCGTGAACGCGGATGCCGTGATGCCGTCGGACCCCGAGGGGCGGGAGGCGGGGTACGCATTCTGGGCGGCCCACATGGTCTCGCGGGGCATCCCCGAGGAACGGGCTTACCAGCACTTCGCGGAGTGGGCCGAGGAAGACACCTACCAGCCGATCGAGCAGGAGCTGGCGGCGATGGCGGCAGCAGGATTCACGGCCGGGATCGCCTGGCACGAGGGGCCGATGGCGGTGCTGGTGGGACACAGGGCGTAAAGCAGCCGTGCGATCAAGACCGAACCGACCACGCTCGCGGGTTGGCGGGCGGTGCACCGCCGCCGGTGTGGTGGCTTGTGTGGCCGCCGCCGCAGGGCTGCCGCCCGGGGCTCATGCCCAGCTCGCCGGTGACGCGCGTCTTTATGAAGCGCCCAGAGTCCCGGCTGCCCCGGTCATCGACGGCGATCTGGACGAGGAGGCGTGGCGGGCGGCGCCCTGGACGGAGTCCTTCGTCGATATCCGCGGAGAGAGTTGGCCAACTCCGCAGTGGACCACCCGCGCCAGGCTCGCATGGGACGAATGCTGTCTGTATGTGGCGGCGGAACTCGAGGAGCCGCACCTGTGGGCGACGCTCACGGAGCGGGACGCGATCATCTATCGTGACCACGACTTTGAGGTCTTCCTCGATCCCGACGGAGACGGGCTGGCGTATTACGAGCTGGAGATCAACGCGCTCGGAACCGAGTTCGACCTCTTCCTGGACAAGCCCTACCGCAGCGGGGGAAGTGCGCACATCGCGTGGGACATGGAGGGGCTGCGCACGGCGGTGCGGCTGGACGGCACGATCAACGACCCGTCGGACGAGGACCGGGGCTGGACCGTGGAGATCGCGATTCCGTGGGCCGCGCTCCGGCCCCCGGATGGGGTTGCGGCCGGCCCGGAAGCGGTGCCGGACAATGCATGGCCCGGTGGCGCGCCCGAGTCGCCGGATACCGGGAGTCGCGAGCCGGGGACGGCCCCGAACCCCGGTGACGAATGGCGGGTCAACTTCTCCCGGGTTCAGTGGCCGCTCGTCATCGAGGACGGGGGCTACCGCAAGGCGCGCGAGCCCGTCGACTGGAGCGATCATCCCGAAGACAACTGGGTCTGGTCCCCCCAGGGGGAGATCGACATGCACCTGCCGGAGAAGTGGGGCGTAGTGCGTTTCGTTGAAGGTGCGCCGGATCACGTAGAGGGTGTGCCCGAATGAACCGTCGCGATTTCGTTCAGGCTGCCGGCGGCGCGCTGGCGTTTGCGCCGCTGCTGGGCTGCGCTTCGGGAGCCGATGAGGGCTCATCCTTCAGTGTCTGGAGCTGGGTGCACGGCGACCGCGACCGCGACGAGGGCGAATGGCGCCGCCGGTTCGCGCGCCTGCGGAAATCCGGAGTGGAGGCCGTGCTGGTTGGCGGCGGAGACATCGAACTGGTCTCGAGCGCGGCCCGCGCCGAGGGGCTGGAATACCATCGCTGGTTCTGGACGATGAACCGGAACGGGGATGCGTGGGCCCGTGGGAACCATCCCGAGTGGTTCACCGTGAGCCGCAACCTGCAGAGCTCACTCGAGCATCCGCCCTATGTGGACTACTACAGGTGGGTCTGTCCCTCGCGGGAGCCGGTACGGGCATACCTGCGCGGCCTGGTGGGTGACTTGGCCGCCAATCCTGCTGTAGACGGCGTGCACCTCGATTACGTGCGCCACTGCGACGTCATCCTGCCGCGCGGGCTCTGGGAGACCTACGACCTGGTTCAGGATGTCGAGCACCCCGAGTTCGATTTCTGTTACTGCGGCGGAAGCAGTCGTGTTCACAACCTGATGTGAACATTGATCTTACGGGACTCAGACTCCGTTTTCCCGCTTTTCGGTTCCCGCCAATCGACTTGGGTCAGGCGCAGACCCTCGGGCGGCTCTCCAAAGCCTTCCTGAGCTGTCCAGCGTCGGCCTGCTGATAGCAGCGCAGCACCGTCTGGGCTTCCTTCCACCCACCGAGTTCGCAGAGCACCTTCAGCGGAAGGGCCATTAGGTCGGACGCGAACTTCCGCCTCAGCGAGTGCCAACCCCTCCCGCGCTTCGGTTCGAGCCCCGCCAGCGATTGGGCTTTGTCCCACCAATACCGGACCGCCGACAGGCCCGCGCACCGCGAGGCGTCCTTGGGGGCAGGCAACACCGGAGAGTCCCCGGCGTCGGGATACCTGCGTTGCGCAGCCTCTTCCAAGGCGACGACGGCCTCGTCGGTCATCGGTGTGACGTGCTCGTAGCCGGTCTTCTCATGCTCCGCCCGCCAGACGATGGTCCTGTCGTCGAAGTCGATATCAGACCACCGAAGCTGACGGATCGCGCCGATTCGGTGTCCCGTTTCGTGGGCCAGCACGAGCGCGACATGGAACCTCCAGTCCACCTTCCGGGAGACTCCGAGCAACGCCCCGTACTCCTCGTCGGAGAGGACGACCCGGGTGGGGTTCTTCTCCTTGGGCGTCTTCAAGCCCCTCAGCGGATTCGAGTCGAGAAGGAGCCTCCCGTTCTCGTCCCGGGACTTCGACGCCCAGTTGAGAACCGCGATCAGGAATCTCAGGTCGAACTCGACTGTCCGGTCGGACACGGGTTTGCCGCTGGGTCCAACCTTGCCGACCCTCCGCGCCCGGATGAAGCGATCCCAGTCGCGCTGCGACAGGGTCGCCGGATCGCGGTCGAGTCCGAAGAACCCGAGGAACATCCTCATCGCAACCCGGTCGTATCGCCGCGACCTGTCGGCCTTGGTCGGCGTCACCTCCTCACCGTAGATGTCAAAGAGCCTTTCCAGCGTGAGCGGCTCGGGTTCGGCGTTGCCGTTGGGCTCGTGAACCGCGAAGCCCGCGGCGGCCTCGTCGGCCTGCCTCTTGGCCCGAGTCCAATCGCGGTGCTTCAGCGACCGGGTGAGCCTGCGCCCGTTCTCGCGCCACTCCATCTGGTAAAGGCCGGTCTTGGGATCGGTGAACACCCTCACCCGGTTCCGGCCCCATTCGCCGGCGCTGTACGAGCGCCGACTTCGTTTCGTGCGTGCCATCATTCGATTCCTCTCGTGATGGACCGCACGACCTGCGCGAACGAAACTTCGCGGAGGGAAGGCCCTTCCGCCAGTTGCACTTGCCCGAAGGCCGGTTTTCGTCCCGGAAACCCGATCACTGGGGCCGGGCGGCGAGCGCACATCGACATCGGGGTCCGTGTGCGCGGACACGCGTTCCGGACGTGCACGTCAGCGACGGCGCATGCCTCTTGCCGGATTGCAGTTGCACCACGGCCTCCGGGGCGGCTGCGCCGCGCCGGAAACGGAGGTCGCTCCGGGCCGGCGATCCCTTCGGGAAGGCAGCCCGAGACTCGCTGATGGCGGTCGCGGATGGTTGGGAGGCCACCGCCAGCGGCCTTCAACCCTTTGGCAGCACCCGCGTCCGCATTGCGTGCATTCCGCCGCTGAGTGGGGTGGACCTTCTCACCTCGTCGGGTCGATCTTGCAGACGAACGCGGACGG
>JAPPHB010000057.1 GCA_028821195.1 Gammaproteobacteria bacterium
GTCGTCCCCCAGACCCTTTGGCTTCACACCGATGTCGGCAACACGCAGGAGGCGAAGAAGGAACTGGTTTCGACGCTCCAGTTCGAGCGATCCGAAGACGTATTCAACACCGTGAAGCCGTCTCGCCTCGTCCGCCGCATCCTCCAGATCGCAACCGACCCCGACTCCATCGTCCTCGATTCCTTCGCGGGTTCCGGCACCACGGCCCACGCCGTCCTCGCGCAGAACCGGGAGGACGGTGGCAACCGGCGGTTCATCCTCGTGGAGTGTGAGGACTACGCCGACAGCATCACCGCCGAGCGCGTCCGGCGGGTCATTCAAGGGGTTCCGGGCGCAAAGGACGACGCCCTCAAGGCTGGCCTCGGGGGCACGTTCAGCTACTTCGAGCTTGGCCGTCCAATGCAGCAGGAGTCGCTCCTCGACGGCTCCCACCTGCCTTCCTGGGAGAAGCTCGCGGGATACATCTTCTTCACCGCGACCGGGCAGGAGTTCGACCCAGCCGAGACCAACCCGGACACCGGGTTCGTCGGGCGCACCGCGTCCCACGATGTCTTCCTTTTCTACCAGCCGGATGTCGAGACGCTCAAGAGTCTAGCGCTCTCGCTGGCCGAGGCTCGCGCCCTGCCGGAAGGGGGATCGCGCAGGAGGCTCGTCTTCGCGCCCACCAAGTATCTGGACCGCGATTTCCTTCACCAGTACCGGATCGATTTCCAGCAGTTGCCCTTCCAGATCTACGAAGCGATCGACAGGCTGGAACGATGATCCTGAAGGAATACCAGAAGCGTACGGTCGCGACGGTCCGCGGCTTCGTCGCGGAGTTGGCGAAGTGGCGGGCTGAAGACGAAGAGGCGCGGAAACACAACCCGAACTGGGGTTCTGACTGGGTGCAGAGGGCGTGGAGGAAGACCGTGGCCGGGCGGTCGTATCATCCCCGACGCAACGGACTGGGAGAGCGGCTGCCTACCTTCTGCCTCAAGATCCCGACCGGGGGCGGCAAGACGCTGCTCGCGACGAGGGTCATCGATCTCGTGAACGCGCACTTCCGGCACAGTCGACGCGGATTGGTTCTCTGGATCGTGCCCACGACGCAGATCTACAACCAGACGCTCAAGGCCCTCAAGGACCGCGACCACCCCTACCGCCAGCAACTCGATCTGTCGTCGGGCCAGCGCACGCGCATCTTCGAGAAGACCACGGCGTTCGGCCCGCGCGATGTCGCTGAGAATCTCTGCGTTCTCCTGCTCATGCTCCCGTCCGCCAACCGGAAGACGAAGGACACCCTCCGGATGTTCCGCGACAGCGGAGGCTTCGACCGGTTCTTCCCCCCGGACGACGATCCGACCGCGCACGCCAAGATGCTGGAGGAACACGCCAACCTCGACACCTTCGAGCAAACGGCGGGCTTCTGGGGCCGCTACATCAAGACATCCCTCGGGAACACGGTGCGGCTGCTGCGGCCGCTCATCATCCTCGACGAGGGACACAAGGCGTACAGCGCCAACGCGAAGGCGACGCTCGAAGGATTCAATCCCTGCATGATCGTCGAGCTTTCGGCCACCCCGGCCAAGGGCGCGAACGTGCTCGTCGAGATCCTGGGCCGGGAACTCAACGCCGAGGAGATGATCAAGCTCGACCTCCACATCCGGAACAAGGCGGGCGGCGACTGGCGCGGCACGCTGTTGGAGTCGGTCGAACACCGCGAAGCCCTTGAAGCCGAGGCGCGGCTTCACGAAGCCGAGTCCGGCACCTACATCCGGCCCATCTGCGTGATCCAGGTGGAACGGACCGGCAGGCAGCAAAGGAAGCCGGGGTACGTCCACACCGACGACGTGCGCGAATACCTGCTCCAGCACCCGGGAATCGCGCCGGAGCACATCGCGATCAAGACCAGCTCGAAGGACGAACTGAAGGAGGTGGACGACGTTGGCGGCCTGCTGTCCCGCGACTGTCCGATCCGCTTCATCATCACCAAGCAGGCGCTCCAGGAGGGCTGGGACTGCCCGTTCGCCTACATCCTCACGATCCTCACCAACCCGATGTCGAGGACGGGGATCACCCAGCTTGTCGGTCGGATTCTGCGGCAGCCCTACGCGAGCAAGACGGGGGTGGCGCTGCTCGACGAGAGCTATGTGTTCTGCTTCAGCCGCCGCGGGAACGAGTTGCTGAAGGAGGTCAGAAGGGGATTCGGGTTGGAAGGATTGCAGGGGCTCGAAGGAAGGATCAACGACGACTCTCGGGATGGTCCCGCGGACATGCTGGCGACCCGGCAGCGGGACGAATATCGCACACCGGCCAGCAATCTCGTCCTTCCCGCGTTTATGATTCTGGATGTGAAGGACGGCTGGCGCTTGGTCCGCTACGAGGCGGACATCCTCTCGCGAGTGTCATGGGATGAGATCGACCTATCAGCGTTGGACGATCTGGTGCTCGACGCGGGTAGAGAGGGGGAAATGCGACTGAGTGCGAATCTCGAGGTGCCTATTCCAGAGCCGCTCGGCGGGAACGGGGGCACTCCCGGACAGGTCGGAGCGCCTCTCGATGGCGAATCGGGTAACGGCGGCGATCCGGTGGACTACTTCTTCGCGGCCAGTCACCTCTTGGACTTGGTTCCCAACCCGTGGCATGGGCGCGATCTGGCCCGGCGCGCATTCAATGCCCTGCTGGAACGCTACCCGACCGAGCGCGTGGCGGCCAACCACGTATTCGTCCTTGAAGAGTTGCGGCGGCATATCGAGAAAGAGCGCGACCGCCTGTCGCAGGAGGTCTTCCGCGACCTGTTGGGGTCGGGACGGATGCGCTTTCTGGTCGTCGCGGAGGATCTCACATTCAATCGCCTGCCCGAGAAGATCGAGGTTCCGAAGGCGAAGCAGGCGAACCGGGAAGACGGGAGCCCCTACCAGCGCAACCTCTTCGACATCACCACGGAAGACGATCTCAACCAGTTCGAGAACAAGGTCGCGACGTATCTCGATCAACAGGCGCGGCTCTTCTTCTGGTACCGCAACCGCTCCCGCAAGGACTACTACGTGCAGGGGTGGAAGCCGCGCCGGATTTACGCGGACTTCATCGTGACGCTGCGGGATGACCAGCCCGACGGGGGCGACGGATTCCGGCGAGTCTTCGTGGTCGAAACCAAGGGAGTCCACCTGAAGGAATCGGAGGACACCGAATACAAGCGATCCGTCTTCGACATCTGCGGCGAGCACGCCCGCAAGACCGATTGGGCCGAGTTCGTGCCCGCCATGCGGAGCAAGGTGATGCGCTTCGAGGTCGTGGATGAGGACGAGTGGCAGGCAAGGTTAAACGGAATGCTGTTCGGCAGAACAGCGTAACGGCTCGGTAATGCTTGCTTCGCGCTGGACGGTAAGCGGATCGCCGACGGGAATGGGAAACACCCTTCTCGCCACGCGCCTTGAGAAATCACTGTCCTTCCTACGTACGCAACTGCGTGTGCACGTCCCCCGTCACGGCCGACACATAAAGGCACTGGACGTCCTGACGGATCGCAATCTCGTCGAAAACGTGAAGCCGAACCGGATCCTTGCGGCACATCGTCTCGCCTGGGAAACGTTCCTTATCGTTGCTGCCGCGCTGGAAGACCGCCGGAACACCGCGTCACCGTACACCCGGAAGCGACTCGCGACGTTCGTGAAAGGTCCGCTCGAAATCGAGGGACGCGATGGTAGCCCACGGAACGTTCAGTTCGAGTTGACTGTCGCGACACATTTCCGTCTCGCTAGTTGCGCGGTGTACGATGGCGAGCCCGACATCTTGTTGCTCTTCGGCCAAGAGAGGGTTGGCATCGCTGCAAAGAGGGTTCGGAGCCTGAATCCGACTCAGCTTCGCAAGCGCGCTAAGGAGGCCGCAGAGCAAATCGACAACTCGAAGATGCGTGGATGGGTCGCGCTGAACCTGGACGCCCGTGTTGCAGGCATCGCGTACGATGGCAGTGGCGGCGGGGCGATAACGGAAGAACTCGGCAGGGCGTTCGACGTTGTGTCTGAGGCACTGGCGACGCTTGGGTCACCCAACGTCCTTGGACACATGATGTTCGGATACTTGGCTAGCTGGCACCCAGCCGTGGGCAGCGAGCCTGCGGGATTACACTTTGGAGTGCCGTTTCGCTGGATGTGTATTCCGCGCCGAGATGGTGATGAGGCGCTGTTCAATTCATTCTCTCGGTCCTGGGCCGAGCGATTCGACCAGCGAATGGTCGCCATGCAACGACCGACGTTCAATCGACTCTAACGTCCGCGTTCTGAGGAGCTTGAGGCGCAAGGAGGCAGCCGTGGCGCGGTCGAGGGGGGTATGGTCGAGGGCGTAACGGATGCGGGCGGCGTGAGGACGGTGGCGGAGGCGGAGAAGAGGAAGGAGCCGGAGCCGGTTATCCTAGATGTCCGATCAAATCGCATAGGCGCGATAACACAATCGTATTCAGACGCTCCGCAAGGCCGGTTCGCTCGACATGGGATGTCATTGCTTTGTCCGTCACCACGATGTCGCAGTACGGTAGAGTAGAGCTCAACGCGTCGATGTCGTGGATGTCGTTGGGCGTCCACTGGTGGTTCGGATCGCGGTGATACGATGTCTTTAGACTCACCGACACATCGAAGCTGGGCATGGAGTCGAAGGCGCGGCGGGCTTGCGCGCGTTCCGGAAACACCGCGTCAAGGAAACCCGAGTCAGGAGGGGCGGTTGCGGGCAGGTATGCACTGCGGGCTGCGAAGGCCTCCCAAAGAGGGCTGTTAATCTCGATCAGAAGCTCTCGCCCGGCGACCACATCGCGGATCCGGCCCCGTCGCCATCTTGAATCGTCGTTGAACCTCTCGACCTGCTCAACTTCCTGTATGGCCCTAGCTTCAGCGACTTGAAATAGAGCCAACCGATCGTCTTTGCTGGCTTCAAGCTCAGCTTCATCACCAGGAGCAAAGCCATCGATGGCTTTTCGGCTCAGCTGCATCTCCGCGCCGGCAAACAGCGCGTCAAAATCCGCTGGCCCATGGGGATGCGACGCCCGAGCCTCCTCCGTCACATCTCGCCCCTCTGGAGACATCACCCTAAAGCCACTCAACCCCAGGGCCCAACTCACGCCCCACCCCAAGTAATCCATCGAGACGATTGATCGAGGATTAGGGCCAACCAGCGAATCGAGCAGGGTTTCGATCTCGTGCACCGAAATAACTGATCGGGCGGGAACTGCGACGTACCCTGAGAGCCGCTCAATCACTCGTCGAAGGTCGCGGCGCTGACGGTACTGCCCGATCTTCGAGATCTCCATGTAGATGGAATCCGAAATCGGAAACACCGCCTGCTGCTCCTCCGCGGCGGTTTGGCAGGCAGCGAGAATGGAGCTGTAACGCTCCCCATCTCCATGTCCAGACAAAGCCTTCGCGAGCGACACCCAGTGATTGAGATCGAGGTAGACTAGCTTCGGGCCATCCGACGGCACGCGGAGGGTAGTGGGCCAGGTGTAGTCCACATCGCTTCGATCACGACCGCCATTCGAGTAAGGGTTGTAGGCGTCATCCGTACTATGCCGCCTTGCCATTTCTGCCACCCTCGACGGTTGTGGACGATTTCAGTTCAGTAGCATCGAGACTACTACCTCGACAGGAGCCACCACGCTCGCGCCCGAAACTCGTTACAATCCACACAGCTGTCAACGAGCCAAGCCGTCGGCAACTCGATTCGCGTTGAATCTCGGCTCAGCCTCACGGGCCTCACATCACCCAAAGCCAGCCGGATGGAATCCCCGGCGTCTTGTCGGACCGCCGTGCCATCGAGACTGGGCCGTGCGGACAGGGGCATGTGACGTGCTTGGGATTCCCGCCAATCGATCGCGGTTTTCCTGTCATTCGGGCACGATCCAGCAGGGTCCGGTCCAACGGCAGGAATGGCGGATCATGCAGTCCTAATTAGACTTACGTGGTTTCCTGCCGTGATTTGAGCCTCGGGTGATCCGCATACCCCGCTGGCTTGGCGCGCGGGCGGGGGAATCCTCCTGAGGCTGGTTCGCGGAGAGGTCTTCCTGGATCTGGATATGGCCGCCTTCTACCATCGCAACGGGGTGGCCGAGTACCTGACCGAGGTCGATATCGAGGATCTCCCCGGAGGGGGCATCGACATGTTCCCGCGCCTGGGCGAGACCAACTTCCTCTCGTTCCGCCTGGGTCTCTCGCTCGGTCTGAGCAACCCGGCTCCGTAGCGGCAGGTAGCCAAGTCTTCCCATTTGGCCATGGGAGCGGACACCGGAAGTCCAGTATCATCCATAGGTGTCCATAGAGTCCCGTAACAGCCGGTATTTCAACATGTTAGATAGGGTATCTCCTACGCTCGTCTGCCCGCTACGTCCCTTGCAATCCTGCTCCATCCCGGCTACGATTAGGGAATGAATAATGTCACCACAACCCGCACCCAGCGCCGACGAGGCAAGCCCAAGGGCCGCCATCCCCACAACCGGCTGTCCGCCGCCTTCGTGCGCTCCGCCCCGCCCGGTCGGCACTGCGACGGGAACGGGCTCTACCTCTACGTCAAGAAGACCGGGACCCGAAGCTGGATCCAACGGCTCGTCGTGCGGGGCCGCAAGCGTGAGATCGGCCTGGGCAGCGTCGTCCTCGTCTCGCTGGCCGAGGCGCGCGAGCAGGCGCTGGCCAACCGGAAGCTGGCCCGCGCGGGCGGCGATCCGGTGGCCGAGAAGCGCCGGTCCCTTGGCGTCCCCACCTTCGCCGAGGCCGCCGTGCGCGTCATCGAGCAGAAGCGCGGCGGGTGGCGCAGCGCGAAGACCCCGAGGTTGTGGACCCGCTCGCTGGAGATGTATGCCTTCGGACGCCTTGGGAAGCTGCCGGTCTCCGAGATCACCAGCGCCGACGTGCTGGAAACGCTCTCTCCGATCTGGCACGCGAGGCCGAAGGTCGCCCGCTCCGTCCGGCTTCGCATCCGGGCGGTGCTGGAGTGGGCGGTCGCCATGGACTGGCGGAAGGACAACCCCTGCGACCGGCTCCTGCCGGTGCTCGGCCCCCAGCACGATGTCGTCATCCACCGGAAGGCCCTGCCTCACGGCGAGGTCGCGGCGGCCATCGCGAAGGTGCGGGCGGCGAAGCCGGGGAAGGTGGACACCTTGGCATTCGAGTTTCTGGTCCTGACGGCGGCGCGGGGCGGCGAGGTCCGCGGGGCGGTGTGGAGCGAGATCGACCAAGGTGCGGGCGTGTGGACGATTCCGGCAACCCGGACGAAGACCGCGAAGGAGCACCGGGTGCCGCTGTCCGGACGGGCGCTGGAGGTGCTTGACGGGGCGCGGCAGCTGGACGGTGGGTCGAGTCCGATCGTGTTCGTCAACGAGCGCGGCAAGCCGTTGACCCGGAAGCGGCCGGGGCGGTTGCTCCTGAGCTGCGGGATCTCGGCGGTGCCTCATGGGTTCCGGTCCAGCTTCCGTGACTGGGCCGCCGAGA
>JAPPHB010000120.1 GCA_028821195.1 Gammaproteobacteria bacterium
CGCCCCGGCAACCAGCAGCGCCGCGGCAACCGGTCCCCCCCTCAGGGCCATACCTCCCGCAGCACCCGCATGGTGTTGCCCCCCATCACCTTGCCGATGTCCTCGTCGGAATAGCCTTCCCGCACCAGCCAGCGCAGGATGTTGTGCGACGCCTCCGTGGGGTTCTCCACCCCCTTCACGTACTCCACCTCGTCGAAGGGCGGATTCTTCTTCGGGCCCTCGTCGGCCGCCGCCGAGCGCGACTCCTTGATCGACAGGTTGGCGGCGTAGACGTGGTGCAGCCCCACGTGGTCCCCGTAGACGGAATCGGGGCCGAAGCTCACGTGGTCGATGCCCACCAGCGCCTTCACGTACTCGAAGTGCTCCATGAAGGCCTCGATCCCGTGCACCGTGTTGTTGCGCGTGAGGGTCGTGTGCGGCGCCGCCTCGATCCCGATGACGCCGCCGCCGGCCGCGCACGCCTCCAGCACGTCGTCGGGCGCCAGCCGGTTCGACTCCCACAGCGCCCGCGCGCCGATGTGCGAGAGCACGATGGGATGCTCGCTCCACTCGATGGTGTCCAGCGTCGTCCGGTCGCCGCAGTGCGAGCAGTCGATCAGCATCCCCAGCTTGTTCATGCGCGCGACCGCACGCCGCCCGAACATCGTCAGGCCGCCGTCGCCGGGCTCCTTCAGCCCCGACCCCAGCGCGTTGGCCTCGCTGTAGGTGATCCCGAGCGCGCGCACGCCGAACCCGAAGAGCAGGTCGATGCGGTCGAGTTCGTTCTCGATCATGGCCGCGCCCTCCATCGACGCGATCCACGCCACCCTCCCCTCCCGGTGTGCCCGCAGGATGTCGCCCACGCCCAGGCAGTGGATGAGGAAGTCCTGGTGCGCCAGGTCGCACAGCCGCATACCGAAGTCGTGCAGGACATCGTTCCACTTCCACCCCCCGTGGGACAGGATGGTGCAGATGCCGTCGAGCAGGTTGTCGAAGACCGCATCCCAGCACGAGTGCCCCAGGCCCTCGAACGCGGTCGCCATCCGCCCCGCGCGCACGTACGCCGGGGTCTCGCGCACATCCCGTGGAAACACGCCCGCGTGCTCGTGCAGTGAAATCATCACCAGCTCGGAGGCAAGCCTCTCGGCCCGCGCCTCTTCTTCCCGCGAGAGCGGCACCAGGTACGGCTCCACGCGCCCCACCTGAACCGCAAGCTCGAACGGTTTGTAGTCGAGGCCGGGCTCGAGGTACGAAAAGGACTGGTATCCGTCGTGTGCCTTGTCGGCGCCCATAAGCGCTCCCGGGAGTTGGTCGGAACCGTGGGGTGTGATTTGTCGGGACGGTGCCCGCCGAGGTCCGCGAGTCCGGCGGGACGGAATCGCGAGCCCACAACATGGAGCCTGCGCGGACAACGGGCCAGCCATTCCCGAAGGCGCGGCCAGCTATTGCGAACACCCTGCGCAGGGCGTATTTCAAGCGCGCACTACCGCGCGCCCACGGGCCGCCACATCCCACTCGCCCCCGGAACCCCTCCGAAGTGATCCGCTGGACCCGCCTCTCCCGCGCCATCGATCGGGTCAACAACCGAATCGGGCGATGGACCTCGTGGCTGTGCCTGCTGATGGTGCTCGTGACGGCGTACAACACGGCCGTTCGCTACATCGGCGGCTATCTCGGCTTCAGGCTGAGCTCAAACCTGTATCTCGAACTGCAGTGGTACCTGTTCAGCCTGCTCTTCCTTCTGGCCGCCGCGTCGGCGCTCTGCAAGGGCGAGCACGTACGGGTCGACATCCTCTACAGCCGGCTTTCCGCCAGGGCCCGCGCCTGGATCGATCTCCTCGGCACCATCGTGCTGATGATCCCGTTCTCGGCCGTGACGCTCTGGCTCTCCTGGCCCTCCATTCGGAACTCGTGGGCCGTGCGCGAGATCTCCTCGGACCCGGGAGGCCTCCCGCGCTATCCGCTGAGAACCTTCATTCTCATCTGCTTCCTGCTCCTCATCGTCCAGGGCATCTCGGAGATCATCAAGAAGCTGCGTGTCCTGCGCGGCCTGAAGATGGCCGGAAACGGTTCATCCGAGGACGATGCCGACAGCCCTCGGGTAACCGGAGGCATCGCCTAGATGGAGAACCTCCTTGCGCCGCTGATGTTCATCGGCGTGTTCGCGATGATCTTCCTGGGATACCCGGTGGCGTTCGCGCTGGGCGGCACCTCCCTCATCTTCGCCTTCATCGGCATCTCCATGGGGCTCTTCGAGTGGGGGCTGATGTACGCCCTGCCCCAGCGCATCTTCGGGGTGATGTCGAACCTGGTGCTGGTGGCGATCCCCTTCTTCATCTTCATGGGGGTGGTGCTGGAGAAGTCGCGGCTCGCGGAGGACCTCCTCACCACCATCGGCAAGCTCTTCGGGACGCTGCGCGGCGGGCTGGCGCTGGCGGTGGTGTTCGTGGGCGCGATGCTGGCGGCGGCGACGGGCGTGGTGGGAGCGTCGGTGGTTGCGATGGGCCTCATCTCGCTGCCCATCATGCTGCGCTACGGCTACTCGAAGACGCTCTCCACCGGGGTGATCCTGGCGTCGGGCACCCTGGGGCAGATCATCCCGCCCAGCGTCGTGCTGATCGTGCTGGCCGACCAGCTGGGCATCTCGGTCGGCGACCTCTTCCTGGGCGCGCTGATCCCCGGGCTCTCGCTGGCCGGAATGTACGCGATCTACGTGGGGCTGGTCGCCAAGGTGAGCCCCGCGTCCGCGCCCGCGCTCCCGCCCGAGGTGCGCGACGCCGCGGGGTGGAAGCTGGCCCGCCAGGTGCTCACCGTGCTGATGCCGCCTCTGGTGTTGATCCTGCTCGTGCTGGGCAGCATCTTCGCCGGGATCGCCACGCCCACCGAAGCGGGAGCGGTGGGGGCTGTGGGCGCGATCGGGCTTGCCGCCGTCAACAGACGCCTGTCGTGGAGGGTGCTACGGGAGGCCAGCGAGTACACCACCTCGCTCACCGCCATGGTGATGTTCATCCTGGTGGGTTCGACCGCCTTCGCGCTGGTCTTCCGCGGCCTCAACGGCGACCTCTGGATCGAGCACCTGCTCACCACCCTGCCGGGCGGCCGCATCGGCCTGCTCATCGTGGCCAACCTGGCGATCTTCGTGCTGGGCTTCTTCCTCGACTTCTTCGAGATCGCCTTCATCATCATCCCGCTGCTCGCCCCGGCGGCCGCCCTGCTGGACATCGATCTGGTCTGGTTCGGGGTGATGATCGGGATGAACATCCAGACCTCGTTCCTGACCCCGCCCTTCGGCTTCGCCCTCTTCTACCTGCGGGGCGTGGCTCCACCCGAAGTGCGAACATCGGAGATGTACCGGGCGGTCATCCCCTTCATCGTGATCCAGCTCATCGGGCTGGTGCTGATCATGACCTTCCCGGAGATGGTCACGGGGCTGGTGAACCGGTAACTACTGGTATCTGCTGGCGATTACTGGTAATATCGGTCGCCAATCATGCCACTCCCCCCTGGGCGCACCGCCGTCAGGTCAGGCGTTCTGCCCGAACGCCGCGTTGGCGTAGGCCCACTCAGCGCGGCCGAACCACTCGAACGCCTCCGCGCGGAACGCCGACCAGTGGTCGTACACGCGCCGGTAGGTGGCGTCGGCGGCGGCCCGCTCCTCCAGGATCTCCTGCGAAGCCACGCGCGACACTTCCATGATCTCGGGAGAGAAGGCGCGCAACTGCACCCCGCCCTCGACGAGACGCCGGAGGGCGGCCGGATTCCTTGAGTCGTACGTGGTCTCGACGCCGTGCGCGGCCGAGCGCACCGCCACGCGGAAGGCCTCCTGGTACGTGGAGGGAATCGAGTTCCACGCGTCCCGGTTGACCTGGAAGGTGGTCGAGGGTCCCGGCTCCCACCAGCCGGGGTAGTAGTAGAAGCGGGCGGCGTTCTGGAAGCCGAGCTTCTCGTCGTCGTAGGGCCCGACCCACTCGGTGGCGTCGATCGCGCCCCGCTCGAGCGCCGGATAGATCTCCTGCGCGGCGAGGTTCTGGACGGTCACGCCCAGCCGGTCCATGACCTCCGCGCCCAGCCCGGGGATGCGCATCTTGAGTCCGTTCAGGTCCGTCGGGGTGTTGATCTCGCGGCGGAACCAGCCGCCCATCTGCGCGCCCGTGTTTCCGGCCGGCAGGGGGATGATGTTGAAGTCGGAAAAGATCTCGCTGATGAGCTCGAGCCCGCCCGCGTCGTACAGCCACGCGTGCTGCTGGCGGGAGGTGAGGCCGAACGGCACGCAGGTGTCGAAGGCCAGCACCGGCGCCTTGCCCGTGTAGTAGTAGCTCGGGCTGTGGCCCACCTGGACGGTGCCCTGCTGCACCGCGTCCATCACCTCGAACGCCGGCACCAGCTCGTTCGCCTCGTAGACGCGAAGCTGGAAGCGCCCGTCGGTCATCGCCGACAGCGACTCGCCGGCGCGGGTGGCGGTGTCGAAGATGGCGTCCACGGTGCGCGGATAACTGGACGCCAGCCGCCAGCGCACGTTCGGGTTGGTGATCACCGCGGGCGCGCCGCCACCCGCGGTTTCCTGCTCCCCGCCGCCGCACGAGGCGGCCAAGACCCCGGCCGCCGCGGCTCCGACTGCCGCCTTGCCGAGGAACGCCCTTCTCTCCAGGGTCGGCGCCGCTTCCGCCAGGTTGCCGCCCTCGTGATCCGCCGCCGCTACCTCTGCGCCCGGCCGGCCGCCTTCGACCGTCCCGCTCCGGGAGTCCTTATCCATGGGTACCCGATCCTTTGTGGTTCTGCGTGTTTCGACTGCGCGCTCCGGGCGGCCTCTCGCCTCCGGAACTCGCGCAAAGCTAGCCAGAAGTCACGCGGGACGCACCGTTTTCCCGGGCCCCGCCGGTCTCAGGCCGCCTCGTATCTCTCCTCAGCGCCGCTCTTCGGCAACGACCGACGACGCGATCACCATCCCCAGGAACTCGTCGATGGCGCCTCCCTGGATCCAGCGCGCCACCACGACCAGGTCGTTGTCGCGATCGACGTAGACCAGGTTGGTCCCCGCGCCCCGGTGGCTGAACGATGACTCGGGCGTGCTGGAATACGAGCGCTGGCCGGTGTTCAGGAAGAAGTTCATGAAGCCGTACATCTCGTTCACCGTACCCGGGGTCTCGGCCATGTCCAGCCATTCCTCGGAGAGCAGTTGTTCGCCGTCCCAGTTGCCCTTGTGCAGGGTGAAGTAGCCGAACCGGGCCTGGTCCTCGGCGCTCAGGTTCATCCCGCCGCCCCAGTGGGTTCCGCCGCTCACCGACTGCATCATTTCGCCGTCGACGTTCACCCACGAGTTCTCGTAGCCGTACCAGCGCCAGGTGTTTGAGGCGCCGATGGGATCCATGATGTGCTCGCGCAGGACCTGCGGCAGGGGCCGGCGCCAGACCTGGAGCGCCGCCAGCGCCAGCAGGTTCACGCGCACGTCGTTGTACTTGTAGGCCGTGCCGGGCTCGTTGCGCGGGCGGTTGCGGTTGGCCGCGACATCGCGCCCGGGCCGGTCGCCCCAGTCGGGCTTGCCCCAAAGGGTGCCTTCCCAGTCGCTGGTCTGCCTCAGCAGATGATCCCAGGTGATCTTCTGGTTGTGCTCGGAGTCGAAGAGCGATACCGGCGTCGGCACGCCCCGCCCGTCAGCTTCCCCGCCGGGCTCGCCGTCGCCCACCGGCAGAATCAGCGGGGGCATGTACTCGTGCACCGCGTCGTTGACGTCGCGGATGAGCTTTCGGTCCCACGCCAGGCCCACGGTGGACGATAGAAAGCTCTTGGCGACGCTGAACGTCGGATCGACGCGCTTCGTCTCGCCCCATTCGGCGACGATGTAGCCATCCTTCACGACGATGCCGCTCTGCGGGCCCCGCACCTTGAGCGGGCCGATGGCCTCGTCGAAGGGCTCGGTATTCCAGCTGAGCGCGTGCGCCACTTCCAGGTCGCGCGGGGCAGTGCTCTCGCTCGCGATCGCGAAATCGACGGCCTGCTGCAGGAGTTCCGGGTTCATGCCCATCGACTCCGGGGACCTGCGCTCCCAGTCGCCCGGCGGCGGGAAGTAGGCGTCCTGCGCCTGCAGGCCGGCCGCGCCGAGCAGCAGGATCGCGCCGGCAATGGCGGTGAGAAGGGTGGACGTGACCGGCAAGGGCCGCTGTGATGACTTCATGGGAATCACCTCGTTCGGGGGCGAGAGATCGACGGATGGCACCGGGGAGACGTTCGCTCGTTAGTGACGATATGATACGTCCCCGCGCGCGGGATGCGACAGGTGGCCGGAAGAACGAGCGGGGTCAAGCTACCTCGCCCACCCGGTGACCCAGGTCCCTCAGTTCGGCGACGATGCCCGCGACGTGCGCCCGTCCACGTGTCTCGATCTCCATCTCGATGCTGACGTGGCCCACGGAGATGTCCCCGAAGGCCCGCGTGTGTTCGATGTGGAGCACGTTGGCCCCGTGGATGGCGACCACCGCGGTGACCTCGTTCAGGTAGCCGGGCCGGTCCCGCACCACCACCGAGAGGCGCGCCAGGCGACCGTCCGCCCACAGTCCCCGGTCGATGATCTTCGAGGCCACGTTCATGTCGATGTTGCCCCCGGAGAGGACGCACACGGTGACGTCGGCGGGACCCAGGCGGACCTTCTCGCCCAGAATCGCCGCCACCCCCACCGCCCCGCCTCCCTCGACCACCATCTTCTCCGACTCCATGAGGAAGAAGATGGCGCGCACGATCTCCTCCTCGTCGACCACGACCACGTCGTCCACGAGGGCCTGGATGTGGGGGAAGGTGAGGTCGCCGATGCGCTTCACCGCGATGCCGTCGGCGAGGGTGTCCGAGCGTTCCAGGTGGACCGGCCGCCCGGCTTCCAGCGATGCTACCGCGCCCGGCGAGGCCGACGCCTCCACCCCGATCACGCGGGCGCCCGGCCGGCGCGCCTTCACCACGGTCGCGACCCCCGAGATCATCCCGCCGCCCCCGATGGGAACCACCAGCGTGGTGACGCCGGGCACCTGCTCCAGGATCTCGAGCGCCATGGTCCCCTGCCCTGCCATCACCGCGGGATCGTCGAAGGCGTGGACCACGGTGAGGCCCTCCTCCTCGACCAGCCTCTCGACGCGCGCCATGCCGTCGGTAAGCGTTGCGCCCGTCTGTATGACGCGGGCCCCGTATCCGCGCGTCTTCGTCACCTTGATGAGCGGCGCGGCATCGGGCATCACGATGGTGCACGGGATTCCCA
>JAPPHB010000034.1 GCA_028821195.1 Gammaproteobacteria bacterium
TCACCTACCCCAACCGGAACCACGGACTGTCGGAAGGGGAGGGGACGGCGCTCCACGTTCGCATGCTCATGGTGCGATATCTACTGGAGCACCTGGCGCCCGGGCCGAAGTAGGGGTCACGCGCCGTGCATAGATTTCGATGCTCACCTTCTGCGCCCGCGCCACCTGCTCGTTGGTCATCCGTAGCCGCAGCGAGTCCCTGGCCTCCTGTCTACTCAAAGGGGCACCTTGTTCGCTCTGGGCGGCAGCGAGGTTATGCCATGCATAGGCGAGCACATAGTTCTCGGAAACGCCCTCGCCATCATTGTACATTGCATTCCTTAGCAACAGTCCGTCACATTCTTTCAGACACGTCGGCATCCACGCATGCCGTTTGTACGTCAGAAATGGCACCTCAGCAGGCCACGATGCCTCCATGACCTTCACCCTCGCTTGGATTGACCAGGATCAGGAAGCCCGCAAACGGGCCCACGAGTTGCTTGGCCTCTTCAACCAGCCGGGATCCCGCGACGAGATGGGATTGGGCACGATCCGCAACGCCTTCTCCAACCTGTTGTTCCCCGGAACCAACACAGCCCAGACGCGACTGCGCTTCTGGCTCATAGTGCCGTGGGTCTATCGCGCGCTGGAACGGGAGGGGATGCCCCGCAGCGAATTCTGGCGATTGGGTAGGGAGCGCGAGCTGGACGTGCTTGAGCACTTGTGGGAGACGAGCGAGGAGGGTGTGTACGGAAGGCGCTCCAGACGCAGGCTCAAGGGGATCCCGAGCTGGCACTTCGGACTGGGCGATGCTTGGGGGCTGCGGGTGCACGCCGCTGGCAGCGGCAACGGGGCGCGGACGTGGCACGCAGGGCTGCCGACGCCCCCTCGCGGGTTTCCGAAGCTGGACACGCTGTCGCTCACCGCACCCGAGGCCGAGTACCTACAGGACCGGGTGGCGCAGTCGCTGCCGCAAAGCCTGCTAGCTCACCTCTTCAGGCAGGTGGGGGCGAAGAACTCCGGGGATGCGGACGGGTGCGGCTTCGTATGGGAGCATCCGGGTTACGCGGATTTTGCGCCCGAGCACCGGGATGAGGTGGAGCATGCCCGGCTGTTCTCCGAGGTGATCTATGGCGCGCCGGTGCTCTACAACCTGCTGCTGGCGAGGAGGGTTCACGCCGGGACGCGAGGGCGGCAACGACGGGGCAGCGAAGGTAAGGTCGCCGCCTACGAGGGCCAGCTGGCGAAGTGGTCGCGGGGACTGGATCGTTCGGCGCTGGCAGGCTGGTCCATGGACGACTTCTGGGCGACCGTCGCCCGCAGCACACGGACCAACCACTGGACGAGGGCGTTCGTGAGCGAGTGGATAGCGCTGGTCCGGGCCGGCGAGCTTGATGTGCGCGTGCATGGCGCCCCGGCGGGCGACTCTGCTGCGGCTAAGCTGGTTCGCCGCCGCGAGAAGGCACTAAAAGGCGTGCGTTCGCGCTTCCGCAACGAGAAGATGTTGGCTGAGTGGCGAGGAGGGGCGGGGATTTACCGGCTGGGCTTCCGCTGGAAGGTGGTGCGCGGGTTCCTGCGGGAGCTGGGTGAGGGGCTGGTGGCTTCCGCATGACGCTGCTGGATCCGCATCGGGACCGCACGCTCTACACGCGGGCGCTCACCCCGCCACCGGACTGTCGCTTCGACTGTGCGGTGGCGCTCACGTACTCGCTCAACCTGGACATGCTGCTCGCCGTGCCGCTGCACCTGCTCCTCCACGCGGGAGACCGCCCCGATTCCGAGCTCCTCGCCGACCCGGTGGCGCTCCTGTACGGACTGCGGCAAACGACCGACCGGATCACCATCTTCCATCAGCGTGGCGGGATACACCCGCCCCGGCGGAGCAACATCCTCTACTCCATGCTGGAAGACTCGCTGTATGCGGCTGCGCCCCGCGGTGGCGGCATCTTTCACCCCAAGGTGTGGGTGCTCCGGTTCGTGTCGGCGGACGATGGCAATGCGGACGGAGGGGCGGGCCGGCTCGTCCGCTTGGCCGTCATGTCGCGCAATCTGACCGGCGACCACTCGTGGGACGTGTCCGTGATGGCCCAAGGCCATCCTCGAGGCGACGCCGTGCCGGAGAACGCGGAGTTGGTGGCGCTGCTGCACGCGTTGCCGGACATGTCCCCGGCTCTGCCCAAGGCCCGCGCCGCCCAGGTTGCGAAGCTGGCGATCGACGTGGAGCACACCGTCTGGGAGCTTCCTGGTCACGTGGACGCGTTCGTCCTGCACGCCATCGGCCCGGGTCTGAAGGAGTGGCGGCCTCCGAGGTCGCGGCGACTGGTGGTGATGTCGCCGTTCTGCACACCGAACGCGCTGTTCGAGATGGCGCGCGGGAGCGATTCGCCACCAACGCTTGTCTCGCGCCCCGAGGAGCTGACGCGCATTCACCACCAGGCGCCTGCCGCGATGGATCGCTTCGAGCGGTGCTTGGTCCTGGGCGAGCTGTTGGACGACAGCCTCCACGCGAAGGTGTACCTGTGCGAGGTGGCTGGCCAGACGCGGCTGTTTGTGGGATCGATCAACGCCACGCATCACGGGAGTGGCGCCGTGGAGGTGATGGCGGAGCTGGTCGGGCGGCCGGAGACGCTGGGAACGGCGGAGACGTTGCTGGGCGAGGACGGACTCGGGACGCTATTGGAGGACTTCGTTCCGCCGGACGGCCCCGGCCCCGATCCGGTACTCGACCGGAACAAGAGGATCCTCGAGGATGCCTGCGGAACGGTTGCGGCCGCCGACCTGCGCCTGATCTGCCACCGGGGAGACGGCGACGGCGGAAGCCCCTGGCATCTCCGCCTCCGCAGCGCGAGCTCGATCGATCTGTCGTCCGACCTTGAGGTCGGCGTCTGGCCCATCACGCTACCCCGTAATCGTGTAGCGGACGGTCGTCCTCTTCTGAATGGCGGCGAAATCGCCTTCGTGCCGATGGACATCGCGCAGGTCACCCGCTTCGTCGCCTTCAGCATCGATTTCAGGAAGAAGGATCCCGAGGTCGCACCGGAGGTCTTTGTTCTGTGCGTCCCCATCGACGGACTCCCCGTTCGCGAGCGCAACGATGAGATCGCGGGCCGAATAGTTCGTAACCAGCGCGGCTTCTTGCGCTACCTGCTCTTCCTTCTGGGCGCGTTCGACACGGGAGCTCCGCGGGACGGCGGCGAGACGATCAACGGGGATTCGGGAGCAGGCGCCGGAGGCTCGGACTTCGGCTCCCTTCCTCTGCTCGAAGAGATGACGCGAGCCTACTGCCGCGACCCAGCGCGACTGGACACAGTGCGTCGCCTGATCCAACACCTGCGCGAGTCGGACCTTGCACGGGACGCCGACGACATCGTTCCCGACGAGTTCATGCAGCTGTGGGACACCTTCGAAGCCGCGCTCAGGGCATACCCGTGACCCATCCTCGGCATAGCGCGGACCAGGCGCTCGGCATCCTCAAGGACTTCCAGCGCCGCACCGTGGACTACGTCTTCAATCGCCTCTGGATGGACGACGACCCTGCCCACCGATTCCTGGTCGCCGACGAGGTGGGGCTGGGCAAGACCCTCGTTGCCCGCGGCATCGTCGCCCGGACTCTGGAGCACCTTTGGGACCGGGTGGGCCGGATCGACATCGTTTACATCTGCTCCAACCAGTCGATCGCGCGTCAGAACGTCCGGCGGCTGAGCGTCGAGGGGCTTCCGCACGCGGTGCTGCCGTCGCGTCTCACGCTGCTTCCGGCGCACGTGCGCAACCTGAATGCGCACAAGGTCAACTTCATCAGTCTGACTCCAAGCACATCGCTCAACACAACGCGAGCCAACCGGGGTGGAGTCATTGAGGAGCGGCTCGTCCTGTGGCAGATGCTGAAAAGGCTCAGCCACCCGCGCGGGCGGTCTGCCATGGCGTGGACCCGACCGATCAAGCCACCCAAGACGACCGACCATCAGCCGATCCGCACGCTACCTCGAATCGCTCCCGCGCTCAAACGGCTGGGCCTCTACCGGCTCCTCCAGTGCGGAGTCGGCGACAAGAGCTACCGCGCGCACATGCGGTGGAACCTGCCGACGGTTGACGACGGCCTCACCGATGCCTTCCTCGCCCGGCTCTTGGAGGATGGCAAGCTTTACCGCAGGCTTATGGGCTTCTGCGAGGCACTCGCGCGGGGCGAGTCGTGCGACCAATACTGGATGGTCGGCCAGTTGCGCGGCATGCTCGCAGGCGTATGCATTCGCGCGCTTGAGCCCGATCTGATCATCCTGGACGAGTTCCAGCGCTTCCGCAGCCTCTTGGATTCAGAGAGCCCCGCCGCCCATCTCACCCGACAGCTCCTCGACTTTCGATACGACCGAAACGCTCCCGAAGCGGGTCTCCGCACCCGGGTCCTTCTCTTGTCGGCCACGCCCTATAAGATGCTGACCCTCTACGGCGAGGACGGCGAGGACCACTACGCCGACTTCCTGCGCACCTGCCGGTTTCTCTGCGAAGGCGCCGAGGAGACCATGCGGGGGCTGCGCGCGGCCATCCGGCGCTACCGTCTAGGGTTGCTCGACGGTGCCGCTGGAAACGGCGAAATGGAGGAGGCGCGCCGCGATCTCGAAGGCCGTCTGCTGCGTCACATGGTGCGGACCGAGCGGGTGCGGGCGACCGCCGACAGCGATGCCATGCTGCGCGGACACCCATCCGAGCCCGCGCTCCGGCCCGAGGACCTCCACCAAGCGCGCACCGTCTACCGCGTGGCCACCAGCTTGAACGCCCGCGACCCCATTCAGTACTGGAAGTCGGCCCCCTTCCTGCTCAACGTGATGCGGGGCTACAAGCTCAAGGAGCGGCTGCGGGACCGGGTCGCGGATCCGCCGCCTGGGCTGACCGAGGCCTTGTGCGACGGGGACGCCTCGCTGCTCAAGCGGGACACCGTGGAGCGGTATGCCCCGATCGAGCCTGCCAACCCGCGTCTGCGTCAGTTGCTGGATGAAACGGTGGGCCAAGGGCAGTGGAAGTGGCTTTGGATGCCGCCCGCGTTGCCGTACTTGGAGCCCGACGGTCCATACGCCGGCACCGGCCAGACCACCAAGGCTCTCGTCTTCTCGTCCTGGAACGTGGTGCCCGACGCCATTGCCGCACTCTGTTCCTACGAGGTCAGCCGCCTCATGCTGGAGCGGGAATCGCGCCATGCGGACCACCCGGCCTACTCGGAACTCCACCGCTCACGCGCCCGTCTGCTGGACTTTCCCATGGCCAAGGATTCGGGCGAGCCCCGGGAGGGAGACGACTCCGCGCGGCGGGATCGACCGGGCGCCATGAACATTCTGCCGCTGTTCTATCCGAGCCCGTCGCTGTCCGAAGCCGGAGATCCGTTGAGCCTTGCCGGGGAACGCGGCGTCCCCGTTGCGTCCCGTGAGGCTCTGGAGGCGGTGATGGAACGGCTTAGACGGCGCTTCCACGATGCTGGCGTCGTCGTTCGCGCGGATATGGGTGGCGAGATCCGGGCCGGCCAGACGGACCAGCGCTGGTACTGGGTCGCGCCCGCCATGCTCGACTGCGTGCTCCATCCGGGCGTCCGGGACTGGGTGAACGCCGAGTACGGCTGGGCCTCCGCCACCTCCGGGAGCGCCGAAAACCGGGGATTCCGTCGGCACGTCGTCGAGTTCGGTCGCGCAATGGCTGGGCGACCGGATCTCGGAGAGCCTATGGGCACACCGCCCGAAGACCTTCTTGAAGTGCTGGCTCTGGTGGCGCTCGCCGGTCCGGGCGTGTGCGCGCACCGGGCGCTCCGGCGGATCGCTGACATGCCGCCGACTTCACCTGCGCTGCTCGCCGGGGCGTCTCGCATTGCCCATGGTCTGCGCGGCACCTTCAACCTGCCCGAGTGCATCTCCTTGGTCCGGTCCCTCGATGACGAGTTGAAGGAACGGACGGCGAAGACGCCGCACCCGCCACGCGATCACCACACCCGGTACTGGGAGCTAGTGCTGCGCTACGCCCTCGCCGGGAATCTCCAAGCGGTGCTCGACGAGTACGCCCATGTGCTGGAGGAATCGCTGGGGCTTATGGGCCATTCGGTCGCGGATCGCGTGGACGGCATCTCCAAGGAGATTGTCGAGGGGCTGTCCATACGCACGTCGCAGGTGCGGATCGACGACATCCGCTGCGCGGGGCCGGGCACGCCGATCGAGATGAGTCCCTTCAACATGCGCACCCGTTTCGCGCTCCGTTTCGGTGACCTGCACGGCGAGCGCGGCGAGAGTATCCAGCGAGCAGACACCGTGAGAAAGGCGTTCAACTCGCCGTTCCGGCCCTTCGTCCTTGCCACCACCTCAATCGGTCAGGAGGGCCTCGACTTCCACACCTACTGCCACGCGGTTTACCACTGGAACCTGCCGCGCAACCCCGTGGACCTGGAGCAGCGCGAGGGACGCGTTCATCGCTACAAGGGCCACGCGGTGCGCAAGAACGTGGCAGCACGGTACGGCGGCGACGCCTATCACAGCACTCGCGGAGGTGCTTGCGCTGCCCGCGATCCGTGGAAGGTCCTGTTCCGGCGCGCAAGGGACGAGCGTCCACCGGATGCCAGCGACCTTGTACCCTACTGGATCTTCGAGCATGGGGACGCCCGCGTGGAGCGCCGTGTTCCCATGCTTCCCTTCAGCAGTGAAGTGGACCAGTTTCGCCGTCTGCTGGGCAGCCTCGCCGTCTACCGCCTGGCCTTCGGGCAGCCCCGCCAGGAGGACCTTGTCGAATACCTGCGCAGAGTGCGGCACAAGGATGCCGACGCGGTGGACTTGAATCAGTTTCGGATATCGCTGCAACCGCCCAAGGTGACCTGAGCGATGTTCATCGGCACGAAGGCGATATCGCCGCCATCCGACCGACATCGGAGTGGACGCCGGCCACGCAGACGTGTACTCATGGCGACGCCAGCAGTGCACGCCTGACTGCGGCGGGTTCGTGCTGGATGATGCGCAGCAACGTTGCGGCCGGGCCGCTGACGCGGCGCGTTCCCTGCTCCCATTTCCGGTAACCGGACAGGCTCATACCCATCAGGGTCGCCATCTGAGACTGCGTCAGCTTCGCCCGTTCCCGGACCTCGCGTGGGGTCACCGGGGCGTGAACGATGGCGGGCCCATCGCCCTTCGTGTGGGCCAAGGCTTCGTTCAGCGACTGGATCAGGTCTTCTCCGAACGTACTCATCGCTTCTCCTCTCTCGAGCTCTT
>JAPPHB010000088.1 GCA_028821195.1 Gammaproteobacteria bacterium
CGTTGGGCTGAAGCATCGCGAAGTCCGCAGCGGCTTCGTCCGCCTGCCGCTTCGCCCTCGCCCAATCGCGGTGCCCCAGCGACCGGGTGAGCCTTCGCCCGTTCTCGCGCCACTCGACCTGGAACAGGCCGGTTTTCGGGTCTGGAAACACCCGGACCCTGTTCCGGCCCCACTCGCCGGCGCCGTAGCTCCGGCGGCCTTTTCTCGTGCGTGCCATCGTTCGATTCCTCTCGTTCGATGGACTGCACGATCTGCGCGAATGAAACCTCGCGACGACGGGGCGCGTCGTCCAGAGTTGGGCGCCCCGACCGGTGTTGGCGCGGGCGCGCCACGGGGGCGCTGGTTTCTGCGGTTTGTGGAGGAGCCAGATGTGTAAACGCTTCACGTTTACTCTGGCCGGGGGATGCCCCCGAGCCCCCGGAACGACACTTCCGCGCGCCACCAAAGGAGGCTGCCCGACATGCCCCGTCCCCGGAAGCCCGAGGCCGAACTTCGCAGCCGCACGATCGGCGTGCGCGTCAACACCGCGGAGGCCGCGGAGATCGCCGAGCGGGCCGGAGCGGCCCGCATGACGACGGGCGGCTACATGCGCCGCAGGGCGCTGGGGCAGCCGGTCCGCGAGGCGGTCGTTCTCCGTCTCGGCGCGGCCGAGCGGGTCGAACTCCACCGGATCGGCGTCAATCTAAACCAGATCGCCCGCGCCCTGAACTCCGGGGCTTCCGCTCCTTCCGGTACGCTGGAGGCGGTCGAGCGGGTGGGCGAGCTCGCGGCGGGTCTCCTGAGCGGGGAGGCGCTGGACCGGTGATCCCGAAGATCAACGGATTGGGACGCTCGTTCGCCGGGGTCGCGGCGTACTGCCTCCACGACGCGCCGGAGCCGGACGACCGCCGCCCGAGGACATCGGAGCGGGTCGGGTGGGCCGACACCCGGAACCTCGCGACGTTCCGGCCGGAGCGGGCCGCGCGGCTGATGGCCGCGACCGCGAAGGCGGCCCCCGACCTCAAGCGGCTGGCGGGCGGATCGCCGGGAGGCCGGAAGCTGGCGAAGCCGGTCCTGCACTACTCGCTCAGCTGGGCTCGGGACGAGACGCCCGGCAAGGGGGAGATGAGCCGGGCGGTGGACGAGAGCTTGGAGGCGCTGGGGCTGGAGGGCCACGAGGCGCTGATCGTCGCGCACGAGGACACGCGGCACCCGCATGTCCACGTGATCGCGAACCGGGTCGATCCGGAGACCGGGAAGGCGGCGAAGCTCGGAAACAGCAAGCTCCGGCTGTCGCGCTGGGCCGAGGGCTACGAGCGGGAACAGGGCCGGATCCGGGTCGAGAGGCGGGTCAAGAACAACGAGCGGCGGCGGGCGGGCGAGGAGGTGCTTCGCCCCATATGGGACCGGCCGCGTCACTGGGCGCGCTTCCGGCGCGAGGGCGGATTGCTTGCGGTCTGAATCCCGGCAGGAAGTCACGTAAAGTCAAACAGGACTGCACGATCTGCGTTTCCTGCTGTTGTACTGGACCTTGCTGGACCGTACCGCGAAAGCGGGAAAACCGGACCTGAATGGCGGGACTCCCGCCCACACCGTCCTCTTGGCCGAAGGTCCCGGAAGTCGGCCGCTCGCCCCCTCGTCCCGGGGGACCATGTCGTCCGGGCAGCGGTCCGACCTGCTGGAGCGTCGCGCTGAGGTCATGTAGGAGTGGAAGCGACTACGCCCCGCAGCGATGGGCCGCCGTTGGTCGCATCCATAGGCGCTCGCTCATGGACGAGGGGGGCTCGGCGGCCGTTTCCGGCCGGTCCACGCATCTTTCGGGGTAGATACGGGCCGCAGAATCGGTTCAGATCGACGATCTCCAGTCTCCGAGGGGTAGGGGTCGCGTTGGCCGACGAACCGATCCGCGTTGCGGCTTGGAGCCCGGTCCCGACCGCCGAATCGCGAGCCCGTCGCGGCCTGATCCGTTGGACGGGCCAAGGACTTCGCAGGCGACGGGACGCCCCAAGGTCTGACGTGCGATGTTCGGTTCCCGATGCTCGCCGAGACGTAGGTCAGAGTTAGATTCAAGCCGAGGATGGAGGAGGGGCGTCCGCGTCAGCTGGCTCGGGACGACCTCGCAGGTGCCCTCGAACTCTACAACGGAGTGGGACTACCGAACTTGACGGAGGAAACCAGACCCCAATGAACGGCACGCTGACATCTCTGAACCAACTCCTCCTCAGCGACTGGCTCTTCGAGATTCCCATCTACCAGCGCGGCTACGCCTGGGAAGAGGACAACCTCCGAGATCTGTGGGACGATCTCTACTACCTCGGCGACCGCGAACACTACTTCGGCACGATCCTGACAATGAAGACGGGCCAGACGACGGAGGCCGGTCTGAGGAACTTCGATCACTTCGAGGTGATCGACGGCCAGCAACGGCTGACGACGACTCTCATCCTGCTTCGTGAACTGATCTCCCAGATCAAGGAGTTCGGAGACAAAGAGATGCGCGCCCAGGCGTCCGAGCTCGAGAAGAGCTACATCGGGGCCGAACCTCATTACAAGCTGACCATCGGCGGCGAGGACAAGTTCTTCTTCCACAACTCGATCCTGGCCGGGACATCCGGGGCAGTCCCCAAAACCCGGGCCCAGAAGCGGCTCGAAAGCGCCCAGGCCTTCTTTCGCGACCAGTTCGATCGGCAGCGAGAAGAAGAGGGCGATCAGTACCTCGACTTCGTGAGAAAATTCAAGAGCCGGATCGACGGGCTCCAGGTCATGCTGTACATCGTGCCGTCGAATGCCGAGGCGGTCCGCATGTTCGAGACGGTGAACGACCGTGGGCGCCCACTGACCAATCTGGAGAAGACGAAGAGCATCCTGATGTACGCCTCGTACCTCGTCGTTGACCCCCAGATCCTGGACGCGCTGCTCTCCGATCTGAACGACCACTTCGCGGAAATCTACAAGTGCTTCCAAGATATCGAGGAACGGCTCGGACTTCGCGATGCAGGCGAGATTCAGCGCTATCATCACATCTTCTTCATCGCGAAGGACTCGCATAAGCACATGCGAGTGCTCAAGGATCTTCTCATGGGGAAGAGCCGGGAAGATCCAGAAGGCTGTGAACGTTTCATTCGCAGCTATGCCAGCAGCCTCCGGCAGGCGTTCGAAACGATGCAGGACATCGCGAAGCGCAAACGGGATGGCAGTGCGCTCGGGAGTGTGATCGACAGGCTCTTCGTGGTCGGGCCCGTGGGGAACCTGTACCCGCTCATGATCGCCGCTTGGCAGAAGTTCGGGGAGGACTCGCAGCGACAGAAGGTCTTCCGTCTGTTCGAGGCTTTCGTATTCCGGGTCTACCGCGTCGTCAGGTACCGCCGTCATACTGGCGCAAGCTGGTTGAACTGGCTGGCCCGCGAGGTTGACAGGAACAATCTCACGTTCACCGATTTCCTCCGAAGTTTGAGGGAACTGAATCTGCATTATGTCAGCGACGATACGTTCCGCCGAGAATTGTCTGGAACGCACTGCTACGGGAGTCTTGGTACCAGGACCATCAGGTACCTGCTCGCCCAGTACGAGAACAAGCTCCGAAAGGACGCGCGTGAGCCGTTGCCAGTAGACCTCGCGGAGATACTCTCATCCGAGTACCAGACGGAGCATATCCTGCCGCAGAATCCAGCGGGGGGCCTGGATGACGAAAAGTTGGCCGCTCACCAAGAGATCGTCCATCGCTTGGGCAACCTTACCATCGCATCGAAGGACTGGAATCTGAGCATGGGTAACCGTGCCTTCGAGGAGAAGCGAGACCGTCGGGGGGAGAGCGAACTTGGCGACGAGTGTTACCGCAATTCGATTCTTCTAGTCCAACGCGACTTGGCGCGGTGGGAGGAATGGAACAAAGCGTCCATTCAAGACCGCGGCGCCGCGATCATCGACTTCGCTTTGGAGCGTTGGCGAATCGGTCCCCCGGCGGATCCAGAAGCGCAAGCTGCCCGGACATCCAACTGAAATGCAGGAAGGGACTCCGACCACGATCCTCCGCCGCTTGGATCCGGCGATCACCTCGTTCGAGGGGCTATTGCAAGGCTGCGTCACCTGCTCGCTTCCGACAGCACGGATAGCCCGACTAACACAACGGGGCGCTGGTAGGTCGCGCGAGCACCCCCGAGGCTGTCAACGTTCGCTCGTCCCACCGGAAGGAGGATGAGAATCTGGAAAACCTGAAGATCGCCGACTTAATCGACCGCGCGCCGTGGCGGGAAGCGGTCACCTACCGGGACTCGTGGCCCCACGAGTACGTGCTCAGCCGCAAGGACGCTCAGAATGAACTGATCGAGTTGGTCCGTGCGCGCTTCCGTGCCGGGGAGGGCGTTGACGGCACCTTCTTTGGCAGGGCGAACACGTACCTGTTCATCGGGGACCACAAGTACTGGCTCATGACCCATTGGGACGCTGTTGACCTCGACGACGGGCAGAACTACGTGCTCAACCGCGCGCGCCTGTATCGAGACCGGCGCGACTTCGTGATTCAGACCGGCGATACAGGGAAGCGTGAGGACTACCCGGCCAAACCCGCCCGGTCAAGTTGACGGGCGGATTGGCACTGACCCAGGGCGCGCCCAGTACATCCGGCACCCGCAAACGCCTCGCGACGGGGACCGGAGGCCGTTTCTGAACTCTCTCGACGCACGTTTCGGGTATCCTACGGGCCGTGGAATCGCCTGAGAGCGACGATCTCGGGTCTCCGAGGGGTAAGGGTAGGGGGAAACCGGGCCGCGCGGCAGGGAGCGTCGCCGTCGCACAGTGCGCGAAGGGATCGCCTGGTCGTCCTCGCCGTCCGTGAGGCCGACGATTACGAGGCCGGGGAGTTGGTCCGCGACAGCCCGGCCATCGCCGTTCCGAGCCGGGTTGTGGAGCGTTTCACGGGTGTCCCAGGGGCTGGCTCAAGCCACTGTTAGAGGTGGCTCAAGCCAGCTTACCCTGGGTATAACCCATGGGCTGGCGAGGGACTCCGCCCCTTCGAACCCCGGCAGCGGTCGCCGAGGGGATGCTGTGATCCCCTTCGAGGATGTCTGCACCGACCGTGGCTACGACCATCTCCTCGCCCTTCCCGGTGCGAGGCTCGGCCGACATCCAACAGCACGCCCGGCGACACACTGCCCAGCCCGTCCGACCCCCCGACGCGGGGTTACAGCCCCGCCTTCAACAGCGTTGACAAATGGTGGGGAGTCCCGTGTATAACACGGAGGCTGATGAGGGGCTCCGCCCCCTCGACCCCCGAGAGTCCGCGCTCCGGCGGTGGTTCGGTAAGCTGCCGTGCGCCGTTGCCCCCGTTCGGCAGCATGTGGCAACCGCATCGCGATGGTAGCGGGGCGGGACTGCTCCGCCTTGAACGCACCGCCGGCGAACCACCTTGCAAGGGCCGCTGAATTGGGCGTACTTGGTTCGGCATGAGTTCGTCTGAAGAACCGGAGCCTTCCATGGCCTCGTGGCAGCCGCCCGACCTCGTGCTGATCGGCTGCGTGAAGACCAAGCGTGCGGCGAGGAGCGCGGCGAAGGACCTCTACAGCTCACCCCTGTGGCGCTCCCGGCGAGCGTATGCCGAGTCCCTGGGTGTCCCGTGGTACATCCTCAGCGCGTTGCATGGGCTGCTGGACCCTGACCGGCGCATTGATCCCTACGAACTCGCGTTGACGGATCTCCGGACCAGCGCTCGGCGGGCTTGGTCGGCCCGCGTGCTCGCTCAATTGAAGCGTCGGGTGCCGTCAATGCGGGACAAGCTGATCGAGATCCACGCTGGCGCGACCTACATCGACTGTGGGCTGGAAGAAGGGCTGAGCGATGCGGGGGCCGCAGTTCATCGGCCACTCGCCGCCATTGCGGGGATTGGACACCAGCAGGCTTGGTATCGGGAGAGGTTGAACGTCCACGCAAGGGTGGATCAACCCCCTTCACCCTCCCGCTCCCATGCCGCCAGAATCGCGAAGCTGATCGCGGACGACTTCTACGGGGGCGGCCTCCGCCTCGCCTCGCGCCGCATGGCTCCGGGCCAACCATGGCGCGACTACATGCCCGAGGTCGCGGTGGTGCATCGGCTGCGGGCCACTGACCGCGCCTCCCGCCTCTTTCTCACCTTCATTGCCGCTTTGGACCGGGCGCGCGACGCCAACCAACTCTGGAGCGCGGGGGGACGCCTGTTCGAAAGATCACCCGAGAGCTTCGATCCCCAGCATGTGGCTGGGCTTGAGGTCGGCGCACTAAGCGGGGTCTTGAAGGCCGCGCGCGTCAGCCAGAGGCATGGTCCCGACTCGGATGCGTGGCACCGGATCGGCAAGAGCTTGGCCTCCGGCCGCCAGTCTCCCGTGAGTCGGGTGATCGACGACGGCACCGGTGAGGCCCAGGAACTGCTCAGGGACCTCAAGTCCCGCGACAACGACGGGCGCGCTCGCTTTCCGATGCTACGTGGCCCGAAGGTCGGACCGATGTGGGTCCGGATGATGGCGAATCCGGGTCGCGCGGTGATTGATCGCATCGAAACTATCCCGGTCGCGGTGGACGTTCAGGTGCGTAGAGCCACTGAGAATCTGGGAGTGACGTTGACCCGCGGGTTGCCTCTTCGGAAGGCCAAGCCTGTCATCCAACAGACTTGGGAGAGTGCCGTATCGGAGGCGGACATCGCAGGACCAGCCGGAATCGAGGGCACATGCGCGGCCTTGGACCCGGCGCTGTGGTTCTTCGGCAGGCACGGTTGCGGACATTGCAGGAAGGCGGACGAGCAAGTGAGTTTCGGTCGCGCCTGCGACTTCTGTGTTCGCTTCCGGTAGCTCCGTTCGCGAAGCTGGCGGCCACCGCCGCGCCTTCTTCCGCGCTGCCAAGGGCGCGGCAGCCCAGGGGTCCAAGGGGGCGGAGCTTTCCCCTTGCCCCGACGGACCGCTTCTCGAAGCGGGCGCGGGGGTTTGGGGGTTGGTCCCCCAACCAGAGAGTTTTTGTAGAACAAAAACACATCTGGCTCCCCGGAAACTCCGCAAAAAACGGGGCCGCTGTCAATCGGCACGTAAAATGTCCCGGTTATCGGCATGGAAAATGTCCCGG
>JAPPHB010000132.1:0-16295 GCA_028821195.1 Gammaproteobacteria bacterium
TTCCCACTGCAGACGATCTACGAGCAGTTCGGTTCGCTCATGATCGCGGCCATGATCACCGCGAACGCGATCGCTGTCGCCGTGTACGTCGGCGCGAGGCTCTCGGGCAACGCCGAGCGGTCGTCGTCGAACGCCCTCCACGACTTTTTCATGGGGGCACGGCTCAACCCGCGCATCGGGGAGCTGGACCTGAAGATGTGGGCGGAGGTTCGCGTGTCCTGGCTCACGCTCTTTCTGCTGACGGCGAGCGGCGCAGCGCACCAGTACGCCGTCCATGGCCGGGTCAGCGGTCCCATGATCTTCATGGTCGTCGCCCATTTCCTCTACGCCAACGCCTGCATGAAGGGTGAGGAGGGCATCCCGACGACGTGGGACTTCTTCCGCGAGAAGTGGGGATGGATGTTGATCTTCTGGAACCTTGCGGGCGTGCCCTTTGTCTACAGCTTCAGCTCCATGTACATCGCGTCGCGGCCACCCTACGAACACTCCCTGCCGTACACGGTGTTCTGCTTCGCCCTCCTTTGCGGAGCCTACTACGTCTGGGACACGTCCAACAGCCAGCGGATTTACTTTCGCATGCAGCTCACCGGCTCGTACGTGAAGCGCAGGGCGTTCCCGCAGTTGCCCTGGCGCACTCTCGAGAACCCCCGCCACCTCGACACTGCCGCCGGTTCCAAGCTTCTCATCGACGGATGGTGGCGCTACGCTCGCAAGCCCAACTACACGGCGGACGCCCTTATGGCGCTGTCATGGGGCCTGATCTGCGGCTTCGAACACTTCCTGCCCTTCTTCTATGTGGTCTTCTTCGTGGTCATGATCCTTCATCGCGCGAGCCGCGACATCGCGCGCTGCAAGCGGAAATACGGAGCCGACTGGGATCGCTACGTTGAGGAGGTGCCGTACCTCTTCATCCCGAGGGTCTACTGACCAGCGGACTGCAATGCCCGGTCCCCCGTGCCGATCCCATCAGCTGGAAGAGGGCGGCGATGGCAGCCCCGGCCACAGTGGCCGCGCCGTCACGCACCATTCCGGTGGTCTTGCGGATCGAGAAGGGGTCCTGAGGAGTGGGTTGCCTGGCCGAGGGGCCTGAAGGCGACCGGGGTGGGATTCGCAACCGAGGGGCCGCGCAGCGGCGCCGAAGGTGAGCCGAGGATGCGGAGCACCGGAGGCTCAACCCTGGGTTCGAATCACAGCCTCTCCGGCGCGAGCGCTGCTCGCGAGCGGAGGGGGTGGGATTCGAACCCACGTGGGTAAAGACCCGCCGGTTTTCAAGACCGGTGCAATTAGCCGCTCTGCCACCCCTCCATCTCCGCAAGATAGAAACCCCAGCGACCCGCTTCAACGCCGGTGGCAGTGCACGTGTCCTTACGAAGCGAAGGACGTGCGGGAGGCGGGGCGTATGCGTGGGCGAAGTGACGTGTGGCACGGAGCACGACACGAGTGCGGAGTGGCTGGGAAAACGCACACGCCCCACCTCCTTGCCGCACCTCGACCCGAACCTTCGATTAGCGGTGCAGTCCGAAGCATCTCAACGAGTGCAGAACATCTCCGAAACCCGGCAGGAGGGCCGAGTCATGAAATCCCTTTGCAGTGCGATGGTAGCGGTGTCCCTGATGTTGCTGGCGGCCCCCGTCAGCGGGTTCGCGCAAGAGAACGACCCGACCCTGGAGGAGTGGGTGGTGCCGTGGGAGCAGAGCCGGCCCCGTGATCCGTACGTGGCCCCTGACGGCCGCGTGTGGTTCGCCGGCCAGAGGTCCCACTACGCCGCGGTCCTCGACCCCGCGACCGGCGAGATGGAGAAATTCGACCTGCCCGACGGCGCCGGCCCGCACACGGTGGTGGTGGCCGACGACGGCATGGTCTGGTACACCGGCAACCTGGTGGGCAACCTCGGCCGCCTCGACCCGGAGACGGGTGACATCGAGATCTTCCCCATGCCCGACGAGCGCGCGCGCGACCCGCACACCTTCGCCTTCGACGCCGCCGGGGACCTCTGGTTCACCGTCCAGGGCGGCAACTTCGTGGGCAAGTTCTGGAAGGAGAGCGGGGAGGTGCGGCTGGTCGAGATGCCGAACAACCCCGGGGCGCGCGGCGGATCCACCCGGCCCTACGGGCTGAAGATGGACTCCCGCGACCGGCCCTGGGCGTCGCTCTTCGGGACCAACATGCTGGTCATGGTCGATCCCGAGACCTTCGAGCCCACCTACTTCGAGCTTCCGGAGGGCGCGCGCCCCCGGCGGCTGGTGATCGACTCCAACGACATCGCGTGGTACGTGGACTACGCGCGCGGCTTCCTTGGGCGGGTCGACCCGGCCACCGGCGAGGTCACCGAGTGGGCCAACCCGAGCGGGGGCGATGCCCGCCCCTACGGCGTGGCCATCGACAACGACGACCGGGTCTGGTTCGTCGAAACCGGCGTCCAGCCCAACATGTTCGTGGGCTTCGACACCCGCACCGAGGAGTACATCAGCTCGGTGGCGGTCGAGAGCGGCGGCGGGACCATCCGCCACATGTACTACGACGCCGACAACAACGTGGTCTGGTTCGGGGCCGACACGAACACCATCGGCCGGGCGGTGCTGCCGCCTTCGAGGCCGGTCAGCTTCTAGGCGTCCGCGGGCTGCGGGACGCCGGACGGATCGGCCGGGTCGACAGCGGGATCGGCCCGGCCGGTCGCGTTTTACGTATTTTGCGTAAAATGCATAATCTGCGTATTCCCAACCGGTGGCTCCTCGCCGGTGTGGTCGCCGGGGTGGGCGTCTCCGGCGCCGGCGGAGCCCCCGCGGCTGCCCCGCGCGCGCCCATCCCCCACGCCGACGGCCCACCTCTCGCGCGCACCGGCGGCTTCGGCGAACTCACCTGCATCGAGTGCCACCTCGACCTCGAGCTGAACGCCTTGGGCGGCGCCCTCCTGCTCGACGGCATCCCCGCTGCCTTCACGCCGGGCGCGGTCTACGTGGTCACCGTGATCGTGGAGGGGGAGGGGATGGGAAGCGCCGGCTTCCAGGCCGCGGCGCGCTTCAATGAAGGCGAACGGGCGGGCACGCCGGCAGGGCGGCTGGCTCCCCTGGACGGCCGCACCGTCGTCCGCAGCGAGGACGGCGTCGAGTACATCAACCACACGGTCGAGGGGAGCCGACTCGGTCCCGGCGACGTCGCCAGTTGGAGCTTCGAGTGGGTGGCGCCCGGGGAACCGTCGCCGGTGGTCTTCCACGTGACCGGCAATTCCGCCAACGGCGACAACTCGCCCCTCGGCGACCTCATTTACACGGCGGAAGCGGTGGTGCCTCCGGGCGGCTGACCGGTCCCCCCTCGCCGCTCGGGCCGGGCGCTCCGAAGTGTGACGGCCCCGGACGCCCCCTCAGCGCGCGAGCGCCAGAAGCGAATTGTCCAACTGGCGTTCGATGTCCACCAGGGGCGCGGTGTAGTGTCCCGAAAAACAGGCGTCGCAGAAGGGACCGAACTCCTCCACGGCCTTCGTCATCCCCTCCAGCGAGATGTAGCCCAGCGAATCCAGCCCGAGCTCCTCGCGGATCTCCTCCACGGTGTGCCCCGAGCCCATCAGCTCTTCCTTGCTGGGCATGTCGATGCCGTAGAAGCAGGGGTTGCGCACCGGGGGGCTGGCGATGCGCAGGTGCACTTCCGCCGCGCCCGCGCCGCGCACGAAGCGCACCAGGCTGCGGCTGGTGGTGCCGCGCACGATGGAGTCGTCCACGAGCACGATGCGGCGTCCTTCCAGCACCTCGCGCACCGGGTTGTACTTGATGCGGGCCCCGAAATCGCGATCCGCCTGCGAGGGGCGGATGAAGGTGCGGCCCACGTAATGGTTGCGCAGGAGGCCGAGCTCGAAGGGTATGCCGGTCTCCTCGGAGTATCCCAGCGCCGCTGAATTCGCGCTGTCCGGGACCGCCACCACCGCATCTCCCTCGACCGGATGCTCGCGCGCGAGCTGGCGCCCGAAGGCCCGCCGGGAGCGGTCCACGCTGGCTCCCCAGATGCGCGAGTCGGGGCGGGCGAAGTAGACCAGTTCGAAGATGCACGGCGACGGACGGGGCGCGGCGCGCAGGCTGCGCAGTTTCTCGACCTTGCCTCCCCGAATGCGCAGCAGCTCGCCCGGCTCCACGTCGCGCACGTACTCTGCATTGACGATGTCGAAGGCGCACGACTCCGACGCCAGCACGTAGCCGTTGTCCTTTCGTCCCAGCAGGAGAGGGCGGAAGCCGCGCGGGTCGCGCACGGCGTAGAGGGCGTCTCCCACGGCGATCACGAGTGAGAAGGCGCCCTCCAGGTGAGCCAGCGCGTCGTCCACCTGCTGCTCCACGTCGCGGTGCCGCGAGCGCGCCATCAGATGTACGATGACCTCGGAGTCGCTCGATGTCTGGAAGAGGGCGCCCTCGTGCACCAGCCGGTCCTTCAGATCCAGGGCGTTGGTCAGGTTGCCGTTGTGCGCGATGGCGAGCGGGCCGTTCGCGTAGCGCGCCACGATGGGCTGGGCGTTCTCCTGCAGGCTCCCCCCGGCCGTCGAGTAGCGCACGTGGCCGACCGAGGTTCCGCCCGGGAGGGCGGTCAGCTTTTCCGCGTCGAAGACATCGGAGACGAGCCCGAGGCCCTTCTTCACGCTCGCGCGTCCCGCGCGGTCCATCGAGTAGATGCCGGCGGATTCCTGTCCCCGGTGCTGGAGCGCGTACAGCCCGAGGAAGACGAGCTCCGCCGCGTTTTCGATGCCGCTGACCGCGAAGATGCCGCATTCCTCGCGCGGGCGGCCGTCCAGCAGCGAGCCGGGGATGTCCTGCGGGCGAAGAGAGCCCGACTGCGGCTCGGCCTTGCCGGCCAGTGGAAGCGTGTGCTGTCCGTCCTTCATGTGCCGCCTCCGGGCGCGAGCAGTTCGTGGATGCATCGCCTCTCGCATGCCGGGCGTGGTTCGTCCACGGGCTGCTATCTCCTGCTACTGCGCGTCCATGCGCTCGGGCAGAGCCCCGAAGTACACCGCACTCACCTCACTGATACTCGCCTCGATGCGCGCGTCCGCGCTCTCCACGACGAAACTGCCGCCGATCGCTCCTACCGTGCCGATCTTCGTGCAGGGCACGCCGTACCGATCGGCCAGCCGCCGCACCCGCCGGAGGTTCGCGGGATCGCACGAAACCACCACGCGCCCTTGCGCCTCACCAAAGAATAGTGCAGTCGATGGCAGCGGGTCCGCCAGTCGCACGCGGATGCCGACCGGGTCTTCGCCCTCATGCAGCGCGCTCTCGGCGAGCGCGCACACCAGGCCGCCTTCCGAACAATCGTGCGCCGAGCGCAGCAGGCCCTCGCCGATCATGGCCAGCAGCGCCTGCTGGAGCACGCGTTCCGCCAGCAGATCCACCCGCGGGGGCCTGCCGCCGACAATCCCGTGCATCGAGTACAGGTACTCCGATGCGCCCAGCTCGTCGGTGTTGCGGCCCAGCAGCACGATTGCGTCGCCCTCGTCCTGGAACGCGTGTCGCGTGACCTGTTCCAGGTCCTCGATGATGCCGACCATGCCGATGACGGGCGTGGGGTAGATGGGCGTGCCGCTGGTCTCGTTGTAGAGCGAGACGTTGCCGCCCGTGACCGGGGTCTCGAAGAGCGCGCACGCCTCGACCATGCCCAGCACGGCCTCCCGCAGCTGATGGTAGATGTGCGGCTTGAGCGGGTTGCCGAAGTTCAGGTTGTTGGTGACCGCCATGGGCAGCGCCCCCGCGCACGCCAGGTTGCGCGCGGCCTCAGCCACGGCGATGCGGGCTCCGGTGCCGGGCTCCAAGTAGGTGTAGCGGCCGCTGCAGTCGGTGGTGACCGCGATGCCGCGCCGGGTGCCGCGCACGCGCAGGACGCCCGCGTCCCCTCCCGGCTGGATCACGCTCGCCGTGCGCACGGTGGTGTCGTACTGGTCGTGGATCCAGCGGCGGGAGGCCAGGTTGGGAGAGGCCAGCAGGCGGAGGAAGTCGGCGGTGCGGTTGCCCTCGCCGCCCGCGTAGGGCGTCAGGTCCATCTCCCGGAGCGCGCGCACCTCTTCGCCCTCGATGCCCTCGCGCTCGTAGGTCGGGCACCCGTCCGTCAGGGGCAGGGCGGGGATGTCGGCGACCGGGCGGCCGTCCTCCAGGATGCGGAAGCGTCCATCCGAGGTGACCTGGCCGACCTCCGCGGCCTCCAGCTCCCACTTGGCCAGGATCTGCCGGACCTCCTCTTCCCGGCCCCTGTGCACGACCACCATCATGCGCTCCTGGCTCTCGGAGAGCAGGATCTCGTACGGCGTCATCCCCGGCTCGCGCACCGGCACCAGCGCAGTGTCGATCACGACCCCGCTGCCGGAGCGGCCGGCCATCTCCGCGGCGCTGGAGGTGATGCCGGCCGCGCCCATGTCCTGGATGCCCACGATGTGGCCGCTCCGGATCAGCTCCAGGCTTGCCTCGAGCAGGAGCTTCTCGGTGAAGGGGTCGCCCACCTGCACCTGGGGCCGGCTGGCGTCGGAGTCCTCGCCCAGCTCCTCGCTGGCGAAGGTGGCCCCGTGGATGCCGTCGCGCCCGGTGCGCGCGCCCACCGCCATCAGCGTGTTGCCTTCCCCGTGGGCCTCGCCGCGGATGAGCTGTTCCCGCTTCATGATGCCCAGGCACATCACGTTGATGATGGGATTGCCCTCGTAGCCGCGGTCGAAATAGGCCTCGCCGCCGAGGTTGGGGATGCCCACGCAGTTGCCGTAGTCGCCGGCTCCGCGCACGACGCCGTCGAAGAGGTAGCGCACGCGGCTCGAGTCCAGGTCTCCGAAGTGCAGCGAGTCGAGCACCGCGACCGGCCGGGCCCCCATCGTGAAAACGTCGCGCAGGATCCCCCCGATTCCCGTGGCCGCGCCCTGGTACGGCTCGACGGCGGACGGATGGTTGTGCGACTCGATCTTGAAGGCGAGCGCGTATCCGTCGCCGATGTCGATCACCCCCGCGTTCTCGCCCGGGCCCTGGATGACCCAGGGGGCCTCGGTGGGCAGGAGCCGGAGCAGGCGCTTTGAGTTCTTGTACCCGCAGTGCTCCGACCACATCGCCGAGAAGACGCCGAGTTCGGTGAAGGTGGGGGTGCGCCCGAGGTGCCCGACGATCTTGTCGTATTCCTCGGGCGTTAGACCGTGGTCGGCGACGAGCTCCGGCGTGATCTCCGGATCTCCGGGACGCGGCTCCGGCGCGGCCGGTCCGCTGCCGTTCCCGCCGCTCGCGGGCCCGATCATGCCACCCTCTCGCGCGCGCAATGAGCGACCAGCGACTCGAACATGCCCAGCCCGTCGGTCGAGCCCAGTACGCCTTCCGCGGCCCGCTCGGGATGGGGCATGAGCCCGAGCACGTTGCCGGCGGGGTTCACGATCCCCGCGATGTCGTTGGCGGAGCCGTTGGGGTTGCCGCCCTCGCCGCGTGCTCCTTCGCGGGTGGTGTAGCGGAAGACGACGCGCCGCTCCGCCTCGAGGCGCTCGAGGGTTGCCGGGTCGGCGATGTAGTTGCCCTCGGCGTGCGCGATCGGAATGCGCAGGACCTGGCCGGGCCGGTACGCACGGGTGAAGGCGGTGTCCGTGGTCTCGACGCGCACATGCACGTCGTGGCTCCGGAACTTGAGCGAGTCGTTGCGTCTGAGGGCGCCCGGAAGCAGCCCGGCCTCGCACAGGATCTGGAAGCCGTTGCAGATTCCGAGCACGATCCCGCCGCGCCCGGCGTAGCGCTTCACCGCCTCAACGATGGGGCTGAAGCGCGCGATGGCGCCGGCGCGCAGGTAGTCGCCGTAGGAAAAGCCGCCGGGCAGCACCACCAGGTCGGGGTCGCCCAGCTCGTGCTCGCGGTGCCAGATGAAGCGGGTGTCGACCCCCATCACCTTGCGCAGCACCTGCAGGCAGTCGTAGTCGCAGTTGGACCCGGGAAAGGTCACCACCACCGCTCTCACGTCGCCGCCTCCGGCTGTGCGGCATCGCGTCCGACTTCGATGGCGAAGTCCTCGGTCACGGGGTTCGCGAGCAGCTTCTCGCACATCCGGGTGGCCCGGGCGGCGGCCTCGTCCGGCGAGTCGGCTTCGAGCTCGATCACGAGCAGCTTGCCGGCGCGCACCTCCCCGACCCCGGCGAAGCCCAGGGAGTCCAGGGCGTGCTGGATGGCCTTCCCCTGCGGGTCCAGCAGCCCGCGGCGGGGGGTCACGCGGATTTCGATGGCGTAGGCGCTCAAGTTGTGTCCTCCGTGCCGTTGTCGTCGCGGGGGTTGGTCCGCCGGCGTCGGGCGAGCCGATTGCGCCTGCCGGCGCGGTAGCGGGGTCCGAGGCCGCCGTAGTCGAGCGGCCGGGCTTCTTCCTCGTCTTCAGGCTCATCGTCATCCTCATCCTCATCAACCTCGAGGAGAGGATCGCGCTCGGGAAGCCGGTCCAGGAAGCCGATTACCACCGACTTCAGGAGACCCCAGACGGCGTATCCGAACAGGACCGGGAAGAAGTAGTAGCGGGGGACGGCGATCGCGGTGACGATGGTGGCCACGACGATGACGCTGTTGATGCGGGTTCTGGGGGTGCGCAGCCCCACCCGGGGCATGCGCGCGTAGGGGACGTGGCTCAGCATCAGCGCGGAGAGCAGCACCATGAGGATGCCCATGATCTGGGTCCACGGAAGGGTGCTCAGATACGCCTCGAAGAATGCCGTCTGGGTGAAGGGGTAGGATGTCGCGAGCATCATCCCTGCAGCCGGCGACGGCAGCCCGTGGAACGAGCGTTTCGCTTCTCCCCCCTGCTCCACGTTGAAGCGCGCCAGGCGGACCACGACCGCGGTCACGAAGAGGTAGGAGAGCAGCCAGCTCCAGGAGCCGTCGGCCCAGTAGAGCTGGTACATGACCATCGCCGGGGCCACACCGAAGCTGACCGCGTCGGCCAGGGAGTCGAGCTCGGCGCCGAATCGCGAGCCCGTGCGCGTGAAGCGCGCCAGGCCGCCGTCGAAGGTGTCGAGGATGCCTGCGAATACGATGAACCACGCGGCCCACTCGTACGCGCCCCGCGACGCCATCACCATGGCGAACACGCCGAAGAAGACGTTGCCCAGGGTGAAGGCGGAGGGGATGATGATGATGCCCCTCTGGAGCCGCCTGCGGCGCGCGCGCTTGCGGATCACGGGATGTTCTTCATCCGAAGCTGGGGCCTCTGTACTCGGCCAGCGGCATGCCCACCAGCCGCTGGAAGATGTCCAGGTAGCGGGCCGTCGACTCCTCGACGATGCGGTCGGGAAGGTCGGGCGGTGGCGGCATCTTGTTCCAGTCGGTCTCGTGAGCGAGGTAGTCGCGCACAGGCTGCTTGTCGAGGGAGGGCTGCGCGCGGCCGGTCGCGTAGTGCTCGGCGGGCCAGAAACGCGAGGAGTCGGGGGTCAGCACCTCGTCGATGAGGAGGAGCCTTCCATCCGAGTCCATCCCGAACTCGAACTTGGTGTCCGCGAGGATGATCCCCCGCTGGCGCGCGGTTTCGGATCCGGCGCTGTAGATGCCGAGCGAGAGGTCCCGCAGGGTCTCCGCCATTGGCCTGCCCAGCAGCTCCACCACCTGGTCGTAGGTGATGTTCTCGTCGTGGCCCTCGTGTGCCTTGGTCGACGGGGAGAAAATGGGCGGCTCCATGCGGTCGCTCTCGATCATCCCCGGGGCGAGGGGCTCGCCGGCGAGGGTGCCGCTCCGGCGGTACTCCCGCCAGGCCGACCCGGTGATGTAGCCGCGCACGATGCACTCGACCAGGATCGGCCGGGTGCGGCGCACCAGCATGGCTCGGCGCGCCCAGCTGTCGACGGTGTGCGCCAGTTCGGGGACCCGGTCGATGATCTCGTCCCGCCGCACGGCGAGCAGGTGGTGGTCGATGCCCCCTTCGGCACCGGGCACCGGCGGTTGGGCGGAGAAGCGCGCCAGCCACCACGCGGTCAACTGGGTGAGCACTTCGCCCTTGTGGGGCACGGGCTGGGGCAGGACCACGTCGAAGGCGCTCACGCGGTCGCTCGCCACCATGAACAGGGTGTCGGGGCCCGCCTCGTAGACGTCCCGCACCTTGCCGCGGTGGAGAAGAGGGAGGGGGAGGGCGGAATCCACGATGGTCGTCACGTTGTCGTCGAGCTCCATGGCTGGGGTGGGGTCATGGGTGAGGTCAGACACGAATGTCGGGGGCGTCCAGGCGGGCGCGGGCTGCGGGGCCGAGACGATCGACGACCGGCCGGGCGAACCCGTCCAGGAAGCGCTCCACCTGCTCGGGGGCGCGTCCGATGAAGCGCTCGCCCCGGAGGAGGTCGGCCAGTTCGGGCGCGCTCAGCCCTAAGGCGTCGTCGCCGGCGATGCGGGAGATCAGGTCCGGGTCGCCGCCTTCCTCGCGCGCCTTGCGGGTGGCCGCGTGGGCGTGGCGGCGGATGCGCTCGTGCAGTTCCTGGCGGTCGCCTCCGTCCCGGGTCGCGCGCATCAGGATGGTCTCGGTGGCCATGAAGGGGAGCTGCGCGTCGAGCGAGCGGCGGACCACCGCTTCGTTGACCACCAGCCCGGAGGAGACGTTTTCGACCAGAACCAGTATGCCGTCGAGGGTGAGGAAGGCGTCGGGGATGCTGACGCGCCGGTTCGCGGAATCGTCGAGGCTCCGTTCCAGCCACTGTGTGGCCGCCGTGAACGCGCCGTCCTGATACAAAGTGATCACGTGGCGGGAAAGGGCGCAAACCCGCTCCGCGCGCATCGGGTTGCGCTTGTAGGGCATGGCCGACGAGCCGATCTGGGTGCTCTCGAAGGGCTCCTCGACTTCTCCCAGATGCGAGAGCAGACGCAGATCGTGCCCCATCTTGGATGTGGACGCGGCGGTGCCCGCGAGCGTCGCCAGCAGCGCGGCGTCGACCTTGCGTGGGTAGGTCTGACCGCTCACCGGGTAGCGGTGCTCGAAGCTCATGCGCCGGGCCACGGCGTCGTCGAGCGCGTCCACCTTCGCGGAATCGCCGTCGAAGAGGTCGAGGAAGGAGGCCTGACTGCCGGTGGTGCCGCGCACGCCGCGGAAGCGGAGCGAGCCGAGGCGAAACTCGATCTCCTCGATGTCGAGCAGCAGATCCTGGATCCAGAGCGTCGCGCGCTTGCCGACCGTAGTGGGCTGGGCGGGCTGGAAGTGGGTGTAGGCCAGGGTGGGGAGCGACCGGTAGCGGCGCGCGAAGCCCGCCAGTGCTTCCACGCAGCGCACCAGCCGGTCGCGGATCAGAGTGAGGGCTTCCCGGTGGAGGATGAGGTCGGCGTTGTCGCCCACGAAGGCGCTCGTGGCGCCGAGGTGGATGATGCCTCGCGCCGCGGGCGCCACCTCGCCGAAGAGGTGGACGTGCGCCATCACGTCGTGGCGGAACCGGCGCTCCAGTTCGGCGGCCCGGTCGAGATCCAGGTCGTCGACCGCGGCCTTCATCTGGCGCAGCGCCTCTCGCGAAATGTCCAGCCCCAGCTCGCGCTGCAATTCGGCCAGCGCGATCCAGAGCCGGCGCCAGGTGGTGAACTTGCGCGCCTGCGAGAAGATGTGCTGCATCTCGCGCGAGGCGTAGCGTCCCGAGAGGGGGTGCACGTAGCCGTCGGAGGCGGACTTCCCAGTGCTGGATGCCCCGGCCGCGGCCGCGCGGCCCGGACTGCTAGAGGTCACGTCCCAGTTTCTCCCAGTCGGCCAGGAAGGCGGCCAGCCCGAGGTCGGTCAGCGGGTGGCGGATCAGCTTGTGCAGCACGCCGGGCGGCAGGGTGGCGACGTCGGCTCCCATCTCCAGTGACTCCACGACGTGGCGCGGATGCCTCAGGGAAGCCGCCAGAATCTCCGTCCGCATGCCGTAGTTGTCGTAGATGACACGGATCTGGCGGATCAGCTCCATGCCGTCGTGGGAGATGTCGTCCAGCCGTCCGATGAAGGGCGAGATGTAGGCGGCCCCCGCCTTGGCGGCGAGCAGCGCCTGCGGAGCCGAGAAACACAGGGTCACGTTGACGGGGATGTCGCGCGAGCTGAGTTCGCGGCACGCCACCAGTCCGTCCTCGGTCAGCGGCACCTTGACCGCGATGTTGGGGTGGACGGCGGCCAGCCGGGTGCCCTCGTCGACCATCGTCTCGGTGTCGACCGCGACGACCTCGGCGCTCACCGGGCCGTCGATGGCTTCGCAGATCTCCAGGAAGATCTCCATCGGGTCGCGGTCGCCGGCCACCTTGGCCAGCAGGGAGGGGTTCGTGGTGACGCCATCGATGAGGCCCGCGGCGGCGGCGCGCCGGATCTCACCCAGGTTGGCGGTGTCGAGGAAGATCTTCATGAGTGGTTGGCGCTCCCTGCGAGTGGGCGGTCGGTGTCGGAATCTAACAGGGCGGGGTTGGCGAACGGGACGCTTCGGGCGGGCTCGGGAGGGACGTCGGCCGCCGCCGCGGTGTTGTCTGAATCTGTCGCGGAGTCGTCCGGGATTGCCGTATTGTGCGCGGTTGTGTGCGCGGGATAGCGCACTCGGCGCAGGAAGAGGCCGGCGGCGGGAGCGGGGGGCGACGTGACCAGGCCGTCCTGGTTGCCGGCGAGCATCGCGCGCATGTCGTCGAGCGGCCGGCGTCCGCGGGCGATGTCGACCATGGTGCCCACCAGGTAGCGGACCATGTGGTGCAGGAACCGGTTGGCGAGGATGGTGAACTCCACGCCCAGAGCCCACTGAGTCCAGCGTGCCCCCGTGACGATGCAGCGGTCTCCCCGGTGTTCCTGGCCGGCGCGCGCGAAGGCGGCGAAAGACTTCTCGCCCGCCAGGAGCGCGGCCGCTGCGTGCAGAGCTTCGACATCCACGTCCGCCCCGGCCGAGGAAGCGTCGTCGGTCAGGTGGGCGAGAGGCCAGCACCACGGTCGGTGGAATGGCGAGCGGGCCGCAGCCGTCAGGCCCAGCCGGTATCCGTACTCGCGCGCCGTCGCGTCGTAGCGCGGGTGGAACCCGGGCGGAGCGACGTGGGCCTCCGCAACCCAGATGTCCTGCGGGAGCGTGGCGTTGAGCGCGCGCAGGAGGGTGGCGGCGCTCCAGCGCGGCGGCAGGGCGACCGCGGCCACCTGGCCGGTGGCATGTACCCCCCGGTCGGTTCTCCCCGCCCCCGTCACCGTGCGCGGCGCGCCTGTAAGTCGCTCGAGGGTGGCGTGCAACTCACCCTGCACCGTGCGCACTTCCGGCTGCATCTGCCAGCCGAAGAAACGGGTCCCGTCGTAGTGCAGCGTGAGTCGGAAGCGGCGTTGTCCCCGGGCCATGACGCCGGGAAACTAGGAGTCCCGGAGCGACAACTCAATAGAGCCCGTCCTCTGCCACGGCCGGCAATGTCCCGGGTCCCGCGCGTTGACCGCCTGCCCCGTCCTTGGTACCATCGCCCGAGCGTTCCCGCCATCCCCCTGCGCAGCATTGGAATACGCCATGTCGCCCGAAGCGAAACTCGAGCTGGCCCCCCTGATCGCCCGCGTGTCCGAAGGCGCCGACCTGACTGCGGCCGAGGCGGAGGGCGCGTTCACGACCGTCATGTCCGGCGAGGCGACGCCTGTGGCGATGGCGGCCCTCCTGATCGCACTCCGGACCAAGGGGGTGGTGCCATCGGAGATCGCCGGGGGCGTGCGGGCGTTGCGCCGGGCGATGCGGCCGGTGGCTTCGGAGCGAACCCACGAGCTGGTCGATACCTGCGGCACCGGGGGCGGCAGCGTGCGCACGTTCAACGTGTCCACCGCGGCCGCCCTGACCGCGGCGGCGGCCGGCGTGCGGGTCGCCAAGCACGGCAACCGCTCGTTCACATCGCAAAGCGGAAGCGCCGACGTCCTGGAAGCTCTCGGAGTCCGCATCGAACTGACACCGGACGAAATGGGCCGGGTTCTGGCGGAAACCGGGATCGTCTTCATGTTTGCGCCCCTTCTTCATCCCGCCATGCGTCACATAGGTCCGGTGCGGGCCGAGCTGGCCGTCCCCACGATCATGAATCTGCTTGGGCCCCTCACCAACCCGGCCGGGGTGACTCGCCAGCTGGTCGGCGTTTCCGACCCCGCCTGGCGGGAATTGATCGCACGCGCACTGCTCGAACTTGGCCACCAGCGCGCTCTGGTGGTGCATGGCGAGCCCGGGATGGACGAGTTGAGCCCCGCAGGGACCACCACCGTGTCCGATCTTCGCGGCGGCAGGATCACGACCTACTCCGTTATCCCGGCTGACCTGGGACTGGAGCCGGGAGGTCTGGAGGCGCTTGCCGGCGGAACCCCGCATGAGAATGCCACCCTGATCGTGGATGTGCTGGAAGGCCGCCGCCGGGGCTCGGCGCGTTCGTTCGTCCTCGCCAACGCCGGCCCCGCCATCTACGTGGCGGGCCTGGCTCATTCTCTTCCGGAGGGGGTTGCAATCGCGACCGAAGTCATCGACCGCGGGCTCGCGATCCGCAAGCTCGCGGAACTCCGCGAAGCCAGCCGCGCAGGCGGCGGTTGAGAAAGGTCGCGGGTCTCCGCACGCCCCGCGGGATCTGCTCGCCTGATCCGTCCCGCTCAGGGACGACCGTCATCGCGATTCTCAGGCCGGCCGGGCCGCACTCCGGCGGCGCTGGGAACGGAATCGTGCGGGGCTGCGTGTCATCCGCGCGGAGCGAAGGAACGGTACGTCTCCCGGCCCCGGATCCTCTCCTACCAGCACCACTTCCGCGAAATCGCCCTTCAGTCTGCCCACCGCAAACGGTATCCTCATCCTAGCCTCCCTCCGGCCGCAGCCGGTCTGGTGACCGAACCTCGGTCCGACCCCGCGTGAATCGTCCCGTCCCGATCGGTTGTCCCTCGATCGAACCTCAGTACTTGCGGATCACGCCGACCACGACCCCCTGGATCTGAACGTCGGCCGCGTCGACGATGATTGGCTCCATCGCTTCGTTGGCGGGCTGCAGCCGGATGCGGGAGCCCCGCTCGCGATAGAACTTCTTGACGGTGGCCGAATCGCCCCCCACCAGGGCGACCACGGTCTCGCCCTCATGCGCCACCTGGCGGGCGCTGACCACGATGTAGTCGCCGTCGCGAATCTGCTCGTCGATCATCGAATCGCCCTCGACCCGAAGGACGTAGCTCTCGGCGCCGCTCGGAACCATGTCCCGGGGCACGGACAGGGTTTCGGTGTCCTGAATGACCTCGATGGGAAGCCCCGCGGCGACCGCTCCGAGCAGCGGAAGCGCGAAGACGCCGGCCCCCGTCTCCCGGTGCACCATCTCGATGGAGCGACTTTGGTTGTAGGCCTTCCGGATATAGCCCTTGCGCTCCAGATTGCTCAGGTGTTCGTGGACCGTGGCCAGGGAAGCGTATCCGAAGGCATGCGCGATTTCCTCGAAGTTGGGCGCGTAGCCCCACTCGTCCAGGTAGCCTTCGATGAAGTCCAGGATCTGTTTCTGTCGCTTGGTCAGGGGCATCGAATTCACGCTCCGCGAAAGTGATGACCGAACAGGACCCGAATAACCTACCCGAAAGTTTACCGAAGCGCAAGATGCACTCCGAAAGAACCGGAATGACATCCGTCCTCGACCGCGGATGTCCGATCCCGAGCGCATGAACATCCTCGACCGCATCGTCCGCACGAAGCGTGACGAAGTCCGAGCCCTGAGGTCCGTGCGGGCCGAGTTGGCGCGGGCCGCCCGTTCGGCGCCTCCGGCCCGCGACTTCCGCTCCGCGCTGAGAGGATCGTCGGCGGATGTGGCCATCGTCGCGGAGGTCAAGCGGCGTTCTCCGGGGGCGGGATCCATTCGCGAGGACCTGGATCCGGCGGATCTGGCCGCGGATTACGGGCGCTCGGGCGCATCGGCCATCAGCGTGCTGACGGATCGCACGTACTTTGGAGGCGACCTGGACGATCTGCGGCGGGTGCGCGCGAGGGTGCCGCGGCCGGTTCTGCGCAAGGATTTCCTGATCGACCCGGTTCAACTCGACGAGTCGCGCGCGGCGGGTGCGGACGCGGTGCTGCTCATCGTGCGCATCCTGGGGGATCCGCTTCTGGGAGAGCTGCTGAGGGGCGCGCAAGCGATGGGGATGGCCGCGCTGGTGGAGGTTCACGATGCCGCCGAGCTGGAACGGGCGCTCGCGGCTGGCGCCGACGTGGTGGGCATCAACAACCGCGATCTGAGCACTTTCCGCTCGAGCGTGGCCGTCACGCTGGAGCTGGTTCGCCGCATTCCGCGGGACGTCGTGGTGATCTCGGAGAGCGGGCTGGCCACCCGGGAGGACCTGGCCACCGTGGGTGCCGCGGGCGCGGACGCCGTCCTGATGGGTGAGGCGCTCCTGCGGAGTCCGCGCCCCGG
>JAPPHB010000132.1:16395-37407 GCA_028821195.1 Gammaproteobacteria bacterium
CCACCGCTCCCGAACCCCCCACCCCCCACCGGACCCGCCCCCGTGCCTGAAGTGAAGATCTGCGGGATCACCCGCCCCGCGGACGGCCGCCTCGCTGCGCAGGCGGGCGCGACCTACGTGGGCACCGTGCTCACCCCCGGGTTCTCGCGCAGCGTGGACATCCCCACCGCGCAGGCAGTGGCGGAGGCCGCCGGCATCCCGCTGGTGATCCTCCTGGTCGACCCGACCCTCGACCAGGCGTTGGCGGCGGCGCGCGAGACCGGGGCGTCCGTGGTGCAGCTCCACGGCCGCGAGGCCCCCGCCACCGTCGCCCGCCTGCGCGCGAGCGGCCCGTGGACGGTGTGGAAGGCCGCGCCCGTGCGCGACGCGGCCGACGCCTTGACCGCGCTCGACCGGTACGGAGACGCCGCCGACGGCCTCCTCTTCGACGGATGGCACGAGAAACTGCCCGGCGGAACCGGCACCCGCTTCCCCTGGCGTAGCCTGGCCGCAATCCGCGACCGCTTCGCCCCCGGGCAGCGCTTCGTGGCGGCGGGGGGCCTCAACCCCGACAACGTGGGGGAGGCCGTCTCGATCCTGCGCCCGCACGTCGTCGACGCCAGCTCCGGGGTGGAGCGCCGGGTGGGCGTGAAGGATCCCGCGAAGGTGCGGAGCTTCGTGCGCGCCGCGCAGGGTAACGGAGGCGACTCGTGACCCCCGGCGCACCCGCAGCCGCGGACCGTTTCGGCCCGTACGGGGGCCGCTACGTGCCCGAAACCCTCATCACCGCGCTGGACAAGCTCACCGAGGCCTACCGGGACGCCTCGGCCGACCCGGCCTTCGCCGCAGAACTCGGAAGCCTGCTCGAGAACTACGCCGGCCGCCCCTCTCCCCTCTACCGCGCCCCCCGCGTCGAGGAAGCCATCGGCGCCGGGCCCGTCTACCTGAAGCGCGAGGACCTCAACCACACCGGCGCCCACAAGATCAACAACACCCTGGGGCAGGCGCTGCTGGCGCGCTGGATGGGCAAGCGCCGCATCATCGCCGAGACCGGCGCCGGGCAGCACGGGGTGGCCACGGCGACCGTGTGCGCGCTCTTCGACCTCGAATGCGTGGTCTACATGGGCACGGAGGATGTCGAGCGCCAGGCGCTGAACGTCTATCGCATGGAGCTGCTGGGGGCCGAAGTGCGTCCGGTGGACTCGGGTTCGTGCACGCTCAAGGACGCCACCAACGAGGCCATCCGCGACTGGGTGACCAACGTGCGCGACACCCACTACATCATCGGTTCCGTGGTGGGGCCCGATCCCTTCCCGCGCATGGTGCGCGATTTCCAGGCCGTCATCGGCGAGGAGACGCGCGCGCAGCTGGAGGCCGCCGAGGGCAGGCTCCCCGGTTCGGTGGTCGCGTGCGTCGGCGGGGGGTCCAACGCCATGGGCATCTTCCACGCCTTCGTTCCCTTCGGGGATGTGCGGCTGGTCGGGGTCGAGGCGGCGGGCGAGGGACTGGACAGCGGCCGGCACTCGGCGCCGCTGGCCGCGGGCACGCCGGGCGTTCTGCACGGGTCGCTGAGCTACCTGCTCCAGGACGCGGACGGGCAGGTGGCTCCCGCCCACTCCATCTCCGCCGGGCTCGACTACCCGGGCGTGGGGCCCGAGCACTCGTGGCTCCTCGACGAGGGCCGGGCCGAGTACGTGACGGTCACGGACGATCGGGCGCTGGCCGCCTTCCACCGGCTCTCCCGCCTGGAGGGCCTCATCCCGGCGCTCGAGAGCGCGCACGCGATGGCGCACGTCTTCGAGGCGGGGGCGGAGCTGGCCCGCCACGGGCCGGTCGTGGTGTGCCTGAGCGGCCGCGGGGACAAGGACGTCGCGCATGTGGCGCGGCTGTCGGGGACCGAAGCCGATGAGTGACCGCGCCCATGCCGGAACCGGCATGTCCCTCGCACAGTGCTTCGCGCGTTGCCGGGCCGAGGGCCGCGCCGCGCTGATCCCGTTCCTGACCTGCGGCTATCCCGATGCGCCCCAGTCCCTTGAGCTGCTGCGGAAGATGGCGCGTGCGGGGGCGGACATCATCGAGCTGGGCATCCCGTTCAGCGACCCTCTCGCGGACGGACCCACAATCCAGCGTTCCTCGTTCCGGGCGCTCGAGGGGGGCATGACCACCGAGGGCACGCTTGAGGTGCTCAGGGCCTTCCGCGCCGAACACGACACTCCGGTGGTTCTCTTCGGCTACCTGAACCCCATCCTGCGCTACGGCGTGGACGAGTTCGCCCGCGCGGCCGCCCGCGCCGGTGCCCAGGGGCTGCTCCTGACCGACGTGCCCGCGGGGTCGGATCCTGCGCTGGAGAGGCGGCTGGCGGCACACGGCCTCGCCCTGATCCGCCTGATCGCGCCGACCACGTCGCCCGAGCGCATCACCGTGATCGCGGGCGCGGGCGCCGGGTTCCTGTACTACGTCTCGCGCACTGGGATCACGGGCGCACGCGCACAGTTGCGACGGGCGCTGGGGCGGGAAGTCGAGGCGGTCAAGCGGCGGTCTGGGGGCATTCCGGTCGTGGTGGGGTTCGGGATCTCCACCCCGGAACAGGCGGCCGACGTGGCCGCGGTGGCGGACGGGGTCGTGGTGGGCAGCGCCCTCATCGACCGCTGCGAGCGCGAAGGGGCCGAGGGCGTGCGCGAGTTCGTCGCCGCCCTCAGAGGGGCGATGGGGCGGGACGGTCGGGATCCCGCCGGATAGCCAGCCTGCGGATTCAGCCACCGGACTGCTAAATGTTTAGTTGACGAGCCAGGCTTCCCCTCCGCATCGTACTGAGAGCCTTTTCTCGGTTAATCGGAGGCAGGATTCATGGGCCGTGCGCTGGTAGCGATTCTGATGACGCTTTCGCTCGGCGGATGCGGCGAGGGAACGCCCGAATCGTCACAGGAATACTCGTCACGGCAACTGGGTGACACGACGTTCGTGTTTTCATCCTCACCCCTGCGAGGCACAGCCTCCCTTCGCGAGGTGTCACGAATCGGCATGATCGAAGGTCCGCCGGAGTACCTGCTGAGCAGGTTGCCGGTGTTCACCGTCGGTCCGGATGGGAGTCTCTTTGTCTTCGATCTCCGTAGCGACCTCCGCCATTACGATGCGGAGGGCACATACGTAAGGACGATTGCCCGGCAAGGCCAGGGACCCGGCGAGGTGAGGTACGTGGTCAGCATGGACGTCTCCGCCGACGGGGCGCTGGCCGCGCTGGACTTCGGCAATCGACGTGTCAATGTCTTTTCGCCCGACGGCGTCCTGGTCCGAGAGATCAGACTACGTCCGTCGGCGGGAAGACCGGGATACGGACGGGATGCCCTCCGATGGGACGAACGGGGTCAGCTCTGGATCTCGCTCAATCCGCCCCGGAGTGGCCTGGACACGCTCCGAGCGGGGCAGCAGAGACCGTTGTTCGGCCGCCTGATCGGCCACGAGGAAGTGACGGACACCGTGTTCCTGCCAACTCGAGCCTGGGAGGGCTGTGAGCGGCGATCCCCGGGGCACTCCGGAGGGTACATGGAGGATAATCGCCTCCGCCACATGCCCTTCGCGCAATGGACGCGGAGCCGAAAGGGTGCATTGGCTTTTGGCTGCTCGGCGAGTTACGTGATAGACCTCGTCCGATCGGACGGGGGAGTGACTCGGATCTCGAGGGCATGGGATCCGCCGATGAGGACGGACGAGGAGCATGAGTACTGGAACGACGGGTTCCGCGTACAGAACATGCGTCGGCGCAGTGACAACCAGACTCTCGCGAGGCTGGGACGAGGAGCTGAGTCAAGGTCGCTTCCTCCGATTCCGATCCTTCCGCGGGAGCGTCCCGCGTTCCTTCGACTCTGGCATACGGACGACGGCCGAATGTGGGTCTGGCCAGGAGCTCCGGGTATCAGCCGCCCTACGACCGAAGAGGAACGGCGCCAGTCCCCCCGCCTGGGGCCACGTCTCTGGTCGTACTGGAATCCTACGGACGGATTCGATGTCTTCGACGCGGACGGTCGATGGATCGGTCACGTCAATACACCCGAAAGCTGGGCCGCACGCCCCTACCCAGGGACGATGGATCCCTACTTCAAGGGCGACACGATCTGGGCTGTGTTCAGGGACGAGCTTGACGTCAGCTACATAGCAAGGTATGAGGTCGAGTGGCCCTCGCCGGACTAGCGTCGCTCAGGATCCACCCGCAACCTCTTCGCCACCTCCGCATCCGGGCTGACGAACACCGTCTTCTCGCGCTCGAGCGTGACCGTGCCGGGCGGGGCGCCCCTCGGCTTGCGCACGTACTTGCGGCGCGTCCAGTCCACCGGAACCGTTGCCGAGGTGCGGCCCTTCGAGTGGACCGCGGCCAGGATGGCGGCTTCCTCCAGGTCGCGGGGGGCCGGGCTGCCCTCGCCGCGCCAGCGCAGGATCACGTGCGCGCCGGAGGCGTGACGGGCATGCAGCCAGATGTCGTCGGGATCTGAGTGATGGAAGGTCAGTTCGTGGTTGCTCTTCGCCCCGCGGCCCACCCGTATCGCGGTTCCCGCCGAACTGCGAAAGCGGTGGTAGGGGAGGCGGGCAGGGGCCTTCCGCGACCTCGGTCCCGGAGCGGGCAGTCCCAGCCGCCGCTCCAGTTCCCCGGCATCCATCGATCCTTCTGCTACCTCCTCGGAGACCGCGTACCAGGCGGCCAGCCGGGCGTCCGCGTCCTCGATCTCGCCCGGGAGCGTGGCGGCGGCCCGATCCACGCGCGCGGCGCGGGCGTAGTAGCGCGCCGCGTTCTCGTGCGGCGCCAGCGTGGGATCGAGCGAGACGCGGATGGTGCCGCCTTCGAAGTCCTCGAGCGACACCCGGGCCGCCCCGCGCGGGATCAGCTTCATCCTCGCGAGGAGGAGATCCCCGATCCCACGCATCCGGACCGGGTCCTCGAGCCGGGCGAGCTGTTCCTGCAGGCGCACCAGCCGGCCTTCTGCCGCGCCGATGCGCTTTTCCAGGGCCGACATCACCTCGGACGGCACCAGGCTCGCGCGAGCGAGCGCCTCCGACCCGTCCGTCAGCGCGGCGAGAAGGGTCTCGCACGCGCTGCCCTCCATCCCCGGAAGGGGATAGGGATAGGGCTGGAGCCCCTGGCCCGAGGAAAGCAGCCGGGGGTCGAGGTCCTTCAGATCGCGCCATCTGCGCCAACGCTCCCAGCCGGCCTTGTCTCCGTCACCCAGAAACGCTCGCGCGTTCATGCGCGAGGTGTAGGCGACGTTCCGCACCAGGGTTGCCACCCGCTGCCGCGGCTCCACGTCCTGGAACAGCTCGCGCCACGACGCGAGGGCCATCGGGCGGCTGGCCCCCCGGCGCTTCGACGGGCGCGGCAGCTCGTAGACCGCGCCGGGAAGCAGCTTGCGCTCCCCGGAGCGGCGTGGTCTGAGCACGCTTCGGATGCGGTCGTCGGGGCCCTCGGTGAGGATAGCGTTCCAGCGGCCCGGCGAGAGTTCCAGCACGAGTCGCGTGCGTCGCGTCCGGCCCCGCAGGCGGGTGATTTCCACCAGGATGGCGCGCTCATCCGCGGGTGCGGAGATGTCGCGCACGATCCCCGCGAGTGGGACCGCGCCTGCCGGGGGCGTCCCCTCGTCGATGACGGCGAGCCCCGTGGAGGCCGGGTGCAGAGCGAACACGACCGTCCGTCCCCGCAGAAAGAGCGCAACCCGGCCCGCGCCGCGATCCAGATGGAGGGCGCGTGTCCGTCCTGCGCGCAACTCGCGCCCGAGCGCGCGTGCGGTGGCCGCCACCAGCAGACTGTCCCATTGCATGACCGCAAAGCTATCGGCAACCGGGAACCAATGCGCCATCTCCGGAGACGAGTCCGGGTCCGGAGGGCCCTCGCCGGGGTTGATTCCTCCCGGCCCGGGGCGCTATCTACTCCCCTGTATGAATCCCCCGCGCAATCACCCTCTCGTCGTCCGCGCCGCCGACGGGCTGCTCCCCTCCTGGGCGCAGGCAAGCGAGTCCCGCCGCCTCCACATGACCCGGGTGTCGAACCTTATGCGCGAATGGGCAGTAGTACGCGCAGAATGCGAAGACGAAGTGGTGCGATGGGCGGCGCTGGGGCATCTCCACGATGTCCTGAGAGACGGCGATCCGGCGGAACTGCGGGCGATGGTGGACGATGAGTTCGCGGAGCTGCCCGGGAAGCTGCTGCACGGCCCCGCCGCCGCCGGCCGTCTCGCTCGCGAGGGCGTCGAGGACGATGGCCTGTTGCGGGCGGTGGCCTTCCACACCCTCGGTCATCCCGGCCTGGACACCGCAGGCGTGGCGCTCTACGCGGCGGACTTTCTCGAACCCGGCCGCGCAGTGCGGGCGCAGTGGCGGGCGTCGCTCCGGGGACGCATGCCCGATGAACTGGACGAGGTCGCTTTCGAGGTGGCAGGCGCGCGCACAGAGCACCTGCGGGGGATCGGCGGGTCCATCCGGCCCGAAACCGCGGCCTTTCTGGAACTGCTGACGATGAGGGTGCATGGCTAGGTTGCTCCGCGGACTCGCCCTGGTGGCCGTGCTCGGCGGACTGGCCGTGCTGGCGGGCTCCGCGGCGCTTCAGTGGTGGGAGCCTCCGGAGACGGCGCCCGTGACCGCCGACGTGGTCGCCAACCCGCGCGAGCGAGTGCGGGTGGAGGTCCTTAACGCGGGGGGTGTAGCCGGGATGGCGCGGGAGGCTACCGAGGTCCTGCGCGACGGCGGCTTCGACGTGGTCGAGTTCGGCAACGCCGATGCGTTCGACCGAGACAGCTCCGTGGTGCTGGCCCGGCTGGGGCGTGTCGACCTGGCGTCGATGGTGGCGGATGCCCTGGCCATCTCCACCTACCGGAACGAGGCCGACTCGACCGCGTACGTCGATGTCACGGTGCTGCTGGGGAGCACCTGGAGTCCCGCCATCCTGATCGAACGGGAGGCCGAGCGAGCGCAGGACACAACTGCGGCCCCTCCGCCCGAGCCGGGCTGGCGCGGGATCCTCTCGCGTCTCAGGGAGTGGGCGGACGGTCTGAACCAGGCGGGGAGCCAGCGATGAGCAGGAAGAAGCGCAAGTCGAGAGGGGCGGCGCGGGCGAAGGCCGACAGGACCGAGGGGACTCTGGGCGAATGGCTGCGCATCCTCCTCATCTGGGGTGGCCTCTTCTTTCTGATCCGGTTCTTCGTCCTGCAGACCTTCGTCATCATCTCGGGTTCGATGATGAACACGCTCCTGCTGGGCGACTTCCTGGTGGTGAACCGGGCTGCGATCGGCTCACCCATCCCGGGCACCTCCATTCGCATCCCGGGCTACTCGAGCCCGAAACGCTTCGACATCCTCGTGTTCGATCCGCCGCACGAGGAGAACATGATGCTGGTGAAGCGCCTGATCGGCCTGCCAGGAGACACGCTGGAGATGCGCGACAAGACCCTCTACATCAACGGCTCGGTCGCGAATGAGCCCTACGCGCAGCACAGCCCGGCGAGCCCCGATCACTCGGACATCCGCATGACCTGGCAGACGCCGTTCCTGGTGCCCGGGGAGGATGCGGACTCGTATCGCCCCAGCCGTGACGACTGGGGTCCCATCATCATCCCGCCCGACAACTACTTCATGCTGGGCGACAACCGCGACGAGAGCCAGGATTCACGCTACTGGGGGTTGCTGGAGGGCTGGCGGCTCGAGGGCCGCGCCCTGTTCATCTACTACTCGTACGAACGCGGTACGATGACGCCCTTCCCGTGGCTTCGCCGCATTCGCTGGGATCGCATAGGGGACCGCATCCGCTGACGCGGGCCGGCAATCCCTACCCGGTGAGCACCGTCAGCCGGCTCGCCCGCAACTGACCGCACGCCGCATCGATGTCGCGCCCGCGGGGCTCGCGCACCATCACCGCCACTCCGCTCTCCTCCAGCTTCCTGCGGAATTCCTGCACTCTCGCGGGCGCGCTCGGGCGCCAGTCGGGCTGGTAGGGAATCGGGTTGAAGGGGATCAGGTTCACGAAGGCGCGCGTGTCGCGCGCGAAACCGGCCAGGGCGGGGATGAGCGCGAGGTCGTCGTTGACGCCCCGGATCATCGTGTACTCGAGCGTGATGCGGCGGCCGCGCACCCGGCGGAATCGCTCGAGGGCGGCCTTCACCTCCGCCAGCGGATAGCGCTTCTCCAGCGGGATCAGCTCTCGGCGCAATTCGGACTCCGGAGCGTGGAGCGAGAGTGCCAGCCCGAACTGCTCCGGCCTTTCGGCCAGGGAGCGGATTCCGGGGATCACGCCCACCGTCGACACCGTGATTCTGCGCGCCCCGACCCCGTAGCCGCCATTCAGGATGGTGAGCGAGGGCAGGACCGCGCGCGGGTTGGCGAGCGGTTCTCCCATCCCCATGAACACGATATTGGAGACTTCGCCCATGTCGCGCTGCCGCGCCCAGCGCCGGGAGGCTCGGAACTGGGCCACGATCTCGCCCGCCGTCAACTGCCGCCGGAAGCCCGACCAGCCGGTAGCGCAGAAGGTGCACCCCAGCGGGCAGCCCGCCTGCGACGAGATGCACAGGGTGAGGCGCGAGCGGGTGGGGATCAGCACCGATTCCACCAGTTCGCCGTCCCAGAGCCGCCACAGGTGCTTTACGGTCCCGTCCCGCGAGACCGACACGCTGGCGGTGGCGGGCTCCTGCAGACGAAAGGCCGCGGCGAGTACATCGCGTTCGCCCAGCGGCAGGTCGTTCATCTCCCCGAAGCCGCGGGCATCGTTGTAGAACACCCAGCGTTCCACCTGGCCTGTGCGGAACTCCGGCTGTCCGCGTTCGCGGAAGTGGCGGCGCAGGACTTCGCGCAATTCCGCCGGGACCAGGCCCAGCAGGTCGGGGCGCTCGTCGCCGTTCGCTTTTCGCACCATGGCAGTCCGGAAGGAAGTCACCGCACGCTCGTTCTCACGCACCCTCCGGAAACAGGCGAAGTCTCCTCGCTTGAGCCGGGGGCGCACGCTGACTAACTTAGCGCGATTTCGCAGGAGAGGGGCCGTCGGCTTCCTCTTCCATCCCCGCTCGCGAGATGTTCGACGAGCACTCCCCGCAAGTCCGATTCGTCGGCTTGTCCCCGCTTTCAACCCGGGCTCACATGACTGATCCGAAACCGGAGCGCACTTCCCGGCGGTCGCGCATGGCGGGAAGCCTCCGCGAACAGGACGCGGGCCGCACGCAGCGACTCGCCGGCTGGGTTCATCGGCGCCGCGACCTGGGCGGCATGGTGTTCATCGATCTGCGCGACCGCTCCGGGATCGTGCAGGTTTCCTTCGGCCCCGACTGGACGGAACCGGAGTCGTTCGGGGCGGCGGGCAAGCTCGGCGCCGAAGACGTGATCGCGGTGCGCGGCGAGGTCGTCCGACGGCCGGCAGAGGCGCAAAACCCCGAAATGGCGACCGGTGCGGTGGAACTGCAGGCCACGAGCTTCGAACTGCTCGGGGACGCGGACACGCCCGCCATCCCGGTGCACCAGAACCCGGGAGAGGAGCCTCCGGCGGAGGAACTGCGGCTGCTGCACCGCCATCTGGACCTGCGGCGCGCGCCCATGCAGGCCGCGCTGGAACTGCGTCACCGGCTGGTGCTCGAGACCCGCAACTACCTCGACCGGCTGGGCTTCCTCGAGATCGAGACCCCGATCCTCACCAAGCCGATGCCGGAGGGGGCGCGCGACTTCCTGGTGCCCAGCCGCGTCCACCCGGGAGAGTTCTACGCCCTGCCGCAGAGCCCGCAGATCTACAAGCAGATCCTCATGACCGCGGGATTCGACCGCTACTTCCAGATCGCGCGCTGTTTCCGCGACGAGGATCAGCGCACCGACCGGCAGCCCGAGTTCACCCAGATCGACGTGGAGGCATCGTTCATCGCGCCGGAGGATATCTTGGGGTGGATCGAGGGACTCATGGTCCGCCTTTCCGAGGTGGCGGGGATGGGCGCGCCCGCGCCGTTCCAGCGCATGGCGTACCGCGATGCCCTGGACTGCTACGGCAGCGACCGTCCCGACCTCCGCTTTGGGCTTGAGATCGAGGACTGGTCGGAGCCCTTCGCGGATGTGGACTTCCGCATTACGCGCGCGGCGCTGGAGGCGGGCGGGCGCGTGCGCGGGCTCCGCCTTCCGGGAGGTGCATCGCTCTCCCGCAAGCAGGTGGGGGTGATCGAGTCGGCCGCAAGGAAGGCCGGTGCGCCCGGGCTGCTCTGGGTCAAGCGCACCGAAGACGGCGGTTCGGGTCCGCTCGCCCGCTTCCTGGGCGAGGGGCACTACGACGCGCTGAGCCTGCGTGCCGGCGATCTGGCCCTGGCCGCAGCCGGCCCGGATGCGGTCACCTCGCCGGCTCTCGCGGCGGCGAGGCTGCGGGCGGCGGATGTGGCCGCCGTCCCACGCGGCCGGGAGCATGCGTGGGCGTGGATTCTCGACTTCCCGCTCTTCGACCCGCTTCCGGACGGAGCGGGCATCACCTTCAACCACCATCCCTTCGTGATGCCGGCGGAGGAGGACCTGCCTCGACTGGAGTCGGATCCGCTTTCGTGCGGGGCACGCGCGTACGATCTGGTGTATAACGGTTCGGAACTCGGATCGGGCAGCCTGCGCATCCACGACGCGGCATTGCAGGAGCGCGTCCTGCGGGCTCTGGGCCTGGGCGACCGGCAGATCGAAGAGCGCTTCGGCTTCCTCCTTCGGGCGCTGCGTTCCGGTGCTCCTCCGCATGGCGGAATCGCGCTGGGGATGGACCGCATCGTGCAGCATTTCGCGGGAGCCACAAGCCTGAGAGACGTGATCGCGTTCCCGAAGACCACCGCGGCGAGGGCCCTCTTCGAGGCCGCGCCCGGACGTCCGGGAAGGGCGGAGCTGGAGGCGCTGAAGCTGGCATGACCCAGACCATGGTGGAGCACCGCCTCGACACCGAGGGAGCCGATCCGCTCCTGCTGGCCGGGGTCAACGACGCCAATATGCAGGGACTGGCGCGTCTCTTCGGCATCCGGGTGATCCTGCGCGGCGACCGGCTGCTGCTCTCGGGGGCCCTCGAAGGCGTGGAGCGGGCCGTCCCCGTGGTGCGCCACATGATCGAGCTGGCCCGCATGAGGGTCGGGTTCGACGCCTCCGACATCGCACGCTTCGCGGAAGAGCACGCCAGCGGCGGCCGGGCGGCACCCGTGGAGGCGGGAGAGCCGTCCCGCATCGCGCTGCCCGGGTCACGCCGGGTGATCAGCCCGCGCTCCGAGGGCCAGCGGCGCTACGTCGAGGCCATCGACAGCTTCGAAATCGTCATTTCGATCGGTCCGGCCGGCACAGGCAAGACCTATCTGGCCGTGGCCAAGGCGGTGGAGGCGCTCTACCGCAAGCGGGTGCGGCGCATCGTGCTGGCCCGGCCCGCGGTGGAGGCGGGCGAGAACCTGGGCTTTCTCCCCGGCGACCTGCAGGAGAAGGTCGACCCCTACCTGCGGCCTCTCTACGATGCGCTGGAGGACATGATGCCGCCCGAGCGCGTGCGCCGCGCACTGGACGATCGCACCATCGAAATCGCGCCCCTCGCCTACATGCGCGGCCGCACCCTTTCGGACGCCTTCGTCATCCTGGACGAGGCCCAGAACGCCACCCGCGCCCAGATGAAGATGTTCCTTACCCGGCTGGGGCTGAACTCGCGCGTGGTCATCACCGGCGACAAGACCCAGATCGACCTCCCGAACCGAGCGGATTCGGGTCTGCTTCAGGTGGAGAACATCCTCCGCAACGTGAACGGTATCGCGCTCGTCTATCTGGACGCGGTGGATGTCATCCGCCATCGGCTGGTGAAGCACATCATCCGCGCGTACGAGAAGGACACCGTGGAAGGAGAATCAGGGTGACCCTCTGGCGCATGCTGTCGAGCCCGCCCGGGCGCCTCTGGCCGGAGGCGGTCGTCCACCACGGCGCGCGCGTCCTGATGCTCGCCGGGCTCGCCCTCATGGTGACGGTGGGCTTCCCGCCCAACCCGCGGGTGGCCGACGTGAGCGGGTACGAGGCCGGGGTGGTCGCGACCGAGGATCTGATTGCCGAGGTCGAGTTCGCGGTGCCCAAGTCCGCGGCCGAGCTGGAGCGCGACCGGGCGGCCGCGGTTGCCGCGGTGCCGATGATCTATCGCTACCGTCCGGAGGCGGGCGACTCCACCGCCGACGCCCTCAACCGCTTCTTCGCCACGGTCGAGGATACCCTGGGCGCGGATCCCGCCGCGCTCGATTCCGTGCTGGCGGCCGAGAACATCGCCGCAACGCCTGCGCTGGTGGAGATGCTGCGGGATACGACGGTCCGCGAGGAGGTGCTCCGGGCCGGAGTGCGCGCCGCGCGGGAACTCATCCCGGCCGGCGTGGTCGATGCGACGACACGGGATAACCTCGGTGACCGCATCACGGTGCTCGACGAGGCCGGTGAACGTTTCGTGTCGGCCGAAGAGCTGCTGACCGCCACCGACCTCTACAACCGCTCCGCCGCGCTGCTGCCCGAGGACGCTTCTCCGGAGGCGACCGAGATCCTGCGCCTGCTGCTCATCCGCTTCCGCGAGTTCAGCTACGTGCCCAACCAGGAGGCCACGGCGGCCCGGCGCACGGCGGCCCGCCAGTCCGTCGCCACCACGCTCGGCAACGTGCTCACTGGAGAGGCCATCCTGCGCGCCAACCAGCAGGTTACCGACGAGGACCTGGTCCGCCTGCGCGCCTACGAAGAGCAGCTGCGGACGCTCGGGCTGCTCGGCGCCACCGCCACGGGGTTTCTGCCGTCCCTCGGCGCGTACCTGCTGCAGGTGCTGCTGCTCGGGATGCTCTGGATCGTGCTGTGGGCCTATCGCGGCGAGGTGTACACCAACTTCCGCTGGATGACGCTCCTGGCCCTGCTGCTGGCCACCTACTTCGCCTCCGCAATCGTCATTTCGCGGGTTGCCATTTTCCCGCCCGAGCTGCTCCCCATTGCCTTCGTGACGCTCTCGGTGGCGGTGGTGTGGGACGGCCGCCTCGCCCTCATGCTCGCGCTGGTTCTGTCCGTCGTCACCGCGTCGCTCACGCCCTTCCAGGGCGCGGACGTGATGGTGACCACCATGGTGGGCGGCGGCGCGGCGGCGCTCGCCGTAGGAGTCGTGCGGCGGCGCTCGCAGAGCTGGACCTTCATCGCCGTAATCGCGGGATCCTATGCCTTCGTCACGCTCTCGCTGTGGCTCAGTCGGATGCAGCCCTCCGCGGGGGTGCTCCCCTCCATCGGCTGGACCACCGGAAACGCCATCGTGAGCGCCGGCCTGGCGCTCCTCTTCGTACCCGCGTTCGAGTGGTTCACGGGCATCACCACCGATCAGACGCTGCTCGAATTCGCGGATCCCAACCGCACGCTGCTCAAGCGTTTGTCGATGGAGGCTCCGGGTACCTACGCCCACACCATCAACGTGGCCAACCTGGCCGAGGCGGCAGGCACCGCCATCGGCGCGAACGGTCTTCTGTGCCGGGTGGGCACGTACTACCACGATGTCGGCAAGGTGCTCGAGCCGCAGTACTTCATCGAGAACCAGCACGGGGGCGTAAACCCGCACGACCGGCTCGACCCGGCGATCTCGGCAGCCATCCTGCGGCGCCACGTGGTCGAGGGACTCCGGCTCGCCCGTCAGGAAAAACTGCCCGCGGCCATCTCGGCCTTCATCGCCGAACACCATGGCACCCAGCGCATCGGCTATTTCTACGGCAAGGCGCTTGAGCAGGCCGGCGAAGAGAATGTCGACCCAACCGAGTTCCACTATGCGGGACCGAAGCCACAGTCCAAGGAGACTGCGGTGGTGCTCCTGGCAGATCCCGTGGAGTCGGCCGCGCGCACCCTGCGCGATCCCACTCCGGAACGCATCCGAGCCATGGTCGACGCGATCGTGGACAGCCGGGTGTCCGATGGCCAGCTGGATGAGGCTCCGCTCACCTTCGCGCAGGTCTCGCTTGTCAAGGAACAGTTCGCGAAGGTGCTCGAAGCGATGTACCACCGCCGCATCGACTATCCCGAAACGGCGCATATCAGCAAGGCTCGCGATGACGGCGAAGCGGCCGGCGACGAACCTTCGGAAGCCGCCGCAAACGGTGATCCCGCCGGCGACGCCGCGCCGTCCCCCTCCTCCTCCCCCTGACACCGCTCCCGGAACCGTGACCGGGCCCCAGGTGCTGGTTGACGTTGACTCCCCGGCCGCGGCCGAATCTGCGATTTCGGCTCGCGCCCGAGCGAGCCTCGCCCGTGCCGTTCGCACCACGCTGGCGGACGAGGGAACGAAGAACGGGGAGGTGTCGCTCACCCTCGTCGGAGACGACCGCATCCGTGCCCTGAATCGCGGCTACCTGGGCCGCGACCGCGTCACCGACGTGATCTCCTTCGCCCTGCACGGTCCGGATGAGCCGCTGCTGGCCGACATCTACATCGGCTACCCGCAGGCCCTGCGCCAGGCAGCCGAACTCGGCCTGTCCGCGCACGAGGAACTGGTGCGGCTCGCCATCCACGGCACCCTCCACGCGCTGGGGTACGACCATCCCGCCGATGATCGCTTCGCGAGCGCCTTCTTCCTCCGCCAGGAAGCGCTGGTGAAGCGGGTGCTTGCCGCCGGCGACGGGTCCCGCGAGAATTCTCGCGCCTCGTCGAACCCGCCCTCGTCGAGCCCGCCCTAGCTTCCGGACCAACCGCCGTGTCGTCGCAAGAGTCTCTCGCGCTCCGCAAGGAAGTTCTGCTGGCCGCGATCGCCCAGGGGAAGATCGCGGAGGCGAACGACGTGCTGGCGAAGCTCCATCCCTCGGATGTGGCGGATGTCCTGGAGTCGCTCTCGGACGCCGACCGCCTTGTGGTCCTGCGCGCTCTTCCCGCAGAGCTGGCCTCCGAAACGCTCTCCGAGATGGAGGAAGACGAGCACGCGGCGGACCTGCTCGCTGCGATGACCCCGCACCGGGGCGCAAAGCTCCTGAGCGAGCTGGCCGACGACGACGCCACCGACCTGGTGGCCGACCTGCAGCCCGAGGAGCGGGCGCGCATCCTCGCGGAGATGTCCGTCGAGGACGCGGGAGAGATCCGCGAACTGCTCGCCTATCCGGAGGAGAGCGCGGGCGGCATCATGACCGCGGCGCTGGTCTCGGTGCCGGAAACCCTCACCGCGGGGCAGGCGATCGAGGAGGTCCGCCGGCAGGGCAGGGTGGTGGAGGACTTCTACACCGTGTGGGTTGTGGACGGCGGGGGTCGGCTGGTGGGGACGGTCCCGCTCGACGACCTGATCCTGGCTGAGCCGGAGGACCCGGTATCGACGCTGGTGGAGCCCGTGGCGGCCGCGGTAAGCCCGGACGAGGACCAGGAGGAGGTTGGCCGCCTCATGGCCCGCTACAACCTGCCCACCGTGCCGGTTGTGGACCCCGGCGGCAGGCTGCTGGGCCGCGTCACCTTCGACGACGTGCTCGACGTGATGGAAGCCGAGCAGACCGAGGACATCCTGCGCTTCGGGGGGGTCTCGGACGACGAGTCGCTGGGGGCGAACTGGGTGGCGGCGGTGCGAACCCGTCTTCCGTGGCTGGTGCTGAACCTGCTGACGGCGAGCGCGGCGGCGCTGGTGGTCTATTTCTATTCCGATACGGTGGAGAACGCGGTGATCCTCGCGGTCGTCATGCCCGTGATCGCGGGGATGGGCGGCAATGCCGGATCGCAGGCCCTGGCGGTGACGGTGCGCCGCCTGGCGTTGCGCGACGATGTGGGCGCCGATCCGGGGGCAGTGGTGAGCAAGGAAGTCCTGGTGGGGCTTGTGAACGGCGCCGTGCTGGGAGGCATCGTGGCCGGGGCGAGCCTGCTCGTGCCGGGCGGGGATCCGCGCCTCGGGCTGGTCGTGCTGATCTCGATGTGGGGCACGATGCTGATGGCGGGGTTCGGAGGGGCGTTCATCCCCATGTTGCTGCACCGCCTGGGATTCGACCCGGCGGTCGCGTCCTCGGTCTTCCTGCACACCGCGACCGATTTTCTGGGCTTCCTGCTCCTGCTGGGCCTCGCCACCGTCCTCCTGATGTAGCCGATATTGGACGTTCTGCACGGGATCCCGATCGACGGACACTCGCTCACGCTGGAGGCGGTGGAGGCGGTGGCGCGCGCGGCCCCCGGCACTGGGCGCCTTTCACTGGACGCCGCGGCCGCCCGGCGCATGCGGGCCTCCCGCGCCACGATCGAGCGGCTGATCGGGTCGGGCGAGCCGGTCTACGGCATGACCACCGGCTTCGGGCGGCTCGCCGAGGTCGTCATTGCGCCCGAGGACCGCAGGGCGCTGCAGCACAATCTCATCCGCAGCCACGCCTCCGGCGTCGGCGAACCCCTCCCCCGCGAATGCGTGCGCGCGATCATGCTGCTGCGCGCAAACGCCCTGGCCCGGGGACATTCGGGATGCCGCCCGCGGCTCGTTGAGCGGCTGCTGGACATGCTCGACCGCGGGATCCACCCCGTCATCCCCGAATTCGGCTCGGTGGGCGCGAGCGGTGATCTGGCGCCCCTGGCGCACGTGGCCCTGAGCCTTCTGGGCGAGGGGTACGGCGAGATGGGCGGCGAGCAGCGCTCGATGGAAGACCTCCTGGCCGAATCGGGGCTCGCGCCGATCGGACTGGGACCCAAGGAGGGCCTCGCGCTCATCAACGGCACCCAGGCGACCACCGCGCTGGGGGTTCTGGCGCTGCTGGCTGCGGAGCGGGCGCTGGACACCGCCGAGGCGAGCGGCGCGATGTCGACGGAAGCCCTCCTGGGGACCCCCGAGGCGTTCCGGCCGGAGATCCAGGCCGCGCGGCCCCACCCCGGGCAGGCGGCGTCGGCTGCCCGCCTGCGCGCCCTCATCGCGGGATCCGAGATTCGGGAGTCGCACCGCCTCGGCGACCCGCGGGTGCAGGATGCATACTCGCTTCGCTGCATCCCGCAGGTGCACGGGGCCGCTCGCTCCGCGCTCGGCTACGCCCGGCGCATCCTCGAGGTGGAGGTGAACAGCGCGACCGACAATCCCCTGGTGTTTCCGGAAGCGGCAGGAGGCGTCGGCGAGTCCCGCGAGGTCCTCTCCGGAGGTAATTTCCACGCCCAGATCGTGGCGCAGGCGCTCGACCTGCTCGCGATCGCGCTGGTGGACGTGGCCTCCATTTCCGAGCGCCGCATCGAGCGGCTCGTCAACCCGGACCTGTCGCTCGGGCTGCCCGCCTTTCTCGCCCGGCGCCCCGGGCTCGAGAGCGGCCTGATGGTGGCGCAGGTGGTGGTCGCCGACCTCCTCTCGGAGATGCGCGTCCTGGCCCATCCGGCCAGCATCGACTCGGTGCCGACGAGCGCCGGCCAGGAGGACCACGTCGCCATGGGGCTCGCGGCTGCGCGCAAGGCGGGGCGGGCGGTGTCCTGTCTGGAGCACATCCTGGCCGCCGAGCTCATGTGCGCGGCCCAGGGCGTCGACTACCGCCGTCCGCTGCGTTCGAGCGACGCGGTCGAAGAGGTGCACGCGCTCGTCCGTACCCGGGTTGCCACGCTATCCGGCGACCGGTCGCTGACCGCGGATCTGGAGGCGCTCGCCGACCTGGTGGCCTCCGGCGCCATCGCCGACATCACCCGCAGCGCCGGGGGAGGCTCATGACCCGCACGCAACGGACCCGCACCGTGCGGGCCCCCAGGGGAGAGCGCATTTCGTGCCGCGGCTGGGCCCAGGAGGCCGCCCTGCGCATGCTCATGAACAACCTCGATCCCGAGGTCGCCGAAGCGCCCGACGCTCTGGTGGTGTACGGCGGCACCGGCAGGGCGGCGCGCTCCTGGGACGCCTTCGACGCCATCGTGCGTACCCTGCGCGGCCTCGCCGACGACGAGACGCTGCTCGTTCAGTCCGGAAAGCCGGTGGGGGTGTTCCGCACCCATCCGGAGGCACCGCGAGTGCTCATCGCGAACGCCAACCTGGTCGGCAACTGGGCGACCTGGGAACACTTCCGGGAGCTGGAGCGGCGCGGCCTCATCATGTTCGGACAGATGACCGCGGGATCGTGGATCTACATCGGAACCCAGGGCATCCTGCAGGGCACCTGTGAGACCTTCGGCGCGCTCGCCCGCAAGCACTTCGGGGCGTCGCTGCGCGGGCACTGGGTGCTGACCGGCGGAATGGGCGGTATGGGTGGAGCCCAGCCGCTTGCCGCCACCATGAACGAGGGAGCCATCCTGTGCGTGGAGGTCGACGCCGAGCGCATCGAGCGGCGCATCGCAACCCGCTACTGCGACCGCATGACCCGCGACCTCGACGAAGCCCTGGCCTGGGTGCGGGGCGGGGCGCAGGCCGGGGAGGCGGTCTCGGTCGGGCTGGTCGGCAACTGCGCCGAAGTGCTTCCGGAAATGGTGGCGCGCGGGGTCATCCCGGATGTGGTCACCGACCAGACGTCGGCGCATGACCCCCTGGGCGGGTACGTCCCGGCCGGCCTCTCCCTCGAGGAAGCGGCGCGCCTGCGCGAAACCGACCCGGACGAGTACCAGCGGCGTTCGCTTTCCTCGATGCGCGCCCACTGCGCGGCCATCGTCGCGATGCAGGAGGCCGGCGCGGTGGCGTTCGACTACGGCAACAACCTGCGGGGCTTCGCCCTGGAGGCGGGCCTGGAGAACGCCTTCGCCTATCCGGGCTTCGTGCCCGCCTACATCCGCGACCTGTTCTGCGAGGGCAAGGGCCCCTTCCGCTGGGCCGCGCTCTCGGGGGATCCCGCCGACATTCACCGTATCGACGACCTGGTGCTGGAGATGTTCCCCCGCGACGAGCACCTGTGCCGCTGGATCCGGCTGGCCCGCGACCGGGTCGCGTTTCAGGGCCTCCCCGCGCGCATCTGCTGGCTGGGGCAGGGAGAGCGGGCGCGCTTCGGCTGCGCGATCAACGACCTGGTGGCAAGCGGGGAGGTGAGCGCGCCGGTGGTCATCGGCCGGGATCACCTGGACACCGGGAGCGTCGCTTCCCCCAACCGCGAAACCGAGGCCATGCGCGACGGCAGCGACGCCATCGCCGACTGGCCGATCCTGAATGCGCTGCTCAACACGGCGTCGGGGGCGAGCTGGGTGTCCTTTCACCACGGCGGCGGGGTCGGCATCGGCTATTCGCTGCACGCGGGCCAGGTCGTGGTCGCCGACGGCACCCCCGGGATGCGGGCGCGCATCGAGCGGGTGCTCACCAACGACCCGGGCATCGGGGTTGCGCGCCACGCCGACGCCGGCTACCCCATCGCCCTCCGGACCGCCCGGCGTGAAGGAGTCCGCATCCCGATGCTGGAGTAGGCGCGGTCCCACGAGGCCATTCCATCGCCCGCGCTTCGCCCGCACATTCATTTCATGACCGCACGCGGGCAACTGGGGCGCGAGGGCGAAGCGATCGCCGCGCGACATCTCGAGGACGCAGGCTGGACCGTACTGGAACGCAACTACCGCGCGGGCCGCAACGAGGTGGATCTGATCGTGCGCCGCGGGCGCACCGTGGCCTTCGTGGAGGTCAAGGCGCGACGGGGGACGGGCTTCGGCCATCCACTCGAGGCCATCACGGAACGAAAGAAGGGCGAGATCGCCAAGGTCGCCCGCGCCTGGATGCATGCGCGTGGCGGCCTCAGGGGACTGTCGCTGCGTTTCGACGCGGTGGCGGTCCAGTTCGGGAGCGCACGCGACGCGTCGCGAGTTCCGCACGTCGATCATGTCGCCGATGCGTGGCGCCTCTGACCCGGTTCGCGCACCCATCCGCTCCGGTAGCCGGCGTGGGGCGATGCCGGGCTGGCGACCCCGCTTCCGCTTGACGCATCATACCCCCGAATCCAGATTGCTGCGTGCCCCAGGTCCGCAGAGCGAAGACCCACCGAACCCCGTCAGGGCCGTGCAGGCAGCAGCGGTACGTGCGGCGATCGCGGCTGCGGTTCACCTGGGGCATGTTCCTTTCTCCCGCAGCCGAATCCGCGTGTCCCATACCGCGCTAGCCCGCAAGTACCGTCCCCGGCGCTTCGCCGAGGTTGCGACCCAGGAACACGTTTCCGAGACGCTGCGGAGGGCGGTGAGCGCAGACCGCACCGGTCACGCCTACCTCTTCTGCGGTCCGCGGGGCGTCGGCAAGACCACACTGGCGCGCGTCCTGGCCATGGCGCTCAACTGCCCTGCGCGAACAGGCGAGGGCGAACCCTGCGGCACATGCGAGAGCTGCTCGCTCATCTGGAGCGGCCGCACATCGCTGGACGTCGTGGAGATCGACGCGGCCTCCAACCGGGGCGTCGACGACGCCCGCAGCCTGCGCGAGCGGGCGATGTACGCGCCCTCCGACGAGTATCGCTTCAAGGTCTACATCGTAGACGAAGCGCACATGCTCACGCGGGAGGCGTGGAATGCTCTGCTCAAGATTCTGGAGGAGCCGCCTCCCCGGGTGATGTTCATCTTCGCCACCACCGAGCCCCAGCGCATCCAGCAGTCCGCATCGCCCATCCTCTCCCGCTGCCAGAGGTTCGACTTCCGGCGGCTCGGGGTGGCCGACATCGTGGCCAGGCTGGAGCAGGTGATCGAAAGCGAAGGCGCACGGGCCTCCGCCGAAGCGTTGCGCATCATCGCGCGCAAGGCCGATGGCGGAATGCGCGATGCGCTTTCCCTCCTCGACCAGGTTCTGGCGCTTACCGGCGGTGAGGTCGCCCCCGGATCTGTGCGGGAGGTGCTCGGCCTGGTCGAGGAGGAACGCTTCCTCGAACTCTTCGACATCATCCACGGGCACCGTCACCGGGATGTTTTTTCCTTCGTCGAGGCACTCGTGGACGAGGGCTACGACCTGGTGGAGTTCTATCACGGCCTGGTGGAGAGCCTGCGCCTGCTCCTGCGCGTCCGTCTGGACGGCGAGGAATCCGTCGATGCGGGGGGCGAGTACCGCGCCGCCCTCGAAGCGCGCGCACGGCACTTCGAAGCCGCCGACCTGGTGCGCATGCTGGCGATGGCGGCGGATCTCGAGTCTCAGGGCAGCCTGAAGCGGGTGAGCCAGCCGCGCGTCCTGATCGAACTCCTGCTGCTGCGCCTGAG
>JAPPHB010000132.1:37507-190189 GCA_028821195.1 Gammaproteobacteria bacterium
TGAAGCGGGTGAGCCAGCCGCGCGTCCTGATCGAACTCCTGCTGCTGCGCCTGAGTCACCTGGACCACACCGTCCGAATCGAGGATCTGATCGAGGGCCTCGGAGGCGCGCCGACGGACAAGGCAGCCTCCGCGCACCGTGGTTCCAGCCCTGCTCCGGTCGTTGGCGCGTCTCGGCGCCCCCCGTCCGAGCCGCGGCCGGGGGGGGACAGGCGCGCCTCGTCCGCAGTGGCTTCGCCGTCTCCGGAACCCGTCCCGCCTTCCCCCGCCACCAGCCGGGATCTCGTCACGGCCTTCAAGACCGTACTCCGTCAGGGACGGGGAACTCTGCCCGGCGGCCTGCCGACCATCCTCAAGGGTGCCTCCGTCGAGAAGGCTGGAGAGAGGGGGTTGAGGATCGGGCTTCCTGAAGGCATGGGACTCGATGATCTTCCCCGCAACTCGGTCCCATCGCTCAGGCAGGCGCTCGCCCGTCACCTTGACTACGCCCCCGACATCGACATCGTCGAAGGCCCCCGGGCGGCCCGTTCCGCACCCCGCGCGGTGTCTCCCGAACAGGTGCGGCAGGAGCGTCTCGAGGAGCTCGCAGAGCGGGAACCACTCCTGGCACGGGCGGTAGAAGAACTCGATCTCGAATTGGTGGATTAGCAGCCCGTTGGACGCGCTTTCCCCGGCATTCGAGCGGCGATGCAATCCACGCCCGCTCCTCACGCACCCTCGCCCCCGAGAATCACTCGATGAAAGATCTGCAGCGGCTCATCCAGTTGGGACAGCAGATGCAGAGCCGGGTCACCGAGCTTCAGGAGACCCTGGACCGTCAGGAGCTGAGCGCATCCTCCGGCGGAGGCATGGTTACGGCGGTGGTGGACGGCAAGGGCACGGTGCGCAGCATCACGATCGAACCCTCGGCCGTGGATCCGGACGATGTCGAGATGCTCGAGGATCTCGTTCTGGCCGCGGTGGGGGAGGCGCAGAGCAAGGCGCGCCGGCACTACGAGAGCGAAATGAAGAAGATGACCGGCGGCCTTCCGATGCCGGGACAGCTTCCCAAACTGTTCTAGCGGCGCGCGGGAAGGCCCGATGTCGGTGATTGACCGGGTCACCAGCGAGTTCTCCCGGCTCCCCGGGGTCGGTCCCAGGACTGCGCTCCGCCTGGTGCACCACCTGCTGCGCACCGGCCCGGACGAGTCGCGGAGGCTCGCCGCCGCCATCGAGGTCCTGGCCGAGCGGGTGCGGCCCTGTGCCACGTGCGGCAACTTCGGCGACGAAGAGTTCTGCGCGATATGTTCCAACCCGCGGCGGGACACATCCACGATCTGCGTGGTCGAGGGGAGTTTCGACGTCGGTGCGGTGGAGCGCACCGGAAGGTACGGGGGAGTGTATCATGTACTGGGCGGTCGCCTGTCGCCCCTGGACGGGATCGGGCCCGAGCAGCTGAACCTGCGGTCGTTGTTCGAGCGCATCCGTTCGGCGTCGGGCGAGGTGCGCGAGATCATTCTTGCCACCAACCCGCGGGTTGAGGGTGAGGCGACGGCAGTGTATATCGAACGTCAGCTCAGGCCGATGGGCCTGAGGGTGACGCGCCTGGCCACGGGCGTGCCCGTGGGCAGCGACCTGGAGTTCGTGGATGGGACGACGCTCGCACAGGCGCTGGAAGCGCGCCGTGAGATGTAGGAAACGGAATCGCCGCCCGGGCGGTGGAGCCAGCGAATGAACAAGAAGCTGAAGAAGGTGGGGCTGGTTGCGCTCCTGGTGGTGGCGGTAGGGGGTGTCGCGGTTCTGGTCGCACACGACCAGATGACCCGGCACCAGCGGGACCTCTTCAGCCCCCGGGTCTTTCGGCGGCTGGCGGCTCTGGGTCACATGGCGCGCGCCCGCGCCTCGGTTAACACGGTGACCCTGCTGAAGGACTACATGGCGTGGGAGCCCCGCAAGCTGCTCCGCGATCGGGCACGGGCCATCGAAGCGCGGATGGAGCGCGAGCTGGCGGCGCTGGAGACGGGGCTGAGCGAGAAGATGGCGTGAAGCCATGCCGATGACGAACTACGCCGGCCGCGAGGTCAACTGCAAGATCCTATACTGCGGGCCGGGGCAGGGGGGCAAGACCACCAACATCGAATACGTCCATTCGCGCGTGGATCCGGGAAACCGGGGCGAGCTCGTTTCCCTGGCCACGAAGCAGGGCAGCACGCTGCTGTTCGACTTTCTGGCCCTCGATCTTGGCGACGTACAGGGCCTCCGGACCCGCTTCCATCTCTACACCGTGCCGGGTCAGGCGTATTTCGAGAGCAGACGCCGGATTCTCCTCGAGGGCGTGGACGGGGTAGTCTTCGTCGCGGATTCCCAGACCGACCGCGACGAAGCCAACGCCGAGGCGATGCAGAGTCTCTACGAAACCCTGGAGGCGCGCGGGTGCGATGTCTCCCGTCTTCCCTTCGTGATCCAGTACAACAAGCGTGACCTGCCAGGCATCGCTCCGGTGGAACAGTTGCGTGCGCGGTTGAATCCGGCGCGCGTACCGGACTTCGAGAGCGTCGCCACGGAGGGCAAGGGCGTCTTCGAGACGCTGGCGGCGGTGAGCAGGCTGGTGGTGCAGTCGCTTCGCTGAGGTCCGGCATGGCCAGCCAACGGAATCTGCCCAACATCATTACGCTGTCGCGGATGGCTGCCTGTCCCGCGATCTTCTTCCTGGCCCTGTCGTCCGACGGCACGGTGCTGGCGGTCACCTTCGGCCTCTTTCTGGCGGCAGCTCTGAGCGATGTGTGGGACGGCTATCTGGCGCGCAAGCACAACCTCATCAGCGACCTGGGCAAGCTGCTGGACCCCATCGCCGACAAGCTGCTGCTGGTGTCCACCCTCGTGCCCATCTACATCGTCTCGCATCGTCCGGCGGGAGGGGGCGAGATCCCGTGGTGGGGCGAACTTCCCCTGTGGGTGCTCGTCGTCCTGCTGGGGCGCGAGTTGATGGTGACCCTGCTGCGGGGTTTCGCCGTGCGCCGGGGGGTGGTGATCGCTGCCGACCGCGCCGGGAAGTACAAGGCCCTTCTGCAGAACGTGTTCATGGGGGCCGTGCTCCTGTGGTACGCCCTGGTCCGCTTCGCCGAACAGGGAAGCTGGAGCGGAGCCGCCTGGGATCTGTGGGTCCACTTCCACAGCACGGTCATCGGTCTGGCCCTGCTGCTGGCGCTGGTGCTCACGATCTATTCGATGGGGCTCTATTTCTGGCGCAACCGCGGCCTGGCCCGGAGCAACCGCTGACCCGGACGGCGCCTCCCCCGGCCAGCTGCGCCATCGTCGCGGTGGGCGATGAACTTCTGGCCGGCTTCACCGTCGACAGCAACGGCGCCTGGATGGGCCGGCGGGCGGCGAGCCTCGGGCTTCCGGTGCGGGCGAGGTTCGTGGTCGGGGACACCGCGCCCGACATCCGTGGGGCGCTCGCGCGCGCTCTGGAGGTTGCCGACGTCGTGCTGGTGACGGGGGGCCTGGGTCCCACCGCGGACGACATCACGCGGGAAGTCGTGGCCGAGGCGCTGGACAGGCCCCTCCGTCTGGACAAGGGGTTGCTCGACGCGCTCAGGGCCCGCTGGGCGACCTGGCGCTCGACGCCGCTTCCCGCCGGCAACGAGCGCATGGCCCGGGTGCCCGAGGGTGCGCTCGTTCTTCCCAACCGGGTCGGGACCGCCCCCGGGCTGGTTCTGGACGTGGAAAGCCGGATCGTCGTGCTCCTCCCCGGCGTCCCCGCGGAGATGCGCGGGCTGTTCGACACGGGCGTGGAGCCGTTGCTGCGGGCCCGGCTGGGCGACCGTCTGCTGCCCCTGGTCCACCGCGTATTCCATACCACCGGCATCGCCGAGTCCTCGCTCGCCGAGCGCATCGACGCGGGCGTCCCCGAGAACCTGGGTGCGGTGTCCATCGCCTTCCTGCCGCGCCTCACCGGGGTCGACGTTCGGCTGAGTGCGCGCGCGACCCCCGGCGATCCCCGGGCGGCCCGCCGGCTCGACCGGGTGGAAGCGCTGGTCGAGCCGGTCCTGCGGCCGTACCGCTACCCGGCCGAGAGCGGGGATATCGTCGAGTGCATCGCGGCGGAAATGACGTCATCCGGGCGAACTCTCGCGGTGGCGGAGAGCTGCACGGGCGGCCTGGTGGCGCGGCGCATCACGGAGCTGCCGGGGTCCTCCGAGTACTTTCCGGGGGGGATGGTCACCTATGCGGACGATGCCAAGCGCGCCCATCTGGGGGTGTCCCGCGACCTGCTGGCCCGGAAGGGCGCGGTATCCGAGGAGGTGGCGCGCGCCATGGCGGAGGGGGTGGCCCGGGCCTTCGGCGCCGACGCCGGGCTGGCCGTGACCGGAGTGGCCGGACCGGGCGGGGGATCGGCGGAGAAGCCGGTGGGCACGGTGTGGTACGCGGTCCACCTGGACGGCCGCACCCGGGCGCGCCGGAGCGTCTTTCCGGGCGCGCGCCGCGCGGTCCGCGAACGCAGCGCCCAGGCAGCGCTCGCGCTCCTGTACCGGATGTTGCGGGGCGGCTGAGGGTCGGCGCCGGGGTGCCACTTGCCGGCGATACCCACTACCGGTAGCGGGCTGACCACTACGGGCAGTGTATTCGGCAGTCCGGCATGGCGGAGCGACGCGGTCCGGCGCGGATGCAGCGCCGCCCGAATGCCGGGAAGCGTCGTCGGCGGGCTGCTACCGCAGCCAGTCCTCCAGGGTGGTCGCCAGATCCGTCCCGGCGTCCCGGTACTTCACGATGACCGGGGCAAACAGCGACAGCCCCTGCGCGCGGCCCCACTCGCCGGTGACCGCGCGCCCCCCGGGGACGACCACGGCGTCCTCGGGAATCTCGAGCGGCCGGGAGGGGCCGGCGCGATACACCTTCTCGCGCACCAGGTCGAAGACCGGGGTCCCGCGCGTCAGGATGACTCCCGCGGCCAGCACCGCCCCGCGCCGCACCACCGTCCCCTCGTAAACACCGGCATTGCCCCCCACCAGCACGTCGTCCTCGATCACCACCGGGGCCGCGCCCACGGGCTCCAGGACGCCGCCGATCTGGGCCGCCGCGCTCAGATGCACGCGCTCCCCGACCTGGGCGCACGAGCCCACCAGCGCGTGCGAGTCGATCATGCTGCCCGCCCCCACCCAGGCGCCCACGTTCACGTACATGGGCGGCATGCACACCACCCCGGGACCGAGGTAGGCTCCGCGGCGCACGGCCGAGCCGCCCGGCACCACCCGGACGCCCTCCCCGGCCGTGAAGCGGCGCACGGGCAGGTTGTGCTTGTCCAGGAAGGCGGATGGAGCCCGGGCGTCGACCACGCTGCCGCCGGGGGCGGCGACCGGGGTGACGCGCCCGCTGCGGAAGGCCACCAGGATCCCCCGCTTCACCCAGGGAACCGCCGCCCAGGAGCCGTCGTCCTCAAGCACGGCGGAGCGCAGCGATCCCGCCTCAAGGCGGCCCAGCAGTTCGCCCACGACCTCTTCGGCGGCCTCCGGAAGAGCCTCGCCGGCGGGCCAGGCATGGAGCGCGTCGATGCGCTCCTGCAGCGTTGTCCCGAGGCCCGGGGTGGCTGGGCTCATGTCCCCTCCGCGGCTCGCACGGCCGCCGCCACGGTTTCTTGGTGGGTCTGGGCAAGGGACGCAAGCGGCAGCCTGACCCGGGGATGGATGCGCCCCAGCATCCCCAGGGCCGCCTTGACCGGCACGGGGTTCGACTCGACGAACGCCACCCGCATCCAGTCGGCGAGGCGGTAGTGCAGGGCCCGCGCGCGCTGCAGGTCGCCGCACGCCATCGCCCCCACCAGCTCCGCCATGGCGCGCGGGGTGGCGTTGCTGACCACCGAGATCACGCCGTCGGCGCCGAGCGCCATGAACGGCACCGTCATGGAATCGTCGCCCGACAGCAGCCCGAATCCGGGAGGCCGGCCGCGGGCGATCTCCGCGACCTGGTCGCAGCTGCCCGCGGCCTCCTTGGTCCCCACGATGTTGGGGTGCGCGGCCAGCGCCAGGGTGGTGGCGGCAGCGATGTTGCTGCCCGTACGGCCCGGCACGTTGTAGAGCACCACCGGGCGGGGAGCCGCGTCCGCGACCGCGGTGAAGTGCTCGATCAGCCCGCGCTGCTGCGGGCGGTTGTACGGGGGCGAGACGTGCATCAGGTGGGTCACGCCGGTCGACGCGATTCTGAGCGAAAGCTCGATCGCCTCGGCCGTGTCGTTCGATCCCGCCCCTCCCACGACGGGGACGCGTCCCGCGGCCTGCTCGACCGTGACCGCCACCACCCGCTCGTGCTCCTCGACCGAGAGCGTCGCCGCCTCCCCGGTGGAGCCCGCGGGCACAAGGAAATCGATGCCCTCTTCGATCTGCCAATCGACCAGCGACCGCAGCGCCGCCTCGTCCACCTCTCCCGTTTCCCGGAACGGCGTTACCAGCGCCGTTCCGCATCCCCTCAGCGTCTCGTGCTTCACCCTGCCTCTCCCGCGAGAAGATCTCGCATGGTGTATACCCCCGTACGACCGACCAGCCACGTCGCCGCCCGCAGCGCGCCCTCCGCGAACACGCCGCGGTCGCGGGCTTCGTGGCGCAGGACGAGTCGCTCGCGGGGACCGTCGATCGATATCTCGTGTGTGCCGGGAACGTGCCCGGTCCGGATCGATGTAATGGAAGAGCTCCGTCCCAATCCTTCTTCCAGCGACTGTTCCAGAGCGATGGCCGTGCCGGACGGGGCGTCGAGCTTGCCGGCGTGATGGGTTTCAACCACATGCGCGTCGAAGCCGCCGGCGCCGGCGAAGAGTTCGCCCGCCCGGTGCGCCAGCAGTTGGAGGGCGACTGCCCCGAAGGAGAAGTTGGGGGCCCATAGCAGCGCCCCACCCCGTTCCTTCACCCAGGCGGCGACCGCGGGCAACTGCTCGGACCATCCCGTCGTGCCGGAGACGACGGGGCACCCCGCCTCCACGCAAAGGCGAATATTGGAGGCAGCCGACGCGGATGTGGTGAACTCCAGCGCCACATCGGCTCCGGCGATGCGGTCGCGCGTTGCTTCCCGGCGTCCTTCCACCTCGCGGCGCTCCAGCCTGGCCAGCACGTCGAAGCCCCGGGTCCGCGCGAGCGCATCGATCGACCGGCCCATCCTTCCGCATCCGAGGATCACGATGCGTAGCGATTCCGCGCCGGCGCGACGTGCCACGCCCTTCCTCCGCTGTTTCCACGTTCCTGCTTCCGGACGAACGGATGCCGCCCGTGGGGAATGCCGGAATCTACCCTTTGGAACGCTGGTCGGTCCCACGGGTGGCGCTGAATCCCGCCCACTGGACATCTCGTTCGGTACCGGGGTATCGTTTGCGGGCCCGCAGCGCCGTCAACGCCTCAACTCCAAACGAGATAGATGAGCCCCAGGACTTTCGACAACCAGGCAGACCCGGCTTCCGAGGCCGATTCCGAAGCCCCGCGGGTAGAACCCGAAGAAGGCGCCCCGCCGGATGACGCGCGCGCCGATGGTCCGGGGCCGGCGGCGTCCCGCGACGAGGATTTCCCGGCGAGCGGGTCGCGGGGCGAAGCCGACGGGGAGGCATCCACGCGCGAGGACGGAGCCGGCGCGGACGCCCCCGACGAGCCGGGCCCATCCAGGAGCGATCTCGAACGCGAGATCGACCATCTCAACGACCGCCATCTGCGTCTCGCAGCGGAATTCGAGAATTATCGCAAGAGGGTGCGCGCCGAGAAGCTGGAAACCTGGGCGCGCGCGCAGGCGGACCTGGTGCGCCGCCTGGTGGAGTCGGTCGACGACCTTCAGCGGGTCGCCCTTCTGGATCCGAAGACGGCGTCCGTGCAGGACATCGTGGAAGGCGTCGACATGGTGGAACGGAAGCTGCTGCGGGCGCTTGCTGAGGCGGGCCTGGAGGTGCTCGACCCGGCCGGCGAGGACTTCGACCCGAACGTGATGGAGGCCGTCATGACGGCCCCCGCCGCCTCGGAGGACGAGGACGACACGGTGGACATGGTTCTTCAGCGGGGATACCTGCTTGAGGGCCACCTGGTGCGGCCCGCGCGCGTCAGCGTGCGCAAGCACGGCTAGACCACGGAACGCGAGGGTCTCGATGTCGCCGGCGACGAAAGACTACTACAAGGCCCTGGGCGTCTCGGAGAAGGCGACGCCCGAGGAGATCAAGAAGGCCTATCGCCGGTTGGCGAAGCGGTACCATCCGGACGCCAACCAGGGCGACCCGGCGGCGTCCGAGCGGTTCAAGGAGGTGGGGGAGGCCTACTCCGTGCTTTCCGACTCCGCCAAGCGCAAGCAGTACGACCAGATGCGGCGCCTGGGCGCCTTCGGTCTGGGCGGCAATCGGCGGGGGCCCGCGTCTCCCGGCGCCGGGCCGGCGGGTGCCGGGCAGGGGTTTTCGTTCGACGATCTGGGCGGGATCGGCGACCTCTTCGGTTCCATATTCGATCGCGGAGGCCGGAAGACCGCCCGGGAATCCTCGACCGGCCCGCGCAAGGGCAACGACGTCGAGTACGTCGTGGACATCGACTTCGAGGTGGCGGTGACGGGAGGACGCGTCACCATCACGGTTCCCATGACCGAGGAGTGCGCCACCTGCGGGGGCAACGGGGCTCGGCCGGGAACGACCACCACCCGCTGCAAGGAGTGCTCGGGAACGGGCACTGTCTCCTTCGGCCAGGGCGGATTCGCGGTGAAGCGACCCTGCCCGGCGTGTCTCGGCCGGGGCAGGATTCCCACCGATCCGTGTGACGCCTGCAAGGGGACGGGAACGGTGCGCCAGAACCGCAAGATCGGGGTGGCCGTGCCGCGCGGTGTGGACACGGGCTCAAAGGTGCGGCTGAGCGGGCAGGGCGAGCGCGGTGCCAGGGGAGGGACCCGCGGGGACCTGATCATCACCTTCAAGGTGAAGCCGCACCGGTTCTTCCGGCGCGACGGGCGGGACATCCACGTCACCGTGCCCCTCAACATCGCGCAGGCCACCATGGGCACTCGCATTCGGGTCAGGACCGTGCACGGCAAGAAGGTTGTGCTCAAGATCCCGGCGGGCACGCAGCCGGGCGCGCGCTTTCGCGTCCGCGGGCACGGGATCCGGAAGGGAGCGCGCGTGGGCGATCAGATCGTCGAGATCCAGGTCCAGGTCCCGGAGGCGCTCTCGGAGGACGCCCAGGAGGCCATCCGGCAGTTCGCGGAAGTGGCCGAACTCAGCTACTGAAGCCCGGCAGATGCAGCGTATGATTCGCGACGGGTCGTTTCGCAGGTGGGAGGCTTTCGCCACCACCGGCCGCCACGGGCTGGCGCATCCCGGGCGGGTGGTCTTCCGGTGCTGTTCGGATCCGGCCAGGCGCCCGATGGTCGCCGAGGTTCCGGCGGGGAAGGCCGGAGCGGAAGCCCTTGTGAATGGCGCGAGCGATGGCGAGCTGCTCCGGCTGCTGGCGGGAGCCCAGCCGCTGGATTGACGCGCGGGTCAGGGGCGGTGCGCCAGGTCTCCGGCCGCCTCCTCGAGTCCGCCCGCCATGGCCGCGGCGGCGATGCGTCCGCCGCCGAGAATCCGCTCGCTCCCGTCGAAGAAGACCGCCGACTGCCCGGGCGTGACCGCGAGCACGGGCTCCTCCAGCTCGAGATTGAGACCGTCCCCGCCGTGCTGAACGCGGCCCCGCACCGCGGGAGCCCGGTAGCGGAGCTGGGCGTGCACGACGGTCCCGTCCGCGGGCGGCTCCGCCGTGAGCCAGTTGAGTTCGGCCACCCGGAGCTCGCGGCACTCGAGCGCCTCCCTCGCGCCCACCACCACCTCGCGCGAGTCCGGGCGGATCTCGACAACGTACAGCCTCTGGTCGAAGCCCCCGCCCAGTCCGCGGCGCTGGCCCACGGTGAAGGAGGCGTAGCCTTGGTGGCGGCCGACGACCCGTCCGCGGGTGTCCACCAGGTTGCCGGGCCGGAGCGCGTCGTGGCGGCCGCCGAGCTTGCGCCGCAGCAGATCGCGGTAGTCGCCGGTGGGCACGAAGCAGATCTCCTGCGACTCGGGCTTGGCGGCGGTGACGAGGCGGAGTTCGCGCGCGCGGGCGCGGACTTCGGGCTTGGTGAGTTCGCCCAGCGGAAACCTCAGCCGGGGCAGCAGCGCGCGGGGAAGGCCCCACAGGAAGTAGGACTGATCCTTCGCCGGGTCGCGTCCCCGGAAGAGAGCCGCCTCCCCGTCCACGACCCCGGCCCGCACGTAGTGTCCGGAAGCGACGGCATCGCACCCGAGCAGCTCTCCGCGCCGGAGAAGGTCCCGGAACTTGGTGTTGGAATTGCACCGGACGCAGGGGTTGGGCGTGCGTCCGCGCGCGTACTCCGAGACGAAATCGTCGATGACATCGCGGGTGAACTCCTCCTCCACGTCGAAGACGTAGTGGGGGATGCCCAGCGCATCGGCGACCCGGCGCGCGTCCATGATGCCGTCGAGTCCGCAACAGGTGCGCGACGGTCCCGCCTCCTCTTGGTAGCAGAAGGTCTTCATGGTCGCGCCGACGAGCTGGTGGCCCTGCTCGGCGAGCAGGGCGGCCGCAACCGACGAGTCGACCCCACCGGACATGGCGACCAGGATCCGCTCGGCGGGCATCGTCAGACTGCTCCTGCGCCGGCGAGCGCGCCGGCGCGGGTCACGATCTCGACCGTCCGGCGGGCGGCCTCGCTCACCTCGGCGGAGGTGGTGGTGCGGCCCAGGCTGAAGCGCACGGAAGCCAGTCCCTCCGCGTCGTCGCCGTAGAGGGCGCGCAGCACCGGGCTGGTGGTAGTGCTGCCGGACGCGCACGCCGATCCCCCGGATACCGCCACCCCCGCCAGGTCGAAAGCCATCACCAGAGTGGCCGCGTCCAGCCCGGGGAATCCCAGGTTGAGCAGGTGCGGGGCTCGCTCGCCCTCTTCGCCGAACACGCGCGTTGCGGGGAGCGCGTCGACGATGGCGGCCTGCAGGCGGTCGCGCTCCGCCGCGAGCCGCTCCGCCTCCGCGGCTTGTTCGGCCACGGCCAGGGTGAGCGCCTTCGCGAGGCCCACCGCTCCCGCAACATCCTCCGTCCCCGGCCGCAGGCGGCGCTCCTGCCCACCTCCGAACAGGAGAGGAGCGAGTTCCACCCCGCGGCGGCGGTAGAGCAGCCCCACCCCCCGGGGTCCGCCGATCTTGTGGGCGGTCATGGAGGCCAGGTCGAGCCCCGCCCGGCCGAAGTCCACCGGCACCTTGCCCACCGCCTGCACCGCGTCGGAGTGCACCACCACTCCCGCCGCCCGCGCCCGGCGCGCCACGCGCTCCACCGGCAGCACGGTGCCGACCTCGTTGTTCACCCACATCACCGAGAGCACGCACGCGCCCCGCGCGAGCGCGTCCGCCAGCGCGTCCTCGTCGAGTTCGCCCGCCCGGCCGACCTCGACTTGCACGCTCTCCCCGCCGCGCGCGGCCACCTCGTCGCACGCCTCCCGCACCGCGGGATGTTCGATCGTGGTCGCTACCGTGCGCGGACGTTCTCCCGCCGCCAGCGCGACCGCGGCCCTTCCCAGCACGGCCATGTTGTCGGCCTCGGTGCCGCCGCGCACGAAGGCGATCTCCGCGGGCTCGGCCCCGACCGCGCGCGCACACTCCGCCCGCGCCTCATCCAGGGCCGCGCGCGCCTGCCGTCCCCACCGGTGCGCGCTCGACGGGTTGCCGAAGACGCCGCCAAGGTGCGGACGCATGGCGTCCAGCACCTCCGGCCGCAGGGGCGTTGTGGCGGCGTGGTCGAAATAGAGGGCGGGACGGTCCATCGGAAACGGCGCAGGCTGCTCATGGCGGGACAGGTTCCGGCGCCTAACTTTAGCCGCCCCGAGGTTTCGATTGAAGGTGTGCATCCAACAGGGAATCGCCGATGAGCCAGGCACGACTTCCCGCGGGCCCGCCGGCGCGGTTCCGCTCGACCGTTCACGGAACCGTATTCGGGGGTCGCGACCGGCATCTCGACGCCCTCAACCCCGGCGACGCGCTGGTGCTCATCCCCGATCCGGCGGACGGCCGCCACGGCGCGGTGTGGGTGCACCTGCCGGCCGGCGATCCCGTGGGCTACCTGCCTCCCGAGATCGGCGGCTGGCTGGGACCTTGGCTGCGGGCGGGCGGACGCACCCGGGCGACCGCCCTGCGCGTTGGAAACGACCGCGTGCCCAGTTGGCGACGGCTGGTGGTGGACGTGCGCTGTCTCGGCGGAGACGGGCAGGTCTCGGGTCTTTCTACTCGAAACGCAACGCCTTGACCGGCGTCATGCGCGCGCCGCGCAGGGCAGGAAAGAGGCCGAAGGCCATCCCGGTGACGACGGCGGATGTGAGCGCCGCGACGATCGACCAGAAGGGAATGGATGCCGGAATCGGGGTCCTGGCTTCGATGAAGTCGGCCAGACCCGCGCCCAGAGCCAGGCCCAGCGCCCCTCCCAGGAAGGTCAACACCGACGCCTCCACCAGGAACTGCCAGAGGATCTCGTTCCGGGTTGCGCCGACGGCCTTGCGGATGCCGATCTCTCGCGTTCGTTCGGTTACGGAGATCATCATGATGCCGATCACGCCGATCCCGCCCACCAGGAGCGCGACCGACGACAGAGCGATCATCACCAGAAAGAACGCTGCGGTCAGCTGGTTGAACGACTCGACGATCTGCTGCGACTCGACGAGGGCGAAGTTGTTGTCGTCGGCCGGACCGAGCCCCCGCATCGAACGCAGGACCGTGGTCACCTGATCCTTGGCCTGGTCCCGGCCGAACGGGCCTCGCGGCACGATCGTCAGCATGAGGAAGTTGAAGCGATTCCTGGCCTTGAGCCGCTTTTCGGCGGCGGTCCAGGGGAAGATCGCCCAGTGATCGATGGTTTCGGCGAAGATGTTGTCGTCCGCCCGATAGACCCCCACTACCCGGAACAGCGGGCTGACGGACCGCCTTCCCGCCGTCACCCGCACGTTCCTGCCGATGGGATCGCGCTGGCCGAAGAGTTCCTCGGCCAGCCCGGGTGAGATCACCACCACGGCGCGGCCTTCGTCGACTTCGGTGGGCACGAAGTTGCGGCCCGCAATGAACTCACCCGGTTGGGCGGCCGTCCAGCCGGCGGACATTCCGTTGCCCTGGAACGCCCGCACCCGGCGGCCCTCGAACGCGAACGTCGGTGAGAATTCGAAGTTGACAATCGCCTCGGACACAGCCGGAAGACGCTCGATCCGGTCGATCTCCTCGTGGGTCAGCTCCGGACGATCCCACCATGGCGGGCGACCACTGCCGTCCCCGACCAACCGGACATCCGTGAAGTCGAAGGGGGTCAGGTAGAAGTTGTCGGCTCCGCCGGCTTCGAACGGCGAAAGTATGCTCGAGCGGATTCCGGTGATCATCGCTGCCATCGTCACGACCACGCCCACCCCGATCGCCACCCCGCTGATGGTCAGACCGGCCCGAATCTTGGTCGCGCGGATCGCTTCCAGCGCGATGCGGATTCCCTCGCTGAGGGTATTCAGCCGCGCTCTCATCACTCGTACCTCAGCGCGTCTACCGGATTGAGCTTCGAGGCCCGCGCGGCCGGGTAGACACCGGCCACGACCCCGACGGTGATCCCCAGCGCGACACCCAGCGCGATCCACTGAGGCGCGACCGCCGCCGGCAGAGGCGACACGGCGCGAACGACCATGGTGAGCGCGACTCCGATCCCTATGCCGACCGCCGCGCCCACCGCGGAAAGGGTGGCGGTCTCGATCAACACCTGGATCAGGATATCGCGCCGGCGTGCGCCGATGGCCTTGCGCACCCCTATTTCACGGGTCCGCTCCATGACCGAAACCAGCATGATGTTCATGATCACGATGCCGCCCACGACCAGCGATATCGACACCAGTCCGGGTAGCGCCACGAAGAGCACGCGCGAGATGTTGTCCCAGAAGCTGAGCGCTTCTTCCGCGGTCTCGAGGTTGAAGTCATTCTCCTCGCCGGGTCGGAGGCCGTGGCGAGCTCGCATGATGCCCTCGGTCTCCGCGGTAGCTTCCCGCAACAGTTCCGGACTCGCCGTCTGGATGACCACGCCGTCCACGACGTTTCGCGGATTCACCATTCGACGGATGGGAGAGCGGGCCGGGGCCAGCACCATGTTGTCACGCGACAGCCCCAACATGGAACCCTGTTCCTCGATGACGCCGACGACGCGGAAGGGGAAATCCCGGATCCGCACCTGCGCACCAACCGGATCCTCATCCTCGAAGAGCAGGTCCGCGGTGCTCTTGCCGAGCACGGCGACAGCTGCGCCACGGTCGGCTTCCTGTTCGGAAAAGGGCCGGCCCAGTTCCACGTCGTACGCACGAATCGTAAAGATCTCCTCCGAGGCTCCGAAGAGAAGCACGTTTTCGACCTTGAGTCCTCCCGGACCCTCTACTTCCCCCTGGGCGATGGACTCGACCGCGATCGTGGCCGGCGTCTCGAGCCGCTCGCGAATCGCGTCCGCGTCATCCATCTCGATGCGCGGGCGGCGGGCCGCCCGCCGCAGGGATACGGGATCGCCGGCGACGATGTTGGGCCGGCTTCGCTCCAGGGTCACCGTGTTCACACCGAAGACCATCGACGAGAAATCGTCCCGGATGTAGCGGTCGATTCCTTCGACGATGCTGACCACCACGATGAGGAACATGATGCCGACGATGACGCCGAGGAGGCTGAAAAAGCTCTTCAGCTTCTCGCTGCGGATGTAGCCCAGCGCGAGTCGTACGCCTTCCCAGAGGTGCATGACCGCCTCAGGTCTGTCCGTGGGTCACGAAGCCGGCTCGTCCGGCTCGGCCGAAGCGCTGTCGGTCCGCACGGCATCGCCATCGCTGAGCTCGCGAACGCGCTGGTACGGGCCACTCACCACGGTGTCGCCCTCCGACAGGCCTGAGAGCACCTCGAAGTACTCCTGTCCCGCGATCCCCACGTTGACCGGAACGAAATGCGCTTCGCCATCGCGTACCAGGAACACACCTTCCTCTTCCTCTTCCTCCTCCTCATCGTCCTCGTCTTCGGCCCGCGCGTCCTCCGATTCTGTCGAACCGTCGCCGGCCTCGTCGTCGGCGAGTTCCTCGTCGCCATTGGAGTCGTTTCCGTCCGCCCCTTCCTCCGAGCGGTCGCGAATCGTCAAGGCGATGATCGGAATCGCCAGGACCTGGTCGCGCGTTTCGGTGACGATGTCGGCCGTGGTCGAAAGGTCCGGCCGCAACTCGACCGGCGGGTCGTCCAGCGTGATCACCACCTCGAAGTCGATGGTGGGGGTTTGGCCCGTTCCCGCCGCGCTCGACGGCGGCCGGATGGCGGAATTCCCGATCTCGGTCACGGTCCCGGCGAACTCCGTGTCGGGAAACGCGTCCAGCTCCATGGCGGCGCTGTCGCCGATGCTGATCTCCGGCACGTCGGTTTCATCGACCTGCATCACCGCCTCGATCACCGACAGGTCGCTGACGGTGAGCAGCAGGCTGCCCGGGTTGTTCATCGTGCCCACGATGGCGGTCTCGCCGAGTTCGATGTTCAGGCGGGTGACCTTGCCCGAGATGGGAGCCCGGATGGTGGTCTTGGACAGCCGATCCTCGGCCTCGGCGAGCGTCGCGCGGGCCTGGTCCACGCCGTGCTCCGCGGCGGTGAAGAGAGCTCGCGCGACTTCGGCCTGCGTCCCGGCGTCGTCGACCTGCTGCCGGCTGACGAGCGTCGAGTCGCGCGTCCAGAGCCCCTGCATGCGGTCGTACTCGCGCGTCGCCTGGATGAGGCTGGCGTTCTGCTGGGCTGCTTGGGCCTCCCGCTGGGACAGCCCGGCTCGCCACTGGGCCACGGCGGCCTGGAACTGCGTCTGGTCGATGCGCAGAAGTACTTGTCCTTCTTGCACATCGTCGCCTTCGTCGACGTTGAGTTCAACGATGCGGCCCGAGACGTCGGAGCTGATGTCTACGGTTCGCCGCGCCCGGATGTTGCCACTCGCGGTGACGATCGCTTCCAGGTCGCGCCGGCCTACTTCCTCCGTGCGCACCTGCGTGCCGGTGTTGCGCGACTGCAGCGTGGTCAGCACTCCGGCGACCACGAGGACGGTTACCACGAGCACGCCGATGGCGATCTTTGCTCTAAGCGTCATTTGGATGTTGTTCCCGAATTCCGGTCCAGGACCCTGGGCACATGCGCCCAATCGCCATCCCGTACATTCCGACGGGCGTCAGGGCCGCAGCCTCGCACCCACCAGTGCTTCCAGGTTGGCGAGCAGGTCGTGATATGAATATATGGAGGCGACGCGTTCGCGGTCGGCCTGCGCCATGACGGTCTCCGCCTCGACGAGGTCCAGAAAGCTCGCGGAACCTACGCGGTACTGTTCGGTGGCCAGGCGCAGCTGCTCCGCCGCCACCGCCTGGTTGCGCTGCTCGATGAGTTCCGTCTCGTAGGCGGTGCGGACGGCCGCCAGGCTCGAGGCGATCTGCGCCCGCAGATCCAGTTCCGCGCCCCGCAGCCGATGGCGGGCGTCTTCACGGGCGGCGCGCGCGTTCTCGACCTGCAACTGCCGGCTGAAGCCCTGGAACACGGGCACGCTCACCGTGAGGGAGGCCCGCGGCGGCTGGCGGGTGAAGTCGAACGGGAACGCGCTGTTCTGCGCGATGATGGCCTCTTCCTGATCGGGCGTGAAGACGATGCTGTCGCAGTCCTCCGTCCGAGGATTGCCCACGAGGCCGTACAACTGGTTAAGCACGCGACACTGCTCTTGCTGGCCACTGACCCGGGCCCTGGATTGGCTGATCATTGATTCCACGCTGGACGCTTCGCGCGTGAACCCGCTCAGCCCCGCGCTGAGGGACAGGGAAGGGTAGTACGAGGACCGCGCCATCTTCACGTCGCTTGCGGCAACGGCCTCATTGGCCCGCTCGGCGATGAGCCCGGGATTGCCCTCGAGCGCCATCGCCACCAGTTCCGCTTCCGACCAGACCGGCTCGCGTACCTCGAACGCGCTCACGACGGTGAATTCCTGCGGCACCTCCGCTCCGAGCACGACCAGGAGGGCGATGCGCGCATTGCTTACCGCGAATTCGGCCTGGAGAAGGGTGACCTCGGCGCGGCCGACCGATACTTCCGCCTGGCGTACGTCGCGCGGGGTTGCCGTGCCCACTTCCAGCTGCCCTTCGGCCAGACGCAGGTTGAAGCGCGCGCGCTCAAGCTCCTGCTGGGCAAGCAGATACCCCTCCTGCTGGCGCAGAACGTCCAGGTAGATGATCGTGACGTCGCGAACGAGGTTGGCTTCGGCCTGGTCGATGAGCGCGACCGTGGCGTTTCGGGCTGCTTTTGCTCGCCCCGGACGAAACAGCGACTCGGCGCCGATGGAGTAGCTGAGGCCCGCGTTGTAGCTGGAGAAATAGTAGGAGGGCTCGTCGCCGAACCCCAGCTGGCTGGTCGTCAGGCTTCCGAACTGCTGTTCACCTCTTCCCTGCCAGGAGAGGCTCGAGCTCAGATTCGCGAAGGGCAGCAGGTCGCCGTAGGCCGAACGAACCGACCAGTCCGCGACGCGCGAGTCGTTGCGAACCGACTGGAAGCCGGGGTTTTGCAGCCGGGCGATGCGGATTGCTTCGTCGAGCGTGAGACGGAAAGGCACCTCCTGGGCCTGCAGCCAGGACGACGTCGCGCAACACAGCAGGAGCGTCAGCGCGCACTTGGCCATCGGGATCATCCTGAACACCGTTCGTTCTCCCTTGCGTAGATGGCGGTCTTCGGCCTGTTGCGGCCGCGAAGTCATACGCGGCCCCGTCCGATGGGGTTTCACCGCTGAAGCCGATGTCGCGGGGGGTCGGAACACCTGGAGTTGCCGGACGCATCGGTTGCGGATGCCTCAGGACCCGGGGGGAGCCACGCGGACAGCGGAGTAGCCCGTGGAGTTCTCGGCGACCCTCAGCACCCTGCCCCCGGCATCATGCCATGCCTCCCAGCGCAGCTCTCCGGCTCGCACCCGGTAGTGCCGCGCCGGCATCACCTCCCCGCCGATGCGCAACTCGGCGGTTCCGGCGAGGATCACCTGGGCCTCGGCCTGAAACGCGTCCCGGGGCACGATGACGGGAATGGACCGAGGACCCGGATCCGCGGGAGGCACAAGAAAGTGAAAATGATGCGCAGCGCCCCGCTCGAGGATCCTGGTGCCCGGGGCGGCCCGGTACTCCTTCACCTGCTCCCCGATATCGGATGTGACGCGCGACTCGAAACGGGCGCCGCGAAGTTCGAAGCCGATCTCCCGGGCCCCCTCGCCTCCTACCTTGTTCTGATAGGCGGAGGGCATCCAGCCGGCGCCGGTCAGCTCCATGAGCATGTCCATCGTGTTCGCGCCGTCGGGGAGGGCGGCGCGAATCTGCCCCGCGGCGATGACCCGGGCCTCGCTCCCGGTGCCCACCTGGCGGATCGAGAAGGTCTCGGTCCCCACTCCCCTGCCGTTGACGGCCACCTCGAACTCGCCCCGGTCCAGGATGGTGATCTGCGCGGAAGCGCCGCTGGATGGAGGGGATCCGGCAAGGGTGAACAGAAGTACAGGGAGAAGAATGCGTCGCACGGACGGAGCCTCGGTCGCAAGTGATCGAAACGACATCCGATTACACCCCAGCCAGGGGACGGATCCTGCAAACCGATTCCCGCATGTCACCGATTGCAGCGGTCGCGGAGCAGCCGGGGGCCTCGCGGTCCGGTCCTCCGGAAGCTGTGAAGCGGATGCGTGACGCCCGCTGATGCCACGATGAACGGCGTTTCCTCCTTGCTCAGAGGCCTCCTGCGGGCTGGGTCACGACAGTCCGCCGTGTCGGCGCTGTTGTGGTTGAGCGTGGCGGCGCTGGCGATATGGACACGCTGGTCCGCGCCCGGATGGCTGCTGGTGAGTGCGCTGGCGGCTGTTCCGGGCGTGCTCCGGATGTTGTCCCGCCGGTCCGGTCGCGATCGCTGGACGTTCGCCGCCGCCCTTGTCCTTCTGGCCGCGATCGCGAGCGGAATGCTGGGTTCCGCGCGCTTCGCACTGGTGGCCGACGACTGGGATCGTTTCCGGAGCGGACGCGAGGCCCGCCTGGAAGCGGTCCTGGACCGGCGCTTCGAGACCTTGATCGACCACGGTACGGCAGCAGTCTCCCGGGTCGCCGGCCGGGAGTTGGACGGAGGCTCGCCCGGCTACTGGGCGTTTCTGGAAGACGTCCGGCGCGAAGCCGACCTGCATGCCATCGCGGTATTCGACGCGCGCACGGACCTCGTCGCCTGGGCGGGCAATCACCAGGGGGTTGTGCCCCTCGATGCCCGCTCGGGCTGGGACCGGTACGTATTCGGGCAAGGCCCGGTCTACAGCTATCTGTACTTCACCGAACGCATCGGCGCGAGCGGCGCGACGGCGGTGGCCGCCGCGCTGCTCCAGAGCGACATGCCTCCCGACGTACCCGACGAAGAGGCCGCCTTCGCCACGCGATTCGGGTCCGACATCGGAAGGGCGATCCGGATCACGCACTCCGAACAGGCGACGGGTCCCGCCATACGCGACTTCAACTGGCAGGAGCGGACGCTTTTTTCCATCTCCTCCGAGGAGGTGACGCAGGGGGAGGCGTTCGAGTCGGTTCGGAGGGCATGGAGCCGGGTGGTCGCCGGCCTCGCGGTAACGGCCTGGTTGCTGCTGCTCATCGGCCTCAGGGCCAAGCCATATCACGCCGTCCTGGCCGCGGCGACCCTGGCCCTGTTGGCGATCGTGCTGCCGTTCGGCGACCTGCTGGGCGTCTCCGGACTGTTTTCGCCAGCTCGCTTCCTTCTCCCCGGGACCACCGAGGGCACGCTGGGCCGCGTGTTGGCACTCGGGCTGGCGGGGGCGTTCATCGCGGGACTCTTGCCCGGGGGCGTCCGCGGACGCGGCGCTCCGCTGATCGGCTCAGCTATCGCCGGCATCGGGTTCGCGGCAGTGATTCACTGGTTCTCGCTCGCGCCCACGACATCGCAACTTGGTGGTGCGACGGGCTACTGGCTGATCTATCAGTGCGCGCTGACCTCCGTGCTGGTCGTCGTGGCCGCGCTGGCGCTTCGATTCGCCACCCGGCCCGTGCCTGCGTCGGGGAGACCGGCCCTGGTCGCGGCCGGCCTGCTTCTGGCGCTGGTGCTCAGCCTGCTGGTGCACAGCGTGTCCCTCGGTTTGCCTCCCGCCCCCGCCTGGGCTGGTGTCCTGTGGGCGCTCCCGGTGGCCCTGATCGGCCTGGGCCGACAACCCGCGACGACGTGGCGCGGCTCGGTTGCAACGGGGGCGGCCGCGGTCCTGCTCGCCGCAAGCGCAGCGCTGCCGTTCACCTGGGGCGGGCGCGTCGCGGCGCAGCGGGAGGTCGCCGAGCAACGTCTTTCGACCCTCGGGAACCAGGTCAATCCCTATCTGCAGTTTCTCCTCGAGGGATTGTCCGAGAGAACGGACTCCCTGTTCGAGAGCGGGGCCCGCGGCACCGGACTCCTCTACGGCACCTGGCGTGCGAGCGGTCTCGCCCAGGAGGGAGTCGCCGTCTGGATCGACCGCTGGACTCCCGGCGGACTGCCCAGCGACGCCTTGCGTATCGGCGTCTCCGATCCCCGTCCCTCGATCGTGGACGACTATCTGGACGAGGCTGCGCTCGGAGCCAGAGTACTGCAACTTCAGTCGGAGGAGGTACACTACCTCGGTCTCGCGGTGCTGCCGGACCGATCGGTGATCACCGTCGCTGTGCCCCCGCGGCGAGGCTTCAGCACGGCCCTCTTCCCGGATGTCCCCTTCGGGCGGGACCGGGCGGACGAGGGGACCGTCACCCTGCTGCCGCTCAACGAGGACGATCCGTCGCCGACGCGGGAGGCCCCGCGGTGGGAGCGGACCTCCCAGGGATGGCAGGGCGAGCACACCATCCTGTTCCCCGAGGGATGGTACAACGCACACTACGAGGTGGAACTCCCGGGGGCGGCCGTGCTCGTGGCGGGAACCGTGCTCGTCCTCCTGCTCGACCTGCTGATCGTGGCCGGTCTGTGGGGCGTTGGCTGGTGCAGCAGCCGGGGACTCCCGCGCGCGCCAATGCGGCTGGGTCCCGGGGCGGGCCGCAGCTTTCGGGTGCAGGTCACGTTCGCCCTGTTCCTGTTCTTTCTCATCCCCGCCTTCGCGTTTGCCGCCATCGCCTCCAGGACCCTGGACCGGGCCGTGGGTCGAACCGCCGAAGCGCTGGCGGACCGCGCGGTGGCGGACGCCGCCGAGGACTTCCTCGCCCTGCAGGGGCAGGTGGGACTGCTGCCCACCAGCACCGGCACGGTCCTCCTTCTGTATCAGGACGGCGAGCTGATCCGAAGCTCCCGGCCGGCGTTCCTCGAACTGGGCGTCCAGTATTCCTGGCTGCCCGCGCAGGTCCATCGCTCGCTCGAAGATGGAGAAGCGGTGCTCGTGCACGCGAACGTGCGTCGCTGGGGCGGGGAATATGTGCTTGCGTATCGGCGGCTTCAGACCGGACAGGTGCTGGCCTCGGCGGCCCCGCTGGATGCCGGCGCGACGGCGTTCGAGCAGAACGATCTGATCCTGCTGCTGGCGTTCGCCGTCGTCACCGGGATCGCACTGTCGCTTGGGCTGGCGCTGCTGGTGGGCCGTCGGCTGGCGAACCCCATTCGCACTCTGCGGCTGGCGTCGGAGCGAGTGGGGGAGGGGAACCTCGAGGTGCGGTTGCCGGAGACGCGGACCGATGAGTTCGGCACCGTCTTCCTGGCGTTCAACCGAATGGTGCAGCGGCTTCATCGGGCGCGCGGCGCCCTGGTGCGCACCACGCAGCGCACGCAGGCCATCGTGGACGAGGCGGCGACCGGGGTGATCGCGCTGAATCAGGCGGGGGCGGTAACCCTGGTGAACCCGCAGGCCCAGGCGCTGCTGGGAGCCTCGGTAGGGCGGGGAGAGCCGCTGCCGGCGACCCCGGGACTTGCGCGCGACCTGTCGCGCTGGGTAGAGCGCTTCTACCGCGACGGGGGCGAGGGAGCCGATCACGAATTCGAGTTGCCCGGAACCGAACTCGCAGCAGCCGCTCCCGGTTCCCGGGACTCTTCGCGCAGAGTGCGGGTGCGGGCACGCCGCATCACCCGCGACGGTCGGCCGCGGGGGGCCGTGCTGAGCCTGGAGGACGTGACCGACGAGCTGCGCAGCGAGCGTATCGTGGCGTGGGGACAGATGGCTCGTCAGGTGGCCCACGAAGTCAAGAATCCGCTTACGCCGATCAAGCTGAGCATCGAGCACGTCCGTCGAGCCTGGCACGATCGTCGGCGCGATTTCTCGGAGATTCTCGAGCGCAACGTGGAGTCGATCCTTCGGGAAATCGATCGGCTCGCCGAGATTGCCCGCAGCTTCTCGCGCTACGGCTCCCCCAGGAAGGCGAGCGAACTCCCCCTGGAAGGCATGCACCTGGACAGGGCGGTAGAGGAGATCCTCGCGCTCTACCAGAGCAACGAGCAGGGGATCGTCATCGACACCGCCTTCCCGGCCGCCCTCCCCCGGGTCCGCGCCCGGGAGTCCGAGTTCAAGGAGGTCCTGATCAACCTGCTCGAGAACGCGCGGGAAGCCGTCAAGCCCAGCGGCCACGTCCACATCGGGGCTTCCGTCGAGGATGGGGGCGTGTGCCTTCAGGTCAGCGACGACGGCCGCGGCATCGAACCGGAGCTCCTGGGTCGCATCTTCGAACCGAGATTCTCAACCAGCTCCACCGGCACGGGTCTCGGCCTCGCAATAGTGCAGCGTCTGGTGCGCTCCTGGGGTGGCCGGGTGTGGGCGGAGAGCACGCCCCGGGTAGGCACGACGATGTCCATTCGCTTTGTGGCGTGGGAGCCGGGGCCGCGTACGCTGGTCTCGGCCGCAGGCACTGGACGGACGATGTCGAACCCGCAAGATTGAGTGCGGACCGGCCCGGAGTTGGCCAGGTTCGCGACCACGGCCTGCACATCACCCCGATCCCCGGCACATCATCCCCATCCGCGATTCCGCCACGAACATACTTGAGTCCCCCATGCAGCCCCCGGGGGCGGGACCCTCACTCGCGCAGCTCGACCCCGTCGAAATGCAGGCCTGGGTGATCGCCAGGAGCGACAAGATCGTCGCCCGCTGGCTCTCCGAGGTCACCAAGCGGTTTGAACGGCGACCGCAACAGCTGGTCGAACTGCTCCGCGATTTCTACGAGACCTTCGTCAGCATCCTTCCCGAAATCCTGGGGCCGTACCGGCGCAGGGTGCGGCCGGTCTGGCAGGAAGCCGCCAATCTCTACGGCGAACTCGCGGCCGAGCGGGGGTTGGTGGCCGGTGAGGTCATCGAGGAGTTTCAGGTTCTTCGCGTGTCCCTCATCAGGGTCCTCTACGCGGAGCCGCGCATGCCCCCGGACGTGGTGCCGGGGATGCGTGAGGTGCTGCGCCTGAACCGGCTCATGGACCAGGGCGTCACGCATGCGTCCATCGGCTATACCGACAGTCTGGTCTCCGCGCTGGTTGCCGGTCCGGGTGTTCCGGAATCGGTGACGGAGGAGTTGCTCACCCGGGTCGCTGAGCAGCTTCGCGCGATCCGAAGAGAATTCCGCGACATCGTGGGAAGCGGCCGCGGCTGAAGCCCATGCGACCTTCCGACGCCGGCCTTCCGGCCCTGCCTGTCGCGGAGCTGGGAGACATGCCTCCCGAGGACTTCCTGGTCCAGGGCCGGCGCATCCTCGAATGGATCTCGGAGTACCTTGGCTCGGCCGGACGATACCCGGTTCTGGCCCGCGTGCGCCCGGGCGAGGTGCGTGCCTCGCTGGCGCCTTCTCCTCCGCGAGAGGGCGAGTCCCTGGACGACATCCTGCGCGACTTCGAGGAGCGGGTGGTTCCGGGCCTTACGCACTGGAATCATCCGGGCTTCCTGGCGTACTTCGCCAATACGGCTTCCTCCCCGGCCATACTTGGCGAACTGCTGGCCACGGCGGTCAACGCAAACGCCATGATCTGGAGGACATCTCCCGCCGCAACCGAGGTGGAAGGCCTGACGGCGGACTGGCTCCGGCAGCTCCTCGGCCTGCCGGAGAGCTTCGCCGGATTCATCAACGACACGGCGTCGCACAACTCCCTCTACGCGCTCGCCGCCGCTCGTGCGCGGGCGTTTCCGGAAGCGGGCGAGCAGGGGCTGCACTCTCTGCCCGCGGGACGGATCTACGCCTCGGAGCACGTCCACTCCTCCATCGACAAGGCCGTCGTCACGCTCGGGCTGGGCCGCCGGGGCGTGCGCCACCTCCCCGCCGATGACGGCTATCGCATGAAGCCGGAAGCCCTGCGCGCCGCGATCGAGGAAGACCTCGCCGCCGGGGTGCGTCCGGTGGCGGTGGTGGCCGTTGCCGGGACGACTTCGACGGCGAGCATCGATCCCCTGCCGGAGATCGCCCGCATCTGCGAGGAGCACGGGATCTGGATGCACGTCGACGCCGCGTACGCGGGCGTGGCGGCGATCGTCGAGGAGCTCCGCCCGCTGCTGGCCGGGTGGGAGCGCGCCGACTCCATCGTGCTCAATGCCCACAAGTGGCTCTTCACGCCCATGGACTGCGCCCTTCTCTATTGCCGGCGCCCCGAGGCTCTCGCCGACGCGTTCTCCCTGGTCCCGCCCTACCTGCGCACTCCCGAAGCGGACGAGGCGCGTGACCTGATGAACTACGGCGTGGCGCTCGGCCGCAGCTTTCGCGCGCTCAAGCTCTGGTTCGTGCTGCGCTACTTCGGCGGCCGCGGACTTGCGGACCGGCTTCGCGAACATTGTCGCCTGGCGAGCCGGTTCGCGGAGTGGGCGCAGGCTTCGGACCGGTGGCAACTGATGAGTTCGACGTTGCTGGGCCTGGTCGTCTTCCGATACCGCGATCCCGAAATGGGACTCGACCGGAACAACCAGGCCAACGAGCGCATCCTCGACGCGGTCAACGCCTCCGGAGACGTCTTCCTGTCGCACACGATCCTCGATGGGCGCTACGTTCTCCGCCTTTCCGTCGGCAACCTGCGCACCCGGCGCGAGCATGTGGAACTGGCGTGGCGCAGGCTCGAACTGGAGGCGGCGCGGTTGAAGTAGAGACGGGGCTGCGGCGGCATCCGTGCGCCCGTTGCGGCCATCTCGCAGGCTCGTTATCTAATGGGGGGTTTTTCCCCGGGGGACGGCGGCGGGACGCGTCTCCGGACCCGCAAGAGGGCACATTCTGACATTCCAGCGGAGAGGCGGATGAGGGTTTGCGTACTGCGGGAGAGCCGCGCGGGAGAGCGCCGGGTGGCGCTGGTTCCCGCTGAAGTCGCCGCGTTGGCGAAGGTGGGCATCCAGGTCGCGGTGGAGTCCGGTGCGGGAGAGGAGGCCTCCTTCCTCGACGATGCCTTCCGCGAGGCGGGCGCATCGGTGTGCGAGAGTGCCGCCCAGGCGCTCGAAGGCAGCGACGTGGTCGTGAAGATCAACCCGCCTTCCATCGGCGCCAACGGAAGCGCCGACGAAGTCGCCGCCCTCCCCGAAGGCATCGTGCTCATCTCCTTCGTCTCTCCTGTAGCGAACCTGGAGCTCGTACGCCGGCTGGCGGATGCCCGCGTGACGACGCTGGCCATGGACCAGGTGCCCCGCATCACGCGGGCTCAGAAGATGGATGCCCTCTCCTCCCAGGCCACGGTGGCCGGCTATCGCGCTTCGCTGCTCGCGGCGACCCACCTGGGCAAGTTCCTGCCCATGTTCATGACCGCGGCAGGCACCATACCCCCCGGCAAGGTCCTGATTCTCGGCGCCGGCGTGGCCGGCCTTCAGGCAATCGCGACCGCTCGCCGCCTGGGCGCCGTGGTCGAAGCCTTCGACATCCGCCCCGCGGTCAAGGAACAGGTCGAGAGCCTGGGCGCCAAATTCCTGGAGGCCGAGCTGGACGAGTCCGCCGAGGACGAGGGCGGCTACGCACGCGCGCTGTCGGAGGAAAAGCACCAGCAGGAGCTCGAGCTGATCGGCGGCCGGCTGCCGGACATGGACGCGGTCATCACCACCGCCAACATCCCCGGTGCGCGGGCGCCGGTGCTCATCACCTCGGCCATGGTTGCGACCATGCGTCCCGGATCGGTCATCATCGATCTCGCGGGCGAATCCGGCGGCAACTGCGAGTTGAGCGAGCACGGAACGGTGGTGGTCCACGACGGGGTGATCATCGCCGCCCCGGACAACCTTCCCAGCGAACTGCCCACGCACGCCAGCCAGATGTATGCGCGCAACGTGACCTCCTTTCTCCACGACATCGTCGAGGACGGGGAACTCAAGCTCGACTTCGACGACGAGGTGGTCTCCGGTTCGTGCGTGACGCACGACGGCGAGGTCGTGCACGCCCGCGCTCTGGAGCGTATGTCGAATTGACCCCAACCCAGCGGAGAACCCATGGGTGAGTTGATGATCGGTCTCTATGTGTTCGTTCTGGCCGTGATGGTCGGATTCGAAGTCATCACCAAGGTGCCCCCGACGCTGCACACGCCGCTCATGTCGGGAGCCAACGCGATCTCCGGCATCGCCGTCATCGGCGCACTGGTGGTGGCCGCCCAGGCGGGCGAAACCACCGGGCAGGTGCTCGGCGTGGCGGCGATCGTCATGGCGATGGTCAACGTGGTCGGCGGCTTCATGGTCACCGACCGCATGCTCGAGATGTTCAAGCCCGGTCAGAAGAAGTAGCGTCGGGCGCTGACCGCCCGGGCGGGTCCTGCGCGCCCGCCACCCGGCAAACTCCCATGCATACCCGGATTTCCGAGGAGTCACGGTGAACCCCGATACCCTGCTGCAACTCGTCTACCTTCTTTCCGCGACCCTCTTCGTGTTCGGGCTCAAGCGGCTGGGCTCGCCCGCCACCGCCCGGCAGGGCAACCGCATGGCCGCACTCGCCATGCTCATCGCCATCGTCGCGACCCTGGTCGAGCAGGAGATCCTCAACTGGCAGCTCATTGCCCTCGGGATCATCCTGGGATCGCTCGCGGGTGCAATCGCGGCGCGCACGGTCAGGATGACCGACATGCCGCAAATGGTGGGGATCTTCAACGGGCTCGGCGGCGGGGCCTCCGGAGTCGTGGCGGCGGCCGAGTTCTTCCGGCTGGGCGGGGGGGACCTCGGCGTGGAGGCGGGGGTCACCATTCTCCTGTCCACCCTGATCGGAACGGTGACGCTCTCGGGCAGCTTCATCGCCTTCGGCAAGCTGCAGCGCTTCATTTCCGGGGCGCCGCTCACGTTCCCCTTCTCGAGGACCCTGAACGCCGTACTCTTTGTCGCGATTCTGGTCATCGCCGCGATGCAGGTGACGGGTGGGGCGACGGTGACGATGTATCTGGTGCTCACCGGGCTCGCCCTCGTGCTGGGGATCCTGCTGGTCAGCCCCATTGGCGGGGCCGACATGCCGGTCGTGATCTCGCTCCTGAACTCGTACTCGGGCCTGGCGGCGTCGGCGGCCGGATTCGTGCTCGGCAACATGATCCTGATCATCTCGGGGGCGCTGGTGGGCGCCGCCGGGTTGATCCTCACCAACCTCATGTGCAAGGCGATGAACCGGTCGCTGGCCAACGTCGCCTTCGGCGCCTTCGGCGCGGCCGATTCGACCGGCGGCAGAATCACTCCCGGAGAAGGGAAGACCGTACGGGACGTGGACGCCGAACAGGCAGCCATGGTGCTCGCGTACGCCCAGTCGGTGATCGTCGTTCCCGGCTACGGCCTCGCGGTGGCTCAGGCGCAGCACGACATCCGCAAGCTTTCGGACCTGCTTCAGGAACGCGGCGTCACCGTCAAGTTTGCCATTCATCCGGTGGCGGGGCGCATGCCCGGGCACATGAACGTGCTGCTTGCGGAAGCCGACGTGCCCTACACCCAGCTCTTCGACCTGGACGAGATCAACGACGAATTCAGCACCACCGACGTGGCCCTGATCGTGGGAGCCAACGACGTGGTGAATCCCGACGCTCGTGATCCCTCCTCCGTGATCGCCGGCATGCCCATTCTCGACGTCGATCGGGCGCGCAACGTCATCGTCATGAAGAGGAGTCTCAGCCCGGGCTTCGCCGGGATCGACAACCCGCTCTTCTATCTCGACCGGACGATGATGTTCTTCGGCGACGCCAAGGGTTCGATGGTGGACCTGGTCCGCGAGACCAAGGAGGTCTGACGCACGCGGGTTGCCGCTCGTCCGGCACGACTTCTGCAGGGAGGTTTCCCGGAGCCCTCCCGGGACGATCCCCGGCGGGGCACCGGTCCCTGATGCGCGGAGGTGTGAAGATGCGCGGCATGCGTTTCGTTCTGGTGCAGCTCGCGGCGGTCCTCGCCCTGACCGGGCACCTGCGCGCGCAGGTGTTCGAAGAGCCCGCCCCGCAATGGTTCCTGGGCCTCGGCGGAATCATCAGCGAGCCGCAGGGAGCGTTCGCCGAGGCCGTGGGGACGGCGCCGGGCCTGGGTGTCAACGTCCGCTACAACCCGTCCGGAGGGGCGGGATTCGGCCTGCGCGCCGATTTCGGCTTCATCCGCTACGGGTCCAATACCCAGCCCGCCTGCTTCAGCGTGACCGTGGGGTGCCGGATCCAGCTGGACGTGGTGACGGCGAACGACATCCTGCTGTTCAGTCTCGGCCCGGAGTGGGTATTGCCGGGCGGACCGGCGAGGCCCTACGTGGCGGGCAATGTCGGGCTCGCCCATTTCTACACGCACTCGTACCTGAAGGGCGTGGACGAGCACGACGAGGACGGCTTCGGCGAGACGACCAACTTCAAGGATACCTCGCTGGCCTGGCGCGCGGGCGGGGGAATCCTCCTGAGGCTGGTCCGCGGAGAGGTCTTCCTGGATCTGGACATGGCGGCCTTCTACCATCGCAACGGGGTAGCCGAGTACCTGACCGAGGTCGATATCGAGGACCTCCCCGGAGGGGGCATCGACATGTTCCCGCGGCTGGGCGAGACCAACTTCCTCTCGTTCCGCCTGGGTCTCTCGTTAGGTCTGAGCAACCCGGCTCCGTAGCGGCATGTAGTCAAGTCTTCCCATTCCGCCATGGGGACGCCCCCGCAACGTCGCCACCTTTCTCCTGCGCGGGGAAAGGCCCCGCCGTCCGGCACCACGTCAGGCATGGCAGCGGGGGGCGATGTTCACTCAGGTCCGTTCGGCCGCCCTGAGCGGAGTCGACAGCTTTCCGGTCAGCGTCGAGGCGAGCCTCACGTCCGGCCTCCCGTCGTTTTCGATCGTCGGTCTGCCGGCAGGCGCCGTGCGCGAAGGCCGCGAACGGGTGACCGCCGCGCTCGCCAGCGTGGAATTCCCGATCCCGCATCGCCGGGTCACGATCAACCTGGCCCCGGCCGACGTGCCCAAGACCGGCAGCGCCTTCGACCTCCCCATCGCGATCGCGCTTCTGATCGTGGCCGGCCACCTGCGGGCCGAGGAAGCCGACGGCCTCGTGTTCGTCGGCGAACTGGGGCTCGACGGCGAGTTGCGCCCGGTGCGCGGAGCGCTCTCCATCGCAAACGGCTGCCGAGGAATGCAGGGCCTGGTGCTTCCTTCCACGAACGCGCGCGAAGCGGCGGTGGCGGGGGCGGTGGAGGTGATCGGGGCGTCTTGCCTGCCGGAAGTGATCCGGCATCTGACCGGGAGCGACCCGATCAGCCCGGCCACCGTGGACGGCGTCGCTCTTCTGGGCGGTGGCGGCGGGGACGCGCCGGACCTGGCCGACGTCCGGGGTCAGGCCCATGCCAAGCGCGCGCTTGTGGTGGCGGCCGCGGGAGGGCACAATCTGCTCCTGACCGGGCCGCCCGGAGCGGGCAAGACCATGCTCGCGCGGCGCCTGCCGGGAATCCTCCCGCCCCTCGAGCTGCAGGAGGCAGTGGAGACGACGAAAGTGCATTCCGTGGCCGGACGCCTGCCCCCCGGAGAGGCGCTCGTGACGCGCCGCCCGTTCCGTGCCCCCCACCACACCATCAGCGACGCGGGACTCGTCGGCGGCGGGCGCGTGCCGCGACCCGGCGAAGTCAGCCTCGCGCATCAGGGGGTTCTCTTTCTCGATGAGCTTCCGGAGTTCCGCCGGAACGTGCTCGAAGCCCTGCGGCAACCACTGGAGGACGAAGCCGTTACGATCTCGCGTGCCGGTCAGGCGGTGACCTATCCCTGCCGCTTCACCCTGGTCGCCGCGATGAACCCCTGTCCGTGCGGGTTCCACGGTGATGGATCGGGACGCTGTTCCTGCACCGAGGCCACGATCCGCCGCTATCGCAACCGGGTGTCCGGGCCGTTGCTGGATCGCGTCGACCTCCATGTGCACATCCCGGCCGTGCCGATCGAGGAACTCCATGGGCGCACCGCCGGGATGACGAGCCTGGAGTCACGTGCGCAGGTCGCGGGCGCCCTGCGCCGTCAACAGCAGCGCGGGAGCCGGAACGGGACCGCTCGCTTCAACGGCCGCCTCGGATCCAGGGAGATGCGACGGTGGTGCTTACCGGGGTCGGAGGGTCGCCGGCTGCTGCGCGGTGCCGTGCGCAGCCTGGGTCTCTCGGCACGTGGCCATCACCGGATTCTGCGCGTGGCTCGCACCATCGCCGACCTGTGCGAGAGCGAGCGCGTAGGTGCTTCACACGTGGCGGAGGCCATCCAGTACCGAAGCCCCGCCGATCGGTCAGGGGCGTCGGGAGGGATCGATCGGCACGGCTGAGGGGTTCACCGGCCGCCGGACGCCGGGAGTCCGCAGACGGGTGCCTATTTCCCCTTCACCCGCGGGAGGATGATGGTGAACTCCGTGAATTCGCCCTCCTCGGTCTCCACGGCGAGCTGCCCTTCGTGCTCGCGCACGATCTCGTGCGAGATGGACAGCCCCAGGCCGGTGCCCTGGGTGCCGGACTTGGTGGTGAAGAAGGGGTCGAAGATCTTGCGCACGACGCTCTCGGGCATGCCGGTGCCGTTGTCGCGCACCTTGATGCACACGGTGTCGCCCCGTCCCTCGGTGAACACGAGCAGGGTGGGGGAGTACCCGCGGCCTTCCGTCTTGCCGCGCATCTGGGTGGCCTGGCAGGCGTTGGTGACGATGTTCAGGATCACCCGGCTGAGGTCGCGGGCGATGCCGTCGACGCGGCCTGCCTCGGGGTCGAGTTCGCGGGTGATGGTGACGTTGAAGGTGGCATCGGTGCCGCGCATCCCGTGGTAGGCGAGCTTGGTGTATTCCTCCACCAGCAGGTTGATGTCGATGGATTCGATCTGGCCGGCCTCGTCGCGGGAGTGGGCCAGCATGCCGTCGACGATGCGGTTCGCCCGGTCGCCGTGCTCCTTGACCTTGGAGATGTTGAGCTGGAGGTCGCCCAGGATTTCGTCCACGATTTCGGTCAGCTCTTCGTCACCGGCGGCGGCGAGCGGTCCCGCGCCGTCACCGTTGCCGCTCTCTCCCTCCATCCCGAGTTCCTCCCGCAACTCGTCGATCAACTCGACGGAAAGCGCAGCGAAGTTGTTCACAAAGTTGAGCGGGTTGCGGATCTCGTGCGCCACGCCCGCCGTCAGGGCACCGAGCGACGCCAGCTTCTCCTGGGTGATGACCTGTTCCTGGGTGCGCCGCAGCTCGTCGAGCGTGCTCTCAAGCTCCGCGTTCTTGTCCTGGACCTCGGTGGCAAGCGCTTCCACCAGGTTCAGGCGCTGAACTTCGATGGCGTGCTGGCGGAACACCTCGAGGGCGCCCGCCATGTCGGTGACCTCGTCGTTGCCGGCAATCTCCAGCTTCGCTTCCAGTTCGCCCCGTGACATGCGGCGCATCACATCGGAGAGGTGGCGCAGTCGGACCAGCAGGCGCTCTCCGAAGAACTTCCAGCCTCCGAAGACGGCCGCCAGCACAGCCAGGACGTTGACCGCAAGGATCGTCCACCAGCCGATCTGCAGGAGAGTGGCCGACCGGTCCGCCGCCTCCTGGGTCGAGATCTCCGCGTTCTCCACCAGTGGCTGAACGAGCGCGTTCAGGTCATTGGTGGTCGTTTCGTTGAGGGCCAGGTACTCCTCGGACTCGGCCAGCTCGGCCAGCTCGAGGGTGCGAATGGTAAAAATTCCGTTCGCGGCCGAGTAGAGATCCCCGAGAGCCTGGAACGAGGGTCGAAACAGGGCGGCGGTCTCGGGGTTCAGCTCGTCCAGCGCGGCCTCGAGGCCGCTCATCGCCGCCGTCACCCGCTCCCGGTTGGTCTGGAGCAGGCCCGGATCGTCCTGCGTGAGCCCGCGCTGAATGAGGAGTGAAACCTCGTTCTGTGTCGACTGGTATTCGAGCAACCCGCGGTAGTGGTCCAGTTCGGTTGGTGCGTTCCTGGCGGAAACGGGCGCGGGCTGGTCGGTGAGTTCCCGCAAACCCGTTGCCATGAAGAACTCCTGATCGTCGATCTCGGCGACCAGCAGGAGTTCGGCTCCCAGCGTCACCTCCTGTACTTCGCGTTCGAGGTCGCTCACCTGGGCCCGATAGTTCATCCGCCGAGACACCGATTCGCGGATGAGATCGATGCTCTCGACAAGGGTCGACGCCAGCCGAACCACCGAATCCTGCAGTTCTCCCTCGATGCCGGCTCCCGTCATCTCACCGAGCCGGGTCAGCAGGAATTCCTCCTCGCGCATGACATCGCCTTCGACCAGTGCCAGGTCCTCCGGCGTATCCGCCGCGATCAGCCTGGGCGATGCGCGCACCAGCTCCGAACTGCTGCGCGCCACGTCGAAGGCGGCGATCATCCCCGGCATATAGGTGCCGGTCACTTCCCGCTGGCTCGCGTTGACGATCGTCATGAGGCCCAGCGCCAGCAAGCTGGCCACCAGCGTCAGGGACACGCCCCCGCCCAGCCCCACCCAGATCTGGCTCGCGATCCCGAAGCGGTTCCCGGTGGCTTCGCGGAGCTTCGCGCCCCATCCGGACGGCAGCTTCGCCAGAACCCACTCGAAGGTGGAGTGGATTCTTGAGTCCAGGCCCTCCTGAACCGGAGGAGTCATCGCGAGAGCCGCTCCATGGCGCGGAAACGGCCAGCCTGGATCCGGGTCAGAAACACGCGGTCCGAGCCCTGGTTGTCGCGCACCCCGTACTCCACCTCGAACCCGCCCAGATCGATGAGCCCTGCTTCCCGAAGCGTCGCGAGGAAGCCCTCCCGGGTCGGTTCCGGGCCCGTCCGGTCCAGCCCTTCGGCGATCAGGAGTCCGGCCAGGTAGCCTTCGAGCGAGACGAAGCCGGGACTCGCATCCGGGTCCACCACTTCCAGCGCCTGGTGGTAGCGGGCAACCACGGGAACGGAGGTGTCCTGGGGGAAGGGGACTACCTGGGTGACCACGACACCCTCGCCCGCTGCGCCCAGTTCGTTCAGCAGCGCGTTGCTGCCGACGAACGAGATGTTCACGAAGATGGCGTTCACGCCGATGCGGCGCGCCCACCTGATGAACGTGGCCGCGGGTTGATAGGCGCCGATGATGATCACGGCCTGGGGGTTGCCTTCCCGAATATCGAGAAGAGCCCGCTTCACCGCGGTGGTGTTGCGGACGTACGCTCCCTCGGCCACCAGCAGCATGTCGCGCCTTCCCAGGGCCCGGCGCATGCCGGTCAGCCCGGCGTTGCCGTAGTTGTCGTCCTGGTACAGGACCGCGAAGCGCGTAAAGCCGAGGTCCGTCGTCAGGCGCTCGACCATCTCCTCGGTTTCCTGAAAGTAGGATGCGCGCAGGTTGACGACGAAGTCGCGATTCTCACGCAGGAATTCCGCGCCCGTGAACGGCCCGATGTAAGGGACGCCGGCGGCGCTCGCGACCGGTTCCGCTGCGGTGGAGGTGGGAGTTCCCACCGCGCCCACCAGTCCGAACACGCCCTCGGCGATAAGCGCGTGCGTGTTGTCGGAAGCGGCTTCGGGTTCGTATCCGTCGTCCCGCGAACGAAGCCGAAGCATCCGTCCCTGGACACCCCCACGCCGGTTGGCTTCCTCGAACGCCGCGAGAATCCCGAGCCTCATGTTGGATCCAAGCTCGCTCGTGGGGCCGGTGAAGGCGGCCGACTGCCCGAACACGATCGAATCCGCAAAGACGCCCTCCGCCTCCGACTGGGCCGCCAGCGGCGAGCCCGCGAGAGCGCCGACCACGATTCCCAGAAAGACTGCGGTGGCAGCGTGGCGAGGCGTCAGGGCAAGGGTCGCGGGCCTTGCGCCCCGGCACCCCGTCCCGCGTCTCATCAGTCTCCCCCGTATCGGAGCGCCAGACAGGTCAGGTCGTCGGACTGGGGTGCGCCGCCGGCGTGTTCATGGACGGCATCGACTACCTGGCGCGTCATGTCCTCGGGGTCCGCGCCGGCCGCCCTTCGCAGGACATCCAGCAGGGTATCATCCCCGAACTGGTTGCCGGCCTCGTCCATCGCTTCCGTCACGCCATCCGTGTAGAAGAAGACGATGTCGCCCTCCTCCAGCTGCATCGAGTGTTGCTGATAGGGGAATTCGTCGATCACGCCGAGAACGATGCCGCTGTCCCCCGGCAGCCATGTCACCTCGCCCGAGGGCTTGACCAGACAGGGGAGGTTGTGGCCTCCGTTTACGTATTGCAGAAGCCCCGATGCCGGATCGAGCACCGCGTAGAACATGGTTACGAACATCGACTCCTTGTTCTGTTCGTAGAGTAGCTGGTTGACCTCGGTTATGCATTTTACGGGTTCCCGTTCGCCCAGGGCGGATCCCTTGACGAGGGTCCGGCTGACCATCATGAAGAGCGCGGCGGGAACTCCCTTGCCGGAGACGTCCGCGACCACCACGGCAAACCCCTCATCCTCCACCGGGAAGAAGTCGTAGAAGTCGCCGCCCACCTCCTTGGCCGGGGTCATCCAGGCGAACAGGCCGTAACGGGGATGCTCCGGGAAGACCTTGGGAAGGATCGAGTCCTGCATCTGAGCCGCCACCCCCAACTCCTGGCGCAGGGCAACGAGCTCGTCGCGGGACCGAAGCGCTTCGCGCATCACCTCCAGATGACGGATCGTCTTGTCGATCGTGGTCTCGAGATCGTCGAAGTTGATCGGCTTGGTGAGGAAGTCGAACGCGCCGCGATTCATGGCGGTGCGGATGTTCTCCATGTCGCCGTACGCCGTGACGATCACCGCGCGCAGGTCCAGGTCCAGCGAGTTGATCTGGCTGAGGAGCGTCAGCCCGTCCATCTCCGGCATGTTGATGTCCGACAGGACCATGTCGATGTCGTCCTGCTCGTTCAGCTTGTCGAGCGCTTCGACACCATTGCTGGCGAAGACGAGTTCGATCTCCCGCCGGCGCATCTTGCGGCGGAACTTCTGCCTGAGGAGAAGCTCGAGATCCGGCTCGTCGTCCACCACAAGAATCTTCTTCATACGTCCTCCCGAAAGAGAAGCGATCCCGATGGATTCCGCTGGGCCGGCGGCCGGCCGGCGCGGGAGCCTGATCGGGCGTTGGCGTCGCCCAAAACTACTCTTTGCGCGCCCGTTGGCAACAACGATCCGCACTTGGCGGAGCTCGGAAAAGTTGAAGATCAGCTTCCAGTTTCGCGTTGCCGGCGCGTGGTTGCGATGCCGGGGCATCGAGGGATGCGCATTCGAGCCTGCCGTGATAGGTTGTTAGGCCGGCAAATCCGGAAGCCTTTCGGCGCCCGGAACAGGCCGGCGGGGAAACCGGGTGCGGAACAAAGGGAGAATGGCGCAGTCGTTGGGGCACAGCGGCGGATCGACGCATGGATGTCACACTTGGGATTGATGTGGGGATGGACCAGCACGAGCCTCGCAGGGTCGTGGAGGTGTTCGAGCGCTTCGCCACGGCGAACGGCGTAAGCGATCTCGTAGTGCAGAGGTTCTGTCTGGCGCTGGACGAAATCCTCACCAACGTCATCTCATACGGGTTCGAGAAAGTGCCGGAGGAACCGAGGATTCGCGTGGACTTCGGGCTGGGAGACGATCGGCTGGAAGTCCGCATCGAAGACAACGGACGATCGTTCAATCCGCTGGCTGACGCGCCGCTCCCGGATTTCACGCTGCCGGTGGACGAGCGACCCATCGGAGGGCTCGGCATCCATCTTGCCAAGAACCTCGTGCACGACATATCCTATCGACGCGATAAAAAGCGAAATTGCCTGACCCTCACACAGCCGCTGCAGGGCGCGACAGGGGATCCAAATCCGTGAAAGTCACAGCCAGTCAGTCCGGAGACGCCGTGATCGCGGCCGTAAGCGGCCGCGTTGATTCGGTAAACGCGACCTCCTTCGAACAGGAGTTGAGCAAGGCCATGGAGGGCGGTTCCAGCCGCCTGGTCGTGGATTGCGGCGAGCTGTCGTACATCAGCAGCGCCGGCCTGCGCATTCTCCTCCTCGCGGTCAAGAAGACCCGTGCGCAGGGTGGGGGAGTGGCGCTGTGCCAGGTGCAGGACCACGTCCGGGAGGTGCTGGAGGTCAGCGGTTTCACGCGCATCATGACGGTCCGTGATACCGTCGAGCAGGCGATCGACAGCTTCTGAAGGCGGCTGACGGTCCGCGCGGCAGTTCCCGGCCACCGGGCCCGCAGATTTCGGTTTCGGGCTAGAAGTACGTGAAAGCCTGGACCTTGAGGGACCATTCGGTGCGGTCAAGCGAGGACCGGTAGATATCCAGGTTGGTCGAGATTCCGTTCTTCCCGAAGGCGTACAGCATGAAGCCGGGGGTGATCGTGAATCCGGAAACGTCTTCGCCATCGGCGTCCTCGGTCGTCGCCCAACTCAGGCGCAGCAGAGGCTCGATGGCTTCGAAGCGTGTGGTCTCGGGCAGCCGCGCATACCAGAGGCCCATCGCCTGAAACGCCGTGAACGGGGTGTCCTGGGCCACCTTCCAGTTACGCCCCCGGATCGCCCCCAGCAGCAGGTGGCCTCCGTCGCGCCATGTCCCTGCCTCGAACTCGAGCCCGTAGGCCGGCGTCCAGGCCGACCCGTGCTCGAAGTGGGTTTCGTCGAATGAGGCGTAGGCTGCGAAGCGGCTATCGTCGCTGAGGTCGAAGGACAGCTGCGTGGTGGTCGACTTCCAGTTGTTGGCATCCCGGTTGTCGATGCCTTCCCCGTTCGTGAGCGTTACGCGGTAGCTCGCCCGGCTGCCGAGGCGGCCCGTCATCAGCAGCCCGGGCTCGTATCCGTTCAGGCCAAGCCGGAACGCCAGGTTTCCGAAGGAACACACGCCACCGATTCCCGGGCAGTCGTCGACGCCCGAGACCCTCGCGTCACGTTCGATGAGGGGCAGGTCCGAGTTGGGGACCAGCCAGAAGTACGAGATGCCGCGCTTGAACTGACCCATGTTGAGCACGAACGCCTCCGAGAAGCTCAACGTGAGCCACGCGTCCAGCACCGTGCCTCCGCGCAGCGCCTCGAACTGCAGCCGACCGCTGACGAAGTCGTTGTAGCGCCCGTCCAGCGTGATCCAGGCGCGCCGCATGGAGAACGTCGAGACGGCGCCCTCGGGACTCGGCGCCTCGTACTGCGCGTGCACGCGCGCATCGAAGGAGACACTGGAGCCGCCATAGGACCGGAAGGGCGGATCCTGGGCCTGGAGCGCGGAGGTGAACGCCATGGCGGCGAGCAGCATGCCTCCGAGCACCTTCCCTGCGGATGCCTTCGAATCGGGCCGCCGCTTCCGCCGGCGCTTGCCGTCATGGGTGCCCGGATTCGGGCGGGAATGGAAATCGCGTGCCGCTCCTGCCGTGATCGTCGTCTCTTGGTGCGCCGGCATCATGGCCTCCTGGGAGGTGGGGTCGCGGTTATCGTAGTGCGTTGCATCCGGCCGTGCCCGATGTGGCTCGGCACGGCCGATGGCCGTTCGGGGGTAGTCGCGCCTGTTAGAATAGGCCGATCACCCTTCCGGTGTCAGGATCCAGGTCGACATCATAGAAGGAGGGACGGGTCGGCAGTCCGGGCATGGTGCGCATCTGACCCACCAGCGGATACAGGAACCCGGCGCCCACGGAGGCGCGCACGTCGCGGATCGGCAGCGTGTATCCTCGTGGCACTCCCTTGCGGCGCGGATCGTGGCTGATGCTCAGATGGGTCTTGGCCATGCAGATCGGCAGGTCGGAGAAACCCTGGCGCGTGAAGAGATCGATGCGTTCGCTGGCCAGCGGCTCGAACTCCACCCCGTCCGCACCGTAGACCTCGCGGGCGATGATCTCGATCTTCTCCCGAACCGGAAGGTCGAGCGGATAGAGGAAGCGGAAATCGGAGGGTTGCTCGGTCGCGCGCACGACGGCCCGGCCCAGCGCGACCGCGCCCGCGCCCCCGTGGGCCCAGTGCTTCGAGACCACCGCGTCCACGGCTCCGGCGGCGCGCGCGGCCCGGATCACCAGGTCCACTTCGGCATCCGTGTCGGTGGCGAAGTGGTTCACGGCCACCACCACCGGAACTCCGAACTTGCGTGCCGTGCGGATGTGGTGCTCCATGTTGGCGATTCCCCGGGAGAGCAGCTCCAGGTTCTCTTCGGTGTACGCGCGGTCGAGCGGCCGTCCCGCCACCACGGGAGGTCCGCCGCCATGCGTCTTCAGGGCCCGGATGGTGGCCACCAGCACCACCGCGTCGGGTGCCAGCCCGGAATAGCGGCACTTGATGTTGAAGAACTTCTCCATGCCGATGTCGGCCCCGAATCCTGATTCGGTGATGACGTAGTCACTCAGCTTGAGCGCGACGCGGTCGGCAATGATGGAGCTGTTGCCGTGCGCGATGTTGGCGAACGGTCCGGCGTGGACGAAGACGGGAGTACCCTCGAGCGTCTGCATCAACGTGGGCTGAACGGCGTCGCGCATGAGGACGGCGAGCGCCCCCGCGGCGCCGATGTCCTCGGCGGTTACGGGTTCGCCGCCGCCCGTCGCCCCTACCACCATTGCCCCGAGCCTTCGGCGCATGTCGGCCAGGTCGGTGGTCAGGGCGAGAATCGCCATGATCTCGCTGGCCACCGTAATGTCGAACCCGGTGGCGCGGGTGAATCCGAATTCGTCCGGACCCTGCCCGACCGTGATCTCACGGAGCATGCGGTCGTTGGTATCCATCACGCGCCGCCAGGTGATGGTGTCCGGATCGATTCCCAGGCGCACGAAGCGGCTGCGCTCCTCCGGCGTCATCCGGTCCGGGTCGCTCGTGGCGATGCCGAGCTTCTCCTTGCGCACCTGCATGCCGCGGGCGAAGAAGCGCCGTCCGTTGCGGAGCGGGAAGAGACGCTCGAAGAGAAGCTCGTCGCTCTGGCGGGACTCGTGCAGCATCCGTATGTCGATCGCCGCGGCGAGCAGGTTGTTGGCCGCGGTGATGGCGTGGATATCCCCGGTGAGGTGCAGGTTGAAGTCCTCCATGGGGATGACCTGGCTGTAGCCGCCGCCCGCCGCTCCGCCCTTGATGCCGAAGGTCGGGCCCTGGCTGGGCTGGCGGATGCACGCGATCGTCCGCTTGCCGAGGTGGGCGCCCATTGCCTGGGCGAGTCCCACCGTGGTCGTGGTCTTGCCCTCGCCCAGGGGAGTTGGGGTGATCGCCGTCACGTCGATGTACTTGCCGTCCGGCGCGCCGGAGAGCCGGTCGAGCACCGAAAGCCGCACCTTCGCCTTGTACGACCCGTGCATCTCGAGCTCCCCGCCTGCGAGGCCGAGTTGCGCGGCGATGGAGGCGATGGAGGTGAGCGGGGCTTCCTGCGCGATCTCGATGTCGGACGGGACGGGCGAACGAATCTGGAGCGAGGTATTGCGGCCGTGATCGGTCATTGGCAGGGGATAGTCCATGGTTTCGGGGCGCGGGCGTCGGAGGCCGAGGGATTCGTCGCGCAACAACTCGGCGCTCGCGGATGCGCCAGAAAGATTCCCTCCGCGGCCTGATTTGGGAATAGGCGCAGGAAACGAGTCTGGCGGAGAACGGTGATTTCCTTGATTCGGTCCCGCGGGTACGGGTACATTAATCGCGGTATCGCGGCGCGTCGGCGCCACAATCCCCGGCCACCCTCCTTTCAAGAGTCCCGCATGCGACTGTTCATCGCGCTGAATCTCTCCGATGGCGCGAAGGAAGGCGTGTACGACGCCGCTCGGCCCCTCAGAGAGGCCGACTTGCCGGTGCGGTGGCTGGATCCCGAAACGTATCACCTGACCCTCAAGTTCCTGGGGAATCCACATCCGGACCTTACGCCCCGCGTGTCGGAGGTGATCGACGAAGTCGGGGGCAAGAACCGGCCCTTCTCGATGGAGATCCGCGCCTTCGGCGCCTTTCCCACGATTCGCCGTCCAAGGGTGCTGTGGGCCGGGGTGGAGCCGGTCCTCGCCCTGCGCTGCCTGAAGCAGGATGTGGAGTGGGGGCTGGCCAGCCTGGGCTTCAGCCGGGAGACGAGCGCCTTCCATCCTCACATCACCGTGGGCCGCGCCAGGGCGGAGACCGGCGCCGGCGCCTTCCGCGGACTGGATGCCCTGGTTGCCGATCTGGACTTCCGCCATCACATCGACGTGACCTCGGTGGAACTCATGCGCAGTCATCTCTCCCGCACCGGAGCCCGCTACAGTGTCGTATCCTCGGCGGTGCTCGGGACGCCGGAATCGGCGCAGCCCAACGCGTGATGACCACGATCCGCGCGAGATCCCCGATGCTCCGCCCCTGACCCGACTTCATGGCAAACATCCTGATCGTCGACGACGACGCCTCGGTCAGCGGCGCGCTGCGTCAGGTCTTCGAGTACGAGTCGCATCGCGTGACGATCGCCCCCAACGGCCCCGTCGGCCTCGAGCGCCTCGTCGACGACAATCCCGATGTCGTCTTTCTCGACGTCAAGATGCCGGAGATGGACGGCCTGGAAGTCCTGTCGAGGATGAGGAAGCTGGACTCCAGCACCCCGGTGATCATGATCAGCGGGCACGGGAACATCGATACCGCCGTGGAGGCCACGCGCAGGGGCGCGTACGACTTCCTGGAGAAACCCCTCGACACGGCGCGCCTCTTCGTTACCCTGCGCAACGCTCTCGACATGAGCGGGCTCAAGCGCAGCGTCGAATCGCTTCAGACCGAAGTGGAGAGCCGGTACGAAATCGTCGGTTCCTCGCCCCGGATTCATGAGATGCTGATGCGTATCGAGAAGGTGGCGCCGACCCGGGCGCGCGTGCTCATCACCGGCGAGAACGGCACGGGAAAGGAGCTGGTGGCCCGGGCGGTCCACAGGCTGTCGGACCGGCGCGACCGGCCGTTCGTGGAAGTGAACTGCGCCGCGATCCCCTCGGAGCTCATCGAATCGGAGCTCTTCGGCCACATGAAGGGGTCGTTCACCGGGGCGGTGGCGGACCGCGCGGGGAAGTTCGAGCAGGCGGACGGCGGCACGCTCTTCCTGGACGAGATCGGAGACATGTCGTTCGCCGCCCAGGCGAAGGTACTGCGCGTCCTGGAGCAGGGCGTCGTGGTCCGCGTGGGAGGCTCCCGGACCTTGCAGGTGGACGTGCGCGTCATCGCGGCCACCAACAAGGACCTCGCCGAAGAGATCGGGAACGACCGGTTCCGGGAGGATCTCTACTATCGTCTCAACGTCGTTCCCATCGAGCTTCCTCCGCTCCGCGAGCGACGGTGTGATATTCCCATGCTCGTGAAGCACTTCACCACGCTGATGGTGCGAACCGGGCGGGCATCCCGGAAACACTTCACGGAGGGTGCCCTGAACCGGCTCAAGGCGATGGACTGGCCGGGGAACGTGCGCGAACTCCGCAACGCCGTGGAGCGCTTTCTGATTCTCTCGGAGGGCGGCGAGATCCGCACGAAGGACGTCCGACTGCTCTCCGGAGGCAGTCCGGGCGCGGTCGTCCGCCAACTGCTGGCCGCGCCTTCCTTCGCCGACTTCAAGGACCGCGCGGAGCGGGCGTTCATCGAGCACAAGCTGCGCGAGCACGACTGGAACATCACCGAGACCGCGCGGTCGGCGGGCATGCCGCGCTCCAACCTCTACAAGAAGATCAACAAGTACGGGCTGGAGCGGGAGTCGTGAGACGGGCAGCGGGACGGGACGGAGAACGGAAGGATCCGTTGCGGACCGGTGACGGGGCGGAGGATGGCGGACGCGACTCCGAACCGGCGGCGGAGGCACCCATGAAGTCGCTGACCCGGACGGCGTGGGAGTGGTGCCGGTCGGTTCTGATCGCATTCGCGCTCTTCCTGATCATCAGAGCGTTTCTGGTGGAAGCCTTCACGATTCCCACCGCCTCCATGGAGAACACCCTGCTGGTGGGAGATTTCCTGGTGGTCAACAAGGCGGTGTACGGCGCCGAGGTTCCGGGGACGGCGCTGCACCTTCCCGCATTCGCGGAGATTGAGCGGCGCGACGTCATCGTGTTCACGCCTCCCCACGATCGCGGAAAGAACTATGTGAAGCGCGTGGTCGGGGTGCCCGGGGATGTCCTCGAGATGCGGGCCAAGAAGCTGTACCTGAACGAGGTGCAGCTCGACGAGCCGTACGTTCGCCACGTGGATCCGCGGCGTGACGAGTTTCATCCCGACATGGCGTGGCAGGCCGATTTCCTGGCCGACGGCCGCGACCCGGCGTCCTACCGGCCGACGCGGGACAACTGGGGTCCGATCCGGCTTCCGGACGGCGGCTACTTCGTCCTCGGGGACAACCGCGACAACAGCGAGGACTCGCGTTACTGGGGATTTGTCGACAAGAAGTCGGTCCGCGGCCGGCCCTGGTTCGTCTACTACTCCTTCGACCCGTCTTCCGATGAGGAGGCTGCGTGGGTGAGGGACGTGCGCTGGGGCAGGATCGGCGGGATTGTCCGGTAGACGCGGGCGAGGGCGCTGGTTGACACCATGCGGCCTGTCTGATACCCTTGACTGCTTTGTTGCTCTACTCTGCGGGCTCGACGCAAGGGCGAGACCGCGGAAGAACGTCTCCCCGGACAAATCGCGGGTGAACCGTACGTGAAGACATATACGCCCAGGGCGCGCGACATCGAGCACCATTGGTGGGTGGTCGATGCCGCGGGACAGCCGTTGGGGCGCCTGGCGGCGCAGGTCGCGCGCGTGCTGCGCGGCAAGCACAAGCCCATCTTCACGCCTCATCTGGACACGGGGGACAACGTGGTGGTGGTCAACGCCGCCCGCGTGAAGCTCACCGGCAACAAAGCGGCGCAGAAGACCTACTTCCGTCATTCGGGCTACATGGGCGGCGAGCGCCATATTCCCTTCAGGACGATGCTGGAGCGGCATCCCGAGCGGGTGATCGAGCGGGCCGTACGCGGCATGCTCCCGAAAGCACGCCTGGGTCGCCGACTCCGCCGCCGGCTGCGCGTCTATGCCGGGGCCGAGCATCCTCATCATGGCCAGCGTCCGCGCCCACTCACGTTCTGAGGTCACGGGTCCATTGCCATACGTAGAACAGGTTCAGGCCGTCGGCCGGCGCAAGAGCAGCGTTGCGCGCATCATGCTGCGGCCGGGAATCGGAAGGTGGCTGATCAACGGCCGGGAACTGGACGACTATTTTCCGCGGCTGGTGCATCGCAAGCGCGCCACCGAGCCGATGCAGGTCGTTGACGCCGACGCCCGCTTCGATGTCGTCGTGCGCGTGCACGGGGGCGGGATGACCGGTCAGGCCGACGCCATCCGCCTGGGGGTTGCCCGAGCGCTGGTCGAGGAAGACGAGGACGCGATGGGCCCGCTTCGCCAGGGCGGGTTCCTCTCACGTGATCCGCGCAAGGTGGAGCGCAAGAAGCCCGGCCGTCCGAAGGCCCGCAAGCGCTTCCAGTTCAGCAAGCGATAAACCCGACGACTGCCTGGAGACGCATGGAGCAGGTTTCTCTGAACCAGATGCTTGAGGCCGGGGTCCACTTCGGACACCAGACGCGCCGATGGAACCCCAAGATGCGCCGTTTCATCTTCACGGAGCGGAACGGCATCCATATCATCGACCTGCGAAAGACGTTCGATCGGTTGATCGCGGCCCGGAAGATCGCACGCCAACTGGTGCTTTCGGGCGAACGCCTCCTGTTCGTCTGCACCAAGCCGCAGTTGCGCGGGATCATTGAAGAGGACGCCGCCCGGTCCCGCAGCCTGTTCGTGACGGAGCGCTGGCTGGGCGGCATGCTGACCAACTTCCAGACCATTCGTCGCCAGATCCGCCGCCTGAAGGAGCTGGAGCGGGGGCAGGAGGAGAACGCCTTCGAGTTCTACACCAAGAAGGAACGCCTTCTGCTCGAGCGCGAGCGGCTGAAGTTGGAGAAGTACTTTTCCGGGGTGAAGGACATGACCCGGCTCCCGGGCGCCATCTTCGTCGTCGATGCCCGGCGCGAGGCGATCGCGGTCAGGGAGGCCCACCGGCTCGGTATCCCGATCATCGCCATCACCGACACCAACGCCGATCCGGATCTCATCACCTACCCGATTCCGGGGAACGACGACGCGATACGCTCGGTCAGCCTGATCAGCGGCGCCATCGCCGAGGCCATCAGCCAGGCCCGCAAAGAGGTGCCGGAAGATGCACGCCGTCGGGTGGAGGACCTGGAGGCCACGACGTATTCGACCGAGACAGGCGAGAAGGCCGCCGCGGTGGAGGAGCATCCGCGCCGTCGAGCGCGTCGCCGGCCCCGTCCGGGCGTCATCGCGGAACGCCAGACGGGCAGCGGTCGAGGGGATTCGCAAAAGCGAGTCAGGAGGGCCCGCGTTCTGGTCAGGAAGCCGGGGGCCGAGGCGGCCGAATCGGATTCCCGCGGAGCGCCCGCGAAGCCGTCGACCAGCCAGGAAGCCGAGCCGAAGCCGTCCCGGGTCCGGCGCGCGCCTCCCAAGCCGGTAGCGTCCCGGACCAGCTGATCCTTCCTGCCGGCGAGTGCCGGAACAGGGAAGTACGGACGAGGGTCGCGGGAAAGCGTCGCCACCGGATCCCGCGCCCCGGAACCTCGAAACGACCACCAGGCGGATACTCCACATGACGATTCCCGCAAAGATGGTGAAGGCCCTGCGCGACCGTACAGGCGGGGGCATGATGGATTGCAAGCGCGCCCTCGAGGAGACGGGAGGCGATCTCGAGGCTGCGGTCGATCTCCTCCGTGCCAGGGGTGCGGCGAAGGTTTCCAAGCGGGCGGGCAGGGATACGAACCAGGGAACCATCGGCAGCTACGTCCACTTCGACCGAAGGGTGGGCGTCATCGTCGAAGTCAATTGCGAGACCGACTTCGTCGCCAACACCGACGACTTCCGGGCGCTGGCCAAGGACATCGCCCTGCACATCGCCTCCGAGGACCCGATTGCCGTGCGCGCGGAAGATCTGCCGCAGGATGTGGTCGAGCGTGAGAAGGCGGTCTACCGGGAGCAGGTGCGCGCCCAGGGGAAGCCGGAACGCATTCAGGACATGATCGTCCAGGGGAAGCTGAAGGCCTTCTACAAGGACCAGGTGCTCCTGGAGCAGCCCTTCATCAAGGACACGGCCCTGACCATCGGCGAACTCGTGACCGAACTGTCGGCGAAAACCGGCGAGAAGGTCGAAGTCGCCCGCTTTTCGAGGTTCGCGGTCGGGCAGCGCGGCTGACGGCGCACGCCCGCGGGACGATGAGCGGCTCGTCGGAATTCCGGTACTCGCGGGTTCTCCTGAAGCTCTCCGGCGAAGCGCTCGCGGGAGAGGAGGGATTCGGCATCTCTCCGCCGGTCGTGGACCGGCTCACCGACGAGATCGGGACGCTCGCCGACCTGGGCGTGGCCCTCGGCATCGTGATCGGCGGCGGGAACATCATGCGCGGGGCGCTGGCCAGCCGTCAGGGCATGGACCGCGTCACGGCCGACTACATGGGCATGCTCGCCACCGTCATCAACGCGTTGGCGCTTCAGGATCTGCTCGAACGCAAGAACGTCACCACGCGTGTGCTGACCGCCTTTCGCATGGAAAAGCTGGCAGAGCCCTACATTCGCCGCCGGGCGATTCGCCACCTGGAGAAGGGCAGGGTGGTGATCTTCGCCGGAGGCACGGGGAACCCGTATTTTTCGACCGACACCGCAGCCGCTCTGCGGGCGATCGAGATGGAAGCCGACGTGATCATCAAGGCCACGAAGGTGGCGGGGATCTTTACCGCCGATCCTCTCCTGGACCCGACCGCGCAGTTCATCCGGCGCATCAGCTTTCAGGAAGTGATCGCGCGGGAACTGGGGGTCATGGATGCCCCGGCGGTGTCGCTCTGCAAGGACAACAAGCTGCCCATCATCGTACTCAATCTCGGCGAGAGAGGAGCGGTCGGGGCCGCCATCAGAGGGGAGCGCATAGGCACGTTGGTATCCTGACCGGGTATCTGCTCTCCGATCGGTATCACCCGCGCGCGGGAGGCTGTCATGGGACTCATGGAAGAACTCACGGAGCGCATGGACGCCGCGCTCGATGCTGCCCGGCGCGAGTTCGCAACCGTTCGAACCGGCAAGGCGACCCCGGCTCTGCTGGACAGCGTCCGGGTCGACGCCTACGGGGCCAGCATGCCCCTGAATCAGCTCGCGACGGTGGTCGCGGCCGACGCAAGCCTGCTGGTGGTGCAGCCATACGACAAGTCGCTGATGTCTTCCGTCGAGAAGGCGATCATGTCCGCCAACCTCGGGCTCAATCCCTCCAACGACGGCAACCTCATACGCGTACCGATTCCTCCGCTCACCGAGGAACGACGCCGGGAGTACGTGCGCATCATCCACAAGATGTCGGAGAATACCCGGATCTCGATCCGCCACGCCCGGCGCGCGGGCAATGGCGAGGTGAAGCGTCGCATCAGGGAGCACGAGATCAGCGAGGACCAGGGTCACCAGATGATGGGCGGGATTCAGAAGCTCACCGACCGCTACGTGGCCTCGCTGGACGAGCTCATGAAGGCCAAGGAGGAGGAGGTCATGGCCATCTAGCCATGAAGTCCAACGTGCCGGCCCGGATTGACATGAGCGGGCCCATGCCGCGTCACGTAGCCGTCATCATGGACGGCAACGGACGCTGGGCCCGGCGGCAGGGCCTGCCCCGCAAGACGGGGCACGAAGCCGGAATGAACGCCGTGCGCACGACCATCGAGGCTTCGGTCGACGCCGGCATCAAGATCCTCACCCTCTTTGCGTTTTCCACCGACAACTGGAATCGTCCGTCGGAGGAGGTGTCGGCTCTGATGTCGCTCCTGAAGGCGTATGCGGAGCGGGAGTGCTCGGAGCTTGTCGAGAAGGGCGTCGAAGTACGTGTGCTCGGAACCCTGGCCAGAATGCAGCCTTCAGCGCGCGAGGCCGTGGAGCGCATCATGCGGGAGACCGAGGGCGGAACGACGCTCAGGCTCAATCTGATGATCTCCTACAGCGGAAGGGAAGACATCCTGACCGCGGTTCGCCGTCTGGCCGCGCGCGCCCGAGCCGGAGAACTGGACCCCGCCGAGATCGACGAGGCGTGCCTGGAGCGGGCGCTGCTGACGAGCGGCATCCCCGATCCCGACCTTCTCATCCGGACCTCCGGGGAGTGCAGGATCTCAAACTTCATGCTTTGGCAGATTTCGTACTCGGAGATCCACATCACCCCCGTGCTGTGGCCGGATTTCTCCAGGGACGACCTCTTTGCGGCCGTACTGGACTACCAGCGCCGCGACCGCCGCTTCGGCCGGATCACTTCCGCCTGATGGCGATGGCCGACCTTTCGCGCCGCGCGGTGGTGGCGGTGGTCGCGCTGCTTGTCGTACTTCCGGTCATCTACCGGGGCGGATGGCTCATGGGCGTGCTTGCGGCGGCGCTGGCCATGCTGGCCACCCGCGAGTTCTGCCTGCTGGCTCGGCGGACCGGTGTACGGACCTTTACCCGCACGGCCATGGCCGTCACGGCAGCGCTCGTCCTGGCAGCGACGGCCGAGCCCTTCTTCACCGGTTTCGCTCCGCTCGCGCTGACGGTCCTCATGGGGGCCGCCGTAGTGCTCTTTGCCGCCTCCGTGCGCGCGCGCAAGGTGACGGACAAGCCGCTCGCATCCGTCTGCTCGACGCTGACGGCGGCTCTCTATGTGGGAGGCGGGCTCTGCTTCGCGGTGCTGCTGCGCCACCTGCCGGAGACGGGGGTCGCCGTGAGAGCCCCCGGCCCGCTCGAAGGCCCGTTGCTGCTGCTCTTCCCGTTGGCGGTCACCTGGGTCGGGGACATCGCCGCATATTTCGCGGGCAGCCTGTGGGGAACTCGCCGCCTGTTTCCGGCCGTCAGCCCGGGCAAGACGCTGGAAGGCACCATCGCCGGGATTCTGGCCGCGGGCGCGGCGGGCCTGTTCTTCGCGGTCGCGGCCGCCGAGCCGTTCGTCCTGCTCGGGGTCGGGCCGGGCTGGCTCGTCGGCATCGCGCTCCTGATCGGCGCGGGCGGACTCGCGGGCGATCTGGCCGTTTCGCTGCTCAAGCGCGAAGCAGGCGTCAAGGACACGGGGTCGATGCTTCCCGGCCACGGCGGAGTGCTCGACCGGCTCGACGCCGTGCTGGTGACGCTGCCGCTCGCCTATGCGGCGCTTCAGCTCGCCGGTTCGGTGTCGCCATGAGCCGGGTGGCGGTCCCCGAGGCGCAGGGTGCGTCGACGTGATCCGGGTTGCGATCCTGGGATCCACGGGTTCGGTCGGGCGCAGTGCGCTCGAGGTCATGGGCCGGCATCCGGAGCGCTTCCGCGTGGTCGCGCTGGCCGCCAACCGCTCGGTCGCCGTGCTTCGCGAGCAGGCGGCGCTGCATCGGCCGCGCCGGGTGGTGGTCGCCGACCCCGGCGCCGGGAGGCTCGACCTCCCCGGCGTGTCGTGCGCCTACGGCCGCGAGGCTCTGATCGAACTCGCGGGGAACAGCGACGCGGATGTGGTCGTCAATGCCCTAGTGGGGGTCTCGGGCCTGGAGCCCACCCTCGCCGTGCTGCGGGCGGGCAAGCGTCTCGCGCTGGCCAACAAGGAGTCGCTGGTGGCGGGAGGCGAACTCGTCAACGAAACGGCGCGTTCGGGAGGCGGTGAGCTGGTGCCGGTCGATTCGGAACACAGCGCGATTCTGCAGTGTCTCGCCGGCAGCGACCCCGGGCATGTGGCCCGCATCGTGCTGACCGCTTCAGGCGGTCCCTTTCGCCGCTGGGACGCGTCGCGAATGAACGACGTCACGCCCGCCGACGCGCTGCGCCATCCCACCTGGAACATGGGTTCGAAGATCACCATCGACTCGGCCACGCTCGCGAACAAGGCGCTGGAGGTCATCGAGGCACACTTCCTGTATGGGATGGAGTATGAACGCATCGACGTGGTCGTTCATCCACAATCGATCGTCCATTCGTTCGTGGAGTTCACGGACGGATCGGTCGTGGCGCAACTCGGCCTTCCCACCATGGAACTGCCCATTCTGTACGCGCTGACACACCCGGAACGGATCGACGACGCCCGCCTGCGAACGTTCCGTCCTTCGCGCCTGTCGGATCTCACGTTCGAGGAACTGGACCGGCTGCGGTTCCCCCTGTTCGAACTGGGCGTGCAGGCCGGACGCGCCGGTGGCTGGGCGCCGACGGTCTTCAACGCGGCCAACGAGGTGGCTGTGCACGCATTCCTGGAGGGCGTGCTACCCTTCGGAGAGATGGCGGGGGCGGTGGGAGCGGCGCTGGAGCGAACTCCTCCAGGAAGGATCAGGTCGGTCGAAGACGTGCTCGGCGTGGATGCCGAGGCCCGGCGCGTGACCCGGGAATCCATCGAGGCGGTGGTAGCGTAAAGGCGCGCGGCTCATGAGCGGGCGCATACAGGGAGAGGGATGATGGCGTTGCTGGCGACAATCGTTGTCCTGGGCGTTCTGATCCTCGTCCACGAACTTGGCCACTTCTGGGCGGCCAAGGCCGTGGGCGTAAAGGTCCTGCGCTTCTCGATCGGGCTGGGGCCGCGGGTGCTCGGTTTTCGCCGGGGAGATACCGAATACGTGATCTCGGCGATTCCGCTGGGCGGCTACGTCAAGATGAGCGGCATGGCCGACGAGGTCATGGACCAGGTGGAGGGGGGTGGCGGCTCGGTGCGGCGCGGGCCCGCCCCCACCGACTTCGACGGCAAGCCGGTGTGGGCGCGCGCGCTGGTGCTGTCGGCGGGCGTGATCATGAACATGGTCTTCGCCTTCGCGGCGTATACCACGATCGCCGCGGGTTGGGGCAGGGTGGAAGCCGGCGAGACCCGGATCGGCTACGTGGACATGGAGCTGCTGCCCCCGGGTGCGGAACCGCTTGCGGGGCTTCCCCTGGGCGCGCGCGTCACGCGGGTGGGCGACCGCGATGTGGTCCACTGGGGGGATGTGCGTGAGGGATTCATGTCGGCACGGGGCGAGACGATCACGGTGGAAACCGAGTCCCCGCGCGTGACGGTCTCGGTGCCGGCGCCCGACGATCCTTCCGCGCGCGAGCGCCTTGCATTGGCCCTCGACTACTGGATCGACGCCGAAGTGCTGGACGTCGAACTCGGGATGCCTGCGGCGAGCGCGGGCGTGCAGCCGGGAGACCGCGTGCTCGCCGTGGACGGTGTAGCCGTGGAAAACTGGGCGCTGTTCCGGCGGGAGATCATGCGCCGTCCCGGTCGCACGGTCGAACTTCAGGTGGCGCGCGACGGGGCCCTGCTGGAGATCGCGGTGCCCCTCGCAACGCGTGAGGAAAGGGGGCCCGACGGGGAGATCAGGACCGTGGGTCAGGTCGGCATTCTGGCTCCGGTGGCCGATCCGGTGTACGTGCCCGTTCCGCTGACCCGCGCTGCGGTCATCGGATACCGGGACACCGTGGGCACCACCCGCATGATCCTCGCGTTCCTTGGCGATCTCGTGACCGGGAACGTCTCCCCGCGCAACGTGGGCAGCATCGTCACCATCGGAACGCTGTCCGGCCAGGCCGCAGAGGCGGGGATCCAGACCTTCCTGCGCTTCATGGCTCTTTTCTCGGTGAATCTGGCGATCCTGAACCTGCTTCCCATTCCGATACTGGACGGCGGACATCTCGTCTTTCTCGGGATCGAGGCGGTCAGAGGGAGGGCACTCAGCCTGGAACAGCGGCTGCGCTGGAGCCGGGTCGGCTTCCTGGTGCTCATGGGCATCATGGTCTGGGCGCTCTCCAACGACATCCTGCGCGTGCTGGGATTGTGACGCCGAACCGCCCCTGCGGCGGGGCCTGGAACGACGGCTTCAGAGAAACGACAGCTGCTCGGGACCGCGTTCCCGGCGCAAGGTGTCGACGCACAGCATCTCCGTAGGTTCCTCCTGCCGGGCAACGCCCAGAAAGCCCCGGTACCCCGCCCTGGTCAGTGCCCGAGAGACGGTTTCACGCGCCAGCTCGGGTGTGTTGCACTCCGCAGAGAGGTGGGCGAGCAGTATGCCGGCGAGGCGGGGATGGAGGAGATCCAGGGCAAGACGGGCGGCCGCGCGGTTGGAAAGGTGTCCGTGGCTGGATGCGATGCGCGACTTGACGTTGGCGGGGTAGGAACTCTGGTGGAGAAGCGTCTCGTCGTGATTGGCTTCCAGGACCAGGAAGTCGCAAGCCGCAAGCGCGTGGCGCACGATCGCGGTGGACCGGCCCAGATCGGTCGCGAGCCCGACGCGGGCGCCCGATCCGACATCGACGAGGGCAATGGCCACCGGATCGGCCGCGTCGTGTACGGTCATGAATGGCTCCACACGCAGATCCTCGATGCCGAAGGCTCGCCCGGGCCGGTATTCCACAACCTGTTCCGACCCGCGGAACAGGCGGCCGCACGCCTTGCGGGTGGCCTCGGTAAGGCAAACGGGGATGCCGTGACGTCGCGCCAGCACCCCGCTGCCGCGGGTGTGGTCTCCGTGCTCGTGCGTGAGGATGATGGCCGAGAGTTCACCCGCCTCGGCTCCGACCAACCCAAGGCGGCGCTCGGTCTCGCGCGCGCTGAAGCCGGCGTCCACCAGGACAGCCGCGCGCCCGGAGCGGACCAGAATCGAGTTGCCCTTGCTGCCGCTGCCCAGCACGCAGATCTGCACGACCGGTCCGGACCCGCCGGCTAGTCGGCGCCGGCCACGCTGAGCCAGGCACGCTCGAGAACGGCCTGCATCTCCGGCGCAAGCCGAACGCCCCTGCGGCTCATGACATGCGCCGCCGTGTCCAGAAAGCGGTTCAACTCAAAAAGCGGCGCTTCGGGCGCCGCGCCCCATCGAAAGGGCGGGAGATAGCTCGTCGGGGCCGTTGCGCCGAACAGGTTACAGCCTGCCCCGATGACCGCGCCGGTGTTGAGGAACGTTCCAATGCCGGTCTTGACGTGGTCGCCCAGAAGGCAGCCCAGCTTGGCCAGGCCGGAAGGCACGGCACCCTCGCCCGTGCGGACCTTCACGTCGCGATAGTCGTTGCGAAGATCGCTGTTCGTGGTCATCGCGCCCAGGTTCACCCAGCGACCGAGGTAAGAGCGGCCCAGGAAGCCGCCGTGGGCCTTGTTGTCGTAGCCGAGCAGGACGCTTTTCTCGATGTCGCCGCGGATTCTGCATGCCCGACCCACGTAGGAAGCGCATACCCTTCCACCGAGGACGGTCGAGCCGGGTCCCACATACAGCGGACCCTCCAGGCGGGCCGGCCCGCACACGCGCACGCCCTCGCCGAGGACGATGGGCCCCGGGCCCGTGTCGAGCAGCACGCCCGGCTCGACGGCGGCACCGGGGCCGACGGTGAAGAGGCCGTCTCCCAGGAGGTGGACGCCGGGGGGGAGGGAGGACCCTGAGGGTGGGATCGCCATGCCACCCTCGCGCGCCCCCACCGGCCGCCCCCCGGCCCCGCTCGACGACGTGGACGCGAGAGGGGTGAACATCCCGGCCTCGAGGTCTTCACGGAGCTGAGCGGGGGCCCGTGCCACCAGCTCCCAGACGTGCTCCAGAACGAATCCTTCCAGCTCGATTCCGGCCTTCGTCCGGGGAGCGGCAGCGGGATCCGCCATGTCACGCGGGCGGGGAGGCGGGGCACCGGGAGGGAGGCTCCACCCGACCGTCGTGCCGTGGATGCGCAGTTCGGCGGGCACCGGAGGCAGTTCCGGCGGCTGCCTCCGCACCACGGCCCGGCTGGACACCAGGATGCGGTGGACGCCGCGCCCCACGTCGGAGGCCACCAGTGCCCGGGGTGCTTCGTCTTCGCGGAAACCGGCGAGGCGGGCGCCTGCAAGATGGCCGCCGTATTCCACACGCCACGCGCGGGCTGCCCGCTCCCAGAGCCGCAACGCACCAAGGACCAGTTCGGCTGCGGGACGTGTCAGGGCAAACGGTTCCCAGCGCCGGGCGCGGGCGTCGTCGAACAGGTAGAGGCGAGCGCTCACGTCCGTTGGATGCGCGACGGGGAGGGGAGCCGCTGCACGAGGCGCTTGAGTTCGCGGGCGTGCTCGCGGGTCGTGACCATCGTCACGTCCCCCGCGACGACCACGACCATCTCTCGGACGCCGAACAACACCACCCGCCCGCCTTCGCTGTACACGATGTTGTCGTCACTCTCAACGCAGACGACATCGCCGGCCCGGGTGTTCCCGCGCTGGTCGGGCGTCCGCGTCCGGGCGAGCGCCTCCCAGCTGCCCACATCATCCCAGTCAAAGGATGCCGGAAGCATGGCGCACGAGCGGCTGCGCTCCAGCACGGCCTCGTCGACGCTCACCGTGGGCGCGTGGCGGAAGAAGCCGTTCACGTCGCCTTTCTCGAGTCGCGGCAGCAGGGCCGCGATGCCGGGAGCGTGCGCGCGAAGTTCCTTCAGGAACACCGATGCCCGCCAGACGAAGATACCCGTGTTCCACAGGAACCCCTGGCGAATGTACTCGGCGGCCCGCCCGGCGTCGGGTTTCTCGTGAAAACGCAGCACACGCCGGGGAGGCTCGCCCGCCCCGTGGCGGGCAGGCCCGTCCAGGGCGTCGCCGGGTTGCAGGTATCCGTAGCCGGTGTCGGGGCGATCCGGCCGGGCCCCGACGGTGAGCAGGACATCGTCTCGAGCCGCAATCCGCACCGCGCGCGCAACCAGTGAACGGAACGCGGCGGCGGGACGTATGACATGGTCCGAATGCAGGGAAACGATCACCGCGTCCGGATCGCTTCGCCAGGCGGTCCAGGTCGCCCAGGTGAGTGCCGGTGCCGTGCTGCGCGGGCGCGATTCCCAGAGGAAGCAACCGGGAGGCAACTCCGGCAGCGCGGAAGTCAGCGGTGACTCCAGGTGCCGTCCCGCGACGATCCGCAACCGGCGGGCCGGGACCAGCTCCAGCGCGCGCAGGACCGTGTCGGCTACGAGGGGGCGGCTCGAAACCAGCGGCAGGAGCTGCTTGGGGCGAGCGGGCGTGCTGGCGGGCCAGAACCGGGAACCGGCGCCACCCGCGAGGATGACGACCCGGAGGTGGGGGTCGGCGGGGGTCAACGCCGCTCGCTGATGCGGGTCGGAATGCACGCGGAAACTTACCCGCGGCACAGTGTAAAATCAACGGAATTCACCGCTCCGGGGTTGACCCGCCGTAGCCGTCGGGGTAGTCTTTGCGCGCTCCGCGAGCAGGCTGTCGGCTCGCCGGAGCCAGCCCTTCCTCCGTTGCCAAACAGTCGTCATGCGTTCGCTCGGGATCATCCTCCTTCTCCCTTCGCTGGTTGCCACCGCTGCGTGCGGAAGAGATCCTTTTGCGCTCGAGTGGATCGCCTCCGCCGATACGGTGCGCCTGTACGCGATCTCCCGTCCCGAGCCCAACGTCGAAACAGGCTTCGACTTCGGTGCCCGGCACGCGGTTCGCATCGAAGCCCCCGCGACCACCTCGGCCTGGGACCTGGCCGTCGACGTCGAAGGCGGCAGGGCCGTCTTCCTGACCCCCGGATTCTTCGGCGTCGACTCGGATGCGGCGCTGGTGGAACTGCCCGACGAGAACTTCGACGACATCGAGGAAGCCCCCGAGGACGATGACGTGTACATCGAGGACCAGGCGGTACCGGTGAACCTCGGGAGCCTCTACGTGGTGCGCACGCGGCGCTTGCGCTCCAATTACGGGCAGCTCTGCAACCACTACGCGAAGTTGGTTCCCCTGGACGTGGACCGTGTTGAACGCACCGTGGTCTTCGTGTTCGACACCAACGGGATCTGCAACAGCCGCAAGATGCAGCCGGACATCTTCCCCTGAACCCCATCTTCCCCCAAACCCTTCCTGGGCCATGCTCGATCTGCGGATGATTCGGGCGCGACCGGATCTGGTTCGTGCCGGAATGGCGCGGCGCGGCATCGCCGGCGGTGCCGCCCTGGTCGAACACTTGCGCGCGCTCGACGAGCGGCGCCGGTCCTCGATCGGAGAAGCCGATGAGCTCAGGGCGCACCGCAACACCGTTTCCCGCCGCATCGGGGAACTGAGGCGGAAGGGTGAATCGGCGGACGGGCTGATCGACGAAATGCGCAAGGTGGGCGGCCGCATCGACGCGCTGGGCGAAGTGGTGCAGGATGCGGAGGCGCACATCCGCGATACCCTGCTGGAGATGCCCAACCTGCCGCTGCCGGAAGTGCCGGATGGGGGGGAGGAAGCCAACGCGCTTGTGCGCAAATGGGGGACGAAGCGGAACTTTGGTTTCGAGCCCAGACCACACTGGGAGCTGGGGGAGAGGCTGGGGCTCCTCGACCTCGCGCGCGGGGCAAGGATCTCGGGTTCGGGATTCCCGGTTCTCACGGGCCGAGGTGCCCGCCTGCAGCGGGAGCTGATCGGCTACATGCTCGATCTGCATGTCCGCGAGCACGGCTACACGGAGGTGCGTGTGCCCTACATGGTCACGCGCGAGAGCCTTACGGCGACCGGCCATCTCCCGAAGTTCGAAGAGGATGCCTACGTCACGACCCTGGATGATCTCTGGCTCATCCCCACGTCCGAGGTGCCGCTTACCAACCTCCACCGGGGCGAGATCCTCTCCGCGGCCGAGCTTCCTCTTCGCTACACCGCCTACTCGCCCTGCTTCCGGCGCGAAGCCGGCGCGGCGGGCGCGGACACCCGCGGCCTTCTGCGCGTACACCAGTTCGACAAGGTGGAGCTCGTCCGCTATGAGACCCCGGAGCGCAGCCGGGAGGCACTCGAGGAGATGACTGCGGAAGCGGAGGTGATTCTCCGGCGTCTGGGACTTCCCTATCGCGTCCTCAGCCTGGCCACGGGCGATCTGGGCTTCTGGTCGGCCATGACCTACGACCTGGAGATCTGGGCCCCGGGCGTGCGCCGCTGGCTGGAAGTGTCGAGCGTCAGCACCACCACCGACTACCAGGCTCGCCGCGCGAACCTGCGGTATCGGCCCCATCCCGGCCGCAAGCCGGAATTCGTGCACACGTTGAACGGTTCGGCGCTCGCTCTGCCGCGGCTGCTGGTGGCCCTGCTGGAGACCGGCCAGGAAGAGGACGGCAGCGTGACCTTGCCGGAGCCGCTGGCCGAGCGACTCGGGGCCGGTCGCTTGCTGCCCTGAGGAGGCGACGGGCGGGTGTCGCCGAAGCGCTGGTACGTCGGGCTCGCGGCGCTCTTCGTGGCACTGGCCGGATGGTATCTGCTCTACACACAGCAGATCGTGCGCGCGCTGCGGGCCGACAGCGAGATCTTCACGCGCATCTATGCCGAGGTTATGGAAGGTCTGACCGACCCCGAGGAAGGCAGTTCCATCCAGGCGCTCAGGGGGCTTCAACTGCTGATCACCGAGTCGGGCGTGCCGTTCGTGATGACCGGACCCGGCGACACCGTGCTGGCCGTCGAGAACCTCCCCTTCGACGTGGATCTCGGCTCGGCGCAGGGGCAGGAGCGGGTGCGCGGCTACATCAGCATCCTGGATCAGCGCAATCCCCCGGTCGGAGATCCCGAAGTCCAGCTCATCCACTACGGCCCGCCTCCGATTCTGACGCGCCTGCGCTGGATTCCATGGCTTCAGGCAGGGGGGCTGGCGCTGGTCGTGCTCATGCTGGCGGGACTGGTGCGATACCAGCGCAGAGTGGCTGGAGAACGCGCCTGGACGGTGATGGCCCGCGAACTCGCACACCAGCTGGGGACACCGATCTCTTCGCTGCACGGCTGGGTCGAACTACTCAAGCTCCCCGCGCCCGAGCGGCCCGGAGAGCTGTCCGAGCGCGAGATTCTGCACGAACTCGACGATGATGTCGAGCGCCTCGAACGCGTTACCCGCCGATTCGAGCTGATCGGCCGGGAGCCTGCCCTCGGGCAGGTCGACCTGACCCGCGTGCTGGAGGAGCTGGAGGGCTACTTCCGTTCCCGCCTCCCCAGCCTGGCGTCGGAAGTGGAACTGGTGATGGAAGTTCCCTCCGACCTGCCCGCCGTCAGGGGACACCATGTCCTGCTCAGCTGGGCTCTCGAGAACGTGCTCAAGAATTCGCTCGACGCTCTGGCCGGGCGCGGCGGCCGGATCTCGATCACATGCTCCGGGTCGGGTGCGGATTGGGTGGATGTGCGCATCGCGGATACCGGTCCCGGAATCGATCCCGGCGTGCGCGACGACATCTTCGAACCCGGTGTTACAACCAAGGCGAGCGGCTGGGGCGTGGGGCTCACGCTGGCGCGCCGCATCGTGCAGGGCGTGCACCGCGGCAAGCTCGAGCTGGTGTCGGAGTGGGAGCCCGGCGCGACCTTCAACATACGCCTTCCGTCCGAGGCCTGATCCCGTGGATCACCTGGAGGGGCTGAACCCCGAGCAGCGGGCCGCCGTGCTCCACTTCGAGGGGCCTCTGCTGGTGCTCGCTGGCGCAGGAACCGGCAAGACCCGGGCGCTCACCTGCCGGATCGCCCACCTGGTGCGCGAGCACGGCGTGCCGCCGCATCGCATCCTGGCCGTCACCTTCACCAACAAGGCGGCGGGTGAGATGCGGGAGCGCGTCGCCAACTATCTGGGGGAGGAGCCGCGGGGGATGTGGCTCGGCACCTTCCACGCCCTGGGCGCACGTCTTCTGCGCATCCACGCGGGCGAGGTCGGGCGCGCGGCCCCGTTCACGATTTTCGATGCCGAGCAGAGCCTGAACCAGGTGAAGCGGGCCCAGAAGGCGGTCCGCGTCAATCTCGAGCGATGGAATCCGCGATCGGTGCAGGGCGTCATCAGCTCCGCCAAGAACGTGCTCATCGGCCCGCAGCGGTTTCATGAGGAGAACGCGGACGGTGCCGACCCGCTGGCGGCGGCCGCGGCGCTCGTGTACCCCGAGTATCAGGCCGCGCTGGCCCGCCAGAACGCCTTCGACTTCGACGATCTGCTCATGAAGCCGGTGGAGCTGCTGGAGTCGTATCCCGACATCCTGTACCGGTACTCAGACCGATTCGCCTTCCTGCTGGTGGACGAATACCAGGACACCAACCATGCCCAGTTCCGGCTGCTCGACCTGCTGGCGCGTGCGCACGGCAACCTCATGGTGGTGGGCGACGACGATCAGAGCATCTATGGATGGCGGGGGGCCGACATCCGCAACATCCTCCAGTTCGAGTCGGTCTTCCCCAGCGCCCGCGTCGTCCGGCTGGAGCGCAACTACCGGTCCACCGGACACGTCCTCCAGGCGGCCAATGCCGCGATCTCGCACAACGTTGCCCGCAAGACAAAGACGCTGCATACGCACCGTCAGGACGGCGAACTGCTCAGCGTTCTGCACACCGCGACCGAGGCCGACGAGGCTCGCTGCATCGCCGATGAGGCCGAGTCGCTCAGGCAGGCCAACGGATGGCCGTACGGGAGTTTCGCCGTCCTCTATCGCACCAACGCCCAGTCGCGCGCGCTCGAGGAGGAGTTGATGCGGCGCTTCATCCCCTACCAGATCGTTGGAGGGGTGCGCTTCTACGAGAGGCGCGAGATCCGCGACGTGCTGGCCTACCTGCGGCTCATCTCGAATCCCCGGGACGAGGAAGCCTTCGTCCGCGTCGTCAACTATCCGAAACGGGGCATCGGCACCGTGTCGCGCAGCCGCTTGACGGCGTGGGCGCGAGAACGCGGGGTGTCGCTGCTCGATGCTGCCGCGGAGGCCCATACGGCCGCGGGCATACGGCCGTCCCCCGCGCGCGCGCTCGGGCGCTTCGCGCGCATGATCGGCAACTGGCGCTCCCTCGCCCGGGAACGCAATGCGGGAGAGGTCACGGAAGCGGTAGTCAGCGGGCTGAATCTGCGGGAGCGGCTGCGCGAAGAGGGGCCGGAGGGCGAGGACAGGGCCGCGAACGTGACGGAGTTGATCGCCGCCGCCTTTCGCTTCGACCCCTCGGAGCATGATCTGGGCGAAGAGGAGGAGATCGCGGAGGCCAGCGAGCTCGATCTGTTCCTTCAGCACACGGCGCTGGTCGCGGGCATCGACGCGCACGACAGTGGAGCCGACGCGGTCACCCTCATGACCCTCCACAGCGCGAAGGGACTCGAGTTCCCGTGCGTCTTTCTCGCCGGCATGGAGGAGGGGCTGTTCCCGCTGTCGCGAGCGCTGGAGCTGCCCGAGGAACTGGAGGAAGCACGGAGGCTTTTCTATGTGGGGATCACGAGGGCCGAGGAGAAGCTCTATCTCAGCTACGCGGAGCGAAGATGGCGAGCCGGCGAGGGCATGACATCGAGGCCTTCGTCGTTCCTCGGCACGATTCCCGACACGCTGGTGGAATACCGGCGCTCGTCGCGGCTGCAGCTGTCCCGCCGCCGGTATCGCGGGAGAGCTGCGGACCGGGAGGGCAGACATGGGGGCCGGTCCCTGGACCGGAGCCGGACCTATGCGGACCCGGATCCGGCCCGATACGATGATTTGAACCAGGACGCTCCCCGCTACCGCCAAGGTGAACGCGTGGTTCACGGGACTTTCGGCTTCGGATCGATCCTGGATATCTCGGGGTTCGGTCCGGATCTCAGGGTGACGGTGGATTTCGATGACGTGGGGAGGAAGAAGCTGGTAGCGCGCTTCGCGGGTCTCGAGAGGGCGTTCGAGTGAACAGATCGCATGAGCCGGAGCCGGGCGTGACCGTAACCATTGAGGAGATTCAGCGCATTGCCACGCTCGCCCGCGTCCGTCTCGAACAAGGGGAGGCGAAACGCATGGCGCGCGACATGAGCTCGATCCTGGAGCACATGGCGGTGTTGGGCGGGGTCGCGCCGGAGCCTGCTCCGACATCCGGCGTCCCGCAGGGCGAGGGCTCCGCGCGACCGTTCGGGGAAGCCTCGGACGGGGGTGCCCCTCGGGCGGGCGAGGGTGCGGCGACGCCGGATCCGCTCGAGCGGCCGCTCGAGCGCATCGCTCCAGACTGGCGGGATGGTCTCTTCGTAGTCCCCCGGCTTCCAGGTGTGGCGGGCGCACCCGGCGAACGGGAGAGCTCGCCGTGAAGGTGAATGCGGGCGGCGTGGCGGAGAGAGCCGCGGAAGTCCGGGACGGGAGCCTTGCCTGGGGTTCGATGGCTGCGCAGGCGCTGGAGGCGCACGGGACGTGGGAGCGGGGTGCCGCACCGCTCAACGCCTTCATCGCCGTGGACGCGAACGCGGATCGGCAACGCGGTCCGCGCGACGGCCCGCTCGCGGGGATACCGGTCGCGGTCAAGGACAACCTGGCCACGGCCGGTTTCCCCACCACCTGCGGCTCCCGCATCCTGGAGGAGTTCCGTTCCCCGTACGAAGCCACCGCCGTCCGTCGGCTTCGCGGGGCGGGTGCGGTCATCGTCGGCAAGACCAACATGGACGAGTTCGCCATGGGGTCGTCGACCGAAAACTCCGCCTTCGGTCCCACGCGCAATCCCTGGCATGCGGAACGGGTTCCTGGCGGAAGCTCCGGCGGGTCGGCGGCGGCGGTGGCCGCGGGCATCGTGCCGGTCGCGGTGGGCTCGGACACAGGTGGTTCGGTTCGCCAGCCGGCGTCGTTCTGCGGGGTGGTGGGCATCAAACCCACCTACGGGCGGGTGAGCCGCTACGGACTGGTCGCCTTCGCCTCCTCTCTCGACCAGGTGGGCGCCCTCGGGCGCACCGTGCGCGACGCGGCCACCCTGCTCGAAGTCCTGAGCGGCCACGATCCGCGCGATGCCACCTCCGTCAACCGCCGCGTACCGCCTCTGACCGCGGCCTGCGAGCGGGGGGTGCGCGGGCTGGTCGTCGGCGTTCCGCGCGAGTACTTCCCCGCCGGCCTGGACCCGGTGGTGCGCCGGCTGGCGGAGCACGCCCTCGGTGCCCTGGAGGGAGCGGGTGCCGAGTTGCGGGAGGTGTCCCTGCCGCACACCCGATACGCAATTCCCGCCTACTACATCATCGCGCCCGCCGAAGCTTCGTCCAATCTGGCCCGCTACGACGGTGTCCGCTTCGGGCGCCGATGCCGGGAGGCGGATACTACCGAGCGACTGTACGAACTCTCCCGCTCCGAGGGCTTTGGCACCGAGGTCAAGCGGCGCATTCTGCTCGGTACCTACGCGCTGTCGGCGGGCTACTACGACGCGTACTACGGCCGTGCGCAGGAGGCGCGGGCTGCCGTCGCCCGGGACTTCGAGCGGACATTCGGGGATGGAGTGGACGTGCTCTTCACCCCGACTGCGCCGACCCCCGCCTTCAAGCTGGGAGAGCGCGTCCACGATCCCTACCAGATGTACCTGTCCGATGTCTTCACCGTGACCGCCAACCTGGCCGGGGTACCCGCAATGTCCGTTCCGATCGGGCTGGCGGAAGGGCTGCCCGTTGGGGGACAACTCATGGCCGCGCACTGGCGGGAGGACACGCTGCTGACCGCGGCCGCGGCGCTCGAAGCCGAACTGGGGACGGTGGGATCTCCCCCGGTTCCGTCCGGCGCGGGAGCTGAATGAAGGACTCGCCGCTGGAAGCCGTGATCGGCCTCGAGGTCCACGTTCAGCTCGACACCGGGCGCAAACTGTTCTGCGCGGATTCAACCGCATTCGGAGCACCGCCCAACACGGCCGTGTGCCCGGTTTGCCTGGGACTGCCGGGTGCGCTCCCCGTGCTCGACCCGGGAGCGGTCGATCTCGCGCTCCGGGCAGCGCTCGCGCTGGACTGCACCATCCACCCCATCTCCATCTTCGCCCGCAAGAACTACTTCTATCCCGACCTGCCCAAGGGATATCAGATCTCCCAGTTCGAACGTCCCCTGGCCACCCGGGGCGCCGTGGAACTGGATGGCGGCCGGCGGGTGCGGATCCGACGGGTGCACATGGAGGAGGACGCCGGAAAGTCGCTACACGATCGCTTCGCCTCCGCGACCGCCATCGACCTGAACCGGACCGGCACCCCGCTGATCGAGATCGTTTCGGAGCCGGACCTCCGTTCTCCCGGAGAAGCGCGCTCCTACCTCCAGCTCCTCAAGCGACTGATGGAATACCTGGAGGTATCCGATTGCAACATGGAAGAAGGCAGCCTGCGCGTGGACGCGAACGTGTCCCTGCGGAAGAAGGGAAGCGAGCGGCTCGAGGCCAGCACCGAGGTCAAGAACCTCAACAGTTTCTCGGCGGTGGAAAAGGCCCTCGGCGTCGAGATCGGACGCCAGACCCGGATTCGCGCCGAGGGCCGTGCCGTGACCCGCCAGACCCTGCTCTGGGATGCCGCGGGGGGTGACGTGCGGGTGATGCGGGACAAGGAGGACAGCCAGGACTACCGCTATTTCCCCGATCCCGACCTCCCGCCTCTCGTCCTCTCGGCCGCGCGCGTCGCGTCGCTGCGGGCCGGACTGGGGGAGCTGCCGCGCGCGAAGCGCGAGCGCTTTCGGCGTCAGTACGAGTTGCCCGCATACGATGCGGACGTGCTTACTTCGTCCCGGGGACTCGCGGACTACTACGAAGCCATCGTCGCGTGCGGGAGGCAGCCCAAGACGGTGTCCAACTGGGTGATGGGGCCGGTGCTCGAGACTGTGAAACGGGGAATCGCCGACCTTTCCTCACCGGGGCTGGCACCCGGGCGACTCGCCGAACTGCTTGTGCTGGTGGACAAGGGGACGCTGTCGGCCACGGCGGCCAAGACGGTCCTCGCCGGCATGGCGCGCTCCGGCGACCCGCCCGGGGCGATCGTCCTGCGGGAAGGTCTCACGCAGGTGCGCGAAGACCAGGTGCTGGACAGGTGGGTGACGGAGGCGGTGGCGGCGCATCCGGAGGCAGTTACCCGCTACCGCGCGGGAGAGACGCGCCTCTTCGGGTTTCTCATGGGCCAGGTCATGCGTGCCTCCGGGCGCAAGGCGGACCCGCGCCGGGTGCGCCAGTTGCTGCGGGCCGCGCTGGACGCCGATGCGGATTGAAGTCGGCGGATTGCCGGCCGGCCTTCCCCGCGTGCTGGCTGCGGCCGTTACCCCGTCTCGCCAGCCGGCTCGCGCCCGTCATCCGGCCGCGTGACGGCGGGGGTGTCGGCCGGTTCATCGCCTGCGGGCCCCGCCGGGGCATCCTCTTCGACCGGGAGCGCGGAGCGGGCGCTACCGCGCGCGTGCTCAAGGGCGCGTGCGCCGGCGCCCACCCCGCGAACGGCCGCAGCCGTCTTCAGAAACGTCTCTTCAGCCTCGGCCTGCACCACCTCCAGCAACGCATTGAACTCATCGATGCGGGTTTCCATGTGCGTCGATGCCTGCCTCAGCCGGTCGGACAGCGCCCGCACGGACCCTGTAAGGTGCCGCGCCTCGTCGCGCAGCGAGCGGGAAACGGCATCGACGTTGTCCGCGACGCCGGCAGCCCGTTCGAGCACTGGCCGGCTCTGTTCCTCCAGCCGGCGCGCGATGTCGGTGAGCCGGCGCCCGTGCCTGTCCAGCCGCCTCAGGAAGGCCAGCAGCGCCACGGCACCGAGCAAGGCCAGGACCACAAGGGCCAGGAGGCCCCACTCGCTGACATTCGCGATCCCCGAGGGCGCGATCGTGACAAAAACCGTGTCGGCCGCCGGTTCCTGCCCCGACACCCGGGCGGATGCCGCGGCGGTTGTCGTCCAAACCGTTGCAATCATGGTATGATCAGGAGCGGCATGGAGCCGAGAAGATTGGCGGGGCTTCGCTGGAAGAGCGCCTTGACGAAGGGTGCATCTAACGTATTGACAATAACTTGTAGAATCATCTGTTCTCCAATGGTAGCGCATTCGAGGCTCGCGCTGCAAGAACTTCCATGCACGTCCTGATCCCGCTGGCCGGGGCGGCGGCGGCGTGGTATGTTGGCGCGGCAGTATGGCCAGGGCCCCGACGCCCGACCGCCTCTCAAGGTCCCGGCGCTTGCCGGGCTCCCGTCGGTTCCACCTAGTCCACCCTTCCACCCCACGTCATGGCACACTTCCTTGTCGAAGGCGGCCACCCGCTCAGCGGGACCATAAGGCCGGCAGGAAACAAGAACGCGGCGCTGCCGGCACTTGCGGCGACGCTCCTCGCGACAGAGCCGGTCACCCTGGAGAACGTCCCCCGCATCAAGGATGTGGAGGCGTTGGCCGCGATCCTGCGGGCCCTGGGCGCGGAAGTGTCCTGGGAGGCGCCCAACGTGGTCATCGTGGATGCGGGACAGGTCGGCGACGTCCGTCCTCCGCGCGCGCTCGCAGAGCGCATTCGGGCCTCGATTCTGCTCGCCGGCCCGTTGCTGGCGCGCTTCGGACGCGTCCTGCTTCCCCCGCCCGGGGGTGACGTGATCGGCCGGCGCCGCCTGGACACCCACTTCATGGCGCTTGCGGCATTGGGGGGAGAGACGCGGCTGGGAAGGGAGTTCGAGATCCACGCGTCCAGCTTGAAGGGCGCCTCGATGTTCCTGGACGAGCCTTCGGTGACCGGCACGGAGAACGCCGTGATGGCAGCCACGCTCGCCCGCGGCCGAACCCGGATTCGAAACGCGGCGGCCGAACCGCACGTCCAGGACTTGTGCCACCTGCTGAATGCGATGGGTGCGCGCATCCGCGGCATCGGCACCCATGTCCTCGATATCGAGGGCGTCGGAGAGCTGGGCGGAGCCAGATACCGGATCGGCGCCGACCACATCGAAATCGGCTCCTTCATAGGCCTCGCGGCGGTGACGCGAAGCAAACTGGTCATCGAAGATGTCCCGATCGAGCATCTGGATTCGACCTTGCTGGGCTTCCGGCGCCTTGGCGTCGAGTGCGAATCTGTCGACGGGTCGCTGGTCGTGCGGGGCGATCGCGAGCCCTATGTCCGGCCGGACGCCTTCGGCCACGTGCCCAAGATCGACGACGGGCCCTGGCCGGCGTTTCCTGCCGACCTCACGTCGATCGCGCTGGTCACGGCCACGCAGTGCCACGGCACCGTGCTGATATACGAGAAGATGTTCGAGTCACGCATGTTCTTCACCGACAAGCTTGTTTCCATGGGGGCGCAGATCATCCTGTGCGATCCGCATCGGGCGGTCGTGGTTGGCCCTGCGCAACTGCGGGGCGGACGCCTCGAGAGCCCGGACATTCGCGCCGGCATGGCGATCCTGCTGGCCGCGCTGGCTGCCAGGGGAACCAGCGAGATTCACAACATCGCCCAGATCGAACGCGGCTATCAGCAGATCGACGAACGCCTGCGCGGACTCGGAGCGCACATCGAGCGCGTGGGCTAGACAACCGGGTCGGGCGCGGGGTGCGGGACCCGGCTGACGACACCAGGGGAAGAGAGGTACACCGTGAGGGAAGAGGGAAGTGACGGCGAGCGTCGCAGGAGAAAGGGCATTCGCGAAGGGTTGAGCCAGGGGCTCGGTTTTATCTCGGCGCTCAAGGACGCCATTGAGGAAACCCTGGCCGAGACCCGCGAACAGGGCGGGCCTAACGCCGAAGCGGCGCGCGATGCGCTGAAGGGCGCGTTGTCCAGGGCTCAGGCGGCGGCCGAGACCGCCCGTGATCGCCTGGACTTCGTGACCCGTCGCGAGATGGACCAGTTGCGGGAGGCGGTAGAGCGTCTCGCCGTTAGGATCGAGCGCCTGGAGCGGCAAGACCCGACCCCGTGACCGGGGGACCCGCCACGTCAGGAGCCGCCGCGCGGCCGGCTCCAAAGCCTTGAACGGGGGTGGACAAACCCTTATTGTTCAGGGTCCGGGCGGGTCGTCGGCCGACGATCTTGAGAGTGGGGAGCCAGTGGCCCCCGCTTTTTTTTACCCGGCAAGCCGGGCGGCAGCGCGTGGGCGGGCCACCCGTGACATGATCCCGACTTGCACGGGACGGGCGGACGATCCGCGTGTGTCGGCAGGGTGAACGGAGTCGATGATAGCGAACTCGGGCCAGATAATTGCGGCATTCCGGGACATGGCCGCCACCAAGAACCTGTCCGTGGACGAACTCAACGAGTTGATCCAGGACGGGATCATGGCCGGCCTCGCACGCATCCATGGTCCGAACGTGCGCGCCGAGATCGACGTGGACGACATGAGCGGAGCGATCGACATCGTCGTCCTCAAGCGTGTCGTAGACCAGGTCGAGGACGGCTCCGCGGAGATTTCCCTGGAGGAAGCCCGCTGGGACGACGAGGCCTTCGAAGTCGGGGATCTCATGGAAATCCCCATGGACTTCACCGAGTTCGGACGCAACGCGGTGATGGCGACCAAGCAACGCATCGTCCAGCGTATTCGCGAGAACGAGCGCGACCGGATTCGCGAAGAGTTCGCGGACCGGGTCGGCGAGCTGCTTTCGGGCGACGTGCAGCAGATCGAGCGGGGCAAGGTGGTCGTGATGCTGAACCTCGCCAAGGACGCGGACGCCATCATCCCCTGGAAGGAGCAGAACCCCCGGGAGCGTTTCCGTCAGGGCGATCCGATCCGCGCCGTGTTGAAGAAGATCGAGGAATCTCCCAAGGGGCCCCGGCTCATTCTGTCGCGCGCGGACCCCGTTTTCGTCGAGTCCCTCTTCAGGCTCGAGGTGCCGGAGATCTACCAGGGCATCGTCGACATCCGGGAAAAGGCCAGGGAAGTCGGCGGCAGAACCAAGATCGCGGTGTCGTCGCGTGACGAATCCATCGATCCCGTGGGCGCGTGCGTAGGGTTGAAGGGATCCCGCGTCCAGGCCGTCGTTTCCGAGCTGGGCGGCGAGCGGATCGATATCGTGCCCTGGCATCCCGATCCCGAAGTTTTCGCCCGCAGGGCGCTTGCGCCCGCGCGGGTTGCGAAGGTCATCAGCAACTACGACAACCAGGTAATCACCGCGATCGTGGACGAGGATCAGTTGTCCCTGGCGATCGGCCGGAATGGACAGAACGTTCGCCTGGCGTCGCAGTTGATCGGGTGGCAGATCGACCTCTACGGGTCTCGCGAATGGCTTGAGCGGGGAGCGGACACGGCCATCTTCCCGGACGCCGAGGACAACTACGAAACGTCCGATTTTCCGCTCTCGGAACTGGAGTTGCCGGCCGACGCGCTGCAGGCGCTGGGAGGGGCGGGATACACCACCTTCCTCCAGATCATTAACCTGGAGAGGGGCGAGTTTCTGGCGATACCGGGACTCTCTACTGACGCCGTAGACCAGATCGTCAGGCTGATCGACGAATTGACCGTGATCGAAGGCGAGGAAGACGCGCAACCCGAAGCTCTTGCGGACGCAGAGCACACAGACGGATGAGATAGCCGGGGCACGGCGCAGACGGAGTTCGTTGGCCGGGCCAGGAAGCCAACCAGGGAGGAAGTCCAGGGGCATGCGGGTGTTTGAGCTTGCGAGAGACTTGCGGGTCTCGTCGCGGATGCTGTTGACGCTGCTGCGCAAGATGGGCGTAGCGTTGCACGGAGACAGGGATTTCGTGCCCGGTGACGACGTCTCGCGTCTCCTGGCGCGAATCGAGCGCGAGCGGCGACAAAGCGGCTTCGGAACACGTGAAGCCGTGCAGGCCGCGCTGGAAGATGTTCGGTCAACCCATGTCCGGCGGAGGCGCAGTCGCAGGCGGGTCCGGCGCGTGGCGCCGAGCGAAGCCGAAGCTGTAGCCGTTGCGTCCCCGGTCGGGATGGAGGAGGGCTCGCCTCCGGTGACCGAGCAGGCCGATTCGGTGCAGGCGTCCGGCGGGACGGCGGACGGATCTGGCGGCGCGCCGGAGTCCGTGCCCGGAGCAGCCGCCGGACCGCCGTCCGTCGGCGATGCGGCGCAACCCGCCGAGGACGCCGGTTCCGCGGGACACCACGCGCCCAATGGTGAGATGTCGTCTTCCGAGACCGCAGCATCCGGTCCGGACCTGCCCGACGCCGGAAGCGAGTCGCCGCCGGCCGGGGCAGACCTGCTCGATGGCGACGCGGCCGGGGCCACCGCCGGGCAGGATGCCGTGGCGGCGGACGCCGCGGCGCAGGCTGCCGACCCCGGCGATCGGCCGGGTGCGGCACGGCGCGCGGAGGGCGGGTCCACCTCCGCATCGCTCCCGGCCGACCATCGGGACGCGGTCCCCGACCCACGGTCCGGGAACCAGGCTGCCGCGTCGGGCGCATCGCCGGAGGCGGCCCCGCCCTCAGCCCCCGCGCAACCACCGGCCGGGGCTTCCTCCGACCTTGGCCATGCGGCCCCGGCCCGCGACGTCACTGCGGCCGAGGCCTTCCCGACTCCGGCTCGACCCAAGTTGCGGTCGGCGCGCAGTCAGGGGCCCGAAGGTCCCGTGCGGGTCGTGCGCCAGTCGCCCCGACTGGCTCCCGCAGCCAGCGCCGGGCCCGGAGGCCAGGTGCGCATCCAGGCCGAAGGGTACGGGCCCGACGGCAGACGCAAGCGGGGACGGAAGAAGGGCAGAAGGCGCCAGCGGGTGGACCAGGGCGCCGTGCAGGAGAACATCCAGCGCGTGATGGCCGAACTGAAGGGCGGGGGCCGGCGTCGGCGCAAGAGCCGTGACACCCGTCCCAGGGTTGAGGAAAAGGAGGCGCGCAAGGAAGAGGCCCGCAGGCAGGAGGAGCGCGAGGCCACCACCGTGCGCGTAAACGAGTTCCTGACCGTAGCCGAACTCGGGGAACTCATCGACATATCTTCGACCGAACTCATCGGCTCGGCGTTCAAGAGCCTGGGCCTCATGGTCACGATCAACCAGCGGCTGGATTTCGACCAGATCGAGATGCTGCTGGAAGAGTTCAACTTTACCGCCGTCCGCGAGCAGGAGTACGGCGCCGCGGAAGACGGTGAAGTGGAGGAGGAGGACGATCCCGAGCTGGCCATGCCACGCCCACCCGTGGTCACGGTCATGGGTCACGTGGACCACGGAAAGACGAAGCTGCTCGACTCGATCCGGGACACCAACGTCGTCGCGGGCGAGTCCGGTGGCATCACCCAGCATATCGGGGCCTACCACGTCCAGGTGGACGGCGACCGCTCGCTCACGTTCCTGGATACGCCGGGCCACGCCGCGTTCACCGCCATGCGCGCGCGGGGCGCCGACGTCACCGACATCGTCATCCTGGTGGTGGCGGCGGACGACTCCGTCATGCCGCAGACCGTCGAGGCGATCTCCCACGCGCGCAACGCCGGCGTCCCCATTGTGGTGGCCATCAACAAGATGGATCTGCCGGCGGCAGACGCCGAACGCGTCAAGCAGCAGCTTCTCAGCCACGACGTCACCGTAGAGGATTTCGGGGGCGACGTGCTGGTGGCGCCGATCTCCGCCCGCACCGGAGCGGGCATGGACGAGCTTCTGGAGAAGGTGTTGCTGCAGGCGGAGTTGCTCGAACTGAAGGCCAACCCGAACCGCCCGGCAACGGGCGCCGTGATCGAGGCCAGGCTGGATGTCGGTAAGGGTCCCGTCGTTTCCGTGCTTGTTCAGCGGGGTACCCTTCGAGTGGGCGACGACTTCATTTGCGGCAAGTTCGACGGCCGCGTGCGCGCGCTGCTGGACGAGCGCGGGGTGGTCGTGGAAGAGGCGGGCCCCGGCACTCCGGTGCAGCTTCTGGGCGTCAGGGGGGTGCCCCAGGCAGGGGACACGCTGCAGGTCATGGAGGCCATGCGTGCATCCGAGATCGCCAGCACCCGCCAGCGCCTGGAGCGCGAGAAACTCCTGCGCATCAAGGATCGCGGGATCAGGCTCGGGGACTTCTCCCAGATCCTGTCCGCGGGTGAAGTCAGCACTCTGCCGCTCATCATCAAGGGCGACGTCGACGGCTCCGTACAGGCGGTATCGGATACCCTCCAGCGACTCAGCACCGCGGAAGTGCGGGTGGAGATCGTCCACCGGGCGGTTGGGGCCATCAACGAGGAGGATGTCCTGCTGGCGCGCACCGCCGGTGGTGTCATCATCGGCTTCAGGGTGCGTCCGAACGTCAACGCCCGGCAGCTGGCCGAGCGCGAGGGCGTGGACATCCAGGTCTACGACGTCATCTACGACGCGGAAAACGACGTGCGCGCCGCTCTCGAAGGCATGCTCGCCCCGGAGCGCCTCGAGAAGGTCGTGGCGAGCGCGGAGGTGCGCGAGACCTTCAAGGTGACGAGGGTCGGCACCATCGCGGGCTGCTACGTCAGCGAAGGGGTTGTGGAACACCAGTCGACGGCGCGTCTGATCCGCGACGGAGTCGTGGTGTACACGGGCGAGATCAGTTCGCTCAAGCGGTTCAAGGACGATGTGAAGCTGGTCCGCAACGGGCTCGAGTGCGGGATAGGAATCGCCAACTACAACGATGTGAAAGTGGGTGATGTCATCGAGTGCTTCGTGGTCGAGGAAGTCGCGCGCACCCTGGCCGGAAGTGCTCACGCGCGATGAGGCCGCGGGCGGTCCGGCGGTTCGCCGGCCGTGGTGATCGGGGCGATCTCCTGGGACCTGTTGCTTCCGGGATGCGTGTCCCTCAAGGACAAGCGCAGCGTCGTGCGTTCCCTGAAGGACCGCATGCGCCATCGCTTCAACGTCGGCATTTCGGAGACCCATATGCGCGAGTTGCACGCGCGAGCGGGTCTTACGGCGGTCTTCGTGACCACCGAAGGGCGCCACGCCGAGTCGATTCGCGGTCGTCTCGCCGGCTTCGTGGAAGCCGATGGCCGCGTCGTCGTGCTCTCGGTCCGCGACCCCCTGGCCTGAGGCGCGCGCGGCAGCGAATGGAGGTCGACGTGGGCGCATGGTTCAACGGCCGCGGCCGCTGAGCGCAGATGGCTCGCAGGCTCGCCCGGGTGAACAGCCAGCTGCAGCGCGAGATCACGCGCATCCTCCGCAGCGAGGTGCGCGATCCCCGGGTGGGCATGCCCGTGGTTACGGAAGTCCGCGTGACCTCCGATCTCTCGTTCGCGCGGGTGTTCGTGAGGCTGGCCGGCGGCGGCCGGGAACGTGATCAGGCCATGAAGGGGCTCGCCGCCTCGGCCGCGTTCATCAGAGGATCGCTTGGCGCGGAGCTCCACATCCGGCGCGTGCCCGAACTGCGCTTCGTCGAAGACACTTCGCTGGAACACGCGGCACGCATCGAACAGATCCTCAAGGATGTTCTCCCCGGCGACGGCGCAGCCGGGGAAGGGGAGGAGACGTGAGCCGCCCCCGCGACGGCGTGTTGCTGGTCGACAAGCCCATTGGTCCCACCTCCCACGACATCGTCCGGGAAGCGCGCGCGCGGCTGGGCCTCCGCCGCGTCGGCCATGCCGGAACGCTGGACCCTTTCGCCTCCGGACTGCTCCTGCTCTGCCTCGGCCCTTCCACCCGCATTTCGCAGTACCTGTCGGCGATGGAAAAGACCTATCTGGCGACCGCCCGTCTTGGCGTGTCGACCAACACGCACGACATGGAAGGGGATATCGTGGGCGAAAGCCCCCGATGGCGGGAATTGGACGAGCACACCGTCCGTCACGCCCTCGAGGCGTTCCAGGGCCCCATTCTCCAGGTTCCGCCGCGCTATTCCGCCAAGAAGGTGCGCGGGACCGCCGCCCACCGCCGCTCTCGCCAGGGCGAGACGGTCAGGCTCGAGCCTGTGCAGGTCGAGGTGTACGGAGTGGGGGAAATCCGCTGCGCTCTTCCGTTCGTCACGTTTGCGGTTCGGTGTTCTTCCGGGACCTACGTGCGGGCGCTGGCCCGCGATCTTGGCGAGGCGCTGGGGACGGGAGCCCACCTGACGGCGCTCCGGCGCACGGCGGCGGGCTCGCTGAGCGTGCGCGACGCGGTGCCTGCAGACAGGCTGTGCGACGAGCTGCCCCCGGCCGCGCACCTGTCCGCCGCGAGAGCTTTGGCCCACCTTCCGGCCGTGCGCGTGGGTGAAGAGGACGCCGCGCGCCTGGCGTGCGGACAGGCCATCGAACCGACCCTTGAGCCCGTGCCCGAGGCCGATCCGGTGGTTGCGCTCGCGCAGGGAACCCTCGTCGCCATCGGGGTCGGCCGGGGGGGCGTGCTGCAACCGCGCAAGGTGTTCCTGTGACGGCGTCGGCCGGCATGGAGGGTCGCGCCGCGCGATCCGCCCCACCCGCGCCGGTCCCGCGCTTCGAGCGGGGGAGCGTGGTTACGGTGGGGACCTTCGACGGCGTCCACCTGGGCCACCGGGAGGTGTTGCGCGAAATGGGCCGGAGAGCCCGACGCACGGGCAGGCCCAGCGTTCTGGTGACCTTCCGCCCCCATCCGCTCCAGGTCCTGAGGCCGAAGGACGCGCCCGGGCTCCTGACCAGTTCGATCGAGAAGAAGGAGATCCTCGCGCAGAGCGACCTCGACTACGCCGTCTTCCTGCCGTTCACCCGGGCATTGGCCCGCTACACGCCCCGGCGCTTCGTGGAGGAGATCCTCGTCGCCCGCATGAGGGTGAGGGATCTCGTGATCGGCTACGACCACGGATTCGGCCGGGGGCGGTCGGGAGACGCGGGTACCCTGGATGCAATGGGAACGGAGCTGGGCTTCGACGTCCAGGTCGTACCGCCCATCGTCGCCGGGGGCGGTCCCGTGTCGTCGAGCAGGATTCGCAAGGCGCTGCTGGCAGGCGACGTGCGTGCCGCGCACACCGGGCTCGGCCGCCCCTATTCGCTGCGCGGAGTGGTCGTCCGGGGTGACGGGCGCGGGAGGCGCCTGGGCTTCCCCACCGCCAACCTCGAGATTCGGGACTCCAGCAAGCTGATTCCCGGCGAAGGCATCTACGCGGTGCGCGCCGGGTTGCCCGCGGGGACGTGGGACGGAGCCCTGCACATCGGCCCGCGCCCCACCTTCCCCGGCTCCCGTGCGTCGATAGAAGTGCATCTTCTCGACTACGGTGCCGACCTGCGCGGTGCCGACCTCTACGGAGCCGAAATCCGGCTGGATCTGATCGAACGGCTCCGTGAGGTGCGGTCCTTCGCCAGCGTGGCGGAGCTGGTCGACCGGATGAGCGAGGATGTCCGGCGTGCCCGCCGCATCCTGGCCGAATACCGCGACCGCCAATCCTTTCCACAGACCAGATCCCGGATGACACCATGACCGAACTGACCCGTCAGACCTGTGAACCGTGCAGGGTGGGAGCACCTCCCGCCAGCGAAGCCGAAATCTCGGCCTGGCGTCCACAGATTCCCGACTGGGAGATCGTAGAGCGCGACGGCATTCCCCGTCTCGAGCGCGTCTTCTCCTTCCAGAACTTCGTGCAGGCGCTGTCGTTCACCAACCGCGTGGGCGCGCTCGCCGAGGAGCAGGGACATCACCCGGCGCTCCTGACGGAATGGGGGCGGGTCACCGTTTCCTGGTGGACCCACAAGATCCGCAACCTCCATGTGAACGACTTCGTAATGGCCGCCAGGACCGACGTGGCGTTCGGCGAAGGCTGAGCCGTGTCGCCCGGATGGAGCGCGCGCCTTGTAGCCTCCATCCCTTGTGGCTAGCTTTGGTCGCCGTTTTACAAGTCAGTGGGTTCGCGCCCCGGCTTCCCTTGCAGCGTAAGACTCTTGAGGAGGCGGTCCCGCGATGGGATTCGTTAAGGAAGAAGTCATCCGCAAGTATCAGGTTCATGATGGCGACCGGGGCAGTGCACCCGTTCAGATCGCGATCCTGACCCACCGAATCAATCATCTCCAAGGTCACTTCCGCGCGCACAAGAAGGACCATCACAGCCGCCAGGGCCTGCTCAAGATGGTGGGCCGGCGACGGCGGCTCCTCGAGTACATGAAGCGGACCGACTACGAGAAGTACCGCGAACTCATCGCGGACCTCGGTCTCCGCCACTAGGTCAGAGCATGCTGAAAAGAATCGAGCGACAGTTTGCAGGACGCACCCTGGTCCTGGAGACCGGGCGCATGGCGAAGCAGGCCCACGGGGCCTGCCTCGTTCGTTTTGGCGATACGATGGTGCTGTGCACGGCCACGGCACAGATGAAGCCAACCCATCTTCCCTTTTTCCCCCTCACCGTCGAGTACCGCGAGAAGACCTACGCCGGCGGCAAGATTCCCGGGGGCTTCTTCAAGCGGGAGGGCCGCCCGGGCGAGAAGGAGATCCTGGCGGCGCGCTCGATCGATCGCCCCATCCGTCCGCTGTTCCCGAAAGGGTACATGAACGAGACCCAGATCATCTGCTACATCCTGAGTGCGGATCAGGAGAACGATGCGGACGTCCTCGGCCTGATGGGCGCCTCGGTGGCGCTCAACATGTCGAAGATTCCCTTCCACGTCCCGGTGGCGTCGGTGCGCATGGGCCGGATTCAGGGCTCCTGGATCGTGAATCCCACCTTCCAGCAGCTCGAGTATTCGGATGTCGACCTGGTGGTGGCGGGATCGGCCGAGGCGATCACCATGGTCGAAGGCGCCGCGGTCGAGGTGCCCGAAGAGGACCTCCTCGCGGGGCTGGGCGTGGCTCACGAGGCGATCCGCGAGCTGGTGGCCATGCAGCGTGATCTCGTCGCCGGGGCTTACGAGGACGAGATGGAGTGGACCAGCGTGGAGCCGGCTCCGGAGCTGGTCGGCGAGGTCGAAGCGCTCGCCCGGGACGGGGTGGCGGCCGCGTTCGAGGTGGAGGAAAAGCAGGCCCGGGCCGCGGCATTGGCCGAACTCGGACAGGAGGTTGCCGGCCAGCTGGAGACCGAAGGGACGGAGAGCGAAGAAGCCCGTGCCGCAGTGAAGGGAGTCCTGCGCAACCTGGAAAAGCAGCACGTGCGCGGGGGCATCCTCGACCAGGGCAGGCGCGCCGACGGTCGTGGCGTCGACGACATCCGCCAGCTCGGATGCGAGGTGGGCGTCCTGCCACGGCCGCACGGCTCGGCCCTCTTCACGCGCGGGCAAACGCAGGCCCTGGGCGTGGTCACCCTCGGCACCTCGCGCGACGAACAGCGCATCGATTCGATCGATACCCTCGAGGAAACCACGAAGTCGTTCATGCTTCACTACAACTTCCCGCCTTTCTCGGTGGGCGAAGCGAGGCCCATCCGCGGGACGTCGCGGCGCGAAGTGGGACACGGCAATCTGGCCGAACGCGCCATTCAGCCCCTGCTTCCCGACTACGACGACTTCCCCTACACGATCCGCGTGGTGTCCGACGTTCTCGAGTCGAACGGCTCTTCGTCCATGGCCTCCGTCTGCGCGGCTTCGCTGTCGCTGATGGATGCGGGAGTGCCGCTCAAGGCGTCGTGCGCCGGGGTGGCGATGGGGCTGGTGAAGGAGGGGGACCGCTTCGCGGTGCTTACCGACATTCTGGGGCTCGAAGACGCCCTCGGGGACATGGACTTCAAGGTGGCCGGGACGCGCAAGGGCGTCACCGCCATTCAGATGGACATCAAGATCGAAGGGCTCGATCTGGCGATCATGCAGGAGGCGCTGGGCAGGGCGCGCACGGCGCGGCGCCGCATTCTGGATGCCATGGACCACGCCCTTCCGGCAGCCCGCACCGACCTGTCCCAGTACGCCCCACGCATCATCTCGATCTCGATCAACCCTGAGAAGATTGGTGAGATCATTGGCCCCAAGGGCAAGACCATCAGGGCGATACAAGATGAAACCGGAGCCAAGATCGACATCGAGGACTCCGGCGTCGTGAAGATCGCCGCCGTCTCGGGCGAGGCCGGCGTACGCGCCCGTGAAATGATTGAAGCCATCGCCCAGGAGCCCGAGGTCGGACGCATCTACGAGGGACCGGTCAAGAACACCACCACCTTCGGGGCATTCATCGAGATCTTCCCGGGCACCGAAGGGCTCTGCCACATTTCCGAACTCGCTGAAGGGCGCGTGGGCAAGACCGAAGACGTCCTCAAGGTCGGCGAAATCACGCAGGTCAAGCTGCTCGCGATCGACGAGAAGGGCCGGCTGCGCCTCTCCAGGCGCGCGGCGCTTGCCGACAACACCCGGGGCGGAACGGCGTCCCGGGCCCGCCGGTGACACCTGGCCGATACCGCCGATCCCTGCGGTCCACCGGCCCGGCCGCGTTGGTTCCTGCCGCTCCCGCCACGACCCGAAACCGGGACCGCATGGCGGTCACCACGCTCGGCTCCGGGATCCAGGTCCTCAGCGAATCGATTCCGGGGGTCCGCTCGGCGGCGGTCGGCGTCTGGGTCCCACAGGGTTCGGCGCACGACGGCGAAGATGTGCTGGGGGCGAGTCATCTGCTCGAGCACATGGTCTTCAGGGGAACGCAACACCGTTCACGCGAGCAGATTGCGCTCGCCCTCGAGAGCCTGGGTGGTTCCCTCGACGCCTTCACCAGCCGGGAACACACGAGCTTCCAGGCCCGCGTGCTGGATGAGCACCTGCCCCAGGCGCTCGATGTGCTCGCCGACCTGGTGCTCTTCCCCACGCTCCTCGACGAAGACCTGGAGCTTGAGCGGCGCATCGTGCTCGAAGAGATCTCCGCGGTCGAGGATGCTCCGGAGGACTTCGCCTTCGAACTGCACGGCCAACACCTGTGGGACCGGCATCCCTACGGGACATCCATTCTGGGCACCCGCGACACCGTCTCGGCGATGGAGGGAGATGCCCTGCGCGATCTGCACCGGAGCCGCTATGGCGCAGGAGGCATGGTCGTCGCCGCCACCGGCAACGTGGCGCATGATCGGGTGGTGGAGCTGGCCGCACACTACTTCCGCAGCGCAGCCGACGGCGTTCCCGAGACTACGATCCCCGACCCGAGGTCGGTGGAGGGGAGGGAGGTTCATGTCCGGCGGGAGACGGCCCAGACCCACATTGTGACCGGCACCGTAATCCCTCCCAGGGCCGACCGCAGACGATACCCCCTGGTGCTGCTCGCCGCGGCAATGGGGGGCGGCATGAGTTCGCGGCTGTTCCGGCGCATTCGCGAAGAACTGGGCCTGGCCTACTCGGTGTATACCTTCCAGTCCTTCTATTCCCGAGCGGGGATCTCCGGCATCTACGCGGGCACCCGTCACGGCGGGGCCGGCCGGGTCATCGACGCCATCAGGGAAGAGCTGGCCACCCTGGCGCGTGAGGGCCTTCCGCGCGAAGACCTCGTCCAGGTCAAGAGTCAGGTCAAGGGGCAGATCATGCTCTCCCTTGAAAGCCCCGGCGCCCGGTTGTACCGGCTGGCGGGCTTCGCCCTTCACCAGGAGCCCTTCACCACGCTGGACGAACTTCTGTCACGCATCGATCGCGTGACGGAAGCGGAGGTCGCCGAATCCGCGGCCGAGTTCTTTCATCCTGACCGCCAGTGCCTGCTTCGTCTGGGACCCTGAAGCCCCGGCGGACGCCATGCTGATCGGAATTCCCGCCGAGCGCAAGACACACGAATACCGGGTCGCGCTGGTTCCGGCGGGCGTCGAAGCCCTGACCCAGGCCGGCCATCAGGTGCTCATCGAGAGGGACGCCGGGCTGGCCAGCGGGTTTACCGACGATTTCTACCAGCGCGCGGGCGCGGAAGTGGTCGACAGCGCGGCTGAGCTGTGGGCGCGCGCGGGGATGATCCTGAAGGTGAAGGAACCTCTCGCGGCAGAGTGGCCCGACATGCGCGAGGGGCAGATCGTCTTCACCTATTTCCACTTCGCCGCATCCGAATCCCTCACCCGGGCGGTCATGGAGTCCGGGACGGTGGCCATCGCATACGAGACGGTGGCCACCGACAAGGGCGCGCTGCCCCTCCTTACGCCGATGAGCGAGGTGGCCGGAAGAATGGCCGTGCAGGAGGGTGTCCGATACCTGACCCGCTCCTCCGGCGGCAGCGGAATCCTCATCGGGGGCGTTCCCGGGGTCATGCCCGGCAAGGTGCTGATTCTGGGGGGTGGCGTCGTGGGCACCCAGGCGGCGAAGGTGGCGGCGGGCCTTGGAGCGCGCGTCTCCATTCTGGACACGTCGCTTCCCCGACTCCGTCATCTGGCGGACGTGATGCCCGCGGGCGTCCATCCCCTCTACTCCACGCGCTACGCGGTGCGCAAGCAGTTGCGCGATTCGGACCTGATCATCGGGGCGGTGCTCCTGCCGGGTGCGCGGACGCCGTTTCTTGTGTTCAAGGAGGATCTTGCGACCATGCGCCCCGGCTCGGTGATCGCGGACGTGTCCGTCGATCAGGGCGGGTGTGTGGAGACCATTCGGCCGACCACGCACGAAGCTCCCACCTACGTTGTCGACGGCGTGATCCACTACGGCGTGACCAACATCCCGGGCAGCGTACCTCGAACGAGCACGCTGGCGCTGACCAACGCAACGCTGCCCTATGTCCTCGAGCTGGCGACCGGAGGCTGGAGGGATGCCTGTCGCCGCAATCCCGCGCTTGCCCGTGGTCTCAACGTGGTTCGGGGCGAGGTCGTGCACGCGGCGGTGGCGGATGCGTTCGGCCTGCGGTCCACGCCGCTCAGCAGTTTTTTCTGACCCGTGTCGAGAGGGTCCACCCTTCGGGATGCCCCTTGAAGAGGGCTCCGAATCTTGCTCCGGACGACGCCACAACTTAAGATGCGGGCACTTCCGAGGGGTTGGGTGGAGTCTGATTGCCCCTTGGGTGTGAATCTCATCAAGACAATGTAAATAAAAGAGTTAGAGTGCTTTCTTCCAGTTGGTTCAAGCCGCGCCGCAGCCTCGTTCCCGTCCACGACATCGCAGTGGACCTGGGAACCGCGAACACCCTCGTGTACGTCCGGGGCGAGGGGGTTGTGGTGAACGAGCCCTGCGTGGTCGCCGTGGAAAAGACCTCGCGCAAGATCCTCGGGATCGGCCTCGACGCCAAGCGCATGCTCGGACGCACGCCGGAGGACATCGAGGCGATTCGACCTCTGAAGGACGGCGTGATTGCGGATGTCGACATCACCGAGATGATGTTGCGTCACTTCCTCAAACGGGTCACCTCCCGGCGCATGTTCCGGATGAAGCCCCGTGTGGTCGTGGGCGTTCCTTCGGGCATCACCGAGCTCGAGCGGCGCGCGGTGCGCTCGTCGGCGCTGATGGCGGGCGCGAAGTCCGTGTACATGGTGGTGGAGCCGGTCGCGGCCGCCGTGGGCATGGGCCTGCCCATCGAGTCGCCGACCGGGAACATGGTGATCGACATTGGGGGCGGCACCACCGAGATCGCCGTGATCTGTCTGTCGGGCGTCGTCGCCAACTCCTCGATCCGCGTGGGCGGCGACAAGATCGATCATGCGATCGAAGACTCCATGCGCAGGCACTATAAGCTGCTCATCGGAGAATCCACCGCCGAAATGATCAAGATCCAGATCGGCTCCGCCTTCGATACCGGCGAGGAACAGGAGATGGACGTCAAGGGTCGCGATCTCGTCAGCGGAATGCCCAAGATGATCCGGATCGGCTCCTCGGAGGTTCGGGAGTGGATTCAGGAGCCCATCAGGTCCATCGTGGACGCCGTGCGCCGCGCCCTCGAGTCGACGCCCCCGGAGCTTTCCGCGGACATCGTGGACAGGGGTCTCCTGATGACCGGTGGTGGCGCGATGATCCAGGGCCTTGACCAGCTGATCACATTCGAGACCAACCTGACCGTGCATGTTGACGAAGATCCTCTGACCTGCGTTGTGCGCGGGGCGGGCCGGATTCTGGAGGATCTGCACACGTTTCGTAAGATCCTGACGGCTTGACCGCTGATCGTCGACCAGCTCACGGAGCGGTCGAGGCGGCAGCGCAAGCCTTGAGCCCGACGGGTGGGGTTGATGCGCGAATACGGCGGCGCCGGCGGTAACGGACTGCGGACGCAGTTCCTTCTGGCGGCCGCCTGCCTGCTTGCCGGCCTGTTCTTCTACCTGATTCCCACGGGGCCCCAGCAGAATATCGCGTCCGGCATTCGCCTGACCCTGCTCCGCCCGTTCGTGGACATCCGCAGCGCACTGTCCGCGGCCCGGTCTATGGGCCGCGAAGCGGACATGCTCCGCGCCCAGGTGGACTCCCTGCGCGCCTGGGTTGCCAACAATGCGCCGGCGATAGAGGAGAACCGGCGCCTTCGAGTCCTGATCGGACTGGCGCCGCTGGTGGAACGGTCGTATCGCGCGGTGAGCGTGCATCGCCCGGGGAACCTGGGTTCTCAGAGCACGGTCGTGCTCGACCTCGGCCATGAGCAGGGTGTCCATGGGTTGTCCCCGATCATTACGGCCGATGGGCTCGCCGGCAGGGTTCTCGAAGCCCACCCCTCGCTTTCGATCGGCATGGACTGGTCGCACCCGGACTTCCGGGCCTCCGTCATGTCGGAGGACGGTGAGCTTTATGGCATTGTCGGCCCGGAACCGGCCGCGTTCGGGGGAGCCGAGCGGCTCATTCTGACCGGCATCCCGTACTTCAACGTCCTGGAGGACGGCACGCTGATGGTTACCAGCGGCCGAGGCGGCGTCTATCCGCGCGGCGTGCCCGTGGGCCGGATCGGAGGGTTGGCCGAGGTCGAAGAAGGATGGCACCGGAGTTACTGGGTGTACCCAACGGTGCATCCCGCTTCCGTCACGCACGCGCTGGTCGGGGTTGCAGATACGGCCGGACCGGGGGAGGAAGCGGACCTGTCCAGCCTGTTCCCGCGAGCAGCGTCGCCGATCCCGGACTCCGCTCGACAAGCCGGGCCGCGTGGCGCGCCCGGTGCCGATGGCCGTGGTTGACCATCCGCTCCCCGGCTCCCCCCGGCTGGGAATCGGGCCGGGCGTGGTCGTTGCGGTCACCCTGATTCTGGTCTTCTTCCACTTCGTTCTGAGGCTCGGCCTGGGGATGGGTGCCGAAGCTCCCGATCTCCTGACCGTCGCGCTCCTGTTCCACGTTCGCAGGGTCCGTTTCGGGACTGCGGCATGCGTCGGCTTCACCCTGGGCATGCTGGAAGACGCGTTCGCGCTCGTAGCTTTTGGCGCGAACACCGTGGCGATGACCGTGGTGGGCATTCTGGGAGTGCAGACCAGGGCATTCTTCGTACCCACCACCTCGCTTTCCTTTCACATCATCTATTTTTTCACCGGCAAGTGGCTGCGTGACTTCATCCACTGGATCCTGCAGCAGGCCGCCGGCGTCACGAGCGGGTTCCTCGAACCGATGATTCTCACTGCGGTTCCGGCCGCGCTCTATGCCGCTCTGGTGGGCGTGCTCGTCGTGAAGCTCATCGGTCCCTTCAGCGAGGGCGAGTCATGAATCAGTTCCAGGTTCCCGGTCCGGAGGCGTCGCAGCGCGCCCGCATCGCCGTCGTCGGGCTTATAGCGCTCTTCGTGGTCCTCACCGTCGCCTTCTTCCGCCTCCAGGTGCTCGAGGCCAACACATACGAGCTTCGCTCGGAGTCGAACCGGCTGCGGCCGTTTCCCATTGAAGCTCCCCGCGGCGCCGTTTTCGATCGTAGCGGGCGGGTCGTTGCGGGCAGCGTCCCGGGCTATTCGCTGCACGTGTTCCCTTCCTCTGCTTCCGGGGTCATGGAGACCACGCTCGAGCGCCTGCAATCGTATGTCGATCTGGACGATGCGAGGATCGAACTGCTGCTCGAACGCGCCCGCCGCGAACCCTATCAGCCGCTCCTGGTGGAGGGCGACGCCGATTTCGATCTCGTCTCCACGCTCGAGGAGCACCGCGCGGAGCTGCCGAACGTGGTGGTCCGGATGGATCCGAAGCGCCAGTACCAGGCTGCGCGCGCGATCTCCCACCTAATGGGGTATGTAGGCGAGGTCACGGCGGAGGAATTGGAGCAGGAACGGTATTCGGAGTACTCGAGCGGGATGACGGTGGGCAAGGAGGGGGTGGAGCGGCAGTATGAAGCCCGGCTTCAGGGGAAGCGGGGCCTGCGCTATTCGGAGGTGGACGCGCTGGGCCGGGTCGTGAGTTCTCCGTTCGGGCAGGTCGTGCAGGCGCCCGAGCCCGGGGTGGACATGCAACTGAATCTCGACCTTGATCTGATGGAGTGGATCCATCACATCTTTCCCGACTCCATGCGCGGCGCGGTAGTGGTGCTGAACGTCGAAGACGGTGGCGTGCTCGCGCTGTATTCGGCCCCGACCTTCGATCCCAACAGCTTCGTGGGGGGGATCGAGCCCGACGAGTGGGCGTCCCTCAACAGCGACGTGGACCAGCCGCTCTTCAATCGCGCAGTCGTGGGACGCTACGCCCCCGGGTCCACGTGGAAGCTCGCGGTCGCGGCCATCGGTCTGCAGCTCGGCCTGGTGGAGGCGCACGAACACATGTCGCGGGGGTGCACGGGAGGGATGTTCGTAGGCAACCGCCTGTTCCGCTGCTGGCACGAAACCGGTCACGGGTCTCTCGATCTCGTGGAGGCGATCCAGCACTCCTGCAACGTCTACTTCTACCAGTTGGGCCTCAGGATCGGGTTGGAGCGTCTTCTGGCCAACGCGAACGAAATGGGCTTCGCGCGGCAGTGCGGCATCGACCTGCCCCGCGAATCGCCGGGGGTGTTTCCGAGCGATCTGGGCTTCTGGGAGGAGCGGTTCGGGTATCGCGCGCGGGAAACGGAGGTATTGTCGCTCGCGATCGGGCAGGGCCCCAACGACCAGACTCCCATTGGGATCGCCCAGTTCTACCTCGCCATGGCCCGGGGCGGGCAGGCTCCGGCCCCACGCATCCTGCAGGGGGAGGAGGCGGGCGACACCTGGGACATCGGGATTTCACCGGAGCACGGCGAGATTCTGATGGAAGGGCTCAGGCGGGTCTTCATGCCGGGCGGCACTGCGCACATGTCGTCGGTCGAGCACTGGGAACTCATGGGCAAGTCGGGCACCGCCCAGAATGCACAGGATCCGGACCGCAGCCACGCGTGGTTCGCGGCAATGGCGGGGCCCCGGGGCGGACAGCCGGAGATCATCGTGGTCGCGCTGGTGGAGCTCGGAGAAAGCGGATCCATCGTGGCCGCGCCCCTCGCCGCCAAGTCCGCGGACTACTTCCTGCGCAAGCGCTACGGCATCCCCACCGACACCATACAGACGCTTGGCGAACACCTCCTGACGGGCACGCCTGCTCCGTGGGCAATCTGGTGACTTCCTCCGACGCCGTGGAACCTGCCCGATGAAGGCCCTGTTCTCGCGGTGGGCCCTGGACAGTGGCCTCATCCTTGCCCTGCTCGCGCTCTCCGCCTTCGGCGTGGCGATGATCTATTCGACCGGCCAGCTGAACGTGCCCAGCCCCGTCGTCGAAGGCGTGTGGATCCGGCAGCTGGCATGGTTCGCGTTCGGGCTGACGGCCTTCACCGTCATCAGCCGGATCTCGAGCAACTGGATCGAGTGGGCTTCGGTGCCCGCCTATGTGCTGGCGGTAGTGTTGCTGGCCGTCACGCTGGTCGTGGGTACCGGCCGTGGCACCGCGGCCGGGGTGACCAGCTTCCTCCAGTTCGGCGGCTTTCAGTTCCAGCCGGCGGAAGTCGCCAAGATTGCGACCATCCTGGCGCTGGCGCGCCTCATGGCTTCACGCCTGGAAGCGCCCGGACATGGTTCCCGGCGACCGTGGCAGCTGACCGATGTCATCGGGCCGTGCGCGCTGGTGGGGCTCCCTCTTGTCCTGGTGCTGCTACAGCCGGATCTGGGCACCGCGATGGCCTTCGTGGGCATCCTGATGGCGGTGCTCTTCTGGTCGGGAATCCCGCTGACCTACCTGTTCCTGCTGGTGAGCCCCGCCATCGCGCTGGTCGTCTCCTTCAACACCTGGCTGTTCTCGGCGTACATGGTGGCGCTGATCGGGCTCCTCTATCTGCGCCGCTCCCGCCTCTACACCTTCGAGTACGTGGCGGTGCTCGTGTTCAATCTGGCCGTGGGCACGGTCGCCCGGCTCCTCTGGGATTCCCTGGCACCCTACCAGCAGAACCGGGTGCTGGTGTTTCTCGATCCTGGCCTCGACCCGCAGCAGGCGGGTTACCACCTCGTCCAGTCGAAGGTTGCCATTGGTAGCGGTGGATTGACCGGCAAGGGGTTTACGCTGGGCACCCAGAAGCGGTTCAACTTCCTGCCCGAGCAGCACACCGATTTCATCTTCGCGGTGATCGGGGAAGAGTTCGGTTTCGTGGGCACGCTGCTGGTTCTTTCCGGCTTCGCCTATGTTCTGTTCCGGCTCATCCGCATGGCGACCGGAACCGGCAGTCACTTTTCAAGCTTCGTGCTCTTCGGTATCTTCGGCGCCTGGATTACCCACGTCTTCGTAAATACCGGAATGACCGTCGGGCTGGTGCCGGTGACCGGCATTCCCCTTCCGTTCATCAGCTACGGGGGCTCCTTTCTGCTGATGTGCTGGGTGGCTGCGGCGCTCGCCGTGCGCGTCGCCCGGCAGAACTGAACAAGCCATGGCCTGGTTCAACAAGCCCAAGAAGCCTTTGCGCGCCCAGGATCGTCGGGATGTTCCGAGCGACGTCTTCAGGAAGTGCCCGGGCTGCGGCGCCATCGTATACCGGGAAAAACTCACGCAGAACCTCTCCGTGTGTCCGGAGTGCGGGTTCCACTTCAGATTCGAGGCCTCCGACTATCTGCGTCTGCTGATGGACGAAGGTTCCTTCAGCGAGGAGTACGCGGGCCTGGCCAGCGCCGACCCCCTGGGCTTCGTCGACTCGAAGCCCTACACCGCCCGGGTGCAGGTGGCCGAGCAGCGTGCCGGACGACCGGAAGCCATGGTGGTGGGTTCGGGCAAGCTGGACGGCATCCCGGTGTCGCTGGCGGTGATGGACTTTTCCTTCATCGGAGGATCGATGGGATCGGTGGTGGGGGAGAAGCTGGCCCGAATCATCGACAGGTCGCTGCGTGAGAGTATCCCGCTTGTCGTCGTGAGCGCCTCCGGCGGAGCCCGCATGCAGGAGGGGATTCTGTCGCTGATGCAGATGGCGAAGACGGCAACATTGCTGGCGAGGCTGCACGAGGCCGGCCTGCCCCACATATCCATCCTCACCAACCCGACAGCGGGCGGGGTCACCGCGTCCTACGCCATGCTGGGCGACGTCAACCTCGCGGAGCCAGACGCCTTCATCGGGTTTGCCGGGCCCCGCGTGATCGAGGAGACGATCCGGCAGGAGCTTCCGGACGGGTTTCAGCGATCCGAGTTCCTTCTCGAGCACGGCATGCTCGACTGCGTGGTGCCGCGCAGCGAATTGAAGGCCACCGTGGCACTTCTGCTGCGGCACATGTGGGCGGGGTGGAAGCCCCAGGGCTGAAGCTCTCCGGCGCCGCTCCACAAGCGCTGGAGAATACGGCGGTGAAGGCCGGGGCGCCCGCGATGCACGAACTGTTTCCGCGGCTGGGGCATGGCGTCCAGTGGGGTCTCGAACGAACCCGGTCGCTGCTCGCGACCCTGGGGCAGCCACAGCTCGCCTGCCCGTCGATCCACATCGGCGGGACCAACGGGAAGGGGTCGGTGGCGGCGATGTGCGCCGGAGTACTGAGGGAGGACGGCCTGCGCACCGGGCTCTACACATCGCCCCACCTGTGCGATTTCCGTGAGCGCATCCAGGTCGACGGCCGTCCGGTCGAACACGAGACCATGACGCGGGTGGCGGCCGACCTGCATGGCGCCGTGGACCGGATCGAGCCCACCTTCTTCGAAGCGACCACCGCCCTGGCGTTCGGGGTCTTCGCCGACCGGGAAGTCGACATCGCCGTGGTAGAGGTCGGGCTGGGCGGCCGTCTCGACGCGACCAACGTGATCGTCCCGCTGGTGACCTGCATCACCAACGTCTCGCTCGACCACGCGGACTACCTGGGCCCCACGGTGGAGGACATTGCCCGCGAGAAGGCCGGGATCATCAAGCCAGGCATTCCCATCCACACGAGCGAGACGGGCGGGCCCGTGCTGCGAATCCTGAGGGATCGGGCAACACGCGCCGAGGCTCCCTTCTTCATGCTCGATCCACTCAGGGACCTGCGGGACCTGGAGCTCTCGAGGGCGCGCACGAGCTTTCGCATGTCGTCCGACGCCTGGGGTGACCTCGAACTCTCGGTGCCGTTGGCGGGAAGGCACCAGGCGACCAACGCGGCGCTGGCGGCGAGGGCGCTCGAATCGCTTCCGGAGAAACTCCGGCCCGCTCGACGCGCCGTCGTGCGGGGCCTGGCGGGGGTGAGTTGGCCGGGCCGGGTACAACTGTTGCGGCAGAGCGGTGTAACCTGGGTTTTCGACGTGGCTCACAACGTCGCCGGAATGGAGACGCTCGCCACCACCCTGCGGTCACTCGGTCTTGCGCGGCCGATCGTGGTTCTCGCGGGCATCCTGGGGGACAAGGACTGGGGTGGCATGCTTCCGGGTCTGCTCGCGATCGCCGACGCGGCGGTCCTGACCCAGCCGCCGTCCGCGCCCGGCGAGCGGAGGTGGAACCCCGGGGAGGTGGCCGCCGCGCTCGCATCGCGGTTCACGCTCGAGGTGGAGGCGGACTTCGGCAGCGCTCTGGCCAGAGTGGCTGAACGGGCGGAGGGCGGCACGGCGGTGGTCACGGGGTCCTGCCACACGGTCGGCAGCGCCCTCGACGAGCTTCGCATCCAGCCGTTCCCAACCCCTTTCCGGGTTTGACGCGTCGAGCGAAGCGCATAGATTCGCCGCCATGCCAAAAGGGAAAGCCTTCCCCAGACTTCCGGGCTTTCGGGACTTCGCCCCGGAGGCCCTGGCCGAGCGGGAGCACGTGTTCAGAAGCTGGCGCGGCATGGCGCGTCGCTACGGTTTCCAGGAATACGACGGTCCCCCGCTGGAACCGCTGGAACTCTACCGGGAAAAGAGCGGCGACGAAATCGTCGGGCAGCTGTACGCATTCGTCGACAAGGGTGGGCGCGAGGTATCGCTGCGCCCTGAAATGACGCCGTCACTGGCGCGCATGCTTGGCGAACGGAGCCGGGCCATGCCGAAGCCCATACGCTGGTTTTCGATCCCGCAGCTCTTTCGCTACGAGCGACAGCAGCGGGGGCGTCTGCGGGAGCACTTCCAGTGGAACGTCGACATCCTCGGCGAGGCCGGCACGGGCGCGGACGCGGAAGTTCTGGCGGTGGCGGTCGACGCCCTGCGGGCGCTGGGTCTTGGACCGGACGACTTCCTGGCCCGGGTCTCGGATCGCCGCCTGCTGTCTGCGATTCTCGACGCGCTGGGCGTGCCGGGAGACCGGATCGCGGCAACCTATGTCCACATAGACAAGTACGAACGGGTGGGCCCGGATCTGACGCGCGCCCGGCTGCACGAATCCGCCGGGCTGGCCCCCCGGGCCGTGGATTCACTTCTGGAGATCCTGGACGGTTCCGGGCTGGACGTGGTCGAAGACCTGCTTGGCGAGCGCGATGCCGTGGGCGCCAGCCTCGCCGAACTGCATCGCTACCAGGCGGACCTGACGGCGATGGGGCTCGGTCCTTTCCTTCGCTTCGACCTGCGCATCGTGCGCGGGCTGGCGTACTACACCGGCATCGTCTTCGAGCTCTTCGATCGCAGGGGCGAAATGCGCGCCATCTGCGGGGGAGGCCGCTACGACCAGCTGCTCGAGCGGGTCGGCGGCGAACCTCTTGCGGCGGTGGGGTTCGGAATGGGGGATGTGGTGCTCACCGAATTGCTGCGCGATCGGGGACTGCTCCCGCGGTCGGCCCCCGCGATGGACTGGTTCGTCGCCAGCGTGTCGCCGGCCCAGCGTCTGCTGGGACGGGAAATCGCCCATGCCCTGCGGGAGGCGGGTTCCACCGTCTCCTATGCCCTGGAGCAACGTCCCGTGCGCAAGCAGCTGGCCATGGCCGCCCGCCAGGGAGCCCGCAGGGTCATACTTCTGGGGCCGGAGGAGACGGCGAGAGGGGTGGCGGTGATCCGCGACATGGCGCAAGGCAGCCAGCAGGAAGTCTCGCTGGCCGACCTGCGCCGGGGCAGGCCGACGCCATGACCTCTCGCCGGGCAGGCCGGCAACAGCCGCGGGCTCTCGTCTGGGCTGCCGCGTGCCTGTGCGCGGGAGCCTGTTCTCCCGACCGCCCACCCGACGCGAGGGAGGGCGCGGCGCCCGCTCCGGCATCCCCGGCAGCGCGTTCGTCCTTCGGCGCCGACGATGCCGAGGCGATTCCTCTCGTCCTCTTCGATGAGGTACCGGATCCGGTTCTGGAACGCCGCCTTACCCTTCATCTGCTCGCCCAGGAGCCCGGCGGGCGCGCGGAATTCAGCCGAACCCTGCGGGAGCTGCTGCCCGAACGCGCCGCCCGCGATTCGGCTCTGGTCGCGATTCGCGCGATCGTCTACCATGCGGCGGTGCCGTCGGGAGCCAGTGAAGGGGATCTGGTGCCCGTGGCCTGGGGCGAATGGATTCCTCTGGAGGGCTGGTTCGGCGCGGTCGGAACGGGGCGGGGTACCGGCCACCGCGTCTACTTCTATCACGGAATGCCCCCGGAATGGTAGCCGACGGCAACAAGGGGGTGCGCCGGGACATGGCCCGCGCCGTGCGCCGGCTCAATATCCTCGAGTTCTTCATTCTGGCCGCGGCCGCAGCCTTGTCCCTTGGCGGGGGCGCACTGGTGGCGCTGCTCCTGAACGAGTTGACGGGCGCGCCCTTCCGGATATCGTGGTTCATCTCCTCGCTTCTGCTCTTCAGCGTTCCCGGGTTCTTCGTACTTCGCCGAGAGAGCAGACGCGACCCTTCCCGCGGCGCCGCGGGCCACCCTCAGGACCAGACAAATGGCTGATGACAAGCGACTGACGCCCCGGAGCGAGAGCTTCTCGGCCTGGTACAACGATGTCGTTCAGCGCGCGGAGCTGGCCGACTATTCGCCGGTGCGCGGGTGCATGGTCATTCGTCCCTGGGGGTACGCGATCTGGGAACTGATGCAGCAGGGACTGGACGGCCTCTTCAAGGAAACCGGCCACGAGAACGCCTATTTCCCCCTGCTCATTCCGATGAGCTTCATCGAGCGCGAGAAGGAGCACGTCGAAGGCTTCAAACCCGAGCTCGCGGTGGTGAGCCACGCCGGCGGCAAGGAGCTCGATGAGCCCTATGTCGTTCGTCCGACCTCCGAGACCATCATCTACTCGATGTACGCGAAGTGGGTGCAGAGCTACCGCGATCTGCCCCTGCTGCTGAACCAGTGGTGCAACGTGATGCGCTGGGAGCTGCGCACACGGCTCTTTCTGCGGACCTCGGAATTCCTCTGGCAGGAGGGCCACACCGCACATGCGACGCGGGAAGAAGCCGAAGAGGAGGCACGGCGCATGCTCGGGGTGTACCGCCGGTTCCAGGAGGATTGGATCGCGATGCCCCCGGTCAGCGGGCTCAAGAGCGAATCGGAGAAGTTTGCGGGCGCGGTGCGAAGCTATTCCGTGGAAGCGCTGATGCAGGACAATCGCGCGCTTCAGGCGGGCACCTCCCACTTTCTGGGACAGAATTTCTCGCGCCAGTTCGGCCTCACCTTCCAGAGCGAGGAGGGGCGCGAGGAATACGCCTGGAACACCTCCTGGGGCGTGTCCACGCGCATGGTCGGGGGCATGGTGATGACCCACGGCGACGACAACGGCATCGTCGTGCCGCCGCGGATCGCTCCGGCCCAGGTCGTGGTCGTGCCCATCTGGCGCACGGACGCGCAGCGCGTACTGGTGCTGGAAGAGGCCGACCGCTTCCGCGACCAGCTGGTCGCGGCGGGAGTGCGGGTGCGCATCGACGCCCGCGACCACCTCAACCCGGGAGCCAAGTTCTACGAGTGGGAGCGCAAGGGCGCCCCCTTCCGCGCCGAAATCGGGCCGCGCGATGTGGCGAAGGGGCAGGTGGTGCTGGCCCGGCGGGTTCCGTTCTCAGGCAGCCAGCGCAAGCGCTTTCTTTCGCGCGAAGAAGCCTTGGCCACCCTGCCGGCTCTTCTCGACGAATTCCACGAAGAATTGCTCGAGAGCGCCCGCGCGCGCCGCGAAGCCAACTCCCACAGGGGGATCTCGGATCTCGGCGAGCTCAAGGAGATCCTGGACGCGGGGGCTGGATTGGTGTACACCGGCTGGAGCGGCGACCCCGACGTGGAAGAGAAGGTCAAGCAGGCGACCAGAGCCACGATCCGGGTCATCCCCGACGACGAATTCGCGTCGTCCAGCCGGCCGTCGCGGTGCATCGGCGGCGGCGCTGCCAAAATGGAGGTGGCGTGGGCGCGGGCATACTGAGGTGACTCCGCTGGCTCGCTCGGACGGCGTGCTCCGCTGCGGACCGTTCGCCCTCGACGACATCGCCGCTCGCTTCGGGACCCCGCTCTATCTTTATGATGGAGCCTTGCTGGAAGAAAGGTATCGCACCTTCGAAGCCGCCTTCGCGGGCGCCCGCCTGCTCGTGGCGTACTCGGTCAAGGCCAACGGCAACCTGGCGCTCCTCAACCGCCTGGCCCGTCTCGGTTCCGGCGCCGACATCGTGAGCGGAGGAGAGCTGGCGCGCGCCCTTGAGGCAGGGATACCGGCAAAGCGGATCGTGTTCGCCGGTGCAGGCAAGAGCGAGGAGGAGCTGGGCGCCGGGCTGGAAGCCGGAATCTACGGGTTCAACGTCGAGAGCCGTGAGGAGCTGCATCTGCTCGAACGCATCGCCGTCCGGCGGGGTGTGCGCGCCCGCATCGCGCTGCGAGTGAACCTGGACATCGCCTCGCCCACGCCTCACGAGTACACGCGCACGGGGCACGCCGGCACCAAATTCGGGGTTCCCGCCGACGAGATCATGGACCTCTATCGATGGGCGGCCTCCCGGGCCGCGCTGCGGGTCGCGGGCATCGCAGTCCACATCGGGTCGCAGATCGTGGACGCCGAACCGTACGAACGCGCCGCGCGCGAGATCTTCGCCCTGGAGCGGGCGCTTTCCGATGAGGGCATCCCGCTCGAGTACGTCGATCTGGGTGGTGGGTTCGGGGTCGCCTACGGAGACGACTCCGAGATCGATCTCGCGCGCGTCGCCGCAGCGGTCCTGCCTGCCGTAAGACGGCGCGGCCTGCGGCTGATACTGGAGCCGGGCCGCTTCATCGTCGGCGAATCCGGGACGCTCATCGTGCGCGTGCTGTACGTCAAGCGATCCGGAAACAAGACCTTCGTGATCACGGACGGGGGCATGACCGAGCTGCTGCGCCCCAGTCACTACGGCGGGTATCACCAGGTCGAGCCGGTGCGCGCGCGTCCGGGCGCGGCGGTGGTAGTGACCGACGTGGTGGGCCCCGTGTGCGAGGATGGCGACTTTCTCGCGCGCGACCGCGCCATCGAGCTGCCTGCCGCGGGCGATCTCATGGTGGTGCGGACCGCGGGCGCCTACGGTTTCTCCATGGCCTCGAACTACAACAGCCGCCTGCGCCCGGCGGAAGTGCTGGTTGCCGGCGGCGGACTTCACCTGATCCGGCGGCGGGAGACCTTCGCCGATCTGATTCGGGGGGAGAGGATCCCGGCATGACCCTCACCAGGCCGCGCGACCGGGTTCTGATCCTCGACTACGGATCGCAGTTCACCCAGCTCATCGCGCGCCGCGTCCGCGAGGAGCGGGTCTTCTGCGAGATCCACCCGCCGACCCGGTCCGTGGAGTGGATCCGGAGCTGGGCGCCCAGCGCGATCGTGCTCTCGGGTGGGCCGTCCTCGGTCTACGAGGAAGATGGCCCGGGGGTGGAGCCGGAGCTGTTGCACATGGATGTTCCGGTTCTCGGAATCTGCTACGGCATGCAACTGATCGCCGAACTGGAGGGTGGACGGGTGGAGTACGGCAAGCGCGAGTACGGACGAGCCGAGCTGCGCCTGAGGGAAGCGGAAGGCCTGTTCGCGGGATTCGCGCGCGAACATCCCGTCACGGTCTGGTGTTCACACGGCGACCATGTGGACCAGCCTCCGGAAGGGTATCGCGTCGTCGCTTCCACCGAAGGCCTCCCGGTGGCCGCGTTCCGGGCCGAGGACCGGGCCATCTACGGAGTGCAGTTTCATCCGGAAGTCGCGCATACCCCCGAGGGCGACCGGATGCTCTCCAATTTCCTCTTCCGCGTCGCCGGCTGCCGTCCGAGCTGGACGGCGAGCGCGTTCGTCGAAGAGAGCATCGCCGCCATCCGCGAGCAAGCGGGGAGCCGGTCCGTCATCTGCGGCCTCTCGGGCGGGGTCGATTCCTCGGTCGCGGCCACCCTGGTGCATCGGGCGCTCGGCGACCGCCTGACCTGCATCTTCGTGGACAACGGGCTCCTCCGGAAGGGCGAACGCGAGGGCGTGGAGCGCACCTTCCGCAGGCACATGGGGATGGAGCTTCTGGTCGCCGACGCGCGCGAAGAGTTCCTCGAAGGGCTGGCCGGGGTCGACGATCCCGAGCGCAAGCGCCGGATCATCGGCGGGATCTTCATCCGGGTGTTCGAACGCACGGCGCGAGAGGCCGGCAAGGACGCGTCCCTGCTGGTGCAGGGCACGCTCTATCCGGATGTCATCGAGTCCCTCTCCGTGCGGGGACCGTCCGCAACCATCAAGACCCATCACAATGTGGGCGGGCTTCCGGACGACATGCCGTTCGAGCTGATAGAGCCGCTCCGCGAGCTGTTCAAGGATGAAGTGCGCCGGGTGGGGCAGGAGCTGGGGCTCTCGGAGGCGTTCGTGGCGCGCCATCCCTTCCCGGGCCCGGGGCTTGCCGTGCGCATCCTGGGCGAAGTCACGTGGGAGCGGCTGGAGGTATTGCGCGACGCGGACGCCATCTTCCTGGAGGAGATCCGTGCCGCCGGGCTCTACGACGAGATCTGGCAGGCGTTTGCGGTACTCCTGCCGGTGCGGTCCGTGGGCGTGATGGGCGACGCGCGCACCTACGAGTGCGCGGTGACGCTGCGCGCCGTGACCTCGCGCGACGGCATGACAGCCGACTGGTACCGGTTTCCGCCGGAAGTGCTGGCGCGCGCCTCCACCCGCATCATCAACGAGGTCGCGGGGGTGAACCGCGTGGCCTACGACATCAGCTCCAAGCCCCCGGCCACCATCGAGTGGGAGTGAGGAGGACGGGCTTTGCTCGCTCCCGCGGAGATCAGGACGCGGGAGCTGGGTCGTCTTCGGTGCGCAGGGCCCGGAGCGTGTCGTCGATCTCGGCCCACACTTCGACCATGAACTCCAGGCGGGCCCCGTGGACGTCGACGTAGTCGAGCAAATCGGCCTCGGTGACCCCATTGGACTCCAGGATCTCCGCCTTCGCTTCGGGGTCGACCCGACCATCGGGTGAATGGAGCGCCGCCGTGCGCAGCTCCACATAGGTGCCTACGAAGACGTCCCGGGAGATCGTCCCCGCCGCGTCGCGCGCCTGGTCGCCGCCGCACGCGAACAGGAGGCACAGCAAGCCGCCTTCCAACAGCCTGCGCGCTCCGCCGGCCCTCGAAGGTGTCATGCCTCGCGAGCCTCTCCGCTGGTAGCCGCACGCCAGAGGAGCAGGCAGAGCCCCGCGAAGATGAGCGTGCCGACCAGCTCGGAGAAACCGGTGAAGAGCCCCGCGTACCACTCGTGGCCGACGATCCACTGTGAAGCCCGCGAGGGATCGCCGGTCACCTGGGTGACCAGGTAGATCGCGCCCCCGATCAGCACCCCCACCAGGGCCGCCCCGGCGATCAGACCGGAGCCGAACAGAACGCCCCGCTCGCGCTGCTCGGCGAGCCGGTCTCCGCCGTTGTCCGGGCCCGCATAGCGCCGGGTCAGCGCGCGCCGCATCATGCCCCCCACGAAGATCGGGGTCATCAGCGAAACCGGCAGATACAGCCCCACCGCGAACGCCAGCGAGGGCAGCTTCAGTCCGAACTCGACGACGGCGGCCAGCGCCATGCCGGCGATGACGAACATCCAGGGCAGGGTATCGGCCAGCACGCCGTCCACGACCAGCTTCATCAGGTTCGCCTGGGGCGCTGCCAGCTCCGCTCCGCCGATTCCGTAGGATTCGTTGAGGACGATGAGCACGCCGCCCATCACCGCCGCGCTGGTGATCACCCCGATCAGCTCGCCGATTTGCTGCGAGCGCGGAGTGGCTCCCAACAGGAATCCCGTCTTGAGATCCTGTGAGGTGTCCCCCGCGATCGCCGCCGAAATGCACACCACTGCACCCACCGCCAGCACCGCGACCTTGGAGGCGGCGGTACCGTCGTTCAGTCCCAGCCCCACCCAGATGAGCGAGGTGAGCAGCAGGGCGGCGATGGTCATTCCCGAAACCGGATTGGACGAGGAGCCGATCAGCCCCACGATGCGCGAGGACACCGTCACGAAGAAGAAGCTGAAGAGCACGATCAGGACCGCACCCAGCAGGTTCACCGGGACGCCCGGCCAGAGCCAGAGGGCCACCGCCAGCAGCGGGGCCAGCGTGAAAACGAAGCGCATGGACAGATCCCGCTGCGTGCGGGAAGTCGGTCCGCCGGCGCCTCCCATGCCGCCCAGCCCCAGCTTGAAGCTCTCGACCATGGTGGGCAGCGACTTGAGGAGGGTCGCGATGCCCCCGAAGGCCACCGCTCCGGCGCCGACGTAGCGGATGTAGTTGCTCCATATCTCCGCGGACCCCAGCTCCGCCATCGGGACCGTGCCCGGGTACACGATGTCGTTCCCGCCCCACGCGTTGATCACCGGGATCAGGATCAGCCAGGCCAGCGCGCTCCCCGAGAACATGATGGTGGCGATGCGCGGTCCGATGATGAACCCGACGCCCAGCAGCTCGGGAGTGAAGTCTCCCCCGATCTGGGCCTTGCCCGGAAGAGGCGCCGCCGGCGACTCGTTCCAGAGCGAGAGCCCGCGGGGGTTGGCCAGCGCCTGGTAGACGGCGCCGACGCCGAGGCCGGCGAAGAGGAGGCGAGCCTTGCCTCCCCCCACGTCCCCGGCCACCTGCACCTCCGCGCACGCAGTGCCCTCGGGATAGGGCAGCTTGCCGTGCTCGCGCGAAATGAGGTAGGAGCGCAGGGGAATCATGAACAGCACGCCCAGCATTCCGCCGAAGAGCGCGATCACCGTGATCTGTGTGACGCTCACCAGGATGGCGGGGTCTTCGCGCGCCCAAAGGAAGAGCGCGGGGAGTGTAAAGATGACCCCGGCCGCCAGCGACTCTCCCGCCGACCCCACCGTCTGCACCATGTTGGACTCGAGAATGGTGCCGCCCCAGATGCGGAAGATGGCCACCGCCATGACCGCCGCGGGGATCGAGGCGCTCACCGTGAGCCCGACGCGCAGCCCCAGGTAGGCGTTGGCGGCGCCGAACACGATGCCCAGAACCGCTCCGATCAGCACGGCCCGGGGCGTGAACTCGAGGATCTGCTCGCGTGCGCCGACGTAGGGGCGGTACTGGTCGCCCGGCAGGGTCTCGTAGGCCTGAGGAGGGAGCCCGCCACGGGGCCCGGGATCGACTGTCGCCACTCTTTCCTCCAGCCACGGGTTACGCGGAACCCGGGCAACGTGGATCGCGCCTTCTCGGCTTGTCAAGCGCGCGAACGGGGGAGGCCGAGCCGGCTGGAACTGGCTACACCGGGGCCTCCGCGGATGGTCCGAATCTTGAACTTCAGGGGGTGGGCGGATGCCCGGAAGGACCGGCGCGCCCGAGGATGCAACGGGATTTCGTCACCGAAGTCTGCCAAAATGGCAGACATACGCCGCACAGAAGTGAGCGAATCTGCCAAGATGGCAGACACGCCTTGCACGACCACACGCGGAGGGAATATCAGATGATCGAAATCGACCGCTTGACGGTGAAGGCGGCCGAGGCGCTGCGGGCCGCCATCACGGACGCCGGACGGCGCCGGAGCGCGGAGGTCTACGGCATCCACCTCCTCGACGCCCTCCTCCGCCAGGAAGAGGGCATCGTCACGCCGATCCTGGACAAGATCGGAGTTTCCGCCCCCGTGGTCGGCGAGCGGGTGCAGGCCGCACTCGACGGACTGGGCCGCGTCTCGGGGGGATCGGATGCGCGCGTGAACCGCGATCTCGCGCGCGCTCTCTCCGCGGCCGAGCGCCACGCCGCGGAGCTCGGGGACGACTACGTGTCGACCGAGCACCTCCTGCTCGGGCTCACCGTCGAGAAGGACGACGCCGGCGAGATCCTGCGGTCGGCGGGCGCCACGGAGGAGCGGGTTCTGGAGGCACTGTCGGCGGTCCGCGGCAGCCACCGGGTCACCGACCAGACCCCGGAGGACCGGTATCAGGCCCTCGCGCGCTACAGCCGCGACCTGACCGCGCTGGCGCGCCGCGGCAAGCTGGACCCGGTCATCGGCAGGGACGTCGAGATTCGCAGGGTGATCAAGGTGCTCGCCCGCCGCACCAAGAACAATCCGGTGCTCATCGGCGAGCCAGGGGTGGGAAAGACCGCCATCGCCGAGGGCCTGGCCCAGCGCATCGTGGCCGGCGACGTCCCCGGCGCGCTGGCGGAAAAGACCTTCCTGTCTCTGGACATTTCGGCCATGCTCGCCGGTGCCAAGTACCGCGGCGAGTTCGAAGAGCGCATGAAGGCCGTGCTGAAGGAGATCTCCGACGCCGAGGGCCGCTTCGTCATGTTCGTCGACGAGCTGCACACGGTCGTCGGCGCCGGCGCCGCGGAAGGGGCGGTGGACGCCGGCAACATGATGAAGCCGCTGCTGGCACGGGGCGCCCTGCGCATGGTGGGCGCGACCACCCTCGACGAATACCGGAAGCACATCGAGAAGGACCCTGCCCTGGAGCGGCGCTTCCAGCCCGTGTACGTGGCGCCGCCGTCGGTGGAGGACACGATCGCCATCCTGAGAGGCCTCAAGGAGCGTTACGAGGTGCACCACGGCGTGCGCATCCGCGACGACGCCCTGGTCGCGGCGGCCCGGCTGTCCGACCGCTACATCGGGGGCCGTTTCCTGCCAGACAAGGCGATCGACCTCATGGACGAGGCCGGCAGCCGGCTCCAGATCGAGATCGACTCCCTGCCCACCGAAATCGACCAGGTCGAACGGCGCGCCATTCAGCTCGAGATCGAGCGCCAGGCTCTGGAGGACGAGCACGACGACCCCGGCGCGCGGGAACGCCTCGCGCGCATCCGCCTGGAGCTGGCCGAGTTGAGGGAACGCAGCTCCAGCATGAAAGCCGGGTGGCAGGCGGAACGGGACGCCATCGACCGCCTGAAGACGCTCAAGGAGGAGGCGGACGCGCTCCGCACCGAATCCGGGCGTGCGAAGCGGACCGGCAACCTTCAGCGGGCCGCCGAGATCGACTACGGCGAGCTCCCGGCGCTCGGCACCTCGCTCAGGCTGGCGGAGCAGCGGCTGGCGGAGCTGCAGGCGGGCGGCACCTGGCTGCGGGAGGAGGTGGACGCCGACGACATCGCCGCGGTCGTCGCGGAATGGACGGGGATTCCGGTGGCGAGCCTGGTGGAATCGGAGAGGGAGCGGCTGGTTCGCCTGGAGGCGCTGCTCGGCGGACGTGTGATCGGACAGGAGGAGGCGCTCGCGGCCGTCTCGAACGCGGTACGCCGTTCAAGGGCCGGGCTTCAGGATCCCGACCGGCCCATCGGATCGTTCATCTTCCTGGGTCCGACCGGGGTGGGGAAGACCGAGACCGCGCGCGCGCTGGCCGAATTCCTCTTCGACGACGAGCGCGCGATGGTGCGCCTCGACATGTCGGAGTACATGGAGAAGCACGCCGTGTCGCGGCTGCTGGGCGCGCCTCCCGGCTACGTGGGCTACGACGAAGGCGGCCAGCTGACCGAAGCCGTGCGCCGGCGCCCGCACGCCGTCATCCTGTTCGACGAAATCGAGAAGGCGCACTCCGACATCTTCAACGTCCTGCTTCAGATTCTCGACGACGGCAGGCTGACCGACTCCCGGGGCCACACGGTCGATTTCCGCAATGCGGTGATCATCATGACCTCCAACCTGGGCAGTCACTACATCCTGAGGCACGCCGGCACCGATCCCTGGGAAGAGGTGGAGACGACCGTCACCCGGGAGTTGCGGCAACATTTCCGTCCGGAGTTTCTGAACAGAGTGGACGACATTGTTCTCTTTCGGCCATTGGACCGGGCCTCGATCCGCGCGATCGTTGATCTGCAGCTCGCCCGGGTGCAGGCGCTGGCCGGCGAGCTGGGCATTACGCTCGAGGTCGCGCCCGAAGTCCGGGAGCTGCTCGCGAAGGAGGGCTACGATCCCGCGTTCGGCGCGCGTCCGCTGCGGCGCGTCATTCAGCGTCTCGTCCAGGACCCCCTTGCCATGTCGCTGCTCGAGCAAGATCCGGGGAAATCCGCGACCATTCGCGTGGTCCCCGCGGCGGGCGCCGCCGGCGTGGCCTTCGAACGGGCGTGAGCGGGCCGGTCCGCCGGGTTGGCGCAGCCGTGATCGGCTGGTCGGCGGCTCTGCTGGCCGCGGGGTGCGCAAGCTCCCCGCCGCTGCCTCCGGCTGCGCAGGACGCCAGCCCCCTTCGCGCCGCGGAACGTTTTCTGGACGCGGCCAACCGACGGGACCTCGACGCGATGGCGCACGCGTTCGGCACCGACGGGGGATCCATCGCCGACACCGGCGGAGGATTGGGCTGCGGACTCCGCCGGGTAGCATCCTGGCTGGGAGCCGCGGACCGCTGCCCGACCCGGCAGGAGGTCGAGGTTCGCATGTATGCCCTCGCGGCAGTGCTGCGGCACGACGGCTATGAGGTGACCGCCACGGAGCCGGTCCCGGGTCGCGATCGGCCCGTCACCCGGGTATCCGTCGAGGTTCGACGGGGAGAGCGGATCCATCGCGATGTCGGAGTGTTCGTGATCAGCACTGCGTCGGGGTGGCTCGTAGAGTCGGTCGAACTGGAGAAGATCACCGGGCGCTGAGAGGCTGCGCCCGCTCGACCAGTTCCACCAGCGCCCCGCCCGTCCCCTTTGGATGGAGGAAGGCGACCAGGCCACCGTGCGCACCGGGCCTCGGAGTGCGGTCGATGGGCCGGAACCCCGCAGCGATCAGGCGGTCGAGTTCGATGCGCACGTTCTCGACGCGGAGGGCCACATGATGAAGGTTCGAGCCCCCTGCTGCGAGGAATCGCGCCACCGCGCCGCCCCGGTCGTGGGGTTCGAGAAGCTCCACTGCGCCGATGAAGCATACGTCGATGCCGTGTTCCGGGAGGGACTGGCGAGGCGAGGCCCGCTCGCCCGTCAGATTCTCGAACAGAGGCGCCGACTCCGCGATCGAGTGGACGGCGATGCCGACATGGTCCACCGGGTAGCGCGGCAGGGTTGGTGAGGGATCCACGGGCTCCGCTGCGGGGTCGAATTCCATGGCCGGCCGAGATTCGGTTATATTTTGAAAACCAGGGAAGCAGGGAAGGGCGGCGTAGCGCTTCCGCTTCCATCGTACGAACGACCCGGGACCGGGATCAAGGAGATCAGCCAGAATGAGCGATCGAGTTCTGACGGTTACGGACGAGAGCTTCGCCGACGACATAGAGAACAGCCAGGGACTGGCAATGGTGGACTTCTGGGCGACCTGGTGCGGCCCCTGCCGCATCGTCTCGCCCATCGTCGACCAGCTCGCAGACGAGTATGGCGACCGTGGGGTGACGGTGGGGAAGGTGGACGTGGACACCAACCCCGGCACCTCGGCGCGCTTCGGGGTGCGCTCGATCCCGAGTATTCTCTTCTTCAAGGACGGGAGGCACGTCGACACCGTTGTCGGCGCCGTTCCGAGGGCCCATCTCGAGGAGAAGATCGAGGCGCACCTGTAGGTCCGCGATACGCGAGCGGGGGGTGGCGACCCTCTACCTCGTCAGCACCCCGATCGGCAATCTCTCCGACCTTTCGGGGCGCGCCGCCCGGGTGCTGGGCGAGGTAGAGAGGATCTTCGCGGAAGACACGCGCAGGACCGGACGGCTGTTGCAACATCTTGGCGTCGACACGCGCCTCACCTCCCTGCATCAGCACAACGAGGCGGCGCGCGCGGGGCGGGTCCTCGAGTGCCTGGAGTCGGGACATGACGCCGCGGTGGTGAGCGATGCCGGAACCCCGCTGGTCTCCGACCCGGGCGCGCGCGTCGTGGACGCCGCGCTGGAAGCCGGGCACGACGTGGTTCCAGTGCCGGGTCCGTCCGCGGTTCTGGCAGCGCTGGCGGGGTCGGGGCTTCCGGCCGACCGTTTCGCCTTCCTGGGGTTTGCGGCCCGCAAGGGACCCGAACGGCGCGCTCTGCTGCAGCGGGTCGCCCATTCGCAGGAAACCACCGTGCTCTTCGAAGCCCCCGGCCGGCTGCGCCGCCTGCTGATCGATCTGGAGCATGCGTGCGGCTCCGGCCGCCGGGTGGCGGTGGCGCGGGAAATGACCAAATTGCACGAGGAGTTCGTGCGAGGGACCCTGGCCGAGGCGCGGGCTCATTTCGGAGCGCGCACGCCCCGGGGAGAGCTGACGCTGGTGGTCGACCGCTCTACGGAAGGCGAACCCGACGAATCCGCAGTTCGGGAAGGGGCCGCGGAACTGCTGGCCGGGGGCACGCGGCCGAGTGAAGCCGTCCGGGAGTTGACGGCCCGGTTCGGGGTATCTCGCAACCGCGCCTACCGGATCGTACATTCAACTGTTGTGTCGGACGGACCGGAGACGGGGTAGACACGCGCCGCACGGCAGGCGCGCTCAAGGCGGGAGTGGTTCAGGAATCGATGCTGAAGATTGTTCTCGCGATCCTCGCGGCCGTGCTTGCGGCCACTCCGCCCGCCGAACCGACGCTCACCATCGCGCGCCTCCAGTACGACGGAGGAGGGGACTGGTATGCGAACCCGTCCTCGCTGGCCAATCTGCTGGAGCGAATCGCGGCCGACACCGGGTTGCCGGTCGCGGATCGTGAAGCCACCATCACCCTCCGGGATCCCGCGCTGCCCGACTACCCCTACGTCTACATGACCGGCCACGGAAACGTGAGTTTCGCGCTTGAAGAGCAGGGCGCGTTGCGCGACTACCTGTTGGGGGGGGGATTCCTGCACGTCGACGACAACTACGGTCTCGACGAATCCTTCCGCCGGGAGATCGCACGCGTGTTCCCCGGCCGCGAGCTCGTGGAGATCCCCCCCGATCATCCGGTCTTCGGCGCCTTTCATCTGTTCCCGGAAGGCCTGCCCAAGATCCACGAGCACGACGGAGGCCCGCCCCAGGCCTTCGGCCTCTTCGAGCGCGGCCGGCTGATGCTGTTCTACAGCTACGAAAGCGATCTGGGAGACGGCTGGGAGGATCCCGAGGTGCACGAAGATCCCCCCGAGACCCGCGAGCAGGCATTGCGCATGGGCGTGAACCTGTTCGTCTACGCCATCACCCGGGGGGCATCGTGAGCCCGGCGGCCCGCCCGAGCGTCCGCAGCGCGTTCGAGGCCGTGCGCGGTCACGTCGGAACCCGCTTCGGGATGGCGGGGGTGCTGTGGGCGACCGTTCCCGTGGCCGTCATCCTGATGCTCGCCTGGTGGCTGGGGGGTGCGGCGGGGTGGCGTCAGGGAAGCGCGGCGCCGCTGATCCTGGACGGGCTCGCGGTCGCCGCGGTCGCCACCCTGGTCGTTTTGCTGCTCCGGCTCCGGCGCCGCTGGCTCGACGAAGCCAGGGTCGCCGCAACCATGGAGGAGGCGGCCGGTCTGGCCCGCGGCGTGGTGCGTGGCTCGCTCGAACTCTCCCGTTCGGTCCCGCCCGGCGTATCGGCCGCGCTGGCACGCCGTGCCGAAGCGCGGGTTGCGGGGCGCCTTACGTCCCCCACGTCCGTGCTGGCCGGATCGCTCCACCGGCGCAGCGGTCGCTGGATGCGCCTCGGGGCGGGGGCGCTGGTGGTGGCCAGCGTACCCGTGATCTCCGCGTGGGTCGCGTCGCCGGAGCGGTCGCGGCGCGCGTGGTCGGGGCTCGCGACTCCCTTCGGGGTGATGGCGAGCCCGCGCTATGCCCCTCTGGTGGTCCGGCCGGGGCACATCGAGGTCGCCCGGGGGTCGGACGTCGCCATCGAGGTCGAAACGATGGGACGCCTCGAGGTTACGCTGCACTCCCGCGCGCCCGGAGACGTACCGCGCGCCGACACGCGCCGGATGCCTGACAGCGTCGCAACGTTCCGGTTCAACGCCGTGGAAACCGCCTTCGAGTACTGGGCGTCGGCGCCTGACGGGAGCATGAGCGAGCGCTACCGGGTCACGCCGGTGGACCCGCTGTTCGTGGCGGATCTGACCCTGCAGCTCACCTTCCCTCCCCACACCGGCCGGTATGCAGAGGAGTATCGGGGATCCGCGCCCGGGTTGAGCGTTCCGGTGGGCACCCGCGTCCGCGTGGAGGGACGCGCCAGCCGGGAACTTCAAGTGGCCAGCCTCGCGGTCGAGGAGCCGGGCGGGCCGGCTGTCGCCCTCCAGGTCGACGGCCCCCGTTTCCATACCGACTGGACACCGCGTGTCGGCGGCGTATACCACTGGAATCTGGTCGATGCGCGCGGCGGCGGTCCGGAGATCCCGCCCGTTCCGCTCGACATCACCCTGGTGCGCGACTCCGTGCCCGCCGTCGCCATCGTGTTTCCCGGCCGCGACACCGTTCTGCCTCTCTCGATGGAGCAGCCGCTGGTCGTTCAGGCTCAGGACGACTACGGACTCGCTTCCGTGGAGCTGGTGGCGTACCGGGTGCGGTCTCTGGGGGCACCCGAGGATCCGGTCGTGCGCAGGATGGGCATGGCCGGCACCAGGAGTGCCCTCGTGCGCCCGCTCCTGGACGTTTCCGACTGGGGACTGCTCGCCGGCGACGTGATCCGCTACCGCGCGCGCGTGGTCGACAACGCGCCGGCGCCGCAGATCGGCGAAAGCCCGGAATACGTGTTGCGCATGCCGGAGGCCTCCGAGCTGCGCTGGCAGGCCCAGCAGATGCTCGAGGACGCGGCGGCCGAGGTCGAATCGCTGGCTGAACAGGCGGGAGAAGCGGCCGAGGAGACCCGCGAGCTGGAGCGGCGCAACCAGGCGGAGCTCGCCGAGGAGCGCCGGGACCCTGGAACGCGGGGAGAGGAAGAGCTGAGCTTTGAGGAGCAGGAGGAGCTGCGGCAGGCGCTGGAGGCCCAGGAGGAACTGGCTGCCGAAGTGGATTCACTGAGGCAGGAGCTGGAGGAGGTTGCCGAATCCATGCGCCAGGCGGGTCTTCCGGATCCCGAGTTCAGTGAGGAGATGGAGGAGCTTCAGCGTCTTCTCGAGGAGATGATGCCGGAGGAGCTGCGCGAACGCATGGAAGACATGGCGCGCAACCTGGAGGAGATGGACGAAGCCGCTTCCCTGGAAGCGCTGGAACGGCTCGCGCAGGACCAGGAGGAAATGCGCCAGCGTCTGGAGGAATCCATCGAGCGCTTCCGCCGCGCCGCAACGGAACAGGAACTGCGCGCCGCCGAGGAAGAGGCCGCGGAGTTGGCGCGCAGGGAGGATGCGCTCGCCGACGCGATGGAGGAGGGGGACACCCTCGACCTGCGAGCGCGCCAGCAGGCCGACCTGGAGCAGCAGACCGAAGCGCTCCTGGAGCGCATGGAAGAGGCGCGCGAGCACCTCGACGAGCTGGGAGAGCAGCAGGCCGGAGACCGCGCCGAGACCGCGGGCGAGCGTACCGACGAAGCGCGCCGCGACATGGCCGAAGCTCGCGAGCAGGCGGAGGCGGGCGAAGCACAGTCGGCCGCGCAGGAGGCCAGGGAGGCGGCCGAGGCACTCAGGGAAGCACAGGAGGCGCTGGCGGAGGCGCGCGCCGAGATGACTGAATCCATGGATGCCGCCGCCCGCGAGGCGCTCCGGCAGACGGCGGAGGATGCGCTCTCCCTCGCGCGCCAGCAGGCCGCGTTACGCGAGCAGATGCGGCGCGCGAATACGGAGCAGCAGGCGGCCATGCGGGCCGATGAGGCGTCGCTTCTGCGTGGCGTGCGCAACATGGCCGAGAACCTGAGCGCCGGATCGCGCGCTTCCGGCCAGGTCGACCGCGCGGTCAGCACTGCCATCGGCGAAGCCATGGAGGCCATTACCGAGACGCTGGAGGCGCTCGACAGCCGGCGCGGGTCGACGCCGTCTCCGACCGCGACCGCCGAGGCGGCAGTCCGCGCGCTCAACCAGGTTGCGCTCCAGGCCATCGCGGGTGCCGGGCAGTCAGGGCAGGATGCGGCCTCGGGCGGAGCCGGAGAGATGCAGGAGATGCTCGAGGCGATCGCCCAGCGACAGGGCGATCTGATCCTGCAGACCGAGGAACTCATGCCGATGCAGCTGGGCGAGCAGGCGCTCGCCAGGCAGATGCAGCAGCTCTCACAGGGTCAGGAGGCGGTTGCCGGCGAGCTCGGTGATCTGGCGCAGCAGCCGAACTCCGAAGAGCAGGCGCTCGGGGATCTTGATGAGCTTGCGCAGGAAGCGGCCGCCCTGGCCGAGGAACTCGCGATGGAACGCCTGCGCGCGGAAACCATCGAACGCCAGGAGCAACTCTTCCAGCGCTTGCTGGACGCCGGGCGAAGCCTGGAGCGGGACGAGGAGTCGGAGGAGCGGGAATCCGAGGTTCCCGGAGAATTCGAGCGAAACGTCGTAGGGCCTCTTTCGGAAGAGGACCTGAACGCGCTCCGGTTCGAGCTTCCCCCGGCGGATGTGCTGGGTCGCCTCCCTCCGGCACAGAGGCGCCTGGTGATCGAGTACTTCGAGCGCCTCAACCAGGCTGCCACCACCCTGCCCCCGGGAGGCGGGTCGTGAACGACGGCACCCGGCGAACGCTGTCGGCATTTCCCTGGCTCGTGATCGGCATTGCGCTTGCGCTCGCACCTGCCACAGCGGACGGCCAGTTGTCCTCGAGCCAGGAATCCCGGCTGCTGCGCGAGGCTGCGCGCGCCGAGTCGGCGGGAGACTACGCCGCCTCGGTCGAGATCCTCACCTCGCTGTTGGCGGAGCGGCCTGCTTCCTCGGGAGCCATCTTCGCCCTGGAGCGCGTGCTGCGGGCACAGGGCCGGGTGTCGCAGGTTCTGGATCCCATCGACGCGTTCCTGGCGGTCGACCCCGTGTCGACCGGTCCCCGCTACCTCAAGCTGAGGATCCTCCTGGAGGTCGATTCCCTGGCCGAACTGCGTTCCTCGGCGCAGTCCTGGATCGCGCAGAACCCGGCTTTGCCGGATTCCTATCGCGAAGTCGCGCGAGTGTACGAACGGGCGTTCGGGGGCGAGGAAGCCCTGTCCGTGCTTCGGCGGGGACAGAGCCGCGCGGGTGGTGGAGTCCTCGCGGTCGAAGCCGGAGATGTCCTGCTTCGCCTCGATCGTCCCCTGGAGGCCCTGATGGAGTGGGCGCGCGCCCTCGACGGCCCGGATGCCCAGGCGCCCGGAGCCCTGCGGCGGATGGTGCGCACCGGCGGGGAGCATCCCGGGTTGGCACCCGCGGTGGTTCGCGAGCTGGCGGCGGAAGGTGCGTCCGAAACCCGCAGGCGGGCGGCAATCGAGATCGCGCTCGAGGCTCGTCTGCAGCCGGAGGCGCTGAGTCTTGCGGAGGAGGTTGCGGGAGATCTTCCGGAGCGTGAGCGCGAGGGCTTCCTCAACGCAATGCTGCGGCTCGCCGAGGAAAAGGACGCCGATCAGCTTGCGCTGTGGACGCTGCAGCAGTTGCGCCGGGAGACTCCGAGGGGTTCACGAGCGCGCACGCTGGATCGACAGATCGCGGTCACCTCGCTCGTTACCGGCGATACCGTGCGCGCGCTGGAGGCCAGGGAGCGGTATGCCCGCGGACTGCCCGAGCGCTCGCCGGAGCGGCGACGAGCTCTCGCCGAGATGATTCGACTGGAGACGGCGACCGGCGCTCCCCTCGCGCTGCTCGACCGCTTCGCGGCCTTCCGCGAGGAGTTTCCGAACGCACCCGAAGCCGATCCGCTGGCGGTGGCGCTTTCGGCACGCTTCCGCGAGAACGGCGACCTGGAAACCGCGGCGTTCGTGCTGGAAGGGGTTCAGGGTCCGCTGAGCGCCCAGGAGCGTGCGTGGCTGGCGCTCGAAGCAGGCAACCGGGAGAGCGCCCGGATCAACCTGATGCTCGCCGCGGGGGGACTGCCCGCGACCGAGGCTACGGCGATCGTGCAGCTGATCGGTATCCTGGACCGGGTGGGCGAGCAGGCGGCCGCGCTGGCGGGCAGGGTGGCCATCGCGCGCCACAGGGAGGGCGCCGACGCGGCGTTCTCGCTGGTGAACGATGCGGTGCACGCCCTGCCGCCGGACGACCAGCCGCCCCTCCTCGCCATGGCCGCCCGCATCGCCGACGAAATCGACCAGCAGAGCGAGGCGGCGCGCCTGCGCGAATCTCTGGCCGCCACCTTTCCGGAGTCGAGCGAGGCGCCGGAAGCCATCCTGCAGCTGGCCCGCTACCGGGCAACCACCCCCACCGGCGTGCCGGCCGCCATCGAGCTGCTCGAGGAACTCATTCTGGCCCGCCCCAACAGCGCGGTCGTGCCGGTGGCCCGCCGCGAACTGGAACGCCTGAGGGCGTCAGGAGGTGCATCGTGAACGATTCTTCCCGATCGAGAGCCGGGCGGTGCCTGGCCCGGACGACGCTGCTCGCGGCCCTGTTGCTGGCTCCGGCAGCCCTGCGGGCCCAGCATCTGCTGGTGCCGATGGACCAGGATCAGGACGATCACCTGAAGGCCTACGGCCTCACCTACTGGAGCCTCGAGCGGGGCGCGACCGCGGAGTGGCTGCTCAACTACCGGGACGGCGCCTTCCTCTTGCCTGACAGGCAGGACGTTCGTCGGGAAGCGGCGTTTCGCGGTGTCAGCATCGAGCCGGTGAGCGCCGCCGACGTAGCCGCCATACGCGCGCTGATCGCGCGCTCCAACATGGAGTCGGTGATCCTCGAGAAGGCGCCCAGCGTTGCGATCTACACGCCCGCCAACACGACGCCCTGGGACGATGCCGTGACGATGGCGCTCGAATATGCGGGCATCACCTACGACAAGGTCTGGGATCCGGAGGTCCTGAACGGGGATCTGGAGAACTACGAATGGCTCCATCTCCACCACGAGGACTTCACGGGCCAGTATTCCAAGTTCTTCATCACGTACGCGGGAGCTCCCTGGCTGCAGGAGGAAGTGGCCCGAAACCAGGAGGTGGCGACCGCGTTCGGATATCCGCACGTGCCCGCGCTCAAGAAGGCGGTTGCGAGCGTGATTCTGGACTACGTCGAGGCAGGCGGCTTCCTCTTTGCCATGTGCTCGGCAACCGAGACCCTCGGCCTGGCCCTGGCGGCCCGGGATGCGGACATCGCGGCAGCGTTCGCCGACGGTACTCCGCCCGCCCTCGACGCCTCGGCACACATGCAGTGGGGCCGGGCGCTGGGATTTCAGAACGCCGAAGTGCAGCTCTCCCCGTCGGTCAACGCGTTCAGCGACATCGACGGCCATCAGGTCAATACGCCGTGGCGGGAAGAACTCGGCACGTTCTCGCTCTTCGAGTTCTCGGCCAAGCTGGATCCCGTGCCGTCGATGCTGACGCAGAGCCATGAGGACGTGCTCTCCGACTTCTACGGGCTCACCACGTCCTTCCGCCTGGACCGCATCAAGCCGGGCGCCATCGTCCTGGCGCAGGAGGGCGGATGGGCCAAATACCTCCACGGGAACCGGGGCGAGGGAACCTGGACCTTCTACGGCGGGCACGATCCGGAAGACCCCGAGCACCAGATCGGCGATCCCCCCACGGATCTCTCGCTGCACGCCAATTCGGGCGGCTATCGCCTGATCCTGAACAACGTCCTCTTCCCGGCGGCTCGCAAGAAGCAGCGCAAGACCTGACGCCGACGGCAGGGAAGATCATACTCCGGACCTCCGCCCCGTGACCGCCGAGCGGACCCGTCCCCCGCCCGATCTCGTCCTCGCTCGCGAGGCGGCGGGCCGCATGCGCGAGCAGATCGCGCGCGCGGGCGGGCGCGAGGTCAGCTTTCTCGCCACCGTGACCCCCGAGCGCGTCATCGTTGACCCGCGCACCGTGGCCCGGGGCAACCGGGCCGCCGTGCTCGCCGCCGCCAACGACGCGCGCACCGGCGAGATCATGCTGCACAACCACCCCTCCGGGGTGCTGGAGCCCTCCGACGCGGACCTCCACGTGGCCGGCCAGCTCTATGAGCAGGGCGTCGGCAGCGCCATCGTCGACAATCTGGCGCGGGCGCTGTACGTGGTGGTGGAACCGCCGCCGCCGTCGTCGCTCGAACCCCTGGACATCCCCGAACTGGAGGCGGTGGCCGCCCCGGGCGGCGTCCTGTCGCGCCTGCACGGGCGCTATGAGGATCGTCCGGGCCAGCGGGCCATGCTGGCGGAGGTGGCGCGAGCCTACAACCAGGGAGGGGTGACCCTGGTGGAAGCCGGCACCGGCACCGGAAAGTCGGTCGCCTATCTGCTGCCCGCGGCCCGCTGGGCGATCCGCAACAAGGAACGCACGATCGTCTCCACCAACACCATCAACTTGCAGGAACAACTCGTCGCCAAGGATCTTCCCCTCGTGCGCGAGCTTCTGGAAGAGGACTTCCGCTGGGCGCTGATGAAGGGCCGGGGGAACTACATCTCCATCCGGCGCGCGCATCTGGCGGCGGAAGGCGCGGCCACGCTCTTCGAGGAGGACCGCACCCGCGAAGTCAACGGGCTGCTCGACTGGATCGCCGCAACGGAGGACGGATCGCTCGCAGACCTGGCGACTGCCCCGTCCCGGGAAGTATGGGAGGAAGTGCAGTCGGACTCCGACATCTGCCTGCACGCCCGCTGTCCGCACTTCCAGTCCTGCTTCTACCAGCGCTCGCGCCGGGTTGCGGCATCAGCCGACGTGCTGGTGGTGAACCACCACCTGCTCTTCTCCGACCTCTCCCTGCGCATCGTTACCGACAACTTCACCCAGTCCGCGGCGCTGCCGGCGTATCGACGGCTGATTCTCGACGAAGCGCACAACGTCGAGGACGCCGCCACCAGCCACCTGGGTGCAAGCCTGAGCCGAAAGGGGCTGAGCGCCACGCTGACCCGCCTGGAACGCGTGGCAGGCGTGGTGCGCCGCAAGCTCACCGGCTTGCCCACGGCTACGGAAGACGGCGTGCATCCGGAGGGCTCCCTGGCAAGTCCCGCCGCAAAACCGCTTCTGGACCGCCTCAGGGACCGGGTGCTCCCATCGCTCACGCGAGCGCGCGCGGCATTCAAGACCTTCTTCGAGATCCTCGACGAGATGGCGCCCCTCCCCGGCGGGGTCCGCGTCAGGCTGGGTTCCGAGCAACTCCCCGAACCGATCGACCGGGCGCGCGTCCATGAGAACTTCAGCGCGCTGCTGGACGCGCTCGCGGGGCTGGCGCGCGAAGTATCCGAACTGTCCTTGCGCATCGAGCTCACCGACCAGTGGCGCGAACCGCTGGAGGGCAGGATTCTCGATCTGCGCAGCATTGAGCGCCGCCTGACCAATGCGTCGCGGAGCCTGCGCCTGGTCCTGGATCCAGCGGAAGACGGACAGCGATACGTTCGCTGGGTAGAGCAGAGAAGCGCCCGGCGCGGCAAACGGCGCAATCTGCACCTCGCCGCCGCGCCCATCGAGCTGGACGAACTGCTCAGAGAACAGTTGTTCGAGCGCGCTCGCACAACCGTGCTCACCTCCGCGACCCTGACCACGCGCCAGGATTTCAGCTTCCTGCGAAGACGTCTGGGGCTCGCCCGCGAGACCGGGGGTGCGCGCGCTCTGAGGGTGGTTGAAGCACGCATCGACTCTCCTTTCGACTTCGGTGCGCAGACCCTGCTTTGCGTCCCGTCGGACCTGCCCCGGCCATCGTTCGGAAGTGGGGCGGGAAGCGGCTCGTTCGATCGTGCCACGGCCCGGGCGGTGGCCGCGCTCGCCGACATCTCCGGGGGCGGGCTGTTCGCCCTCTTCACCTCGCATCGCTCCTTGCGCGCGGTGGCGAAGGCGCTCAGGGCGGAGGGAGCGGGATCCTGGCCGCTGCTGGTGCACGGCGAGGACGACCGGTCCCGGCTCCTGGCCCGCTTCGTCGAGGCGGGCAACGCCATCCTGCTGGGCACGTCCTCCTTCTGGGAGGGAGTGGACGTGCCCGGCCGCCCCCTGCGCGCGCTGCTCATCCAGAAGCTTCCGTTCAGCGTCCCCACGGACCCCGTGGTCGAGGCACGCATGGAAGCCATCGAGGCGGCCGGAGGGAACCCCTTCCAGGAACTCATGCTGCCTCAGGCGGCGCTTCGCCTGCGCCAGGGATTCGGGCGCCTGGTGCGCTCGCGCCAGGACCGGGGCGCCGTGGTGCTTCTGGACTCCCGGATCGTCAAGTACCGATATGGCCGCTACCTGCTCGAGTCCCTCCCCCCGGCACCGCTCGCCCACGGGCCCTGGCGCCGCGTCGAGGAGCACCTGCGCGCGTTCTACCAGGCCGCCGACGAACCGCAGGCCGCGCAGCACACTGGATAGGCAGGAGCCGGGACACCGCCGGCAGCTTGTCCCCCGCGACCAACGGGGTACATTACCAGCGTTCGCGGTCTTCCCTTCACGCGACAGAGGTTCTGCCTCTGTGCGGCACCCGAATCGGGCTCTGATTCCATGAAACGGATCGCCGGCATTCTCGTCGCAGCCTTCTACGCGGTCATAACCTTCCTGGCCTTCGGCCACTCGGCGGATGGATGGGCCGGTGGACACGCCGACCTGGGCTTCTGGTGGGCCGTGATCGGTGGCTTCCTCGCCATCGCCGGACTGGGGGCATTGGTAGGCACGCTCCTGCACACGCGCCGGAGGAACCGCTTGCCATCGGGCGGTTAGAAGGCCGAAACCGCACGCGGGCGCTGCCTCGGGCGGCTCCCGGTTCGACCTCTGCTCACCTCAACGACGGAAAGCACGGGCGCGTACCCATGAGCCTTAAGCAAATCCCCACCAAGATCGTGTGCGTTGGAAAGAACTACGCGCTCCACGCACAGGAACTGGGCACCGAGGTTCCCCCTGAGCCGATCATCTTCCTGAAGCCGGTTTCCTCCCTGCTGGCCTCCGGCGAAACCATCCGGATGCCTTCGTGGGCCGGGCGCGTGGACTTCGAGGGAGAGATCGCGTTGGTGGTCGGGAAGCGTGCCCGCGGGGTGGCGCGCGAGAATGCCTGGGACGTGGTCGATGCCATCGTCCCGCTGAACGACGTGACCGCGCGCGAGCTGCAGCGCCGGGACGGACAGTGGACGCGCGCCAAGAGCTTCGACACCTTCTGCCCCGTGGGTGAGCAGGTCCCGGTAGCCGACGTGGATGTCGGCCAGCTCGAGGTGATCACGCGCGTCAACGGGCACGTGCGCCAGCACGCCCATGTGGACACCATGGTGTTCCCGATCCCCGAGCTGGTCCGCTTCATCACCGCGGTCATGACCCTCGAGGCGGGAGACCTGATCGCGACCGGCACGCCCGACGGCATCGGACCGCTCGCTCCCGGCGACCGGGTCGAAGTCGAGATCCCGGGCGTCGGGACGGTGGCCAACCCGGTGGCGGTGGAGGAGGTCGATTCGAGCTGATGAGGGATGCGCCCGCGCCCCGCTCGATCGCCTCCTCCGGGGCTCCCCGGTGGGTGCGCTGGGTCGCGGCAGCCATCTCCGTGGCGACGCATGCGATCGTGATTCTCGTCTATCCGCATCTGAACCCCGAGGCGGCGCCCGCCCTCCCGCCCCTGCCTGTCTTCGTACCGGCCAGCCAGGACGGCATGCAGATCGTGCAGCTGCTCGAACTCGAGGAAGCGACCCCGGAGCCTGCTCCGGAGCCGGAGCCCGAGGTCGTCCCCGCGCCCGAGCAAGCGGAGCTTCCGGAGGACGCGAGTCCGACGGTCGTCGTGGCCGACGTCGAAGTCCCGGCAGGCGACCCGCGCACCGCCGCGGAGCGGTTGCGGCCCTTCATGAACAACCCCGAGGTCTGGCGCCCCATCGACCCGGAGCTGCTCGACCTCACCCTCGAGGAGCGCGCCCGCTTCGAGATGGCCGCGGTCCTCGAGCTCTGGATCGACTCGATCACGACCGCGGAGGCCGCCCGGGTCGCCGCGATGGACTGGACCTACACGGACGCCGACGGCGGCCGCTGGGGATTCTCCCCGGGCAAGATCCACCTGGGCAACATCACCCTCCCGCTTCCCTTCCAGTTCGGCCCCAACCCCTCGCGCATCAACGAGCTGCGGGAACGCGACTGGGAATGGATGGAGCTGCAGCGCGGCGCGGTCGCGGCCGCCGTGGAGCAGTCCTGGAAGGACCGCGCACGGGCGATCCGTGAACGCATGGACACCGAGCGCGCGGTGGCGCGCGGCGATTCGGTGCGCCGTCCGCCGGGGACATGACCGACCTCAACCTGCCGCCCCGTCTCGATCCCGGCCGGATCGAGCCACGCATCTACCGCCGCTGGCTCGACGGCGGGTACTTCCGCATGACCGCCGAACGCGCCCGGGAGCAGGGCACCGAGCCGTTCGTGGTGGTCATCCCGCCCCCGAACGTGACCGCGGTGCTGCACATGGGGCACGGGCTCAACAACACCATCCAGGACGTGCTGGTGCGATGGCGCCGCATGCAGGGAAGGGCGGCCCTCTGGGTTCCCGGCACCGACCACGCCGGCATCGCCACCCAGAACGTGGTCGAGCGCCAACTCGCCGCCGAGGGCAAGACCCGCCACGACCTCGGCCGTGAAGCCTTCCTCGCGCGCACCTGGGAATGGATCGACAGGACCGGCGGCCTGATCCTCGAGCAGTTGCGCGCGATCGGCTGTTCGTGCGACTGGGAGCGCACCCGCTTCACGCTCGAACCGGCGTTGAGCAAGGCCGTGCGCACCGTGTTCGTGCGTCTCTTCGAGAAGGGCCTGGTCTATCGCGGCGAGTACATCGTCAACTGGTGCCCCCGCTGCCTGACCGCGCTTTCCAACGAGGAAGCCGAGGGGCATGAGGTCGAGGGAACGCTTTACGATCTGCGCTACCCTCTGGAAGAGGCGGCGTGGGACCGCGCCGCCGAGGCACGCGGCCTGGGCGGATCCCTGGACCGGGCGGACGATGGCTCCTGGTATCTGACAGTCTCCACGACGCGCCCGGAGACCATGCTGGGCGACACCGCCGTGGCCGTCAATCCGCGGGACGAGCACTACGCCGGACTCATCGGCGCCCATGCCGTGCTTCCGCTGGCCGGCCGTCGCATCCCCATCGTCGGCGACGATTTCGTCGATCGCGATTTCGGCACCGGGATGGTGAAGGTCACGCCCGCGCACGACATCAACGACTTCGAGATCTCTCGCCGCTCCGGGGCTCCGCTCCTGAACATCCTCACCCGGGACGCGCACCTGAACGAGAACGTCCCGCCGGCCTTCCGCGGGATGAGCCGCGAGGAGGGACGCGGCGCGGTGCTGAAGGCGCTGACGGCGGCGGGACTGGTGGCAGGCTCGAAGCCGCACGCGCACACCCTGCCGCGCTGCTATCGCTGCGACACGGTGGTCGAACCCCGGTTGAGCAAGCAGTGGTTCGTGCGCATGGAACCGCTGGCCGAACCGGCGCTCCAGGCTTCGCGCGACGGCGTCGTGACCTTTGTCCCCGAGCGGCGCCGAAACGACTACGAGAAGTGGATGGAGAACATCCGCGACTGGTGCGTCTCCCGGCAGTTGTGGTGGGGGCACCGCATCCCCGTCTGGTACTGCGGGTGCGGCAACATCTTCGCCGCGCTGGAGGACCCGGATGCCTGTCCGGCCTGCGGCTCCGGGGACCTGGAGCAGGATCCCGACGTGCTCGATACCTGGTTCTCGTCCTGGCTGTGGCCCTTCTCGGTTTTCGGGTGGCCCGAGGAATCCGAGGACCTCGACGTCTTCTACCCCGGGCATGTGCTCTCCACCGCACCGGAGATCCTCTTCTTCTGGGTCGCCCGGATGATCATGTCCGGGTTCGAAGTCATGGGGGAGCCACCCTTCACCCAGGTGTATCTGCACGGCACGGTACGCGACATCAGCGGGCACAAGATGTCCAAGTCCCGCGGCAACGGAATCGATCCGCTCGAGGTGGTCAGGCGCTTCGGAGCGGATGCGCTGCGCTATACGATGGTGGCCGAATGCGGGGTGGGAGCGGATATCCGCCTGGATCACACCGATCTGGAGGCTTCGTTCGCGCCGGGGCGCAACTTCGCCAACAAGCTCTGGAATGCCGGCCGCTTTACGCTCGCGAACCTCGGGGACGAACCAGCTCCGCGTCCCGAGGATGTGGAGGAGGATCTGGAGCTGGCCGACGGCTGGATGCTGTCGCGATTGTCCGTCTCTTGCCGGGAGGTGACGCAGGCGCTCGAAGCGTTCCGGCTGCACGAGGCTGCGGAGCGGCTGCGCCAGCTCTTCTGGGGCGAGTTCGCCGACTGGTACCTGGAGATGGTCAAGCCTCGCCTTCGCGGCGATGCGGGGGAGTCGAGCCGGGCGGCGGCCAGGGCGACGCTGGCGCGCGCCTTCGACACCATCCTGAAGCTGCTTCACCCCGTCGTGCCGTTCGTTACCGAGGCGCTGTGGGAACGGTTGCGGCTTCCCGAGGGCGGCGAACGCCCTCCCGCGCTGATGGTGGCTCCGTGGCCCGAGGCGCAGCCCCGGTGGGAGGCATCCGGGGTGGAACGTGAGATGGCGGCGCTGCAGGAACTCATCACCGGGGTTCGGCGCCTGCGCAAGGAATACGGGGTTGGAGAGGGCCGGCGGGTAAGGGTTGTCCTCACCTCGGTGCCCTCCGGGTTCACGGAGACGCTGGCCGCCGGGGAAGAGGCGATCGCGAGGCTCGCGCGCGTCGAGGCGGTGATGGTCGACGGAAAGCCTCGGGGCGTGGGCGCGCATGCGGTCCTGCAGAACGGCGCCGAAGTCTTCATTCCGCTCGAGGATGTCATCGACCTGGACCGGGAGCGGGAGCGCCTCCGGCGGGAGGTGGCGCGCCTGGGCGGGCAGATGAACGGGGCCCGGCGCAAGCTGGCCAACCGGAATTTCCTCGAGCGCGCGCCCGAACGGGTTGTGGCCCACGAGCGCGACAAGCTCGCCAGTTTCCGTGAACAGCACGACAAGCTGCAGGAGAAACTGGCGGCGCTGGCGCACCGGTGATTCCCGCACGCGAGTGGCTGCGCCGCCGGGATCCACGGCGGATACTCTTCCTGTTGCCCCCTGTTCTCGGCGCGCTGATGTCGGGATGTGCGCGCGAAGCCACGCCACCCGGCGGCCCTCCCGACCGGCTGCCCCCGATCGTGATCCTGAGCCAGCCGGATACCTTCTCCACGGTGGAGCCCTTCCGTTCTCCGGTAACCCTCCGCTTCAGCGAGCGTATCAGCGAGCGGCCCAGCACGGGCACCCTGGACCAGTCGGTGGTGGTGTCGCCGGCCTCGGGCGAGGTGAGGGTGTCGCACGGCCGCGAGGGACTCACGGTGCGCGCTCTGGGCGGATTCGAGGCCGGGCACATCTACCGCGTGACGGTGCTGCCGGTCATTCAGGACATGTTCGGCAATGCCCTTCAGGAACCCTTCGAGCTGTTTTTCTCGACCGGGCCGGAGTTCACCCCCAACGTTGTCGCGGGCTCGGTCGTCGACCGGCTTACGGGCGAGCCCCTTCGTGACGCCCGGGTGGATGCGGCGGTCGCCGAAGGCGGCGTGGTGCACACCGCCGTCACCGACAGTGCGGGGATCTTCGCGCTGCGCTATCTGCCGGCGGGCGACTATGTGGTGAGCGCCTACCTGGACCGCAACCGGAACGCCCAGCCCGACTTCACCGAGCCCCAGGGAACGCGTCCGGCCCCATTGAACGGCGCTGGCGAAGCCGCCGACACGACGATCGTGCTCGAGGTCGCGTTGCTGGCGCGGGACACCACCTCGGCCCGGCTCGCGCGCGTCACCGTCGAGGATTCCATCAGCCTCGGCGTCTCCCTTGACGACTACCTCGATCCGGAACTCCCATTGGACGACGTGCGCGTCGTGGTCACTTCCGACAGCGTCGACGCGCCCGGAGCCCTGGCCGTCCTCCATCAGCACGAGGCGGACGCCTATCGGAGCGCGCTGGCCGACAGCCTCGCGCGGGAACAGGCGGTACGGGACAGCGTGGCGCAGGCGCAGGCCGATTCGGTGGCGCAGGCGGAGGCTGCGGCAGGGGATACAACGGCGGCAACCGATCCCGAAGCCGCGCCCGCGCCAGCCGAGACGGAACCCGCCCCGCCGCCGGCTCCGGCGGTGCAGGATGCGCCGGCAGCCGGGGAGGCGGAGCAGGAACGGCCCACGGCGCAGCAGACATTCGTCGTCATCCTGGACGGGGTGCTGGTCCCCGAGGTGCCCTACGAAGTCGAGATATCGAACATCACCAATATCAACGGCGTGGGGGAAGGCGGCGGAACCGTCGGCTTCAGCCGCCCCGCCCCGCCACCGCCCCCCGAAGACACCACGCAGGCCGTGGCGGACAGCGTTGCCACGGATACCATCCCGGCGCCTCCGGGCGACACGCTCACCGTCCCGGCGGACTCGGCCGCGCGCGACACCATTCCCACGGAAGCTGGCGGCCCAGGGGAAGCGGCGCCCGGCGACACGCTGACTGTCCCGGCCGACTCGGCCGCGCGCGACACCATTCCGCCGCCTCCGGGCGACTCCGCCCCCAGAGACACGATCCCCTCGCCGGCCGCCGACTCCGTGCGCCGCGACACGGCATCGGCCCTACCCGGTGATTCGTCGCGCCGCGGCACGGTCGCGATCCTCCCGGCCACGGACCTCCTCCGGCGTGGCAGGAGCGTCCGGATGCTGCCGGCACGGAGGCGGTTCTCCCGCGACGGTCCGTCCGGCACGGTTCGATGACCGATCTGCGCCGCCACCTGCCGAGCGTCGACCGCGCGCTGGCTTCCACCGCCTTCGCCGCGCTGCTCGCCGAGCATCCGCGCCAGCGGATCGTCCACCACCTTCGCTCGGCGCTGGACCACGCCAGGGAGGATCTCGCGCGCGGAACCGGCCACGCGCCGCCGGACATCGACGACCTCGCCGGCGAGGTCGAAAAGGCGCTGGTCCTTGACGGCATCCCCTCCCTCCGGCCGGTGATCAACGCCACCGGCGTGGTGCTCCACACCAACCTGGGCCGGGCGCCCATCGCGCCTGCCGCCCGCTCCGCCATGGCCCGCGCCGCGCGCGGGTACGGCAACCTGGAGTTCGACCTGGAGCGCGGGAGCCGCGGGTCGCGCTACGTGCACTGCGTACAACTCCTGCGGGAACTCACCGGGGCCGAAGCCGCGCTCGTGGTCAACAATGCCGCAGGCGCGCTGGTGCTGGGAATGAACACCCTGGCGGCGGGGAAGGAGGTCGCGGTTTCGCGGGGAGAACTGGTGGAGATCGGAGGCGGCTTCCGAATACCGGAAATCCTGGTCCGCAGCGGCGTCCGTCTGCGCGAGGTGGGCTCCACCAACCGCACCCGCATCGCCGACTACGAGGCAGCGCTCGACACGGGCGAGGTCGCGGCGCTGCTCAAGGTGCACCGCTCCAACTTCCGCATCGAGGGGTTCACCGAAGAAGCCCGCGTCGCCGAGCTGGCCGAGCTGGCCGATCGCCTGGGCGTCCACTTCTTCCACGACCTGGGCACCGGGCTGATGATGGACTCCGCCGCGCTCGGCCTTCCGGGAGAACCGCGGGTGGCCGACAGCCTGGCAAGCGGAGCTCATGTGGTCGGCTTCTCGGGGGACAAACTGCTGGGCGGGCCGCAGGCGGGGATTCTCGTGGGACGGAAAGAGCCGATCGCGACGATGCGGCAGAACCCGCTCTGCCGCTCTCTGCGCGTCGACAAGGTGACGCTGGCGGGGCTGGAGGCGACCCTGCGTCTCTACAGGGATCCCGGCCGCGCGCTGAGGGAGATCCCGGCGCTGCGCATGATCGCCGCCTCTCCGCAAGCGCTGCTCGAGCGAGCCACTCGCCTTGCCGCCGCTCTGGAGGCCCGCGGCGTGCCAGCCCGCGTGAGTCGCGGAACTTCGCTCGTGGGGGGCGGAACCTGTCCAGGGGTCGCCCTCGACACGTTCGTCGTGGAGCCGGACACCCGTGCGCGATCCGTGTCCGCCGTCGCCCGGCGCCTGAGACGCGGTGATCCACCGGTGCTCGCGCCCGTGGAGGACGATCGCCTGAGCCTCGATCCCCGCACTGTCGAGCCCGAGGAGGAGGCCCTGCTCGTGGAGCGGGTTGTGCGCGCGTGCCTTCCGGACGAGGATTGAGGCGCGACCTGTGCGGACCCGGGACGCGTCGGCGCACGAGCCGGACGAAGGGCCGGCGGGGCAGGGGAACACGGGCGCCTCAGCCGGGTTTTTCCCGTTGACCCGTCAACTGACGGAGTCGCACCCTCAGGAGCAAGACCATGCAGATTACCCTGACGCCTGAAGCTACCGAGAAGATCCGGCAGTTTCTGGAAGATCATGATTCCAGGTCCGCCGCCGGACTGCGTGTCGCCGTACTTCCCGGCGGTTGTTCGGGCTTCCAGTACGGCCTGAACATCGAAGAGGCGCCGGAGGAAGACGACGAAGTGCTGGAGCTCGACGACTTTCGGGTTTTCGTGGACCCCTTCAGCGCCCAGTACCTCGAGGGCGTGCAGATCGACTATGTGTCCGGCATGATGGGACAGGGCTTCAGCTTCACCAATCCCCAGGCCTCGGGCGGATGCGGCTGCGGAAGCTCCTTCACGGTCTGATCCCGTTCCCGGTCCGAGCGGACCGCCCCAGGACCCTCGCAGCGGATACATCACGCAGGTGATCCGCCTACGGACCTTCACCGGTGCGGACGGCTTCCAGCAGAACGCCTGGCTGGCGATCTGCGACGCAACCCGCGAGACACTGGTCATCGATCCGGGCGCGGCGGCCCCCGACATGTGCCGCGCGATCGAAGCGGACCATCTGGACGTAAAGGCTGTCGTGCTGACCCACGCCCATCTGGACCATGTCGAGGGGGTGCCCGACATCCGTGTCGTCACGGACGCCCCGATCTTCCTCCACCCGGCCGATGGTTTCCTCTACCGGGCCGCGACCGAACAGGCGACTGCTTTCGGTGTGCACGCGCCGCGGCTGCCCGCCGTCGACGAAGCGCTCGCCCACGGGGACGAGCTCCGTTTCGGAAAGTGCGCATTCCGCGTGCGCCACGCCCCCGGTCACTCTCCCGGTCATGTCGTGCTGGTCAATGAGGGCGAGCGGATCGCCGTAGTGGCGGACGTCGTCTTCGCGGGTTCGATCGGACGCACCGACCTGCCGGGTGGAGACATGCAGCAGTTGCTGCACTCGATCCGCGAACAGGTGCTGACGCTCCCCGACGACACCCGTCTGTTCACCGGGCACGGCCCGGAGACCACGGTGGGATGGGAGCGCCGCACCAACCCCTTTCTGATGCCCTTCCAGGGAGGCGAGTTCGTGTGAGCCTGCCCGTGGCGGTGTTCGCGTCCGGTTCAGGCTCGAACCTGCAGGCAATCCTCGACTATCACGCCGGCCTCGACGCACCCCCCTGGCGTGTTGAACTGGTGGTCAGCGACCAGGAAGACGCCAAGGTGCTCCAGCGCGGTCGCCATGCCGCGATTCGGGCTCGCTTTCTCCCGGCCGCGGGGCGATCGTCCGGCGATGTCGCGGGCGAAACGCTCGACCTCCTCCGCTCCAGCGAAATCGGGTTCGTCGCGCTGGCGGGCTATCTCCGGCTGATTCCCGCGCCTGTCGTCGCGGCGTTCCGCGAGCGGATGGTCAACATCCATCCCGCGCTTCTCCCGGCGTTCGGAGGGAAGGGAATGTACGGGATGCGCGTGCACGAGGCAGTTCTGGCTGCCGGTGCGACGGTAACCGGGCCCACAGTGCACTTCGTGGACGAGGAGTACGATCGAGGCCCGATCATCGCCCAGTGGCCGGTCCCGGTGCGGGCGGGCGATGACCCGCACACGCTCGCCACCCGCGTGCTTCGCGTCGAGCATCTCCTCTATCCGCGGGTGGTGGACCAGTTCGGCCGAGCTCTGGCCCGAGGGTGCCGGCCGGCGCCGTTTTCGCCGCCTGGCACTGCCTTCCTGGCGCATTCACGAGCCACAGTCGACCTTGAGCGCGCGATTTCCGCCGGCTTCGCAGCGCGGACCGGCGCCGCCGCGCACGGCAACGGGGAGCGAACATGACTCGAAGACGCGCGCTGCTGAGCGTCTCGGACAAGAGCGGGATCGAAGAGTTCGCCCGCGGTCTCGTCCGCCGCGGATGGGAGATCGTCTCGACCGGGGGCACGGCGCGCGCACTCGCCGGTGCGGGGCTCCCCGTCGTGCAGGTGGCGGAGGTCACCTCACACCCGGAAATGATGGACGGGCGGGTCAAGACCCTGCACCCGGCCGTCCATGCCGGTATCCTGGCCCGGGGCGGGAACCGGGACGACGCGGCCGCGCTCGCCGGGCAGGGCTACGCGCCCGTGGGCCTGGTGGCGGTCAATCTGTACCCTTTCGGGGAGACTGTGGCGAAGGGCGGCGTTTCGGTGGGTGATGCGATGGAGCAGGTGGACATCGGCGGACCCACCATGATCCGGGCGGCGGCGAAGAACCACGCCGATGTCTGGGCCGTGGTGGATCCCGCGGACTACCCGCGCGTGCTCGCAGCTCTGGACCGGGGAGCAGACGGCCGGGCGCTTCGCCGGGAGCTGGCGGTGAAGGTGTTCGCGCACACGAGCGCGTACGACGGCGCCGTCGCGGTATGGCTGGACCAGGCGGCCGGGCGGGAGAACGGAACCCGTACCGATGCAGGGGATCCGGTCGCCGACGGAAGCGGAGGCGGCATGTTCCCGGCCCACCTCGCGCTGTCCGCCGAACTGGAAGGCACGCTGCGCTATGGCGAGAACCCGGACCAGGAGGCCGCGTTCTATCGCTGGCGCGGACAGGGGCGCATCGGCCTGGCCGGCCTCGAGCAGCTCCACGGCAAGGCGCTCTCCTACAACAACTATCTCGACCTGGACGGCGCCCTCCATTGCCTCGCTCCGTTCGCTTTCTCGGCGCGCCCCGCGGTGTGCATCGTCAAGCACACCACACCCGCGGGGATGGCACTCGCGGAGACGCTGGAAGAAGCCTACCTGCGGGCTCTCCGAACCGACCCGGTGAGCGCCTTCGGGTCCGTGATCGCGGTCAACCGGCGCATCGACGCCGCCACCGCCACACACATGTCGGAACTCTTTATCGAGTGCCTGGTCGCGCCCGCCTTCGACGACGAGGCCATGGAGATCCTGGCGCGCAAGTCCGGCCTGCGCCTGCTGGCCATGTCCGGTGACCCGGTCGCGCCCGCCCACCTCCCGCTCGACCCTGACCGCGTCGACTGGTGGCGGGAAGCCGCGTCCGAACATCGCGCTTCGGCCACGTTCCTCGCGGCGCACGGCCGCCTCCCCGAACCGCGCACGCTGCGCACCGTCTCCGGCGGCCTGCTCGCGCAGTCGGTTCCATCGCCGCCTTTCTACGGGCTTGAGAGCGCGGAGTGGAGGGTCGTGACCCGCCGTACACCCTCAGCGCGCGAACTCGACGACCTGGACTTCGCCTGGTCGGCGGTCGCGGGGGTGAAGTCGAACGCCATCCTGCTCGCGCGCGACGGCGCCACCCTGGGCATCGGCATGGGACAGGTGAGCCGGGTGGATGCCTCCGAGCTCGCGGTCAGAAAGGCGGCCGCCGCCGGGCTCGACCTTTCCGGGTGCGCCCTCGCCTCCGATGCCTTCTTCCCCTTCCGGGACGGTGTCGACGCAGCAGCGGCGGCCGGTGTTCGCGCCATCGTGCAACCAGGCGGTTCGATCCGCGACGAAGAAGTCATCGCCGCAGCGGACGAGCACGAGGTTGCGATGGTCTTCACGGGAAGGCGGCTGTTCCGGCACTGACGGGAGGCGGTTTTCCCGCCGGCCGACCTCGAACGGCCATCGGAGCCGCTGCGACGGCACCGGCCGGCAGGCCCCGGCGTCCCGCGGGTCAGTTCGCGAATACGTCCAGTTTCAGATACGTGATCCGTCCCGCGATCCCGTAGGGCGATTCGGGAGCGTAGTTCAGGGACCAAAGCTGCGCGACGTGGTCGTCCCGGAGCTGGGCCGGCAGCTTGTCGAACAGGTTGTTCGCACCGAGCCCCACCCGGATCCGGTCGTCGATCGTGAAGGTGACTTCGACATCCGCGATGGCCGTGCCGCTGATCCCGGTCGGATCTTCGAACACGGTGGGCACCATGATCGACCCCATGTGCCGCATGCGAACGCGGGCGCCGAAGCCCGCCGCCCATCTCACGTCTCCGCTGAAGGCGATGCGCGTACCGGGTTGAGCCCGGGTGATGAGCATCGTCTGCGTATCGCGGATGAAATGGGGGTTCCGGTTCGCGGTGATCGCGGTCTCGTTCCGGTGCAGACTGGCCGAGAGATCGGCGGCGCCCCAATCCATGCCACGGAAGTGCCAGCCGGCCACGATGTCCAATCCCCGGGTGCGTGTATCGATCGCGTTCGTCCAGAACGCAACCGCATCCACCGGTCGGCCCTGGAACTGCGCGTTGGCGCGCAGGCCGTGCTCGGCGCCGAGCGCCTCCGTGAGAGCGATCGCGTCCTCGACTGCCACGCGATAGTAGTCTGCGGTCAACCGGAATCCGCTCTGGTGGGCGAAGACAAGGCCTCCCGTGACGCTGAGAGACGTCTCGTGGCCAAGCGAGCAGGCCTCGAAGTCCGCACAGGCGATGGGATCGCCCTCGGGGAGGAATCCGTTCGTGCGCAGCCCGGCGCTGCTCCCCACGAAGCCCAGGGTGTTGAAGCCGCGCTGGGGCAGGCCCGGCGCCCGGAATCCGGTCGAGACAGCGGCCCGCAGGGCGGTTCCCGACTCCCCCAGTTCGAGTCGGGTCGCGACCTTGGCCGTGAGTGAGCTGCCGGCATCGCTGTAGTTCTCGAAGCGCAGCGCTCCGCCAAGCGTCAGCGCTTCGTCCATGGGCCTGATCTCCGAGTCCGCATAGACGCCCACGCTGAGCCGATCCCGTTCGCTCTCAAGCGCGGATTGGGGGCTGTAGCCCGGATAGCCCTGCATGCCGCAACTCGCCACCTCGGATCCGTCCACGTTCAAGTCGTGCGCGGCCGGAAAGCTGCCGGCGGTATTGCCCGGCCCACAACCGTAGCTCACGGGATCACCGGCCTCCATCCGGTAGCTCTCGCTGCGCAATGCAGCACCGACGGCCAGCAGCCCCGGAGCAGAGCCCAGTTCCAGATCACGCTGGGCGTCCGCGTTCAGGTGCAGTTGGCGGAGGTTGAGCGTCCCGCTATGGGCGGACCTGGGACCCGCGGCGGCAGCGATTTCCGCAGCCGACGCTGCTGGATTGCCGGCGAAGTGCGCCGCGGCGTAGGACGGGTTGATGGAGTTGGCCACGTCGAACGCGAAGCGACCCTGGCCGAAGCCGGCGCTCAGTTCGGTCGACCACACATCCAGGTCTCCCCGGAGTCCGCCGACCAGCGATGCATCCGTGAGGTCGGATTCCTCGGTTGGAAAAAAGCCGTCGGGGTACACGGAGGAGACGTTGCGAGGCACCCAGTCGGCCTTCCGGTACAGGCCGTCCGACACCGCGCTGCGGCGCGAGTAGCCGCCGAACGCGAAAAGCTCCACCGTCTCGCCGACGGGCAGTGCGGCATTCGCCATCACCGCGCCCCCCTCGTAGTCGGGTTCACCGTTGCGCGACAGATACATCACCTTGCCCCCGTCCGCACACGGCGGATAGCCAGGATTCGGACCGAAGCAGGTGGGCGCCTCGCCACCCCGTTGGCTGGGCGTCTGCCGCGAGTATTCCCCGGTGAAGTTCAGGAATCCGCCGTGCTCGCCCAGGCCCAGCCCTACGTTCCCTGAAGTCAGCAGCCGTTCGCCGTCTCCGAACGAAGTGCGGCCCAGGTAGGTGGACCACCTGGAGCCGGCGGCTGCATCCCTCAGGACGACGTTGATGACCCCGGCGATGGCATCGGATCCGTACTGGGAAGCTGCGCCTTCGCGCAGAACTTCGATGCGCTCGATGGCATGAATCGGGATGGCGCGCAGGTCGGTGCCGGTGGTGCCCATGCCCAGCATGGTGAGAACCTTGGCAAACGCGATCCCGTGTCGGCGCTTGCCGTTGATCAGCACCAGCACCTGATCCGGGTTCATTCCGCGCAACGTGGCGACGTGGAACGCCGCGCCGTCGCCCACCGTCAAACGCGTCGAATTGAACGACGGCGCGATCCTTCCCAGCGCTTCGCCCAGATCGATGTCACCCAGGCGGGACAGCTCCTCGGAGCCGTAGACATCCACCGGTACGGGCAGAAGCACCGGATCCCGTATCTGTGCCCGCGAACCGACCACGACCAGGAGGGAGTCCGCGGCCAGAACCGTATCCGGGGGTTCCTGCCCCACCCCCGGCGATGCCATCAGTGCAGGGAAGCTGCAGATGACCACCATGGCCGCGACGCCTGGCGCCGATGGTCGACGGACGGGGTAGTCCTTCGCGCGCGGCCAGCGGGAAGGGAGCCGGATCGACAAACCGGCCATGATGTCCTCCAACCCGAGGTGCGTGAACGCGCGCGGATGTGGCGTTGCCGGTAGCATCATGGAAATGAGCCCGAGTCGCGGCAAGGCTTCGCGCCGCACCGGGGTTTCGTGCCGCATCGGCCGGTCAACCCCGAACGGTGAGCTGGCCGCCGCCTACGCGGCTCTTGAGCCGGGCGGCGAGCCGCGGCGGTCTCGAATGGTGCCGGTCTCGCGATGCTGGGCGACCAGACGTGTCAGCTGAGCACGCGAAAGCCCGGTCACTCTGGTCAGGAACGTCTTCAGCAAGCTCTTGTCGCGCTTCCTGAGATCGTGGTATTCGAATTTGTCCAGTGTCCTACGGATGAAATCGTATATGGCTTCACGGCTTTCAGTCCTCAACCTCGGGGCGTCGGGGACGTTGAGGAAGCGCCGAACCTGGTCGAGAGTGCGAAGACGCGTAATGTGGCGCATCACAGTTCACTCCTCCTGTCTCAAAGATTGCCGGCGAACCGTATTTCAGGCTCACTATTCTCAATTGTTGGGCCCATTGTTATCATCTGCTGGCCGGGCCAGCTCCGAGAATGTCATCTTCTCAGCCTGGGTTTGCATCCCAAGTCTCGGACTCATATTCCGGACCCGAACCATCGACGTGCGGCAGAAAGTGACCGTACAGTCGGCTCAGTGCCTCGGGAACGGACCCCTGCACGCTGCTCCTGCGAACGCCGTGCCGGATCCTGCATCTGCCGCGCCGCCCGCAACTCCGGACCCTTCTGCCATACACCGTGCGGTACCTCCGGTGCCCGGGCCTTCGGCGGACACCGGAATCGGCCTGCGGACGCTCCGTTCCGGCTTGACCGGGTGGGGACGCATGGGTAGCTTTCTGCCACCCGAACTCCTGCGAAACCCCTCCACATGCGGGCGACTCGATGTCGGACGCCTACCTGCCGATCCTGCTCATCTTCGGGGTCTCCGCCCTCAACGCAGTGTTCATGGTGGCGTTGTCTCACATCCTCAATCCTCGCCGGCCAACTCCCCAAAAGGCAATGCCTTACGAGTCCGGCATGATCCCGCTGGGCGACACCCGGGCCCGCTTTTCCGTGAAGTTCTACCTCGTCGCCATCAGCTTCATCGTCTTCGACCTGGAAGCGGTCTTCCTCATCCCCTGGGCGGTCGAGATGCGCGCGCTGGGGTGGAGCGGATTCGTGGCTGCTTCCATCTTCGTGGCGGTGCTCACCGCGGGATTGGTGTACGAATGGAAGAAAGGAGGCCTCGATTGGGACTGAGCGAAAAGCCTGCTGAGAGCCTTCCCGTGGCCTCCTCGCCGCCGGGCGGGGTATTGGGCGCGGGAACCCCGACGTTTCTGACCACGCGCCTCGATTTCGTCGTCAACTGGGCCCGTCGCAACTCGCTCTGGCCCATGCCCTTCGGCACCGCCTGCTGCGCCATCGAGATGATGGCCGCGGCCGCAAGCAACTTCGACCTGGCGCGCTTCGGGATGGAGCGCATGTCGTTCAGCCCCCGCCAGGCCGACGTCCTGATCTGCGCGGGGAGAGTGCCCTACAAGCTCGCGCCCGTCCTGCGCCGCATCTGGGACCAGATGCCTCAGCCGAAGTGGGCCGTCTCCATGGGTGCCTGCGCTTCTTCCGGGGGCGTGTTCGACGTGTACTCGATGGTGCAGGGGATCGATACCATCATTCCCGTGGACGTCTACGTGCCGGGTTGTCCGCCAAGACCGGAAGGGCTCATCTACGGGCTCATGATGATTCAGGAGAAAATCCGGCAGGAGCGCCTGAGTGAGCACGGCGCACTGCGCGCCGAGGACCCGGCTGCGGTGGCCCGAGCGCGCGCCGACGCCGACGAGGTGCTGGCGCTCTCCGGACCCTTCGGCAATTCGACCCGGCAGAACCGGGTGAGCGGCCCCACCGGATCCGACGCCTCCGACCGGCCCGACGACCGGATTCCGTGACCCGACCCGACCGCCACGGCATGTCGGCTTCCGCCACCGTTGAAGCTCTGCGCGCCGCATTCCCCGACGCCGTCGTGCGCGACCTGGTGCAATCCGGGGACCAGCAGGTGGTCTACATCGACCCCGGCCGCAGCGCGGAGGTGCTGGACTGGCTGCGCACCGATCCCGGCGAGCGCTTCAACCTGCTGGTGGACGTTACCGCGGTCGATTACGGCGACGGGCACCCGCTCGAGGTTGTCTACCAGCTCTGGTCCATCCCGCACCGCAAGGCGCTGCGGGTGAAGTGCGAGCTGCCGCTTTCCCGCCTCGCGATCGCCTCGGTGACCGCTCTCTGGAGCGCGGCCGACTGGCTCGAGCGCGAGGTCTACGATCTGTTCGGGGTCGAGTTCCGGGGGCATCCGGACCTGCGCCGCATTCTCATGCCCGAGAACTACGCCGAAGGCCATCCCCTGCGGAAGGATTTCCCGCTGCGCGGCCGTTTCTCCCGCGCCGAGCAGACCCGGCGCGCCCTCTCGCAGGACCTGGAGCAGTACTACATGCCGGAGGAGCTGGAGGGGCGTGGCGCGCCCCAGATCGTGCCCGCGGACGCATCGCCGACCTCCGCCCGGGAGAGCGTCGACCGATGACGCGGCGGACGGTGGATATCCCGGTGGGGCGGGGAGCGGAGATGGGGATGGACGCCCGGCCCGCGATGGGGCCGCTGGCGCCCGTCGATGTCGCCGAGCCCGACATCGGCTCCGAGGAGATGCTCATCAACATCGGGCCCCAGCACCCCGCCACGCACGGCGTGTTGAGGCTGATCTGCGAGCTGGACGGGGAGACCGTGCTGTCGGTCACGCCGCATATCGGCTACCTGCACTCCTCCTTCGAGAAACTGGGCGAGTACCGCACGTATAACCAGATCGTGCCGCTGACCGACCGCATGGACTACCTGGCGCCGCTGATCTACAACTGCGCCTACGCCATGGCGGTCGAGAAGCTGATGGGCATCGAGGTCACCGAGCGCTGCAAGGTGGTGCGCGTGATCTGCCTGGAGCTGGACCGCATCTTCTCGCACCTGCTCTGGCTGGGCACCACCGCCATCGACGTGGGGGCCTTCACGCCCTTCCTGTACGCCTTCCAGGAGCGCGAGCGCATCTACCAGCTGCACGAGGAGCTGACGGGCGCCCGCATCACGACCTCCGCCACCCGCGTCGGGGGCATGATGTCGGATCTGCCGCCCGGCTGGGCCGAGGGCGTGCGCGAGTTCATCGACACCTTCCCCCGCACCCTCAACGAGATCGACGCGCTGCTCACCACCAACGCGATCCACCAGGGCCGCACCATGAACATCGGCGCGATCGGTCCCGAAGACGCGGTTGACTGCGGCCTCACCGGCCCCAACCTGCGCGCCAGCGGGGTGGACTACGACGTGCGAAAGGACCGGCCCTACTACGACTACGAGACCTACGACTTCGAAGTCCCGGTCGGCGAGAACGGGGACTGCTACGACCGCTACCTGGTGCGCATGGAGGAGATGCGCCAGAGCGTCGCCATCCTGCACCAGGCGCTGGACCGTCTTCCCGATGGCCCCATCAACGTCGAGGACCCGCGCATCAGCCTGCCGAGCAAGACCGACTGCATGAGCGACATGGAGTCGATGATCCACCACTTCAAGCTGATCATGGACGGCATCGACGCGCCCGCCGAGGACTGCTACTTCTCCGTCGAGGGGTCGAAGGGGGAGCTCGGCATGTACCTGGTGGGCGACGGGGGCCCCAAGCCGGTGCGCTGGCGCATCCGCCCGCCCTCCTTCGTCAACCTGTCCGCGATCGCGAAGCTGGCCGAGGGGCACCTGGTGGCCGACCTCATCATGATCAACGCGAGCCTCGACATCGTCCTGGGCGAGATCGACCGATGAGCGCTCCCGCCCGCGTGCCGTTCCGCAACCCCGGCTGGGCAGGCAACACGGGAGAGTTCAACCTGACCGAAGCGGATGTGCGCGGCACCGATTTCGTGGGCGAGCGGCCGCTCGACGGAGGCCACGAATCGGCGGCTCCCTCGTATCCGTACATGCTCCGCGACAAGGATCCGGACGCGGTCCTCTTCGAGGGTCCCTATCTGAAGCGCTTCGAGAAGATTCGCACGCGCTACCCGACCGCGCGCGCCGCCCTCATTCCGACGCTGAACCTGGCCCAGGAGCTGCGCGGCCACGTCTCCCCCGAGACGATGGACGAGGTGGCGGCGCTGCTCGGCCTGGCGTCGGCCGAGGTGCGCGGCACGGTCACCTTCTACACGATGTACAACAAGCGGCCCGTGGGGCGTTTCCTCATCCAGGTCTGTACCAACATCAGTTGCAGCCTGTGCAAGGGCGAGGAGGTGCTGGACGCCTTCCTGCGACACACGGGCACCGAGCTGGGAGAGACCTCGGAGGACGGCGACTTCACCGTCATCGAGGTGGAATGCCTGGCCGCGTGCGGCTTCCCGGTCGCCGTGCAGATCAATTCCCGCTACTACGAGAACGTGCTGCCGGACGACGTGCCCGCCCTCCTGCAGCGCCTCAGGGAGCACGGCGAGTAGATGGCCTACCCCTACGTGCACGAGCGCGAGGTGCGCATGATCTCGCGCAACTTCGGGGATCCCGCGGCGCGCACGCTCGACGGATACCGGGAGCGGGGCGGCTACAACGGGCTCGAGCGAGCCTTCGAGATCGGGCCGTCCGCGGTGATCGACGAAGTGAAGGCATCGGGACTGCGGGGCAGGGGAGGAGCCGGGTTCCCCACCGGGCTCAAGTGGAGCTTCATGCCGAAGGCGGGGGTCAAGCCGCATTACCTGCTTTGCAACGCCGACGAATCGGAGCCCGGCACCTTCAAGGACCGCGAGCTGATTCGCTGGGATCCCCATCAGTTGATCGAGGGGTGCCTGATTGCAGCCTATGCGATGGGTTCGCGACACGCCTACATCTATCTCCGCGGCGAGTTCTTCGAAGCCAGCCAGGTCATGGCGCGGGCGGTCGAGGAGGCGTACGAGCGAGGGTTCGCCGGGCGCCGCATCCTGGGCTCGGAAAACGACATCGAGGTGACCGTGCACGTGGGTGCCGGGGCATACATCTGCGGTGAAGAGACCGGCCTCATGAACTCCCTCGAGGGCCGTCGCGGGGAGCCGCGGGTGAAGCCGCCCTTCCCGGCCGCCGTGGGCGTGTATTCGATGCCCACGACCATCAACAACGTCGAAACCCTGGCGGCCGTGCCCCACATCGTGGAGCACGGGGGGGAGTGGTACCGGCAGTGGGGCACCGACAAGTCCCCCGGCACCAAGCTCTTTTGCGTGAGCGGCCACGTGGAGAAGCCCGGCAACTACGAGCTGCCGCTGGGCTTTCCGATGATGGAGCTGATCGAGGACGTGTGCGGCGGCATGGCCGGAGGACGGGCGCTCAAGTCCGTGATCCCGGGCGGCAGTTCCGTTCCGCTCATGGATGCCCGGGATTGCCGGGAATGCACGCTGTGCTATGAGGGGGTGGAGGCCGCGGGTTCGATGCTCGGCTGCGCCTCGGTCATTGTGATGGACGACCGCACCAACATCGTGCGCGAGGTGCGGCGCATGGTCCAGTTCTACGCGCACGAGTCCTGCGGGCAGTGCACCCCCTGCCGCGAGGGCACTCCCTGGATGACGCAGGTGCTTCGCCGCATCGAAGCGGGCGGGGGCACCGAGGCCGACCTGGACACCCTGCTTGACATGAGCGCCCAGATGACCGGCACCACCATCTGCGTGCTCTCCGACTCGGCGGCGGCCCCGGTGGTCTCCTCCATCGAGAAGTTCCGGGACGAGTACCTGGCCCTGATCCACGGCGCCGAGAGAGCGGAGGTCGCGTGAGCACCGTCACCCTGACCATCGACGGCCAGCGGGTCACGGTCCCCGAGGGCACCTCGCTGCTGCATGCGGCCGAGGAGATCGGCGTGGAGGTGCCGCACTACTGCTATCATGCCGCGCTGTCCGCGCCCGCCCAGTGCCGCCTCTGCCTGGTGGACGTGGAAGACGCACCCAAGCCCATGCCCTCCTGCGTCACCCAGGCCCAGGAAGGCCAGGTGGTGCGCACCGACGAGGGGCTGGCGCGCGAGATGCGCAAGGGCGTGCTCGAGTTCTACCTCATCAACCATCCGCTGGACTGTCCCATCTGCGACCAGTCCGGGGAGTGCAAGCTGCAGGACTACGTCCACTCCGAGGGCCGCACGCACGGCCGCGGGGTCGAGCCCAAGCGCGTGTTCGGCCGAGACGACTTCGGAGGCGACGTCCTCTTCTACGGCGACCGCTGCGTCATGTGCACCCGCTGCGTGCGCTTCATGGAGGAGATGGCGCAGGATCCGGTGCTGACGGTAGTCGAGCGGGGCGACCGCGCAGTCATCGACACCTTCTTCGAGCAGGGACTGAAGGACTCTCCATGGTCGGGCAACATCGTCGACATCTGCCCGGTGGGAGCACTGGTCTCCAAGGACTTCCTGCACAAGGCGCGCGCCTGGGACCTCGACCACACCGCGTCCGTGTGCCCCAACTGCTCTCAGGGGTGCAACGTCGACATCCACACCCGCGACAACGTGGTGCATCGGCTCAAGCCCCGGGAAAACCCGGAAGTCAACGGCCACTGGATGTGCGACTACGGCCGCGGCCACTACGAGTGGATGAACCGGATCGACCGGATCGAGGAACCCTTTGCGCGAGGGGACGATGGCTGGTCGGCGCCCGGCTGGCACGGAACTCTCGCCTCGTTGCGGGAGCGGCTCGCGGATTGCCGCAATCCCGTCCACGCCGTCGCTTCCGCGCACGCATCCAACGAGGATCTGGCCGCCCTGCGGGAGCTGGTGGAGCGAATCGGCGGAGGCGACATCGTGTACCGCTCGGCGAGAGCCCCGGACGAGGTCCCGCTGCCCGGCCTCCCCGTGCTGGCCCGCCGCCGCGACCTGGCGCCCAACACACGCGGCGCAGAACTGCTGGGGATGCGCCGGGTCGGAGGCGACGACGCCAGCGGAGGGCTGGACGAGGTGGCGGCGAGCACCGGCACGCTGATCGTGCTGGGCGATGAACTGGCCGACCAGGCGGAGGACTTCGGCTCGCGTGCGGAACTCTTCGTATATCTCGGAGCCCACCCGGCGCCGGCCGGCCGCAGCGCGCACTTCGTGCTCCCGGTCACCACCTTCGCGGAGCAGGAGGGGACCTTCACCAACGTGCAGACCCGGGTGCAGCGCTTCGAGGCCGCGCTCAGGGCCCCCGGGAGCGCCCAGCCCGCGTGGCAGGTGCTGGGTGCACTGACCGCGGCCATCGCGGGAGAACGATGACCGAACTCTCGCCGACGGCCTTCCTGATCGCCGCCGCCGTCAAGGTGCTGGCCGTGTTCACGGCGCTGATGGTGGCGATCATGTACGCCACCTGGGCCGAACGGCGCCTGTCGGCCTTTATCCAGGATCGCCTGGGACCGAATCGAGTAGGCCCGTTCGGACTCCTGCAGCCCATCGCCGACGGCCTCAAGAACATCATCAAGGAGGAAACCGACCCGGCCACGGCATCGCGCTTCTTCTTCGTTCTGGGGCCGATGCTGTCGATCATGCCGGCGCTGGTCACTTTCGCCGTGATTCCCTTCGCCGCCCCGCTGCCCACGCCGTGGGGGACGGTGGACATGATCGTCGCAGACCTGCCGGTGGGGGTGCTCTACATCCTCGCCATCGGCTCGCTCGGGGTGTACGGGATTTTCCTGGGCGGCTGGTCATCCAACAACAAGTACGCGCTGCTGGGCGGCCTGCGCGCCTCCGCCCAGATGGTGAGCTACGAGGTCGGGCTGGGGCTCTCGCTGATCCCGGTCATGATGCTTGCGGGCAACGTCACCCTCACCCGGATGGTCGCCGATCAGCAACTGGGGCTGTGGTACATCCTCCCCCTGTCGCTCGGCTTCCTGCTCTTCCTCATCTCGGCGTTCGCGGAGACCAACCGGCTGCCCTTCGACATGCCGGAAGCCGAGTCCGAGCTCGTGACCGGATACCACACCGAGTATTCGTCCATGAAGTTCAGCATGTTCTTCATCGCCGAATACGCGCACGTGATCACCGCCTCGGCGCTCATGGCGACGCTCTTCCTGGGAGGGTGGGACATCCCCTTCTGGGCGGGGGACAACTTCATCCCGTACGAGGGCGGGCTCATCTCCGGGTTTACCGCGGCGGGCGACCCCATCCCCGCGCAGCTATCCATCTGGACCACGCTGCTCACCCTGGGTGCCTTCATGCTCAAGACCACCTTCTTCGTGGTCCTCTACATCTGGGTGCGCTGGACGCTGCCGCGCTTCCGCTACGACCAGGTCATGCACCTGGGCTGGAAGGTGATGCTGCCCACCGCGCTCGCCTACGTCATGCTCGTGGGCGCCACCATCCTGGTGCTGGATCAGCTGGGGGTGTCCGGCGGACCGGGCTTCGCCCTGGCGCTGACCGGAGTCAGCCTCGTCGCCACCGCCATGTTCGCCCTCTACCTCGACCGCGGCCGCATCATTACCGGGGCCGCGCCAGCCGGACGGGCCGCGCGCCCGACGCCGGCCGCCCACCCATGATCCCGCGGGAGTCGCCATGGCCATATCGGTGAAGGTGATACGCCGGCCCGAAGCGGCCCGGAGCTCGTACCTGAGAGCCGCCCTCAAGGGGATGTCGCTGACCTTCCGGCACATGGTCAACCCGCGCAAGGTGACGCGCAGCTATCCCGAGGAGCCCACGGAACTCCATCCCCGCTGGCGCGGCACCCACCGCATGGAGGTGCACGCCGACGGACGCCCCAAGTGCGTCGCCTGCGGGCTCTGCCCCACGGTCTGCCCGGCCAACTGCATCCGCCTGGTGGGCGGCGAGGACGATCAGGGCAACCGCTACCCCATCGTCTACGAGATCGACGAGTTCCGCTGCATCTTCTGCGGCATGTGCCAGGAGGTGTGCCCGGTGGAGGCGATCCATGTGGGTCAGCACTTCGAGAACGCCGAGTACACGCGCGAGCGCTTCGTCTACGACCTCGACCGGCTGATGGAGCAGGAGCACCCGGTCACCGCGCTCTGGGACCCCTCCGACCCCGCATCGGAGTGAGGGGATGGAGCTGATCCTCTTCTACGTCTTCGCCGTGACCGTGGTGGGTGGAGGCATCGGGGTGGTGGCGAGCCGGAACCCAGTGGCCAGCCTCATGTTCATGGTGGTGTCGCTGGCGAGCGTAGCGGGGATCTACGTGCTGCTGGAAGCGCACTTCCTGGCCGCCATCCAGGTCATGGTGTACGCCGGCGCCATCATGGTGCTTTTCCTGTTCGTGATCATGCTCCTGAACCTGGGGCACGACTACCGGGACGACCTGGTGCGCGGGCTCTATGCCGTGTGCGCCTTCGTCGTCTCGGGGGCGATCTGCGGTATCCTCGCCACCCGGTTCGGCGGCGCGGAGACGAGCCCCCTTTACGAGAGCTTCCCGGGCGCGGCAGCGATGGACCTGGAGCTGGCCGAGCGGGGTGCGGTGTCGCTGATCGCACGGCCGCTCTTCCAGGAATACGTGGTTCCATTCGAGATCACCGGAATCCTGCTGCTGGTCGCGGTGGTCGGCGCCGTCGCGCTGGCGAAGAAGCGGGTATGAGGAGCGCCGCGTGCTGACCGAAGCCCTGACCACCAGCGCCCTGCTGTTCGTGATCGGCACCTTCGGGGTGCTCGTGCGCCGGAACGCCATCATCATGTTTCTCTGCATCGAGCTCCAGCTGAACGCAGTGAACCTGGCGCTGGTGGCCTTCTCCCGGTACGTGGGCGTGGAGGGACAGGTATTCGTCTTCTTCGTCATGACGGTGGCGGCCGCGGAAGCCGCGGTCGGGCTCGCGATCATCATCTCGATATTCCGGCACTACCGGACCGTCAATGTCGACAACTTCAACCTGCTCAAGTGGTAGTGGGATGACGCTCGCGCCGCTCTCCGGGCTCTTCCAGGAAGGCGCCCAGCCGGCCGCATACGAGCCGGTTCTGCCCGGGCTCATCGTCCTGCTGCCCCTGCTGGGCTTCGTGGTCAACGGCATCCTCGCGATGCGGGTGGGCGCGCGCGCGGCGGCGGCGGTGCGGGCGGGCGGCGATGGACCCGAGCATCCGGACGACGGACACAAGCGATGGGTGACGCTGGTGGGGCCGGGGGTGGTCGGGCTCTCCTTCGTGCTTGTGCTGCTCAACTTCGCGGGGATGTTCCACGCGGATCTGCACGACCCCGTGGTGGTCACCTACTGGAGCTGGATGGTCACCGGGGCGCTGGAAGTGGACGCGGCGCTCCAACTGGACCAGCTCAGCATGATCATGATGCTGGTGGTGACCGGCGTCGGCTTCCTGATCCACGTGTTCAGCGTCGGCTACATGCACGACGACCCTGGCTACGCGCGCTACTTCTCCTACCTCAACCTCTTCGTCTTCTTCATGCTGGTGCTTGTCCTGGGGGCGAGCTTCCCGGTCATGTTCGTGGGCTGGGAGGGGGTGGGGCTGTGCAGCTACCTGCTGATCGGCTTCTGGTTCCAGGACCGCGAGAAGGCCGACGCCGGCAAGAAGGCCTTCATCGTCAACCGCATCGGCGACTTCGGCTTCCTGGTGGCGATGTTCCTGGTGTTCACGGCTTTCGGCACCCTGGCCTTCCCGGAGGTCTTCGCCGATGCCCCGGCGCTGCTCGAGTACGGAGGCGTCACCGTCACCGCGATCACGCTGTTCCTCTTCCTGGGAGCGGCGGGCAAGAGCGCCCAGATCCCGCTGTACGTCTGGCTGCCGGACGCGATGGCCGGCCCCACCCCGGTCTCCGCGCTGATCCACGCCGCGACCATGGTCACCGCGGGCGTCTACATGGTGGCGCGCACCTCGGTCCTCTTCGCACTGGCTCCGGTGAGCAGCGCCGTCGTGGCCGCGGTGGGCGTGCTCACCGCACTGCTCGCCGCCACCATCGCGCTCGCGCAGTACGACATCAAGAAGGTGCTCGCCTACTCCACCATTTCCCAGCTCGGCTACATGTTCCTGGCCGTCGGGGTGGGGGCGTACTACGTCGGCATCTTCCACCTGATGACCCACGCCTTCTTCAAGGCGCTCCTGTTCCTCGGGTCGGGGGCGGTGATCCACGCCATGCATCATGCGCTGCACCGCACCCACAGCCACGCCGACCCCCAGGACATGCGCAACATGGGCGGGCTGCGCGCCGCGATGCCGATCACCTGGATCACCATGTGGATCGCGACGCTGGCCATCGCGGGCATCTGGCCGCTGGCCGGGTTCTTCTCCAAGGACGAGATCATCTGGTACGCCGGCCTGGCCGCCTCCAGCAGCTACCCGGCGCTCTTCACGGTGCTCTGGGTGCTCGCCCTGGCGACGGCGCTGCTCACCGCCATCTACATGACCCGCCTCATGGTGATGACCTTCCACGGCGCCAACCGCACGGGGCGCGAGGAGGCGCGGCACCTGCACGAGGCGCCCCGGGTCATGACCATCCCCCTCATCCTGCTGGCGATCCTCTCCGTCGTGGGCGGGTGGGTAAACGTCCCGGAGGAGGTAGCCGCGTCGGTGCTCGGCCTGGCCGGGGCGCTGCCCACCTCGGAATGGCTGCACCACTGGCTTGAGCCGATCACCGCCACCGCGACGGAAATCCGTTACGAGCATCTGGGAGAGCCCGCCCACGGCGCCCCCTTCGGCGGCGGCGAGGTGCTGTGGGCGGGACTGTCCACGCTGGCCGCGCTGGCGCTGGTGCTGTTCACCGCGCGCGCAGCGGCCCGCTGGAAGGTGGTTCCCGCCGCCCGGGCTGCCGCGCCCACGGGATTCAAGAGCCTGCTCTTCAACAAGTGGTACGTCGACGAGTTCTACGACCGCTTCGTGGTCCAGCCGGTCCTCGCGGCCTCGCGCTTCTCCTGGCGCGTCATCGATGCCGTCCTGATCGACGGCGCGGTGAACGGGCTGGGGCTGGTGACGCGGGCCGGAGGCGCCTTCGTGAGCCTGTTCCAGACCGGGCAGGTCAACACCTACGCCCTCGTCCTCACCCTCGGGGTCCTCGCGATCCTGGGCTTCGTCGTCTTCTAGAGAGCCGGTCATGACGAGCCTGCTGCAAGCAGTCGCGTTCGACTCCTGGATCCTGCACGTGCTGGTGTGGGGTCCGATGGCTGCGATGCTGCACGTGCTGCTCGACGACGAGGAGCGGTCCGGGCACATCGCCTTCGGCTGGACGCTCGCGCTCTTCGTCGTGAGCCTCGGCCTCTGGTGGTCCTTCACGGTAGGGGATCCGGGCTTTCAGATGGCGTCGAGCGTGCCCTGGATCGAGGCCTGGGGCGTGCACTACGCGCTCGGTATCGACGGCATCTCGCTGTTCATGGTGCTGCTGTCCTGCTTCACGGCCCCGATCACCATTCTCGGTTCGTTCCGCTACATCACCCGCCGCCGAAAGTCCTTCTACGCCCTCATGCTCCTGTTGCAGACGGGCATCATCGGCGTCTTCACGGCGCTCGATCTGATGCTGTTCTACGTCTTCTTCGAACTCACCCTGGTGCCGATGTACTTCATCGTCGGCGTCTGGGGAGGCAAAAGGCGCATCTATGCCGCGGTGAAGTTCTTCCTGTACACGGCGGTGGGGTCGCTGCTGATGCTGGTCGGGATCCTCTACCTTTACGCCGCGACCGCGGGCGCCGGAGACGGGTCGTTCGCCTACCTGGACATCCTCGGCGCGTCGCTCTCGATGCGCGAACAGCTCTGGCTGTTCGCCGCCTTCGCGCTCGCGTTCTCGATCAAGGTGCCGCTGTTCCCCTTCCACACCTGGCTGCCGGACGCGCACGTGGAGGCTCCCACGCCGGGCTCGGTGGTGCTGGCCGCGATCCTGCTCAAGATGGGCACCTACGGGTTCCTGCGCTTCCTGCTGCCCTTCTTCCCCGCCGCCTCCCAGCACCCCTCGGTGGTGACGGTGATGATGGTGCTCGGCACGGCGGGCATCGTGTACGCCGCCTGGGTCGCGGCAGTGCAGCCGGACGCCAAGAAGCTGGTGGCCTACACCTCGGTGGCGCACATGGGCTTCGTGGTGATCGGCATTTTCGCCCTGACCCTGAACGGAATTCAGGGAGGGCTGGTGGTGATGATCTCGCACGGCATCTCCACCGGGGCGCTCTTCCTCATCCTGGGCATGCTGTACGAGCGCCGCCACACCCGGCTGACCGGGGAGTTCGGCGGCCTCGCACGCGTTGCGCCCATGCTCGCCCTGGCCCTCGTGATCACCGCCCTCGCCTCCATCGGCCTTCCCGGCACAAGCGGCTTCGTCGGCGAGTTCCTGGCGCTTCTGGGCACCTTCGAGACGCACCCCGTCACCGCCGTCATCGCCACCAGCGGCGTCATCTTCGCCGCCTACTACATGCTGCCCATGGTGCAGCGGGTGCTCTTCAACGAGCTGGACCGCGAGGAGAACCGGTCGATGCCCGACCTCTCCCGCCGGGAGATCTTCATCCTGTCGCCCATGGTCGCGCTCATGATCGTGATCGGAGTCGCGCCCACGCCGATTCTCGAGCGCATGGAGCCGAGCGTGGAAGCCATCCTGGAGCGCGTCCACACGACCCCGCCCGCCGAGGAGCCGGCCGACTCATGACGCTCGACTTCTCCACCCCCGCGCACTACCTGCTGGCGCTGCTTCCCGAGATCGTGCTCTCGGTCTGGGGGACCGTGGTGCTGCTGGCCGGCGTCTGGAAGGGCGGCGCGACCTCGGCGCCGCGCGCCGGCTCGGGGAATCTGGCGGTTCTGGCGATGGTGGGCGTGCTCGCGGCGGCCTTCGCCAACGGGTGGCTGTACGGGCTGACACCGGGGCAGGGAAGCACGATGATCGCCGTCGACCGCTTCCACCTCTTCGCCAACTGGATCTTCCTGCTCGCGGCCATGCTCGCGCTGGCCATCTCGCCCGCCTACGTGCGCCGGCAGCGGTTGCAGGAGGGGGAGTTCCACGCTCTGGTGCTCTTCGCCACGGTGGGCATGATGCTCATGGGCGGCACGCGCGACCTGATCGTGATCTTCCTGGCCCTGGAGGTGATGTCGATCAGCGCCTACGTGCTATCGGGCTTCAATCGGCGCGATCCGAAGTCGGCGGAATCGGGGCTCAAGTACTTCCTGCTGGGCGCCTTCTCCACCGGCTTTCTGCTCTACGGAATCGCGCTGGTATACGGAGCCACGGGCAGCACCAACCTGGGGCTCATCGCTCTGGCCATCGGTTCGGATGCGGCCGTGGCGGGGCTGCTCCATGTCGGCATCGCGCTGCTGGCCATCGGCTTCGCCTTCAAGGTCTCGGCGATCCCGTTCCACATGTGGACGCCCGACGTCTACGAGGGCGCCCCTTCCCCGGTGACGGCCTTCATGTCGGCGAGCGTGAAGGCAGCGGCGTTCGTCGCCTTCGCGCGCGTCTTCCTGGTCGGGTTCGCGGGCATCCCCGAGAGCTGGTACGCGATCGGGTGGTGGCTCGCGGCGCTCACCATGGTGATCGCCAACGTCATCGCCCTGGCCCAGACCAACGTCAAGCGGCTGCTGGCCTATTCCAGCATCGCTCACGCCGGCTACCTGCTGGTGGCGATCGTAGCCCTGAATCAGAACGCCACCGCGGGACTGCTGTTCTACCTGCTTGTCTACACCGCGATGAACATCGGCGCCTTCGCAGTGATCCTGTGCGTTTCAGGGCACGGCGAGGAGCGGCTCGGTCTCCACCGGTACGCGGGGCTCGGGGCCACGCATCCCGCTCTGGCCGTCTGTCTGACCGTCTTCCTCCTCTCCCTTGCCGGCTTCCCCGGCACGGGCGGGTTCATGGGAAAGATCTTCATTCTGCAGGGAGCGGCCGAGGCCGGACTCTGGACCCTGTCCGTCATTTTCGTCCTCACGACCGTGGTGTCGTACTATTACTACCTGCGGATCGCATGGTACATGTGGATGCGGGAGGCGCCGGAATCCGACGAGCCGGACCCCGTGACGGTGCCCCTGACCATGCGCTTCGCCATGGGTGCGGCGGTGGCGGTCGTAATCGGTCTGGGCGTCTTCCCGGGCGGGGGCGTGGGATTCGCCCGCGCGGGTGCGGAAGGACTGCTGACGGCAGGAGCACTGCTCCTGGGCGCCGCTCCCTAGCGGGATGAGTTCGGCGCATCCGCACTAGTGCGCGACAGCGGATCGCCGGGCATCCGCGAGACATCACACGGCACGCAACCACTTCCGGGCTGTACCGGTTTTGAGCTTTTCTCCCGAGATCTTCCGGCAATACGACATCCGGGGCATCGTTGGCGAAACCATCGACAACGAGGTGGCCCGCGCCACCGGGAGCGCCCTGGTCACGGCGGTGAGCGCACGGGCCGGCGATGCCCATCCGCGCATCGTGGTCGGGAGCGACAACCGTCCCAGCTCGGACGGCCTGGCCGACGCGCTCTCGGAGGGCATCCGCTCGGCGGGCGGACACGTCATCAGCCTCGGCACGGTGCCGACCCCGGTGACCTACTGGGCCGAGCGCGAGCTGGCGGCGGCAGGGGGCGCGCAGATCACCGGCAGCCACAACCCCCCCGAATGGAACGGGATCAAGATGACCGTGGGTGGCCGCCCGCTGTACGGCGAAGGGATTCAGGAGCTGCGGCGGCGGATCGATGAAGGAGTGGCGCGTCGTGGACCGGGCACCCTGGAACGCGTCGACGTGCTCGACCGGTACGTCGCGGACATCGCGGGCCGGTTCGAGGAACCCATGCCGCTGAAGGTGGTCGTGGACTGCGCCAACGCTTCCGGGTCACTCACCGCGGTGCCTGTGCTGGAGGCGATCGGAGCCGAGGTGATCCCCCTCTACTGCGAGCTCGACGGGACCTTCCCGAACCATCACCCCGATCCCACGGTCGACGAGAACATCGTGGACCTGGCGGCGCGTGTTCGCCGGACCGGCGCGGCCCTGGGCGTCGGCTTCGACGGCGATGCCGACCGCATCGGGGTCGTGGACGAGACCGGCGCGGTGGTCCGGGGCGACATCCTTCTTCTCCTTTTCGGCCTCGAAGTGCTCGAACGCCGGGGTCCGGGCGAGAAGCTGGTCTTCGACGTGAAGTGCTCCCAGGTACTGCCGCGCGTCTTCGAGGCGGCGGGGGGCATCCCCGTGATGTGGGCGACCGGACACTCCCTCATCAAGGAGAAGATGCATGCCACCGGAGCGGTCATCGGTGGTGAACTCTCCGGGCACATCTGCTTCGCCGACGAGTACATCGGGGTGGACGACGCCGTCTACGCCGCGTGCCGGCTTCTGCGCCTGCTCGCCGCGTCCGGACGCTCGCTCTCGGCGCTGGTGGCGGATCTGCCTCGCTACGCATCGACCCCGGAGTACCGTATCGAGGTGGCCGAGCACATCAAGCACGACATCGCCGAAGCCGCCCGCGAACATTTCTCCCGGAGCCACGAGGTGATCGCGGTGGACGGTGCACGCATCCTCTTCGACGGAGGCTGGGGCCTGTTGAGAGCATCCAATACCCAGCCCGTCCTCGCGGCGCGCTACGAAGCCGACACCGATATCCGCCTCGGGGAGATCCGGCGGGAGGTCGAGGACTGGCTCCGGGCCCGAGGCGTCGGTGTCTGAGGCGCGCCCTCGCCCGTGGCGCGGCGGCCGCGTTCTGCTCGCCTCGATCGTGGCCGGGGCCGCGGTGCTTCTGGTCGTGCGCGAAGCCATCGACCTCTACGTCGAAGTTCTCTGGTTCGGGGCCAACGGGTATCTCGACGTCTTCTGGACCCGCACGCTGGCGCGCTGGGGGGTGCGCATCCTGGTCATGCTGGCCGTCGGCGCGATGGTCTACGCGAACGTGCGCCTGTTCGCGGTCGCGGTGCGCGCGCTCAGGATCCGCAGGCGTTTCGCCAACCTCGAGATATCGGAGAGAATCCCCGGCGTCTGGATCTCGCGCGGCACGCTCGTGATCTCGGTGCTGGCGGCGCTCTGGTTCAGCGCCGTGGTTCCCCCCGAAGCGGGACTGGCTCTGCTGCTCCTGCTGCGGGCCCCCGCGTGGGGGCTGAGCGACCCGGTCCTCGGGCACGATGTGTCCTTCTACATCTTCGCCCTGCCGGTGATGAGCGGGATTCTCGCCTTCGCGCTCCTGCTGATCTTCTTCCTCTTCAGCCTCTCCATCGCAATCTACGCTGCCACCGGCGCCCTCCGCCTGACGCGCAAGGGACTAGGGCTGGAAGATCTGGCGCGCCGCCACCTCACCCTCCTGGTCACGACGTTTCTGGTCCTGCTGGCCGTACGCTTCCAGGTCGCCCGCTACATCCTCCTGCTCGACGGCAACTCCGGCGTGCAGGGGCTGTTCGGCTTCACCGACGCCGTCGCCCGCCTGCCCGCGTTGACGGCGCTCGCGGTGGTCGCACTGGGTTCGGCGGCCCTGGTGGCATGGGGAGGCTCGCGGCGCAAGGCCGTCCCGACCGTGGCCGGGCTGGGCGCCATCGTGGTGGGCACGCTCGTGCTGGCTCAGCTCTACCCGGCGACCGTGCAGCGCTTTCGCGTCGAGCCCAACGAGCTCGAAAGCGAAACCCCCTATATCGAGCACAACCTGGAGTACACGCGCATCGGGTTCGGGCTCGACCAGTTGCGGCGTGAGCGATTCGACTACCGCGGGACGACCGAAGAACCGCGCGCGATGGCCGTCGCCAGCCAGTTCTCCGGACTCCCGGTCTGGACTCCGGGCGCGCTCCTGACCACGTATCGGCAACTGGAAGCCCGCTTCCGCTACTACGAGTTCAGCGACGTCACCATCGACCGGTACCGGGGCCCGGAAGGCCTGGTGCCGGTCGCGGTGGCGGTGCGCGAGATCGAGCCCGGCGGCATCGAGGACCGCAACTGGCAGAACCTCCACATTCGCGAGCGCTACATCGCGGGAATGGGCGCGGTCGCCAGTGCGGCGGGTGAGCACACCCCCGAGGGGCGGCCGTCGACGATCCTGTCCGCGATCCCGCCCGAGTTTGCGGAAGGCGCGGCGGCGCCCGAAAGACTGCGTCTGGTGCGCCCGTCGGTGTTCTTCGGCCTCCGTCCACAGGCCTACGCCATCATCAATCCGACCACCGAGGCCTTTCTCGACCCCGAGGGCCGGCCCGGCCAGGCCGGAGTGGACTATCCGGAAGGCATCCTGCTCGATTCCTGGCTGCGCAAGGTTCTCCTCGCGTTCCGCTTCCGGGACACGAACCTGCTGTTCGCCTCCGAGATCTCGCCCCGCAGCCGTTTCGTCTTTCGGCGCCAGGTGACGGCGCGGGCGCGCGATATCGCCCCCTTCCTGCGCTTTCCCGAATCGCCCTATCCGGTGGTGCACGAGGGCCGCGTGATCTGGATGCTCGACGCCTTCACCGCCACCCGCCATTTCCCGCTGGCGAGCGCCTACGACCTGGAAGCGCGTTCTGCGGTGACCTATGTGCGCAACAGCGTCAAGGTCACCGTGGACGGGGTGACCGGGCGTGTCGCCTTCTATGTGGCTGACGAGAGCGATCCGTTGCTTGAAGGCTACCGGCGCGTCCTTCCCGGCCTCTTTCAACCCATGGACGAGATGCCTCCCGGGCTCCGCGAACACATGCGCTATCCGCGCGCGCTTCTCAGCCTGCAGGGCCGGGTGCTGTTTCAGTATCATCTGGAAACCGCCCCATCCTTCCACGGCCAGGAAGACGTGTGGGCACCCGCCACGGAGCTCGCCCAGGGCACCAATCCGGTCCCCTACAGGCCCGAGTACGCCATCTACCGGCTGCCCGGCGCGCGGGAGCCCGAGTACCTGCTGAGCACCGCCTTCGTACCGGCCGGCCGGCAGAACCTGACCGCCCTGCTGGTCGCGCGCAGCGACGGCGACAACTACGGCGAGCTCCTGCTCTACGACATTCCGGTCGAGGATCAGGTCCCCGGCCCCCGCCTGGTGGAGGCGCTCGTGGAACAGGATCCCTTCATCTCCCAGCAGCTCTCGCTCTGGCGCCAGGGAGGAAGCGACGTCTGGACCGGTCACCTGCACATCGTGCCCGTGGACGGCACGCTCATGTACATGGAACCGATCTTCCTCGCAGCCGAGTCGGACGCGATTCCCGAGCTCCGCCAGTTCGTCGTCAGCGATGGCCGGCGGGTGGCGATGCAGCCGACCCTGGACGCCACCGTGACGGCGCTCGCAGCCATGGCAGCGCCCGACGCGCCCGAGGAAGTGGTCGACACCCGGGACCTGGAGGAGCTGCGGGAACTGGCCACCGACACGTCGGCCTGGCCCGGCGACGCCCTGGATCTGCTCGACCGCGCGGAGGAAGCGCTCCGGGCGGGGGATTTCGCCGGTTTCGGCGCGCGTCTGCGCGAGTTGCGCGACCTGCTGGAGCGCTTCGAGGACCAGGCCGGTTCATGAGCCGCGCCGGATTCTTGATCGTGAGCGGATGACCGGGTAACTTGGCCGGTCGCCTCTTCCGGCGACTCTCCCGCAGCGTCCTCCACGGCCACACCGTCGCGCCGACTTCCTTCTTCCTCGCGGAGCAGACCGAATGAACCTGCACGAGTTCCAGGCAAGGGAACTCTTCCGTGACGCGGGCATGCCGGTACCGCGGGGCCGCGTCGCCACCACGCCGGCGGAAGCCGCGGCGATCACCGCCGACATGGGCGGCGCGGCGGTGGTCAAGGCCCAGGTGCATTCCGGCGGCCGGGGCAAGGCGGGTGGCGTCAAGCTGGCCGGCACCCCCGAGGAAGCCGAGGCCCACGCGCGCGCCATACTGGGGATGACCATCCGGGGGCTGACCGTGCACAAAGTCCTGCTCGTCCCTGTCGAGAACATCGCCAGCGAGCGCTACGTGGGCATCCTGGTCGACCGCGCCGTGCAGGCGCCGCTCTTCATGGTGTCGCGGGAAGGGGGCGTGGACATCGAGGAAGTTGCGGCCACCGATCCCGCCGCCATCACCAGGCTGCGCGTCGACCCGCGCTTCGGCCTTCTGCCGCATCAGGCGTACCGGCTGGGGAGCGCGCTCTTCGACGCACCGTCCCTGGCGCGCCAGTGCGCGACGGTGCTTTCGCAGCTTTACCAGGTCTTCATGAAGAACGGCGCATCCCTCTGCGAGGTGAATCCGCTCATCGCGACGGAGGCGGGAGAGGTCAAGGCCATCGACGCCAAGGTCACCATCGACGCAAACGAGCTCTTCCGCCGGCCGGCGCTTGAGTCGCTGCGCGATCTGGACGCCGAGCCCGCCGCGGAAACGCACGCGCGCGCCGCCGGCCTCAGCTTCGTCAAACTCGACGGCAACGTGGGGTGCTGCGTCAACGGAGCCGGGCTGGCGATGGCCACCATGGACCTGGTCAAGTACTACGGAGGCGATCCGGCCAACTTCCTCGACATCGGCGGATCGTCCAGTCCCGACAAGGTCGTGGCCGCGCTCGAGATCATCACGGCCGATCCGAACGTGCAGGTGATCCTGTTCAACATCTTCGGCGGCATCACGCGTTGCGACGACGTGGCGCGGGGAATCGTCGAGGCCACGAAGCGCGCCGACATCCGCGCACCCATCCTCATTCGCCTCACGGGCACCAACGAAGCCGAAGCCAGGGACATCCTCGCGGCCGAGGGGTTCTCCGCCTTCACTTCGATGGACGACGTGGTGCGGGCGGCGGTGGAGAGGGCCGCCGCGTGACGCCCTTCATTCCGCAGCAGCCCCCGCCGGACTCCTTCCCACAGCACACGGTCCCGCGCCATGTCGATCTTCGTTGACGAATCCACGCGCGTGGTGGTCCAGGGCATCACCGGCCGCGACGGATCCTTCCACACCGCCAGGATGATCGAATACGGCACCCGCGTGGTGGCGGGAGTCACGCCCGGCAAGGGCGGCCGCGTGGTCGAAGGCCCGGGAGGCGCGCGCGTGCCCGTTTTCGACACGATGAACGAGGCGGTTGCGGAGTCGGGGGCGAACGCCTCTGCGATCTATGTGCCGCCGCCTTTCGCCGCCAGCGCCATCATGGAGGCCGCGGAATCGGGCGTCGAGTTCGTCGTGTGCATCACCGAGGGCGTCCCGGTGCTCGACATGACGCGCGCCTACGCCTTCGTCGCCGACCATGGCGTCCGGCTGCTGGGACCCAACTGCCCGGGGGTGATCTCGCCGGGCAAGGCCACCGTGGGCATCATCTCCGGCGACATCGTGACAACCGGTCCGGTGGGCGTGGTGTCGCGCTCGGGCACGCTCACCTACGAGGCGGTCGGTCAGCTCACCGGAGCGGGCATCGGTCAGACGACCTGCGTCGGCATCGGGGGAGACCCCATCATCGGCACCACCTTCATCGACTGCCTCAGGGCCTTCGCCGAAGACGGGGAGACGAGGGCGGTCGTGATGATCGGCGAGATCGGGGGCACGGACGAGCAGGAGGCCGCCGAATACGCCGGCCGCAGCCTCGACTTGCCGGTCGTGGGCTTCATTGCGGGCCAGACCGCCCCTCCAGGCCGCCGCATGGGACACGCGGGGGCCATCATCAGTGGTTCCTCCGGAACCGCGGAAGAGAAGATCAGGGCCTTCCGCGAGAACGGGATCGGCGTCGCGCGGCGGCCGATCGACATCGTACACCTCACCCGGGAAGCCCTGCGATGAGCCTGACACTCGCGATCATCAAGCCCGACGCGGTCGCTTCGGGAAAGACGGGGGCCATCCTCGCTCATCTGGAAGGGGCGGGGTTCCGCATTCGCTGCCTGCGCATGACGCAGCTCTCCCGGACTCAGGCCGCGGCCTTCTACGCGGTGCATCGGGAGCGGCCCTTCTTCGACTCTCTGGTGGCCTTCATGACCTCCGGACCCATCGTGCCCATGGTGCTCGACGCCGAAGACGCCGTGGCCCGGTTTCGCGAGACCATCGGAGCCACGGACCCCGCCGAAGCCGCTCCCGGAACCGTCCGCGCGCTCCATGCGGAGTCGAAGGAGCGCAACGCCGTCCACGGCTCCGATTCGGATGCCAACGCCGCGCTCGAAATCGACTTCTTCTTTTCTCGCCACGAGCGGCTTGCCCTCCGTGGCTGAATCCGCGCGAGTGTCGGCGAAAGGTAGTGCAGGGGCTGCCCGGCATCGTGGCGCGTTGACGCGGGACCGTGCGCCACGCTAGCTTTTTATGCTATGCTGCACTTGAACTTGAACGCGCTCGAACGCACGGGTTCGCTCCAGTTGCGAGCGGCGTGCCCGGCCGCTGATTTCGTCCTCGGGGGACGGGGTCCGGAGCTGTCCGAACCCGTAAGCGTGACTCTGACGGCGAAGTCCATGGCCGCGGGCCAGGTGATGGTCCAGGGGAAGATGTCGACGACCCTGGCGCAGGTGTGCCGGCGCTGTCTGGAACCCGTCGTGCAGGCGTTTGCGCTGCCGGTCCGGTTCGTTTTCATCCCCGACGACGAATGCGAATGCCGGGATGACGGGGAGGTGCACACCTTCCCCGCACACCTGGCCGAACTCGACATCGCCGGTCCGCTGCGGGAGGAGTTCGCGCTGGCGGCACCCCTGTACGCAGAATGCCGGCCCGACTGTCGCGGCCTGTGTCCGGCGTGCGGCTCAAACCGAAACGCGGCCCGGTGCGATTGCTCGTCACCGGATGTCGATGCCCGATGGGAGAAGCTGCGGGCTCTCACGAATCACTAGAACGAAGAAGCCATGGCCGTACCGAAGCGTCGTACATCCAAGCAGCGGCAGCGCAAGCGCCGCACGCACCAGCGAGCCCAACCCGTCGCGGTGTGGAACTGCCCGCGCTGCGACGATCCGCAGGTCCCGCACCGTGTGTGTCCCACCTGCGGCTACTACCGGAATCGTCCGGTCATCGAAGTCGAGCTGGACTGACCACGCCGGCGGCGACCGGTCCACGATGAGAATCGCGCTCGACGCCATGGGCAGCGACGGCGCCCCCGCGACCGAAGTCGCCGGCGCGTTGCACGCCCTTTCGCACGAAGCCGGGGACGTCACCGTCGTCCTGGTGGGAGACCGCGCGCGGATCGCGGCGCAACTGGACCGGCATGGCGCCGCCGAGGGCGGCCGGCTGGAGATCGTCCATGCCGCGGAGCGGGTTTCCCCCAACGAGTCCCCCGCGGCCGTCGTGCGCCGCAAGCCCGGCTCGTCCCTCGTGACCGGAGTCGGGCTCCATCGCAGAGGCCAGGTGGACGCTTTCGTCAGCGCTGGGCCCACGGGTGCGGTGATGGCCGCGTCGGTGTTTCTGCTCAAGCGGCTGCCGGGAGTGGACCGGCCCGCCGTCGGGACCCTCATGCCCACCACCAGCCGGGCTCACATGCTGATGCTGGACGCCGGGGCCAACGTGGACTGCCGGCCCCTGCATCTCCTGCAGTTTGCGTTTCTCGGCCATGTGTACGCACAGGACCTGATGGGGAAACCCGAGCCCCGCATCGGGCTGCTGAACATCGGCTCCGAGCCGGAGAAGGGGGACGAACGCACGGTGGAGGCATACCGTCTGCTCAGCCAGAGCGGGCTCAACTTCATCGGCAACGTCGAAGGGCGCGACATCATCCACGGCGGCTGCGACGTACTGGTCACCGACGGATTCGCCGGCAACGTGCTGCTCAAGTTCTACGAGTCGGTGGCAGGGTTCGTGATCCGGGTGATGGACCGCGAGCAGGAGCGCATCCGCACGCCGCTGGCCCGCTCCACCATCGAGATCCTCGACTACGCCGAATACGGGGGCGCTCCGCTCCTGGGGGTTAACGGCGTGTCGGTCATCTGCCACGGCAGATCGCCGCCCAAGGCCATCGGCAAGGCCATCGGCGTGGCGGCCAAGGCCGTAAGGACTTCCATGATCGGGCATATCGCCCGCTACCTGGCCGAAACCGCGGCCCGCATTCCATGACCCGACCCATCAGCGAAGTCGCCAGCACGGGACGGTTCCTCCCGGATCGCGTCCTCACCAACGAGGACTGGACGCGCATGGTGGACACGACCGAGCAATGGATCGTGGAGCGCACCGGCATCCATGAGCGCCGCGTCGCGAGCTCGTGCACCTCCGTGTGCGACATGGGCGTCGCCGCGGCGGAGCAGGCTCTCGAGCGGGCCGGGGTGGGCGCCGGGGACGTGGACCTGCTGCTGGTTTCCACCGCGACGCCGGACAGGCTGCTGCCCTCCACCGCGTGCGACATCCAGGCCCGGCTGGGCGCGAACAAGGCGGCGGCCATGGACATCTCCGCGGCCTGCACCGGATACCTCTACATCCTGGCCCTGGCCGAGGGCTACATCGCGAGCGGCATGGGCGAGGTGGTCCTGGTGGTGTCCACCGAGAAGATGACGTCGATCATGGACTGGGAGGACCGGTCCACCGCGGTGCTGTTCGGAGACGGGGCGGGCGCCAGCGTGATCCGCCGCGCGACCGGCGACCGGGGGATTCTCGCCAACGACATCCGGTCCGACGGAAAGCTCGCGGACCTGCTTCAGAGGCCGGGAGGAGGCGCTCTCCGGCCCTTTGACGATTCCGTGCTCGCGGACCGGTCCCACCTGCTGCTCATGGAAGGCCGGGAGGTGTTCAAGAACGCGGTGCGGGCCATGTCCAGGTCCTCCCGTCTCGCGATCAGGCAGGCCGGCTGGACGGCGGACGAGGTCGACCTCCTCATCCCCCACCAGGCCAACATCCGCATCATCGAGGCGACCGCCCGCTACGCGCGCGTTCCCATGGAGAAGGTGTACGTCAACGTCCACCGCTACGGGAACATCAGCTCGGCGACGGTCCCGGTCGCGCTCGACGAAGCGCTGGAGCAGGGCCGCATCGGACCCGGATCCAACGTCCTGCTGGTCGCCTTCGGGGCGGGCCTCACGTGGGGCGCCACGGCCCTCCGCGTGTAGCGGCCTCCACCGTCGATCGTCGTCAGGTGTCACTGGCTCTCCTCTTCCCCGGACAGGGATCGCAGTTTCCCGGGATGGGACGCGACCTGGCAGCCGCCTATCCGGAGGCTGCGCGGGTCTTCGAGCGCGCGGACGACATCCTCGGGTTCTCCCTTTCACGCCTCGCCTGGGAAGGCCCCGAGGACCAGTTGGTGCAGACACACAACGCACAGCCCGCGATCCTGGTCCATTCCCTCGCCGCGCTCGCGATGCTCAAGCCGCGAATGGGACCCATCGCCTGCGCCGCGGGGCATTCGCTGGGCGAGTTCTCCGCGCACGCCGCCGCAGGTACGCTCCAATTCGACGATGCCGTGTACGCGGTGCGACGCCGCGGCGAGCTCATGCGTGAAGCGGGGCGCGCCCGCCCGGGGTCCATGGCGGCCATCCTGGGCCTGGGAGAACCCGAAGTGCGTGAAGTGTGCCGGGCCGTCTCCGGGAAGGGGCTGGTATGTGTTCCGGCCAACTTCAACGCCCCCACGCAGATCGTGGTCAGCGGCGACGCGGACGCGATCGACAGGGTCCTGGCGCGCGCCAGGGAAGCCGGTGCCAGGCGAGCCGTGCGGCTGGCCGTGTCCGGCGCCTTTCATTCGCCTCTGATGGCCGTGGCGGAGGAGGGTTTGCGGAAGTGTTTTCGCAGCCTATCTTTCGGACCGCCCGAGTTTCCGGTCTTTTCGAACGTGACCGCCGGGGCCGTCCAGGATTCCGGCCTCGCGCGTCGGCTGTTGGTCCGGCAGCTCACTTCTCCGGTATTGTGGTCCCAATCGGTCAGGTCCATGGTTGAAAGCGGTGTGGAGCGATTCGTCGAGATCGGCCCCGGGTCGGTGCTGTGCGGATTGAGCCGGCGCAACGCCCGGGGCGTCAAGGCCGTCTCCGTGGGCACCTCAAGCGGCGTCCAAAAGCTGTTCCCCGATCCCGTCGCGGCCGGGAGCCGGCCATGAGCGGCGCGCTGGCCGGACAGACCGCCCTGGTGACCGGCGGATCACGGGGCATAGGGTTCGCGATATCACAGGTTCTGGCGCAGGACGGGGCCCGTGTGGCGATCGTGGACATCGACGAGAAAGGGGCCGTCACCGCCGCCGCTCGACTCGAGGGCGACGGTCACGCGGGCTATTTCTGCGATGTCGGAGATCCCGGGCAGTGCCGCGCTACGGTCGCTGCGGTGACCAGGGCGCAGGGCATCGTTACGATTCTGGTCAACAACGCGGGGATCACCCGGGACAGTCTTCTCGTGCGCATGAAGGACGAGGACTGGGACGCGGTGATCAGGGTCAACCTCACGGGCGCCTTCAACATGACGCGCGCCGCGTGCAGGGGCATGATGAAGCGCCGATCCGGCTCCATCGTCAACATCAGCTCCGTAATCGGCCTGATGGGCAATGCCGGTCAGACCAATTATGGCGCCTCCAAGGCCGGGCTCGTGGGGCTCACCAAGAGCGTCGCCCGGGAGTTTGCCAAGCGGGGAGTGCGCTGCAACGCGATCGCTCCCGGCTACATCGCCACGGACATGACCGCCGGCCTGGACGAACGCACCACCGGGGAGCTCGGGTCGCGCATCCCGATGGGCCGGCTGGGAGAGCCCTCCGACGTTGCCGACGTTGCGCGGTTTCTCGCCGGGCCGGAGGCGCGGTACGTTACCGGTCAGGTCCTGGCCGTGGACGGCGGCATGGCGATGTAGCCCGATGATCACTCATTAGCGGCGGAAAACCGCAACACAAGGGAGGAACAGGGAGATGGCGGACAGCATCGAGGGCCGGGTAAAGGACATCATCGTCACGGAACTCGGCGTCGAGGAGGACCAGGTCACGGCCGAGGCTTCGTTCATGGAGGATCTTGGAGCCGATTCGCTCGACACCGTGGAACTGGTGATGGCCTTTGAAGAGGAGTTCGGAATCGACATTCCCGACTCCGATGCCGAGCAGATGCGCACCGTGGGCGACGCGATCGGCTACATTCGCAAGGCCGCCGCATCCTGACCCCGGTGCGCGGGAGAGGCGCCGCACGGCCCGAGGACACATGAGCGGCCCTTCGGAGAATGGTACCGCCGGGGCAAGCCGGCGGGTTGTCGTTACCGGGATCGGGATGATCACTCCCCTCGGCAGCGACGTCACGTCTTCCTGGGCGGCCCTGCTGGCCGGCACGAACGGCGGCGGCCCGATCACCCACTTCGACGCCGACGACCGCTTTGCCACCCGGATTGCGTGCGAGGTCAGGGATTTCGATCCCTCCGGGGACCTGAACAAGCGGGAGATCCGGCGCTACGACCGCTTCGCGCAGTTTGCCGTGGTGGCCGCCGCGGAAGCCATGGCCTCCGCGGGGCTGGATGGCTGCCCGCCGGGTGTCTCCCCCCAACGTTTCGGCGTGATCATCGGCAGCGGGATCGGCGGCGTCGACACCTATGAGAGTCAGGTCCGCAAGCTGGTGAAGTTCGGGCCGCGCCGGATCAGCCCCTTCTTCGTTCCGATGTTCATTCCCAACATCGGGTCCGGGCTGGTTTCGATTCGTTACGGCGCCCAGGGTCCGAACCACTCCACCGTGTCGGCGTGCTCCTCCGGGGCGCACGCCATCGGCGATGCCCTCCGCGTCATCCAGCGAGGCGACGCCGACGTGATGGTGGCCGGGGGCGCGGAAGCCGCCATCGTGCCCATCTCCATCGCCGGCTTCGCCTCCATGAAGGCAATGTCGAGACGCAACGACACCCCGGAGACGGCGAGCCGGCCCTTCGACGCCACCCGTGACGGCTTCGTCATCGGAGAGGGCGCGGGCTGCCTGGTGCTCGAGTCGCTCGACACCGCCGAGGCGCGGGGCGCGCGCATTCTGGGGGAAGTCGCGGGCTGCGGGGCCACCGCGGACGCCTACCACATCACCGCGCCGGTTCCGGGAGGCGCGGGAGCCCAGCAGGCCATGCGGCTGGCGCTGGAGGACGGGGGCATCGCGCCGGAGGAAGTCGGTTACATCAACGCGCACGGCACGTCGACCCCCTACAACGACGAGGTCGAGACGGCCGCCATCAAGGCGGTGTTGGGGGAAGAAGCGGCCCGGGCGGCCATCGTTGGCAGCACCAAGTCGATGACGGGGCACACGCTGGGCGCGGCGGGCGCCATCGAGTCGGTCATCTCGGTGATGGTGCTGATGGAGGGCCGGATCCCACCCACGACCAACTACGAGCACCCCGACCCCGAATGCGACCTCGACTACGCCACCGACGGCATGGTCGAAAGACCTGTCGAGGCGGCCCTCTCCAACTCGTTTGGTTTCGGAGGGCACAACGTATGTCTCGCCTTCCGGCGCTGGCACGCCTGAGCGAGCCCTTCCGCGCCTCCCGGGGGTAGCAGTCCGTGAATGAACTCCCCCCGGCATTCGAACGCCGATGCATCCGCGCTGGATCGCTTCGCTCTGCGTTGCCTTTCGGCCCAATAGCGCTGCTATTCGGCCTTCAAGGCGCCTTGCCGGCCCGGCAGTCGGTCGTGGATTCGCATCTGCTCATGGAGGTTGAACTTACGGGATTGGCCGGTCGGATTCCAGCCGTTTGACTCCCGCCGATTGCGGATCTAGCCGCGAGACCTTCTACGGGCTTCCAGAGCCGTCCGAAGCTGTCCCTCATCCGCGCGCTGATAACACTGAAGAACCGTCTTCGCCGTCTTCCAGCCGCCCAGCTCGCAGAGCACCTTCAGCGGCTGATCCATCAGGTCGCTGGCGAACTTCCGCCGCAGCGAGTGCCAGCCCCTGCCGGGCTTCGGTTCCAGACCCGCGAGCCTTTCGGCCC
>JAPPHB010000108.1 GCA_028821195.1 Gammaproteobacteria bacterium
CACCTCATGGTGCGGTCGCACGAAAGCCTCCGCGACGACTACGAGGTGAGCACGGGCGAGCTCGACGCGATTGTGGGAGTCGCACTCGAGGCGGGTGCAGCGGGTGCGCGCCTTACCGGCGCCGGCTTCGGTGGCTGCGCCGTCGCCCTCTGCGACGACAGCACCGTCGAACCGGTCATGGAAGCGTTGACTGCCCGGTTCTACGAGCCACGCCTGGGCGGGCCACCCACCCGCGACATGATGTTCGTCGCGAAGCCCGGCGGAGGGGCAGGGGTCCAGGAGATGTAGCCTCGCAACTCCGGTGGTGCGGCTGGACAGCCCGTGGCGCCTAGGGCTTCACCAGCCTCAGAACCTGCGGATGCTCGACGTCGTCGACATCGCACCGCACCCCGAACACCTCGTCGGCCCCCACCCGCATCAGTTCGAAGCGCGCCGGCGTTTCGACGACTCCGAGCCACGCCCCCGACGAGTCCAGCACGTACCACTCCTGCGGCTCGTCGCGCCGGGCGAGTCCCAGGTACTCGCCCGCCCACACATTCCCGTCCGCATCCACGATCATGCGCTGATAGCCCGGTTTCTCGGCGGGTTCGGGCAGGCGAGCCATGAAATCGCGAATGAAGGGACTGGGATCCGGTCCCAGCCATTCCTCCCTCTCACGGTCCACTTCCGCGCCGGATACGGTCAGCGGAACTCCGGGAATCCTCGCGATCAGGCGCAGCTCTCCGGTCCGGCCGTCGACGACGGAGTATTCGAGCGCGTCGGCCGTGCCCATTGCGATGCGCCCCTCGCCGTCCGGTACCGCGTGAGGCAACCGGCCCATGATCGGGATGTCGTCCCCTTCGGTGACGATGAAGTTCTCGTATCCGGGAAGGCTCGTGACCGAGTCGGCCGACATCCGGTCCTCCGACAAGCGCACGACGGTGACCGGAGGGCGCAGTACACCCGCGCTTCGTCTCTCCTCGTCCGTGCCTGGCGCCAGGTCCAGTCCCCAGACCACGTCCGAGGGCAGGGGATGCCGAACCGGAGAGACCCCCTCCGGCATCCGAAACGAAGACACCAGCCCCGATCCCAGGTCGAACTCCGCGCCGCTTCCCCCCGCGGCTCGGTCCAGCGCCACGAGTCGTCCGTCGGGCTTCAGGACGACGGTCCAGAGAGAGCGAAACTCGCCCGGCCCCTCGCCCGGCCCGCCGAAGGCGCGGACGAATCGCCCCGTTGCATCGTAGATCCGGACCTCCTGGGATGCGCCGTCGGCAACGGCCAGATGCCCGGATCCCGCGCGCAGCACATCCCTTACGCGAAAGAAGGTGTGCATCTCGCCCGAGCCGGCCTGGGCGAGGTCGAGGATCGGTTCCTCCTCGATCCGCCAGGCGTCACGCTCGCCCCACAGCGGCGCAACCGATTCGACGATCGTTACCCCGAGGCTGTCGCGCGACGTATTCGTGGAGACGGGGGGCGCTTCGCAGCCGGCAACCACCGTCGCGGCCAGGGCCAGGATCGCGCCCCGGACTTGCAGCCGCCGCAGCTTTCGCCGGAATGCGCCGAGACCCGGTTGTCGCTTCATCGTTTCATCGTTTCGTCATTTCACGTCTTCGATCGTAGCCCCGCCACCTCTGCTCGGCTCAAGCGCCGCGTAGGCTTCGTACGTCTTCGGTCCCGGGACGGACTTGATGTACTCCCAGGCTGCCACGGCATCGGCCCGGGTTTTGCCCTTGTTCGCCGGGTCTGCCCAGAAATCCGTGACGAAGTTGTTGAATCGACCGGCGGGGATCCGCGGATAGCGGCCCTTCCAACGCATAAGTTCCAACAATCGATTGCCTAGGTCCGCGTAGGTGATGCGCTGGCCTGCCCGAAGTTGGGTACGGCGCCATTCGTTGAGCCGGTACCACTGGCCCGACCTGTCCTTTAGCTGCGGGTCGCGCGCGTGCACGAGGTCTCGCAGAAAGTCCTTCGTCCTGCGGTCGTCGACGTAGTCCCGGACGATGGTCTCCGCCGCCAGCCTGTCGCGCGACTTGCCGGACCGGCGATCAGGCTCGGGTTTGGCCAGGGGAACCGTCCCTGTTCGAAGGAACTCCCGGATAAGCGCCTCAAGCTCGAGCTTCCGCCGTCGGCCGACGGCAATGCCGAGTTGGCGCGCGAAGGTCTTGAGTTCTGTAGCATAGAAGTAGTTGTCGTCGAACTCTTCGACCGACATGCCCGGATGGAGCTTTGCCATCTACGCGGGGCCCACCAGCTCCAGCGCCGCCAGCGCCATCACCTGCGTGCTCGCCACGAGGTCGTCCACGGAGCAGGACTCGTCCGGCTGGTGGGCCTCCTCGAGGGGCCCGGGGCCGTAGGCCACGCAGTGCTGAATGCCGGCGATGCGGTCGAAGTGCTTCTGGTCGTAGGTGCCGGGACTGGCCACGAGGGTCGCGGGGTGGCCCCGCACCGTTTCCACCGCGCGGGACAGGGCGGCGACGAGCGGCGACCCGGGGGGCGCGGAGGTTGGGTGGACCACCATGCGCTCCTGGATGGTGAAACGGCGTCCGGGGTCGTCGTCCTCCACTGACTTGACCAGGCGCGCGATTTCGGCACGTACCTTCTCGAAGGGCTCCTCGGGGATGAAACGGCGGTCGACGGTGGCGACGCAGCGGTCGGCCACGCAGGGCGACTGGGTTGGTTCGCCGGCCTGACCGCCGGTGATCGCATTGACGTTCAGGGAGGGGCGCCGGGAGGGCTCCGGCACGATGGGCAGCGCGGAAATGCGGGTGGCGAGCTCGGGGAGGAGCCGGGTTCGAAGGGCTTCCAGAAGGGCGCCCATGTCCTTGATGGCGCTGCGACCCAGATGGCTCATGCTGCCGTGGGCCGTGTGGCCGTGCGCGACGACATCGAACCAGTAGACGCCCCGGTGTCCCAGGCACACGCGGGTGGGCCCGAACGGCTCCGGGATGATCGCGTATTGGGTATGGTCGCTTGAGATGATCCCCGTCTCGCAGAGGTGCGCCACGCCCGCGAAGCCGCCGCTCTCCTCATCCACGGTGGCGCTGATGTCCACGGCTCCCCCGAGCTCGACTCCGGCCCGCCGAAGCGCCTCGACCGCGAAGACGGCGGCGGCGATCCCCGACTTCATGTCCGATGCACCCCTCCCGTAGATGCGCCCGTCGCGCACCAGGCCCGCGAACGGATCGACCGTCCAGCCGTCACCCGGCGGAACCACGTCGAAGTGGCCGTTCAGGTGGAGCCGCGGACGTCCCGGAACGGCCGGCCCGCGCCCGACCACGTTCACCCTGGGGTGTTGGGCGGTGTGCTCGAGGCGCCCCTCGGCCTCCACGTACTCCACGGCCAGACCGGTCGCCTGCAAGCGCCGCCCGATCAGTTCGGCGCAGTCCCGGTAGCACTCCCCCGGCGGATTCACCGTGGGGATCCGGATCATATCCGCCGTGAAGGCGACGATCTCGTCGCGCGCGGCCTCCAGTTCGGCGAGGATGCGGTCTTCGCGGCGGATGCGAGGCGGTGGGCTGGCGTGGTTCATGCAGGTTTGCGAGGCTGGAGACCGGAGGTGAGAGGAAACGGAGGCCGGGCGTATGGGCGGCCGCGAGCCGGGTTGCCCGGCGGGCGTGACCCTTACATAGTGCTCCGCCCCTTCACCATACGAAACCCCCGTCGGAGACCCGTCATGACCAATATGTTCAGCCTGGAGGGACGCGCGGCCGCCGTCGTCGGAGGCGGTTCCGGCATCGGCGAGGCCGTCGCGATCGGATGTGCGGAGGCGGGTGCGCACGTGTCCTGCCTCGACATCGACGCGGACGCCGCCTCCCGCACCGCGGCGACCATCCGTGCGGCCGGGGGCGAGGCCGCCTCCGCCCGCCTGGACATCATGGACGGAGAGGCCGTCACCAGCGCATTCGAGGACATCACGGCCACCCGCGGATCCCTCGACGCTGTCGTGTGCACGCCGGGAGTGAACGTGCGCAAGCCCCTCCTCGACTACACCGACGAGGAGATCGACCGGGTTCTGGGGCTCAACCTCAAGGGCGGGGCGCACGTCATCCAGGCCGCCGGCCGGATCATGAGCGGCCAGGGCTCGGGGTCCATCATCCTCTTCAGCTCCATCCGGTCGGTGGTGGTCGAGCCGGGTCAGAGCCTGTACGCCGCCACAAAGGCGGGGATCGTGCAGATGGTGCGCGTCGCCGCGGCCGAACTCGGGCCCGGCGGGGTGAGGGTGAATGCCGTCGCGCCGGGCGTGATCGACACCCCGCTCACGGCGCCCATCAAGGACCACCCGGACTGGTACGGCGCCTACGCCGCGCGCAACATCCTCAACCGCTGGGGCAGCGCCGCGGAGATGGCCGGCCCTACGGTCTTCCTCGCCTCGGACGCCGCCAGCTACGTGACCGGGTCGGTCCTGTTCGCCGACGGCGGCTGGACCGCCATCGACGGAAGGTACACGCCGCCTTCGGGTCGGTCCTGAGGCCCGTGCCCCTGGGGTCGGTCGCCGCGGTCCAGGGCCCGAACGACCAGGTGCCGCCGCGTCCATGAGGGAAGAACTGCCCGGCCGCCTCCGCGCCATGGTCCGGCTCCGGTGCCCGCGCTGTCTGCATGGCGCAGTCTTCGCAAGCCTCTGGAAGATGCGCCCTCTTTGCCCCTCCTGCGGGCTGGAATACGAGAGAGAGCCGGGCTACTTCACCGGGGCGATGTACGTGAGCTATGGGTTGGGCCTGGCCTTGTGCGCGCCGCTGGGCGTGGCGCTGATGGGATTCGGGGGCTTCTCGGCGAATCGGAGCATCGTGACGATCGCGGTGATGGTGCCCTTTCTGGCTCCTCTGCTGTTCCGCTACTCTCGAGTCATCTGGATGCATCTCGACCAGCTCCTGGACCCCAGGTAGAGTCGATCGAGTCCCGTCACCCTGAATCGTCGCGAAGATGGCGCTAGACCGGATCGATCTCGCCGCGTTCCTCATCTTCCTCGGCGTCGTGGTGGGCGTGTCCCTCTACGCGGGCCGCAGAGAGGACACCACCGCCGACTACTTTCTTGCGGGCCGCAACCTGCCCTGGTGGCTCATCGGCGTCTCGCTGATCGCGTCCAACATCTCCTCCGAGCACTTCATCGGCATGTCGGGAGAGGGGTTTCAGACGGGGCTGGCCATCGCCGCCTTCGAGTGGATCGCGGCCATCGCGCTCGTCTTCGTGGCGCTCGTGCTCCTGCCCCGGTTTCTCCAGGCGGGCATCTACACGCTCCCGGAGTACCTCGAGTTCCGGTTCGGGCCCACGCCGCGCGTCATCATGGCCGCATACCTGATGACGGTCTACGTCATTGTGGGACTGGCCGGAATCCTCTACGCGGGAAGCCTGGCGCTGACGAGCATCTTCGGGCTCGACCTGACGGCCGGGGTCTGGGCCATCGGACTGCTCGCGGGCGGCTACACCATCTACGGCGGGCTGAAGGCGGTCGTCTGGTCCGACATGCTCCAGGGCGTTGCGCTGCTTGGGGGGGGGCGGTGCTGTTCTTCCTGGCCATGGACGCGGTGGGCGGATTCGGCGCCTTCCTGTCCGCGAACGAGGACAGGCTCCACCTGATGCTGCCGGCCGATCATCCGACGCTCCCGTGGACGATCTACATCATGGGCATCTGGGTCCCGAACATCGCCTACTGGGGGCTGAACCAGTTCATCTCCCAGCGGGCGCTGGCCGCGCGAAGTCTGGCCGAGGGCCAGAAGGGTGTGATCTTCGCGGCGTTTCTCAAGCTGCTGATCCCGTTCCTGATCGTGATGCCCGGGATTGCGGCGTATCAGCTCTACGCCGACCGGATCGCGATCGGAGATCAGGCATATCCCACGCTCATGACCGATCTGCTGCCCACGGGCCTTCGCGGCGTCATGTTCGCGGCACTCTTCGGGGCGGTGATGAGCTCGCTGGACTCGATGCTGAACTCCGCGTCCACGATCTTCACGCTGGACATCTACTCGCGCCACGTCGTGAAGGAGACGCTCGAGCCGCGCCGGGCAATACGCATCGGCAGGATCGCGACCGGCGTCTTCGTCGTAGTCGGCTGCCTGCTGGCCCCCCAGCTCGCGTCGGTCGGCGGGATCTACGAGTACATGCAGCGCGTCTGGAACTTCATCTGGCCGGGCATCCTCGCCGTCTTCCTCATGGGGATGATCCTGCCCAAGGCTCCCCCGCGGGCGGCGACCGTGGCGCTCCTGATCGGCCCGGTGGCGTACGGGCTGCTGACGGTGGTCCTCGATGTGTTCTTCGACTCGCAGGCGTACCTGAACGCGGCGGCCGGGGCGTTCGTCCTCTCGAGCCTGGCCATGGTCGTCGGGTCGCGCGTGCGGCCGCTGAAGGAGGCACGGCCACTTCCGCAGTCCGATGCCGTCGACCTCGAACCCGCGCCCTCGGCGAAGTGGGCGGGCGCGGTGGTGGTGATGCTGACGGTGGGGCTTTACGTGGTGTTCTGGTAGGAAGAGACAGGCGACGCGCCGACGCGCGGGGACGCGGTCATCACGAAGCCCAGCGCTTCTCCGCCGCTTCAGTCCCCCGCAAACCCGACCCGTACATGACTTCCGTCGCAGAAAGGCTTGTTCTCCGAAGCCCCGCAGCGACAGAGCGCGATGCGTGTGTCCCTGAGCAAGACCTCGCCCTCCCCTGTGACGATCTCCAGGTCACCGCGAAGGTAGACCGGACCGTTCCGCTCTACGA
>JAPPHB010000133.1:0-22837 GCA_028821195.1 Gammaproteobacteria bacterium
GAATACGGCGGCCCCGAGGTCGTGCGCATCGAGGAGGTGCCCGATCCGGCTCCCGGCCCCGGCGAGGTGCGGATCGCCGTGCGGGCCGCCGCGATGAACCACCTCGACCTGTGGGTCCGGCGCGGGCTGCCCATCGACATCGCGATGCCGCACATCGGGGGGTCGGACATCGCGGGCGTGGTGGACGCGGTCGGTCCCGGCGCCGGGCACGTTCCGGTCGGCACGCGGGTGGTGGTGGACCCCTCGCTGGACTACGACTGGTACGACGGGACCGCGCCCGGGCGGAGCCTGTCGTCCCGTGAACTCCGGATCATCGGTGAGCACACGCCGGGCGGCTTCGCCGACTACGCGGTGGTCCCGGCCGCCAACCTGGTCGAGGTGCCGCCGGATGTACCGTTCGAGGCCGCCGCCGCCGCCAGCCTGGTCGGGGTGACCGCGCGGCACGCGGTGGTGGCACGCGGGCAGGTGCGTCCCGGCGAGCGGGTGCTCGTGACCGGCGCATCGGGGGGCGTGTCCACCATGGCCGTGCAGATGGCGCGCCACGCCGGCGCGGTCGTGTACGCGGTGACCAGCGGTGCCGACAACGTCGCCCGCGTCCGCGAGCTGGGCGCCCACGTCGTCTACGACCGGCTGGAGGTCGATTACGGGCGCGCGCTCTGGAAGGACACCGGCAGACAGGGCGTCGATCTGATCGTAGACTCGGTCGGCGCGGCCACCTGGAAATCGAATCTGCGCGCCCTGCGCCAGAGCGGCCGCCTGGTCTGCTACGGAGCCACCACCGGCCCCGTCGGCGAGACCAGCCTTCCCCTCCTCTTCTGGAAGAAGGCCTCGATCCTCGGCAGCACCATGGGCACGCCCTCCGACTACCGCAGGACGATGCAGCTCGTCTTCGACGGCGTCATCCGGGCGCCCATCGACGAAGTCCTGCCGCTCGAGCGGGCGCGCGAAGCCCACGAGCGGCTCGAAGCGGGTGACGTCTTCGGCAAGCTGGTGCTGCGGCCATGAGGGCGTACCCGACTCAGCGGCGCCGATGGAGATGGCGGCACCGCGACTGGAGGTCCGGAACGGTCGGGAGCATGCCATGGACCTGAAGGAAGCCCAGGCGCGGGTCGACGCCTGGATCTCGCGATTCGAGGAGGGCTACTGGCCTCCGCTCGTCAACCTCGCGCGCCTGGTCGAGGAGGTCGGTGAGCTCTCGCGCGAGCTCAATCACCGCTTCGGTTCCAAACTCAAGCGGGCCGACGAAGCCGAGAAGGATCTGGCGCTCGAGATCGGCGACATCCTCTTCGTGCTGATCGCGCTCTCCAACGAACGTGGGATCGATCTCGACGATGCCCTGGAGCGGGTTCTCGAGAAATACGAGACGCGCGACAGCGATCGCTGGACCCCGGCGACGCCGCCAGCGTGAAGTCCGCTGCCGACCTTCGCGACCGCATCCGCGCCCGCGCCCGCGCCCTGGGATTCGACCGGATTCGCTTCACAGCCCCGCGCCCCAGCGGCCACATGGACTTCTACCAAGGCTGGATCGAGGAGGGGGCGCACGGCGAGATGGGCTACCTCGCCCGCGAGGACTCCATCGCGCGCAGGGGCGACCTCCGCCTCACCATGGCCGACGTACGCTCGGTCGTGCTCGTGACCCACAACTACTACCAGCCCGATCCCCCCGGGCTCGCAGAGGACGGGCAGCGCGCGGTGATCGCCCGCTACGCGCGCGGGGACGACTATCACGACGTCATGAAGCGGCGCCTGGTGAGGCTGCTGGCGGAGATCGGGAGCGATGCCGGGCACCGTGTCTCCGGGCGCGCCTATGTGGATACGGGCCCGATCCTGGAGCGCGAGCTGGCGATGCGCGCGGGACTGGGATGGCTGGGGAAGAACACGATGCTGATCGACCCGGGACGCGGCTCGTACTTCTTCCTGGGAGTCCTGCTCCTCGACCTCGAGCTGCCGGAGGACGAACCCTTCACCGAGGACCGGTGCGGGACCTGCCGGAGCTGTCTCGACGCGTGCCCTACCGGTGCCCTGCTGGGACGCGATGCGCAGGGGGCGCCGGTCATGGACGCCCGGCGCTGCATCTCCTACCTGACCATCGAGCACCGGGGGCCGATTCCGCCCGAGCTGAGGGCGCAGGTCGGAAACCGCATCTACGGCTGCGACATCTGCCAGGAAGTGTGTCCCTGGAACGTCAAGTTCCAGACGCCCGCCGCCGAGCCGGCGTACCGGGCGCGGCCCGAGCTGGACGGTCCCCTGCTGGTGGAGCTGGCCGAGCGTCTGCTCGCCATGGACGACGCCGCGTTCTCGCGCGCCTTCCGTGGCTCACCCGTCAAGCGGGCCCGGCGCAACGGCCTGCTGCGCAACGTCTGCGTGGGGCTCGGGAACCGGGGTGGCGAGGATGCGGTCGCCGTGCTCAGCCGGGCGCTTCAGGACGTGGCCCCGCTGGTGCGCGGCCACGCCGCTTGGGGGCTCGGGCAAATCCCGGAGTCCACCAGCGCCTCAGCCGCGCTGCGGGCGCGCATGGAGGTGGAGGACGACGCCTGGGTGCGCGAGGAAATCGCGCGGGCCCGGGAACAGAAGCTGCGGGCGGACCCTCAACCCGGAGCGCCGTCAGCTCAGCCGTTCGTCTCCGTGTAGGCGGCGGCGAACTCCTCCACCTTGGCCGTGACCGCGGCTTCGAGAGCGGCCTGGGCATCGACGATCGCGGCGACCCCCAGCCCGGTGGCGAACCATGTGACGGCCTCCGAGAGCGTGATCTGGTTGTCGCGCGTCATCTGGGTCGACTGGTGGACGCGCACCGCCACCGACCAGGCCAGCGCCCCCGTCACCGCCACGCCATCGCCGGGCGTGCACTCCAGGATGATGCGCAGCTCGGGAAGGCCGGGGTTGCGAAGCATCTCGCCCTGGGTCAGCAACTCCACTTCCGCAGCCGCAAGGGTCGCCTCGGCCTGGACCCGCACCGATTCGTCGGTGATCCCGGCGCCCGCGCAGGCGGCGCCCGTCTGCGCGCTCACGAAGACGCCACCCAGATCCTCGAGCGTATAGCGGTTCCACACCGTGTCCTGGGCGGCGCCGTCCACCGGGAGGCCGATCAGCCCGAGTATCATCGCCATCAACGCGTAACGCTTCATTCCGTGCTCCGTAAGCGGACGCTCGCCGACGTCCTCGGGTTCAGTTGGCCAAACCAAACCCCTCGCACAAGTACGAGGGGTTCGGCACCAGGCGGAAAGAGATTCCGTGCTTCAGCAGGATCTGCAGTTGTGGTTGTTCTTCGATCCCAGCTTCTCCAGCAGCGCGACGGTCGGCGGATGCGGCTGAGCCCGCTGCTCCGGGCTGTTTGCCATGTCTGCTACGGTGTGGCCCCGCCGGCTGAGCAGGGTCACGTCGGCGCCCCGCTCCACCAGGAACAGGATGGTCTCGTTGTCGCCCCGCGCCGCCGCGTGGTGGATGGGCGCGAACCCGTCCTTGTCGCGGATGTTGGGATCGATGCCGACCTCGTCGACCAGGAAGCGCACCGCCGGCAGCCAGCCATCGGGTACGTGCCGGTGCGTCTGCGCTACGCGTGAGGTGCCGAAGCCGACGCCCGAGGCGGCGTGCAGCGGATGGACGCCGAGCCCTCCGTGCGGAACCGGCTCGAGCCCGGACGGATCTTCTTCCGGTTCACCCGGGCGCTGGAAGAAGAAGCGCCTGGGGTTGATCAGGTTGTACGTCCAGATGTTCGGGTCGGCGCCGTTGTCGAGCAGCAGCCTCATGGCCTGCACGTCTGCGGCGTAGGCGGCCCGCCAGAACGGCGTCGCGCCCGCGAAGTCCACGCCCATGCGGCCCGCGTTGTAGGCGGCGTACCAGATGTGGGTGTCGGTGCGCGCGTTAGGATCGGCTCCCGCGTCGAGCAGCAGCTGCATGAGCTCGAGATAGTCGGTTTCCTGCTGCCGGAAGGCCTGCGGCTGGGGATACCAGGTGCGCAGCGACCACTCGATGTTGAGCGCGGCGAACAGGGGACCGGCGCCGTCGTCGCTCAGCAGGTTCGGGTCGGCCCCGGCCTCCAGCAGCGTCCTCGCGAGGTCGTAGTTGCCGTTGATGGTCGCCAGCAGCAGGGGCGACGACTGATCCGCGCTCGGCAGGTTGATGTCGGCACCGCCGTTCACCAGCACCTGCATGGCCTCTGCGTGCCCGTTGCGGACTGCGTAGTGCAGCGGGGAGAATCCTCCCTGAATGCCGATCTGCTCGATGGACGAGAGTACCTTGGGGCCGTCTGGCGGAATCTCCGGTTCGTTCCCCTGACCGGCACCCGGAAAACCACCGCGTCCCTGGCCGGGCTGCTGGGCACCGGGCTCCTCGTCGGGCTCCGGATCCTTCTCCGCTTCGCGGATGCGCTGCCGGCGGGTCCGCTCTTCCCGGTCCGCGGCCTCGATCTCGGCGAAGTCGCGGGTGTCGCTGACCAGGTCGGGGTCGGCGCCGGCGTCGAGAAGCGCCTGCAGCGCCCCTGCGGAATTGCGCGCTGCGGCGAACATCGCGGGCGTGCGGCTGGAGTAGCCGTCGCGGACGTTCACGTCGGCACCGTGCCCGACCAGCGCATTCACCACCTCGAGGGCGTCGGCCTCGGCGGCGAAGTGCAGGGACGCGGCGCCGGTTCCGGTCAGAATGTCCGGATTGACGCCCGCGTCGAGCAGCGCCGCAACCACCCCGGCGTTCCCGGCCCGGCTCGCCAGATGGAGGGGCGTGTAGCCCCCCACGCGGGTGGCCGGCTGCAGCGTGGCTCCCGCGAAGATGAGCGTCTCGACGATATCGATCTGGTCGTTCAGCGCCGACCAGTGCAGCGCGGTCATGCCGTCGGGCTGCGCCGCGCTCGGATCCGCTCCCTGCCGGAGCAGATTGCGAATCTCCTCCGCCTCGCCCCGCTGCGCCGCATCGGCGACCGGAGACTCGTCGGGTGTGGCCGCGACCAGCACCAGGGCGCTGACCGCCAGCGTACGCTTCAACCAGGGTGCGAAAGTTCGCTTTCCTGTCACCATTGTCCCACTCCTCGCAGCGTGCCTACACGGCAAAGGTGCCGGTGCTGTTGCCGAACGACTCAAGCTCGTTCAGGCCGAGCCGATGCAGCAGGTCGAGCATGACGTTCGCCATCGGGGTGCCCGGAGGCGCGACCACGTGCCGTTCGCCCTCCAGCAGTCCGTTCATGCCGCCGACCATGAAGAGCGGGCAGCGGGCATGGTTGTGGATGTTGGGGTCGGCCATCGCCGATCCGTACATGATCATCGTCTTGTCGAGCAGGGTCGCGTCCCCGTCGTTGGTCGCCTGCAGCTTCTCCAGGAAGTACGGAAGCATGCCGACGTGATAGGTGTTGATCAGGGCGAAGTCGAGAATCCGCTCCTCGCGTCCGCCGTGGTGGCTGCCCGCGTGGAAGGGTGTCGAGGAACCGCTCTCCGGATAGATCCTCGGCGAGGCGTCCCGGCCCAGCTTGAACGAGAAGACCCGCGTGGTGTCGGAGGCGAAGGCGAGCAGCTGCAGGTCAAACATCACTTCCATGTGCTCGCGGAAATCATCCGGCACGCCCACGGGGGCCTCGGGGATCTCCCGCTCTTCGCCGCTCGTATTCTGCATCTCGATGCGGGTGATGCGCTGTTCCAGATCGCGGATGTTGTCGATGTAGCGGGAGACGCGCTGCTGGTCGGCCGGTCCCAGTTCCCGCTTCAGGCTGGTGATCTCGTCCAGCATCCAGTCGAGGATGCTGCGGTCGGTGCGCAGGCGCTGGGCCCTCTGCTCCGGGGTTCCGCCGGCGCCGAAGAGCTGCTGGAAGACCGCGCGCGGATCGCGGATCATCGGCAGCGGCTCGCTGGGAGACGCCCAACTGACGGTATCCGTGTAGGCGCAGGCGTAGCCGTACGCGCAGCCGCCCGCCTGGTCCACGTTCTCGATCGTGAGCTGGATCGACGGAATCGGGGTCTCCTGGCCGTAACGCTGGACGAAGAGCTGGTCCATGGAGGTCCCGATATGCAGGTCGGAGCCCTGGGTCTGCTTCGGGTGCGCCTGGGTGAGGAACACCGCCGTGGTGCGGAAGTGGTCGCCGCCGATCTCCTCGGGCGAGAACGCATCCGCCATGCGCGAGTCGGTGTTGGTCACGATCGTGAGATACTTCCGGAAGGGGTCGAGCGACCGCAGGCTGGTGGGAGAGAGATCGAAATCCTTCCCCTCCGCCGCAGGCGCCCAGAGGTTCTGGGAGGCACCCCACTCGTTGCAGCCGGCCGCGCCGTGCACCTGTTCGATGAAGACGAGCCGGGTGTCGTTGGCGGCTCGTCCCGCGGCGGTCGCCGACCACAATCTTCCCGCGGGAACCATGGCGTCGAGCAGCGGCAACCCGATGACGCCGCTCATGCTCCGCAACATCGTGCGCCTGGAGATGCTCTTTCCGGTGATGAAATTCATCGTTCAGACTCCGTTCGAAGTACAACTCTGCAAGGGCACCTGCTCATGCGGTGCTCGCGTAATCAATTCAGTTTCCGGCCGGGGTGGCAATGGCTTCCGGCGCCACCAGCGACGAGCGGAAGGCCGGGCTCTCCACGACGCCCAGGACGAACGAGGAGAACCTGTAGTCGTTGTCCGCCGCCGCCGCCACGATCTTGCGCACGGTCGGCATGTCGTAGTACTCGACGCGCCGGCCGAGACCGTACGCCATCAGGTTTTCGGTGAAGATGCGGTAGAACACGTCCGGGCGCTTGAGGAGCGCGTTGCGAAGGTCGGCCGGTCCCGTAAGGAGCGTCCCGTCGTAGAGTTCGCCCGCCGGATCCACGGGGTTTCCCTCGTCACGGATCCGCCACGCGCCGGTCACGTCAAAGTTCTCGAGCGCCAGACCGACAGGGTCGATCAACTGGTGGCAGGACATGCACACCGGATTCGCGCGGTGGATCTCCATGCGCTCGCGCACGGTCAGGAAACGGCCATCGTCCGCGCCCTCTGTCTCCTCGAAGGCGGGCACGTCCGGAGGCGGCGGTGGCGGCGGGGTTCCAAGCAGGACCTCCAGCACCCACTTGCCGCGCAGCACCGGTGAGGTGCGGTCGGCGTGCGAGGTCATGGTCAGCACGCTGCCGTGGCCGAGGATGCCTCGGCGGTTGTCGTCGGGGTACTGCACCCTGCGGAACTCCGGCCCGGTCACGCCCGGGATGCCGTAGTGCCGCGCCAGTCGCTCGTTGACGAAGGTGTAGTCTGCGGTCAGGAGTTCGCGGACGGGCCGGTCCTCGGTGGCCATGTTGGCGAACAGCAGCTCGGTCTCGCGGTGCATCGCGTCCGCGAGGGTCCCGTCGAAGTACGGATACGAGAGCGCGTCCGGATCGATCTTCTCCAGATCCTGAAGCCTCAGCCACTGGGCGCCGAAGCGCCGCGCAAGCCCCTCTGCGGCGCGCACGTCGCCGAGCATGCGTTGTGCCTGCCGCATCAACCCGGCTTCGTCGGAGAGCTCGCCGCGGGAGGCGGCGTCGATGAGCTGCTGGTCCGGCGGGGCGCCCCACAGGAAGAAGGAGAGACGCGAAGCCAGGTCGGCGTCGGTGATCGTGTAGGGGGTGCCCACGGTGGCGCCGGGGGCCCGCTCCATCCGGAAGAGGAAGTGCGGGCTGGCGAGGATCGCTTGCAGCGCCAACTGCACGCCGCCCTCGAAGCCGCGCTCATCCGCGCCCTGGTCATAGAAGGCCATCAGCCCTTCCACGTCGAACTCGTCGACCGGGCGCCGATAGGCCTTGGCGGCGAGGCGGGAAACGATGTCACGCGCGCAGGGACGGGCTTCCTCGGGCGAAGTCGGGCGGCACGAGAAGATGAGCTGCCGCGTGGGCGTGTCGGACACGCCGGTGACCTCGTATGGGCCCAGGACCGAGAGCCGCTGCAGGTGCGGCATGGTCGTTACGCCGTAGCCGATGCCGATCTGACCGTCCGCCAGGGTGTGGTCGATGGGGCGGATGAGGTCGTCCAGTTCGCCCTCGAAGCGCTTCAGGAAGGCGGCGGTCACGCGGCGCGGGCCGGCGCGCACGTAGATGGAATCGGTGAGGACGTTGAGCCCGGTCGGCTCGGACTCCGACATCCAGCGGTCGATGGTCACCAGCGCCACCCGCTGGCCGTCGACCGACACTTCCATCTGCTCGTTGCCGAAGGTGCGCCCGAAGACCTCGCCCTCGACGGCGGGATACGGCTGGATGTGGAAGACGTACTTGCCGTCGGCCGGGAAATTGTGAATCACCGAGACGCCGCCCCGGGTGCCGAAGGGCGCACCCTCCACGCGATCCGTTTGGGACGTGGTGCGCGGCAGCCGGTAGCGAATCGAGTTAGGTTCCGCGTCGGGATCGCCCACCGCCACCCGGCTGATGTAGTTGGCGGCCCTGAGGTAGCCCTCCATCAGGGTGGCGGACGGGGCCTGCACGTCGGCGATGTTGTCGAAGTTGGCGCTCCGGGTATCGAGGGGAAGGAACTCCCCGACATCGACCTGGAGTCCCAGCAGGTCCTCGACGGCGCTGGCAAACTCGGCGCGGTTGAGTCGCTGGAAGGTGCGGAATCCGGGATTGGGGTTCTGCTCCCAGGCCTCGTCCACCCGGGCTTCGAGTTCCGCGGCCAGGGCCTGGAGGGTATCTCCGGCGGGCCTCGGGAATCCCTGCGGGGGCATCATGCCCGCACGCAGCTTTCGGATCATCCGCTCCGCGATTTCCGCCATTTCCGGAGCCGACTCCACCTCGAACGCCTGGAAGGAGATGTTGCCGGTCATGAGGGCGTCGTTGTGGCACACCTGGCAGTACGTGCGGACGACGCCGGTGAGCGACGCGGCGCGCTCGGGACTGCCGGCGGCCGCAGTCGCCGAAGCCGCGATGGACGCCGCCTCGTTGGGTGCGGCTGGCACGGGCTCGACGGGTCGATCCGCAAGGACGAGAAGCAGTCCGAGCGTGGTGAGCGCGACGGGAACAGGATTCATGCTGGCCTCACGCTGCTGTATACCGTGGGAGCGGCGGTGCGGGGGCCCCACAAGCCATTTGCTCGCCCCGGCTTTTGCCTCAAGCTCAAAGAATCATAAGAATAGCTTTCGCTTATCGGACACGCCAGAGGCGTTGAGCGCTGAACCCAAGGGGTTCATGGGCCCGGAGGCCGGGCTCGAAACCCGGATCGTTCCCCGCAACCACTTCAGGGACCCGATGACACTGTATCCCGCGATTGTGCAGATGCTCGGCGGAGCCTCCGTCGCCGGGGCGGCGGCCTCCCTGGCGCTCCTGGCGGGCCTCTTCATGCCGGGAAGCCGCGCCTGGCTGCGCGCCTCTCTCGAGGGCTACGAACGCCATGTCGTCGGCTGGGCCTGGGGCATCGCCGCCATCGCGACGGCCGGCAGCCTCTACTTCTCGGAAATCGTCGGCTTCGTGCCGTGCCCTTTCTGCTGGTACCAGAGGTTCGCCATGTACCCGCTGGTGGTGGTGCTCGGGGTGGGGCTGCTGCGGCCCTCCGCGAGGATCTGGCGGTTCGCCATTCCACTCCCCGTGGCCGGTCTGGCCATCGCCGCCTACCACGTCGCGCTCCAGTTCCAGCCCACGCTCGATCTGGTCCCCTGCGAGGGCGGGGTTCCCTGCTCCGGGCGCTACGTGGCCGTCTTCGGGTACATCTCCATTCCCGCCATGGCGGGCGCGGCCTTTCTGATGATCACCGCGCTCCTGCTGCTGCTTTGGCGGCTGGAGAGGGATTGCGGTCCGGACGAGGAGGTCTAACCCCTCGTGCGCCCGCTCCGGCGCCAGGCCGCCAGCACCTCCGCTTCCTGTTCCGGGGTGGCGCCGGCGCGCAGGGCGGCCTGGCGCTCGGGCGGACGGGAGAAGTGGTACTCGAGCGTATCGCGGGCCGTCTCGGCGAGGGGACGGAAGGTGAGCCCGGCCTCCACCTCCGGCGTGAGGTCGAAGCGCGCGAAGCCCTCGAATCCGGGGACGGGCGGCCGCCACACGGGCATCTCGCGGTACGGGCGCATTCCCCTCTCGACGAGGAAGTCGGTGTCGACCCAGGTGAACGTCGTCTCCGCCGTGGTCACCGCCCGAATGCCGTAGAGCAGCTCCGTCATGGGCCGCGGCGTGGCCGGCCCGATGCCGTTGTACTCACCCGTGTGGCCGGTCTCGGCCATGCGGATCATCCACTCGGTGAGGTCGCGCACGTCGATGATCTGGACGGTGTCGGAGCCGTCGCCGGGGGCCAGCACTTCCCCGCCCCGGTGGATGCGCACCGGCCAGTAGGTGAAGCGGTCGGTCTCGTCCTGCGGACCGATGATGAGACCCGGACGCACGATGTTGGCGCGACCGGCGAAAATCCGCTGCGCCTCCCGCTCCGAGAGCGCCTTGGCGAGGCCGTACGGGAGGTTGTCCGAGCCCGGTTCCACACCCGCCGTCTCGTAGGTGAAGGTCGGGGCGTCGGACGTCATCGGCACGCTGCTCAGATCCGAGTACGCCGAGCGCGACGACACGTAGAAGTACCGGTCCACCGAGTCGCGCAGGAACTCGGCGGCGAGGCGCACCCAGTCGGGGTTGGAGCGCGAGTTGTCGATCACCACGTCCCAGGTGTGGCCTCGGAGCGCGTCCAGTTGGCCGTTGCGGTCCCCGATCAGCGTCTCCACGTCGGGGAACATCCCCGGGTTGGAACGGCCGCGGTTGAAGAGCGTGACCGAGTGGCCGCGGGAGAGGGCGTAGCGCACCTGGAAGGGCCCGATGAAGCCGGTGCCCCCGAGGATGAGGATGCGGAGCGCGCGGGGCGCTTCCTGTGGTGCCGCGGGCCCGCGCGCCGGCCCCGGATGCGGCAGCCCGGCGCCGGGCACGGCGCCCAGCCCCAGCGCTGCTCCCGCCGCCGCGGACATCTTCAGAAACTCTCGTCGATCGGCAGGCATGACTTGCTCCTCCATGCGGGATCGGCTCCACGGCGACGCCCCGCCGGGAACTGGCCGCTTGCACGTGGTGGCCTAACTTTGGTCCAGCCCCCGTACCCTAACCACCGCTTGTCACGCAAGCGAGCACAGGCGCGCGCAATGTCCCTCCCGAATCAGGCTTCATGAAGGCGACCGCGCCGACGGGGCTCGGGACGGCGCCCCAGGAGGGCAGGATCTCCCATGCCGACCGGATGACCGTGTTCCTGGCCATCCTGCTCGCGCTGCTGCTCGCCGCCCTCGACCAGACCATCGTCGCCACCGCGCTGCCGAAGATCGTGGAGGATCTGGCCGGGGTGGAGCGCTACACCTGGGTGGCGACCATGTATCTGCTGGCATCGACCTCGCTCGCGCTGGTCTACGGCAAGCTGGCCGACACCTACGCGCGCCGGCACGTGACGCTGGCGGCCGTGGGCCTCTTCCTGGGCGGCTCGGTCGCCTGCGGCCTGGCCGGGATAGCCGGGCCGCTGCCGTTGCTCGGCGACGGCATGAGCCAGCTGGTGATCTCCCGGGGGATTCAGGGGATCGGGGCGGGCGGCATCTTCGCCATGACCTTCATCGTCATCGCGGATCTCTTCACCCCCGCCGAGCGCGGCAAGTACCAGGGGTACGTGGGCGCGGTCTTCGGCGTCTCCTCCGTATTGGGACCCTTGCTGGGAGGGCTGCTCACGGACCACGCGGGCGGCTGGATGCCGGGGATTTCCGGCTGGCGCTGGGTCTTTCTGGTCAACCTGCCCATCGGCGGGGTGGCCCTGTGGCATATCCTGCGCCGGATGCCGCTGCTGGAGCCGGCCCCGGGGGCGACGCGGCCGGACTTCGTCGGGGCAGGCCTTCTGGTCGGCGGTCTGGCGCCGCTGGTCCTCGGGCTCCAGATCGACAAGCAGGCCAGCCCCTGGCTTCCCTGGCTAGCTTCGGCGTCCGCGGCGGCGGAAGGATCGGCCGCGGGCGGGGGATGGCAGTTGTGGGCGACGCCGGGTCTGCTGGCGCTGTCGGCGATTCTGCTGATGGCGTTCGTACGCCGGTCGCGCGCCGTGACGGGGCCGATCCTCGAGCCTCGGCTCTTCTCGGAACCCGTTTTTCGCCGGGCCACCCTGGCCACGTTCTTCTTCGGCGCCGCCTTCATCTCCGTCAACATCTTCGTCCCGCTCTTCCTCGTCTCGACGAGGGGAGTCTCCGCTACCCAAGCGGGCGTGGTGCTGATCCCGTTCTCGCTCGGCATCGTGACCTCGGCCACGCTAGCGGGACAGGTCGCCAGCCGCATCGGTTACCGGCGCCAGATCGTCGCCGGGACGGCGGTGTTCTTCCTTGGCGCCGCGCTGCTGGCGCGCATGGATGCCGACACGGCGTACGGCCAGGTCTACCTGTACATGACTCTCTGCGGCCTGGGCGCCGGGCCCGGCATGCCCCTCTTCACCCTGGCCATCCAGAACGCCACCGACGTACGCTTCGTCGGCCAGGCGACCAGCGCCTCCCAGTTCTTCCGGCAGACCGGAGCGACGGTGGGGGCGGCGGCCATGGGCGCGGTGCTGACCTTTATGCTGGCGGCTACGTTCGGCGTGCTGGACAATGAACTGCGGGACCGGACCGGGGGCAGGGTGACGGCGCAGGCCTACGTCTCGACCGGCGGCGTCGGGCTGTCGGAAGCGATCCTCGCGGCCTTCGAGGAGAGAGCCGCGGAGGCGGGCACGGCGGATCGGGCGGGCGCGCTGCGCGCCGAAGGCGTGAGGGTGGCCCGGGACTCGGCGGAGCGGGTGCGGCTGGCATTCACCGGCGCTTCCCACCGCATCTACTGGATGGCCGCGTTCCTCACGCTCGTGGCCGGGTTGCTGGCGGCCCGCATCCCGGAGATTCCATTGCGGCGCACCCACGACCGGGAACAGATGTGAGGACAGGAAAGGAGGGTGAAAGCATGAATCGACGCGCAACTCGGGCTCGGGGTGTCGTTCCGGGAGCTGGCCGATGGGCCGGGATCCTTCTGGCTTTGGCACTGGCGCCGGCGCTGGTATCCGCTCAGTGGACCAACCGCTACCCCAGGGTGGAGGGCTACGGCCACCAGATCTATCTGGAAGGCTACGAGATGCCCACGCTCACCAGCGGTCCCATCGACCCTGCGGCTTCCCCGGACGGGACGCGCCTCGCCTTCGCGTCGCACGGCTGGATCTGGGTGATGGACCTGGTGGACGGCGGCGCTCGACGGCTGACCTCGGGGGGGGCGATGGACGCGCGCCCGGCCTGGTCGCCGGACGGGACCCGCCTCGCGTTCGTGCGCGACGACACGCGCGATACCTGGATCGTGGTAGCGGATGCCGCGACGGGCGCGGAGCTGCTGAGCGAGAACACCCCGGCGATCGAGCTCGACCCGGCCTTCTCGGCCGATAGCTCCCGGCTGTATTTCGCGTCCGCTTCGGCGGGCACCATAGACCTGTGGGCGCTCGAGCTCGCGAGCGGGGAGAGGGTCCGGATCACCGACGTCCGCGGGATCGAACTGAAACCGCAGCCGGGCGCGGGGGCCCTCGTGTACCTGGCCAAGGGCGGCGGCGGTGGCGACCGGGTGCTGGTGCGCGAGTTGGACGCCGCGGGGTCGCCGGCGGGCCCCGGGCCGCGCACGCTGCTCGAGGGCAACATCGCCTCCATGGCGCGCCCGGCGCTCAGTCCCGACGGGTCGACGGTGGCCGTGAATTGGCCCACGCAGGCCGGGTGGGAGTTGCGGCTGGTGAATGTGGACAACCCGGCGGGGTCGATCCTGCTGGTCGGGCCTCCGGACACGGGCGGCGGGACCCCGCTCACCCCCGCGTGGAGCATGCCCGGCGGGGAGTGGGTGTACTTCTCGCGCGGCGATGGCAACCGGCCGATGCGGCTCTACCGGGTGGCCGCCGCGGGCGGGCCGGCCGCGGAGGTCGTGGTGCGCACCTGGGACTGGGGGGTCGAGACCGGCACGCTGCGGGTGCGCACCACCCTGGAGGCGGGAGGCCCGCCCGCAGCCGCCCGCCTGGACGTGGTGGACGCAACCGGCCACCCCGCCGTGCCGGCCGGCTCGCGGCCCTGGTTCGACGGCCAGAGCGGGCGGGTGTACGCGTACTCGACGGGCATCGCCGAGTACACCGTGCCGGCCGGGAGGGCCACCGTGGCGGCCGTGCAGGGGCTCGCGACCCCCGAGGTCGCCCGCACGGTCGAGGTCGCGGCCGGCCGGACCACCGAGGTGGAGGTGACGCTCACCCCCATCTGGGATGCGCGCGCCGCGGGATGGGTGTCGGGGGAGCACCACTTTCACCTGAACTACGGGGGCCCCTACGGTCTGGCCCCGGCCGACCTGGTGCCGATGATGCGGGGCGAGGCCCTCGACGTCGCCACCCCGCTGCTCGCCAACCTGCACAACCGCTTCGAGGACCAGGACCTGTGGGGCTGGGAGCGGGCGGGGGAGGGACCCCTCATCCGCTTCGGCCAGGAGGTGCGCTCGCACTTTCTCGGCCATGTGGGCCTGATCGGCATCGGCGACTTCTTCTGGCCGTGGGTGTGGGGCCCGGGCTACCAGGTGTACGGCACCGACGACCGCGAGAACGCGGAGGCGCTGGGCCACGCCCGCTCGCGGGGCGGCTTCGGGTACTACGTGCATCCGGTGAACGCGCGCGCCGCCGAGCGCGCCGAGCCGTGGTCGGAAGTGCCCTTCGAGGACCTTGCGGGCAGCGTGCCCGTCGAGCTTGTGGCGGACGCGGTGCTCGGCGACCTGGACGCGCTGGAGGTGGTCTGCCTTTGGAGCGACGAGACCACCACCACCCAGGTGTGGCACCGCTTCCTCAACCTGGGCATTCCGGTGGCGCCCAGCGCCGGTACCGACGTGATGAACAACTTCTTCCGCACCATGGCGGTGGGGACCACCAGGGTATACGCGATGACGCGCGGCCGGCTCAACTGGCCGGCGTACATGGCCGCCCTCAGGGAGGGCCGCACCTTCGTCACCAACGGTCCCTTCCTGCACTTCAGCCTGGAGGGGGCGGGGCCGGGCGGGGTGGTGGCGTCCGGATCCGCCTCCTGGACGCTCGACCTGAGTTCCGCGGGCGCGGTCGAGCGCGTGGACGTGCTCGTCAACGGGGAAGTGGCATGGCAATCCGAGGGTCTCGCCGGACCCGGTTCCCGCCAATACCAAGGCACCCTCGACCTCCCTGGGGGCGGGTGGGTCGCCGTCCGAGCGGTCGGCGGGAACACGGCATGGCCTTCCATGGCCAGCTACCCGTTCGCCCACACCGCGCCGATCTGGATCGGGGAAGCCGGGAGTACCGAACCCGGCGCCAGAATGCGCGCCGCCCGCGAACTGGCGGAGGTGCTGCGCGTCGCGCGAAACCGCCTTGTCATCGGCTACGGAGACGCCGACATCCCGAACCTGCTGGGCCGCTTCGACCGGGCGAGGGCGCAGTTGGAGGAGTGGGCGCGCCCCTAGCAGCCCGGACAGGCGACAGGTTACCTTGGCCCCTTCAACCGGGCTCGATTGTTGCGACGAATCGCCGCGATTAAGCGACAATATCGATGAAAGACGCGATAGCGCGTTTGTCAGGACGCCATTCGGCATCCGCATGAGGAGGAGAGTTCGATGAAGGCGATCAGCACGAGGTTTCGGCGGTGTCTCCCCTGGATGTTCGCCCTGGGAGCTCTCTTCAGCGCCCCTCTCGCGGCGCAGCAGGGGACCCTCTCGGGCCGTGTGACGGACGCCGAGGCGGGAACGCCGGTCTCGGGCGCGACCATCGAGATCGTGGGGCAGATGCTGGGCGCAACCGGGGCCGAGGGTGACTTCTCCGCATCGGTTCCCGCCGGCACCCATTCGGTGATCGTGACCCTGATCGGCTACGAGACCACCCGTCTGGACGGGATCGCGGTGGACGCGGGCGGGACCACCGACATCGAGATTCCCATCCGGTCGAGAGCCCTGATCCTCAACCCGGTCGTGGTCACCGCGTCGCGCCGCCAGGAGAAGGCGCTCGAGGCGCCGGCGTCCGTCTCCTCGGTGTCGTCGTCCGAGATCCAGCGTACCATCGCGACGACCGCCGCGGATCACGTTCAGACGCAACCCGGGCTGGACATCTTCCAGGCAGGCCTGACGTCCAAGAGCGTCGTCGCGCGGGGCTTCAACAACGTCTTCTCGGGGACGCTGCTCACGATCGTCGACAATCGCTACGCGCGCATCCCCTACCAGCGCTTCAATGCCTTCGACCTGATCTCCGCCACCGATCTCGACATCGAGCGCATCGAGGTGTCGCTCGGACCGGGCTCCGCCCTGTACGGTCCGAACGCCGCCGCCGGCGTGATGCACATCATCACCGCGTCCCCCATCGACCGACCCGGAACCAGCGTTTCGCTGGCGGCGGGCGAGCGCTCGATCTTCACCGGGCAGTTCCGGACGGCGGTCGCACCATCCGAGCGTTTCGGGTTCAAGCTTTCGGGGCAGTACATGCGGGGGAACGACTTCGAGTACCGGGATCCCGTCGAAGTGGGGGCCGCCGCGGTGCCCGGCGCGAACCCCAGGATCGCCGCTCGCGATTTCTTCTATGAGCGCTACGCCCTCGACGCCCGCGCCGACATCCGGGGCGAAGGCGGGGGCGCCTTCGTGCTGAACGGCGGCATGAGCCAGATGAAGAACGCCATCGTGCTCACCGGCATCGGAGCCGCGCAGGGCAAGAACTGGGTCTATCCCTACGTTCAGGCCCGCTTCTCGAAGGACAGGTTCTTCGCCCAGGCCTTCTACAACACGAGCAACGCCGGTGACACCTACCTGTTGCGCACCGGCCAGGACATCGTGGACAAGTCGTACATCATGTCCGCGCAGATTCAGCACGGCTTCGACCTCGGGGAGCGGCAGAGCTTCACCTACGGCGTCGACCTCATCGGCACCAACCCGCGCACGGAGGGCACGGTGCTGGGCCGCAACGAGGACGACGACGACTCGCGCGAGGTCGGCGCCTACCTGCATTCCGAGACCGCGCTCTCGGACATGTTCGATCTGGTGGCCGCGGTGCGCGTCGACGATCACAGCCGCCTGACCACGACCAGCATCTCCCCGCGCGTGGCCCTGGTGCTCACGCCCACCGAGGGCCAGAACATCCGCTTCACCTACAACCGGGCCTTCTCGACGCCCTCCACCAACAACCTGTTCCTCGACATCCTCGCGGCCAACATCCCGATCCTGCCGGGCATCAACTACGGCATCCGCTCGCAGGGGGTGCCGCTCGGCGGCTACACCTTCGGCGGCCAGTGTCAGGGCGGAGTCGAGTCCCGGTGCATGTACTCGCCCCTGATGCCGGGCCAGGCGCTGCCCGCCAACGCCGCCGTGTTCTGGAATCCGGTGATCGAGACGCTGCTTCCGCAGTTTGCTTCGCAGCTTCCGCCCGCGCTCGTGCCCCTGCTCCCCACGCTGGGAGCCATGCTCCTGAACCCCGGAGCCGGCGATCCCCAGCTCGGCACCCTCTTCCGCCGCTTCGACGTCGCCGCCGCGGGCGCCGGTTCCACGGATCCGTTCGTCACGCTGGGGGGTCCGGGGGTGCTGGACGTTCCCGACCTCGTGCCCACCATTCACAACAGCTTCGAGGTGGGATACAAGGGTCTGATCAACGATCGGGTGCTGCTCGCCGCCGACGTCTACCGCACGCGCATCGAGAACTTCGTGGGCTCGCTCCGCGTGGAGACGCCCAACGTGTTTTTCGATCCCGCTTCGGTTCAGGCGTTCGTTCTGCACCGGCTGGATCCGCTCATTCGGGCCGGATTGATCCCGCCCGCGCTCATCGAAGGCCCCCTTGCCGTGGCCGTGGGCGCGATCGCGAGTCTTCCGCTGGGCACGCTGGCCACGGACCAGTCAGCCTCGCACGACCTGCTGCTGACCTACCGCAACTTCGGAGACGTGTGGTATTCGGGCGCCGACCTGGCCTTGGAGGTGCTCCTCTCGGACCAGCTCAGCCTCAACGGCAACTTCTCGTGGAAGAGCGCCGAGTGCTTCAACAGCACCGACGATGACTGCAACGACATCGAGGACGTCGCGCTGAACGCCCCGAGCCACAACGGATCTCTCGGGTTCACCTATGCCAACCAGGGGAGCGGGCTTTCGGCGCAGGGACGCGTGCGCATGACGGCGGGATTTCCGATCAACTCGGGAACCTACATCGGGGTGATCGACGGCTACCAGGTCATGGACGCGTCGGTGAGCTACCGGCTCCCCTTCCAGCCGGGCACGACGCTGTCGGTTACCGCCAACAACCTGTTCGACAGCAACCACACGGAGTTCATCGGCGCCGCGCCCCTGGGCAGGTTCGTGATGTTCCGGGTGCGGCACGACTTCTAGGGGGCGGCCAGCGTCCTAGGGCTCCAGCGGCGTCACCTCGAGCCGCGAGATGTGCAGGTTGAGCATGTGGTTGACGCGGAAGCCGTAGATCCCGTCCATCGCGACTTCGGAGCGCGGCAGGGCGGCGACCTGGGCATCGTTGACGAAGAACCGCACCTCGTCCTCGTCCGCCTCGGCGGCGAGGATGTTCTTCGCCGTGGCTCCGTCGCCGCGGTCCGCCCAGCCCAGAATTGCTTCGTGGCCGGCCCAGGGGAGGATGGTCGGCGCGTCGGCGCCCTCGCGGCGCTTGACGATGAACTCGCCCCCGTCGCGGATGAGGAAGTACGTGTATTCGATGTCGTCGCCGTCCAGGCCGAGCCCGCCGGCGAAGAATCCGAACGCCTCGCGCATCATCCCCTGCGGTTCGAAGAGAAAGACCTCCATCTCGATGCGGAATTCTCCCGAAGCCTCCATCTCCGGGCCCCAGTAGATCGCGGCGGGGCCCGAGGTCACGTGCCACCCGGGCGGCATCGACACGAACATCTCCAGTTGTTCCTCCGAGGCGCCGGGCTCGTCGAAGCGGACCTGCCAGTCCTCCGGCCGCTCGAAGTCCTGGGCGGCGAGGGAGTGGGTGGGGAGCGATGATGCGACGGCGAGAGCGAAGAGCGGAAGCAGAAAGGCGGGTCTGGTCATGGTCCCTGGCGTGTGGTGGGATCGGATGCGGCGCAGGAAGATCTGCGAAAGTGTCCGTGAAGGTCAATCGTTGCCGCGCCCGCCGCCGCCGGTGACGATGTCGGGGATCCCGGACGTTTCACGAGGCGAGCGTCGGGCATATGTTGTCTCACACCCCGCTCGCCGGGGCATGACCTTGCAACACGGAGGAATGAGATGCGACTTCGCAACGTATGGCTCTCGGGAACGGCGATTCTGGCGGCACTCGCATTCTCTTCGGGGGCCGAAGCCCAGGGCGAGGAACGTTACGGCGCCTGGCTGATGGATTCGGACCGGCCACCGCCGGCCTCCAACGTCATGACCTACGAGCCCTATGGCGATGGCGGCATGCGCATCACGGTCGCGAGTACGAATGCGCGCGGCGAGAGTTCCGAATGGGGGTACGTGACGCTGTTCGACGGCGTCTTCCGCGCGGTGGAGGGGCAGGAGAACGCCGAGACGGCGGTCGAGGTCGTGGACGACCGCAGCACGCGCATCCTGAACAGCCGCGGCGGCAGGGTCTACCAGGTCATCATCAACACCCTCTCCGAGGACGGCAACACGATTCAGAACGAATACGTGCGCCTCGACCAGGAGGGGAAGATCACCGGCGTCGGGCACGCGACGTACCGGCGCATAATGGATTAGGCGGGCGCTCCCGCTAACGGCTGCCCTCCGGGGCGGCCGCGATGCACTCCACTTCTACGCGCGCGTCGAATGCCAGCCCGGCCGCGGCCAGGGCGGAGCGGGCCGGCGGGTCCTCCGGGAAGTACTCCAGGTAGACCTCGTTGAAGGTGGCGTAGTCGGCCATGTCGGCGAGGAACACGGTGCACTTGACCACGTCCTCCCACCCCGCCCCGGCTGCCTCCAGCACGGCCGCGAGGTTGTCCATGGTCTGACGGGTTTCGGGGATGATGCCGCCCTCGGCCAGGGTGGGCGGGGACACGCCCGGGAGCGCCCCGATCGCCCCCGACAGGAAGATCAGGTCTCCGCTCCGCACCGCGGACGAGAAGACCGGCAGCCGGGCCACCCCCTCGGGCTGGATGATCTCCTTGCGCGGCGCGGGTTCAGCCGCGGCCTGGTTGGCATCCACGTCCGGCGACCCGGCCGGCGCGCACCCGGCCGCGAGCACGCCCAGCATGCATGCGGCGCCCCGCCACGCCCGCCGCGTCCCGACCGCACGCGCCGCGCGCGCGACCTCGGCCCCGTCGTTCGCCCGCATCCTCATCCGCTCCACGGCCACTCCTCCATCTCGATTCCCTTCGCCGCGAAGAGCAGCTCGAGCGCCCGCTCCCACGACTCCCAACTGGTGGTGCGGCCGTACACCGAGTTGGTCTTGTGCGCCACCACCAGGTCGAGGGCGGGGAACACCGTGATCCACTGCCCGACCGCGCCGCGCCCGCTGTACGCGCCCTCGAACGGTCCGGTGGCGCGCGGGCCGTCCCACACCCACCACATGTAGCCGTAGCCGAAGTAGCCGTCCCGGCGCCGCTCCGGGTTCATCTCCTCGAGCGGGGTTACGACGCTCACGATGCGCCGCGCCCACTCCCGCGAGATGATCTGCTCCCCGTCCCACGAGCCCTCGTTGAGCATCAGGTGCCCGATGCGCGCCATGTCGCGCGTCGACAGCCAGAAATGGTACGCCGGATTGCGCGAGATGGAGAGATTGCCGGACTTGCGGTGCATGGAGCGGTCCCAGTCCTGGAACCGGAGCGGAATCGCCAGTTGCGCCTGGGCCTCGTCGTAGAGATCGCGGCCCGTGAGCTGCTCGAAGACGGCCCCCGCCGCGTTGAAGTCCCAGTTGCTGTAAAGCATGTAGGTCCCCGGCTCCTGCGACCCGCGCGGCGGCGCCTCGGAGAGATTGTCGCCGCCGTTGGAGGCCGGGTGGTAGACGCCCGAGCGCGCGGTGACCAGGTGATCGACCGTGGCGCCCAGCTCGATGGGGAGCAGCCCACCGATGTCGTCCACGCCCAGGTCGGCCATGGTCGCGTCCAGGTCGATGGTGCCGTTCTCGACCCAGTAGCCGTACAGCATCGCCAGGATGCTCTTGCGCACCGAGGCCAGATACGACAACTCCTCGATGTCGCCGTACTGGAAGACGATGCGGCCGCGGTCGGCCACCACGATGCCGGTGGAGTTGGCGCTGTCGCGCACGAATTCGCGCACCAGCCCGAGCGCGTCGGCGTCCCAGCCGAAGCCGGCCAGTCCGCCCCGGGGGACGATCTCCCACTCATCTCCCGGAAAGACGCAGGTGGGGCAATCGGTGCGCGACTCGAGCGCGAAGAGCAGTCCTGCGGGGGCCATCAGGACCCACGCAACGAAAAACGGTGCGAGGAAGCGTCTCATGGCGGTTCTCACGGTGAAGGTGGCTCCCGGGGCCCGGAAGGACGAAATCACGGGCTGGATGGAGGATACGCTGAAGCTGCGCGTCGCGGCGCCGCCGGAAAAAGGCAGGGCCAACGCAGCCGTGGTGGCGTTGCTGGCGCGCACGCTCTCGACGGGCCGGGACCGGATCGTCATCGTGGCCGGGGCCGGGTCACGGCGCAAGCGGGTCCGGATCGAGGGCCTGTCGCCGGAAGAGGTGCGCGAGCGGCTTCCTATCTGAGGAAGATGTTCTTCGGGATGTACCCCGTGACGACCTGCGTCAGGTCGACCACCTCGCTGACCCGGAAGTCCACCGCGATGCTCGCCAGCGAGAGCGCCTCGGCGGGTGAGAGCCCCTTCTCCTCGCCCAGGAAGTTCACGACCTCCCAGGTGGCGTGGCGGGCGGCGCGGTCGAGATCCACGTCGATGCCCATGATCATGTAGTACTCGTCGTCCTCGGCGCGCGGCGCGGAAATGGTGCGGTCCTTGTGCACGGCGAAGCGGAACACGCCGGAGAGCGACTGCTCGATCGCGGTGCCGCTCACCTCGCCGTCGCCCTGCGCGCCGTGGCCATCGCCGGTGTAGAAGAGCGCGCCCTCGTGGAAGACGGGCAGGTACAGGGTGGTGCCGGCCTTGAGGTCCTTGACGTCAAGGTTGCCGCCGAAGGCGCCGGGGGGCCGGGAGCCCTGAACTCCGGGCACGGTCACGCCCGGCTGGCCCACCACCGGATCGGGCGCGACCGCCAGGATGCCCATGAAGGGCGCCAGCGGCACGTGGATGTCGTCGGAGATGAGGGCCACCTCGCGCCCGTCCACCTCCCCGGTGCGGATGACGTGACGGGTTCCGGGCGGAATGTCGAGCGCCGGGTCGTCCGGACGGGCGCCGGGATAATCCATCGAGAACACGCCGCCCCGGGCGGAAGTGTTGTTGATGCCCCAGGACACCCGCGTCTCGATGGAGAGGATCTCGACCTCGAGCACGTCCCCGGGCTCCGCGCCCTCGACGTAGACGGGACCGGTGATCACGTGGCCGCTCCGGCCTTCGCGCGGGCGTCCGTCGCGCGATGCCCAGAAGTCGAGCACGTCCTGCAGGATCTCGTCGCGCGGGAGGCCGAGGCCGGTGAGGTAGGCCACCGGCTCTTCGCTCTGGGTGGCGCCGGCGTGGGTGACGGTGTTGATGCGCACGGTCTCGCCCGGCTGGACCCGCAGCACGGGCTCCTTGTCGATGGGGAACCAGCCCCACGCAACGTTCTCGGGGGTGGAGGGCACGAAATGGTCGGCCTCGCCGGCCGGCTCGGCGCTGCGCATTTCGGGCGTGGACGGGTTCGCCTGCGGGCTGCCGCTCTCACCATCCGGGGCGCCGCAGGCGGCGGCCAGGACGATGGCCAGCGCCGGGCCCAGGCGAGCTCCCGGCCAACGGCGGAGGGACAACGCGGGTCCTCGATGGCTGTTCCGACTCCCGACGCGGTTTCCTTTGCGCATCTCCGACTCTCCTCTTTCTGGCACATGGCGAACTGCTCACGTACCGTTAGCGACCGATCGGCCTCGAATCAAACG
>JAPPHB010000133.1:22937-53856 GCA_028821195.1 Gammaproteobacteria bacterium
GCACATGGCGAACTGCTCACGTACCGTTAGCGACCGATCGGCCTCGAATCAAACGAGTTGCCGCGCGGCGAGCGGATTTCCACGGGATTTCCACCGGCGCGCACAACCCTGGTTTCCCCCAGCGGAGAACGGACGTGTTCGACACCAGCGACCCCCGCCTGTACCTGTTCACGGCCCTGGCCATCATTGCCCTGATGTTCGTCTACCACTGGGCAGGCTCCGCGCGCGCGACGGCCGGCGATGGATCGGGAAGGGGCGGAACCCGCGGCAAGCCCAACCTGTTCGAGGTGGCGGTGGGCTTCGGCACCAACTTCTTCGACACCCTGGGGATCGGCTCCTTCGCGCCCACCACATCGCTGTACAAGCTGGCGAAGACCGTCCCCGACGACGAAATCCCGGGCACCATGATGACCGGCCACACCCCGCCCGTCATTATCCAGGCCTTCATCTTCATGACCATCATCCTGGTGGAGCCGCTCACCCTGTTCACGCTGATCGCGGCGGCGGTGCTGGGGGCCTGGCTGGGTGCGGGGGTCGTGACCCGTCTTCCGCGGCACTGGATTCAGATCGGCATGGGGGTCGCGCTGCTGATCGCGGCCGTGACCTTCTTGCGGTCCATCTTCGGCACCGACCCGGTGGGCGGCGAGGCAACCGGAGTGGCCGGCGCCGACCTTGTGATTTCCGCCGTCTGCCTGTTCGTGCTGGGGGCGCTCATGACCATCGGGATCGGCATGTACGCGCCCACCATGATCGTGGTCAGCGCCATAGGCATGACTCCCGCGGTGGCCTTCCCGATCATGATGGGGTCCGCGGCGTTCCTGATGGCGGTCGCGGGCATCCGCTTCGCACGGGCGGGCCGCTACGGGCTGAAGGCGGCGCTGGGGCTGACCATCGGGGGCATCCCGGCCGTGCTCATCGCGGCGTTCATCGTCCGGTCGCTGCCGCTCGACGTGATGCGCTGGCTGGTCGTGGTGGTGGTGCTCTACGCCGCCGTGGCCATGCTCCGGTCGGCCGCGCAGGAGCTGCGCAAGGGGAGCTGACTCAGCCCGCCTCCCACAGTTCGGTGTCGGGCTGGAAGGCCTTCCACGCGAACCAGAAGGCGATGTAGGCGCCCTCGACCGGCTCGAGGCGGGTGCCTTCCATGGGCCCCTCGAAGGCCAGCCCGTCCACCCGCCAACTCGAGCCGGTCGCGGCGTCCACGATGTCGCCTCCGGTGAACTCGAAGGTGAGGGTCTGCCCGTCCACCACGGGGTTGAGCGCGAACGCCGCCTCCCCGTCATTGTCCCACACCACCAGGACCGGCTTCCCGCCCACCATGTCGTTTACCACGGTCACGGGCGCCCCGTCCCCGCGGAGTTCACCGAACGGGTAGGCCTTGCCGCCGTTCGCGTCGTCGAGGACCCCGAGCACGCGCTCCTTGACCGGGCGGCGGGTGTCGGTGACGGTTTGGGGATAGAAGAGGTTGGTGTTGTCCAGGCTCTCGTAGTCCCCGTAGGGATAGCGGTCGTACTGCGTGCTCACGCCGCCGCCGGGGCGCACCACCACCAGGCCGTCCTGATTGAGCGCGCGCCAGCGCTCCCAGGTGACCTCCGAGGAGGCGATCAGCGGCAGCGGCTGCCCCTGTTTGGGCCCGCAGCCGGCTTGGCGCAGCATCTGGGGCCAGAGCGAGCGGTCGCCGTCCGTGCGGTCGTACATGATCAGGTTGTTCTGGAAGAGAAGCCCGGATACTCCGAACTCGTCGCCCGCCACCTGGCTGCGGTCGAACACGATGCTCGACCCGGTCAGCGGACAATAGGTGACGGCGACGCGATACGGGCCCAGCGTGAGGTTCACGATCTCGTGCCACCAGAGGATGCGATGGGGCACCGCGATCGCCTGCCCGTCCAACTCGAAGCTGATCACGCGGTCGCTTTCCCACAGAAAGCCCGTCTGCTGGTCGAAGATCCCCGTCATGGGCGGGTTGGTGAGGGCGGGGATGCCGTCCACCCCCACGCCACCGTCATAGACCAGGTCGGTATTGATCGAGCAGTTGGGACCGAGGTCGACGGACGTCGTGGGTTCGGGGCCCGTGGGGGCGTCGGAACAGGAGAGCAGCAGCGACACCGCGGCGGCGGCGAGCAACGGGGGCCGGGGGTGCATGGCGTGGGTCGGCCTTGTCGGCGAGGGACGGCCCCGGAACCGTGCCGGGCCGGGGCATGACTGCTATCATAACCCCGCGCGCCGGTAAGGTGTCAGCCGGCCCTCCGAGCCTCCATCAAGCCACCAGCTCCGGGGAAACGACCGCTTGCTCAACTACATCTGGGCGGCTCTGCTGATCTCGGCCTTCGTCTTCGCGGGGGTTTCCGACATCGGCGATCTCAGCCGGGACACCTACCGCAACGGCCAGCCGCTCCCTGTGGTGCTGGAGTTTCCCCAGGGCACCGCCGCCATCGATGGGCGCACGCAGGTGCGGATTCGCATCAACGCCGGGGTCTACCAGGACTTCTACCGCACGGACGAGAGCCCCGCGGAAAGCTACGACGGCGTCCTGCTGCGCACCGGCGAGGGAATGGTGCTGCGCTTCGATGCGGGAGCCGCGCTGCCCGAGCCGCTGGAGACGATCCGGGGCGTGTCGCGCTCGAACGACGACGAGCTTCAGGGGACCGTCGAAGGTTTCCTGACGCCCGTGCTGGGCCTGGGCGACGACCCCACGGCCGCTCAGGCGACCGTGCAGTTCGAGCCGGTCCGCTTCGTGAAGATGACCGCCATCGGCGCCGCTGCGCTCGACTTCGCGGAGACCGCCGCGGGGATCGCGATCGGGCTGATCGGGGTGCTCGCGCTCTTCCTCGGGGTCATGAAGATCGCCGAGGAGGCGGGCATCATCTACGCCATCGTGCGTGTGGTGCGCCCGGTGCTGCGGCCGCTCTTCCCCGACGTGCCGGACGACCATCCCGCCCTCGGCATGATCGCGCTCAACCTCACCGCCAATGTGTTCGGGCTGGGCAACGCGGCCACGCCCTTCGGCATCAAGGCCATGGAGGAGCTGCAGAAGCTCAACCCGAGCGAGGACACCGCCACCAACCCCATGGTGATGCTCCTCGCGGTCAACACGGCGAGTGTCCAGCTGGTGCCCCCGGTGTTGCTGCTCGCGCTCCTCGGCCTCCAGATCAACCGGCTCATCTTCGCCATCATCATCACCACCGGGCTGTCGCTGCTCGTGGCGATCATCGCCGCCCGCCTCTATGGGAAGCTGCCGGGCTCGCGCGCGTCGGATCCCAACCGGACGCGCCCGTTCGGGGAACAGCCGCGGGAGGCCGGCCGGGATTCCCGGCGCGGGGAGGGCTGAGATGGAACTCGCGCGCGAGCTGATCGGGCTCTTCTCCGCCTTCGTCATCCCCGTCATCCTGGTCGGCTTCCCCCTGTACGGGCTGTACAAGCGGGTGCCGGTCTACGAGACCTTCGTGGAGGGGGCGAAGGAAGGATTCGGGGTGGCGGTGCGCATCATCCCCTACCTCGTGGCCATCCTGTTCGCCATCGGCATGTTCCGCGCCAGCGGGGCGATGGACGCGCTCATCGCGCTGCTGAACCCGGTGCTGGAGCCGATCGGCTTCCCGGCCGAGGTCCTGCCCATGGCGATCATCCGCCCGCTTACCGGCTCGGGCTCGGCCGGGCTGGTCGCGGACATGGTCGCCCGGTACGGCGAGGACTCCCTGTTCGTCAAGATGGCCGCGGTGATGTTCGGCTCCACCGAGACGACCTTCTACGTCGTGGCCGTGTACTTCGGCGCGGTCAACATCAAGCGCACCCGGCACGCCATTCCCGCCGGGCTGACGGCCGACATCGCCGCCATGCTGTTCGCGGTGTGGGTCGTGCGGCTGCTGTTCGGTTAGGCGTCGCCACACTTGCCGGGAGGGTGAGATGATGCGTCGGCCGGGCCCATGGATCCTCTTCGGCCTCCTTGGCGCCGCCGGCGTTATGGTCGCGATCCGGTTCTTTCCGGCCGCCTTCCCCATCGTCACGCTGGATCTCGCCATGGACCGCGAGGCCGCCGTCGCCCGCGCGGACACTCTGGCGCGGCAGTACGGATGGGACCCGCCAGACGCTCGGACGGCCGCCACGTTCGGCCAGACGGACCCCGAAGTACAGTCCTACGTCGAACTGGAAGCGGGAGGAAGGGACGCGTTTGTCGAGTTCGCCGAGCGCGGGATCCATCAGCCGTACGTGTGGACGGTGCGACGCTTCCAGGAAGGGGCGGTCGAGGAAAGTCAGGTTCGGTTTACGCCGGCGGGCAAGCCGTACGGGTTCCGCCTGCGCCTCTCCGAGGATGATCCCGGTAACGGCAATCTCGCCGAGCCCGAAGCTCGAGCCGTCGCCGACGGGACGGCGGCGGAGTGGGGGGTGGATCTTTCCTTGTTCGAGCTCCTCGAATCGTCCCAGGAAACGCAGCCCGGCGGACGCGTGGATCACACGTTCGTGTTCGAGCGGATGGACGCGACGGTGGAGGAGGGCCGCTTTCGGCTGCGGCTCCGCGTAGCAGGGGAGCGTGCCTCCGAGCTTGCGCACTTCGTCTTCGTGCCGGAGGCCTTCTCCCAACGCTACCGGGACATGCGGTCGAGGAACGATGCGATCGCGTTCGCATCGCAGTCGGTTTTCGTCGTCCTCTTCCTGCTTGTGGGTGGCGTAGGCGGCACGGCCTTCCTCATGAGGAAGCGTCTGATCGTCTGGCGTCCGGCCCTCGTCTGGGGCGCCGTCACCGCCGTGCTGCTCGGCCTCGGGATCGTGAACACGCTCCCGCTGAGCTGGATGGGCTACGACCCCGCCGTCTCGGTCCGGACGTTCCTGGCCCAGCAACTGGTGCTGGCAGGGGCGACCGCCGCGCTCGGTGCCCCGCTTCTGGCGTTCATCTACCTCGCCGGGGAATCGCTCGGCCGGCGAGCGTTCCCCGGTCACCTCCAGCAGTGGCGCTTCTGGTCGCCCCAGGTTGCGGCGTCCATGCCTGCGCTCGGCCGAACCGCCGGTGCGTACCTGCTCCTGGGAACGCAACTCGGCTACGTGGTGCTCTTCTACCTGGCCACGTCCCGGCTCGAAGGCTGGTGGTCTCCCGCCGAGGCCGTCGTCCAGCCGGACCTGCTTGCGACCGCGCAGCCCTGGCTTGTGGCGGTCTCGACCTCGCTCTTCGCCGCCTTCTGGGAGGAGAGCGCGTTCCGCGCCATCCCCATCGCGTGCGCGGCCCTGCTGGCGGCACGCTACGGACGGAAGAGCCTCTGGATCTGGGGGGCGGTCGTGCTGCAGGCCGTCGTCTTTGCCGCCGGTCACGCCAACTACCCTCAGCAGCCGGCGTACGCCCGGGTGGTGGAGCTCACGGTTCCCGCCCTGCTCTGGGGTGTGATCTACCTGTATTTCGGTCTCGTGCCGACCATCCTCTCACACTTCACCTACAACCTCTCGCTGCTGTCGATTCCCCTCTTCGCGTCATCCGCGCCCGGCATCCTCCTGGACAGGGTGGTGGTGGTGGCGGCCGGGCTGGCTCCGCTCCTGATTGTGGTCGGCGCGCGGCTGAAGGTCGGTGCGCGCGCGAAGGCGCCGGAATGGGCGTACAACCGTGCCTGGAAACCGCCCGCCGTGGAGGAACCGGACGCGGAGGCGGAGTCGGGCGCGGAGGCCGGTGCCGAGTCGCCCACTCCAGAGCTGTCCTCGGCCGCCCGGGGTTTCCTCTCGCGGCGCAAGCTGGTGTACGCGCTGGGTGTGATCGGTGTCTCCGCCTGGGGTGCCGGTGCGTTCAGCGACGCCGGCGGCGCCCCACGGCTGACCGCGACCAGGAGCGAGGCGATTGCCGTCGCCCTGGACACGCTGGAGCGGCGCGGGCACGCCGTGGAGTCGTGGACAGCACTGGCCCAGGTGGTGTCCGGTCGGGGAGACGCCGACCGGTACGTCTTTGACGAAGCCGGCGCGGAGGTGTACGAAGGCCTCCTCGGGACCTATCTGTCCGGACTCCGCTGGATCGTCCGGTTCGTGGACTTCAGCGCCGACCCCGAGCAGCGCGTCGAGGAACTGCACGTCCACCTCGACGCGGCGGGCGAACCTCTGCGGCTTCGCCACATTCTCCCCGAGGCCCGCCCGGGCGCGCGGCTGGAGGAGGAGGACGCGCGGGTAGCCGCGCTCGCCGCCATCCAGGCAAGGTACGGGATGGCCCCGGAGTCCATGGACGAAGTCGGCGCCGTCCAGACGGCCCGGCCGGAGCGCACCGACTGGCGATTCACCTTCGAGGACCGGGCGGTCCTCTCGGAGTTCTCCGGGGAAGCCCGGTTGACGGTGTTGCTCGCCGGCGACGAGATCGCGGACGTGACTCGCTTCGTGAACGTGCCCGAGGAGTGGGAACTCGCCCGCAGGGACGGCGAGGCGCTCCGCAACCTGGTGAACCTGTCCGCCGCACTGGTGCTCGTGCTCGGTTTCGCCGGGGCATGCGTCCTGTCGGTGGTCACCTGGGCCAGACGCGGACTGGACACGCGGCTGTTCGTCCGTGCTGCCCTGCTCGCCGCGGTGGCGCTGGGTCTCGGACAGGCCAACTCCTGGCCGGCCACCGAAGCGATCTTCTCGCCGGCGCAGCCGTGGGGCCTTCAGGCGGGGATTGCCGCCTTCGCGGGCTTTCTCGGGCTCCTCTTCGGAGCGGGGGCGATCGGTCTGGGCGCCGTGCTCGCGCACAGATGGCTCGGAGAGGGGCGGGATGGGCAGGCCGAGGGGCCGGCATCGCGTTTGCTGGCGCTGGCGCTGGGTGCTGTCCTGCTGGGTGTCGTGACGCTCGCAGAGTGGATCGCCGGGGGGCTGCCCGCGTGGCCCGACGTGACGGGGGCCAACTCCTTCGTCCCAACCCTGGCCGGGCCGCTCGGGGCGACTGCAGGGTTCCTCTTTGGAACGACCGGGCTGCTCCTGATGAGCGGCCTGGCGCGGAGGTCGGGTGCCGGCCTCCGCTGGCGCATCGCGCTGTGGGCCTGCATGCTGGCGGCCGGAGTCTTCTTCGTTCCCGGGCCGCTCGAGGAGTCGGTTCTCACGTGGGTGCCGACGGCCCTTCTGGGTGGTGCAGTCTGCTTCGCGCTTGCGCGACTCGGCGCAGCGGCGCCGGCGCTGATACCCGGCATCGTCGGGACCCTGACATGCGCCGACCTCCTCGTGCAGGTCGCAACCGGACCGCATCCGGGGGCGCGGCTGGGTGGCGTGCTGGCGGTCATCGCAGTGGGCACGCTTGTCGCCGGATGGATGCGCGAGATGGACACCACGCCACGGATATCGCCGCAGCGGCAAACAGGGTGATGCGCGAAGGTGACACATCCGGGTTGCCCGGGAAGTCATGCACTATCACCTGATCGGGATCGCGGGCACCGCGATGGCCTCGCTCGCCGGGCTCCTGCGCACGACGGGCGAGCGGGTGACCGGATCCGACCAGGGCGTCTACCCCCCCATGTCGCTGATGCTCGACGATCTGGGCATCGAGTACGCGGACCGGTACGATCCCGCCAACCTGGCCGGCGATCCGGACGTGGTCGTGGTGGGCAACGCGATCGGCCGGGGCAACCCCGAACTCGAGGAGGTGCTGGATCGGCGGCTCCGCTACACCTCGGCGGCCACCGTGATCAAGGAGCGGTTTCTGACCGGCCGCCATGTGGTCGCGGTGGCGGGAACGCACGGGAAGACCACCACCGCAAGCCTGGTCGCATGGCTGCTGGAGGCGGCTGGGCTCGATCCTTCGTTTCTCATCGGAGGCATCCCGGAGAACTTCGGCATCTCGTTCCGGCTCACGGACTCCGAGTTCTTCGTCATCGAGGCGGACGAGTACGACACCGCGTATTTCGACAAGGGCCCCAAGATGTGGCACTACCTGCCGTGGACGGCGGTCGTGAGCAACGTCGAGTTCGACCACGCGGACATCTTCCGCGACGACGTCGCCTACCGCTTCGCCTTCGAGCGCTTCATCAACCTGGTGCCTCGGGCGGGCACGCTCGTGGCGGGCTGGGACTCGGCGGCGCTGCGCGCGATGTGCGGTGTGTCGCGCGCGCCCGTCCAGTCCTTCGGCATCGGTGCGCCCGACACCGGGACGGCGACTGCGGAAGGCGCCCCCTCGCATCCTCGATGGCGGGCCGAGCGAATACGCGGCGGGGAGGCGGGCACCCGCTTCGCGGTGCGGCGGGACGGGATGGTGCTCGGGGAGGTGGAGATGCGGCTCGCGGGCGACTTCAACGTCCTGAACGCCCTGGCGGCGATGGCGGCCGCGGCCGCGGCGGGCGCGCCCTGGGACACGATCCGCGAGGGTCTCGGCACCTTCCGTGGCGTCCGCCGCCGCATGGAAGTTCGCGGGGAGGCGGGGGGCGTCACAGTGGTCGACGACTTCGCGCATCACCCCACCGCAGTCGCCGCCACCCTGAAAGCGGCGCGGCAGCGGTTCCGCGGCCGGCGGCTGATCGCCGTCTTCGAGCCCCGCAGCTACACCGCTCAGCGGCGGGAATTCCAGGAGGCCTACGCGGAGGCGCTCGCCGAGGCCGACCACGCCGTTGTGGCCGCGCTGTTCCGACCCGAGCGCTACGATGACGCGACCCGGCTGGACCCTGCGCAGCTGATCGCGTCGCTGCGCGCCCAGGGCGTCGAAGCCGACTACGAACCGGCAGTCGACGGCATCGTGAAGCGCATCGTCCGCGGGGCGCGCCCCGGCGACGTGGTGCTGATCATGTCCAACGGGGGATTCGGAGGCATCCACGAGCGGCTGTTGGCCGGGCTGGGCCCGGAGCGTGCTGCGCGTGGTGCGAAGTCGCACGGGAGCGCGGCGGTCGAATGACACCCCGGGTTTCGACCCAGCCGCCGCTCCGGCCGCGAGCGCTTCGTCCCGGGGCGCGCGTGGCGCTGGTAGCCCCGGCGGGGCCGCTCGGTCCCGGTGTGCTCGACAAGGCCGTCGATCGTTGCCGGAGGCTCGAACTGGAACCGGTCACGTACCCGGCGGCGACCCGGAGGCGGGGCTATCTGGCCGGAAGCGACGAGGAGCGGCTCACGGACCTGCAGGCCGCCTTCGACGACCCGGCGACCGACGCGGTATGGGCGCTCCGGGGCGGGTACGGGACGCTGCGCATCCTCGACGGCCTGGATCTCGCGCGCCAGCACCGCGATCCCATCCCCTTCATCGGCTTCAGCGACAACACCAACCTCCACGCCCTCCATGCACAGGCGGGGGTGGTCTCCTTCCACGGACCGCACCCCGGCGCCGACTTCCCCCCGGAAACCGAGGCGTCGTTCCGCGCGGCGCTCTTCTCCGGCGAAGCTCCGGGACTGCTGTCGTCCCGGCCCGGAGATCCTGCTCCCCATGCGCTGCGGGGAGGGAGCGCGGCGGGAAGGCTCATCGGCGGGAATCTCGCGATCCTGGCGTCTCTTTGCGGGTCGCGGGATGCCATCTCCACGCGCGGCCGCATCCTGTTCCTGGAAGACGTGGGCGAGCCTGCCTACAGGGTGGACCGGATGTTGCATCAGCTCCTCCGGGCCGGGGTGTTTGACGGTGTCGCGGGACTTGCCTTCGGACGGTTCACAGGAGTGGGCGAAGGGCTGAGCGACATCCTCGCCGTGCTCAGCGAGTTCGCCGTCCGACTCGGGGTGCCCGCGGTCGCCGACCTTCCCTTCGGCCACGTCGAACACAACTGCACCGTCCCGCTGCTCGCTAACGCGCGCCTGGACGCGGATGCGGCCACCCTCCTGGTGACGGAGCCCGCCACTCAGCCAGGGTGACCGCGACCGGCACCACATCTCCCCCGTAAAGACCCGCGAGCGCCGGGGCGCGAAGATGTGCGAATGTATACCTTGTGGGAGGACACGGGAGACGTAATACAATCGGGGCGACGGAAGACGCGCGGCCTCTTCGCCGAACGCCGAGCGCGTCGATATCGGAGATCATAAATGAGACTGCGAGGATTGCCGGCGGGGGTGCTCGCCGGGCTCCTGGCCGCCAGTTGCGGCGGCGAAGGCGGCACGGTCGATCCGGCCCCGCTGCCACCTGCTCCGACAGGCACGGTCATTGGCCAGGTTACGGTCGAAGGCGCGCCGCTGCCGGGCGTGCTGGTGTCGCTGATCGGCCCCGCCGCCCAGTCCACCGCGACGGGCGCCGACGGTGGATTCCAGTTCGTCTCGGTGCCGGCGGGATCGCACACCGTGACGCTCGCGAGCGGGATCCCCAACGACGTGACCTTCTCGCGGACCACCGCGTCGGTCACCATCACTTCCGCCGGGCAGCAGGTGCGTGCGGACTTCCCCGGCGAGTATCTGCGCACCTCCTCCATCAGAGGCAGGGTGCTCGCGGTGACCCAGGGGAGCCAGCCGGAACCGGTGGAGGGCATCGCGCTCGGGATGACCGGCCTGCAGGAGGCGGCGGACACGACGGACGCCAGCGGCCGCTTTGAGTTCGTGGCGCTACGGCCGGGCGAGTACACGGTATCCCTGCTGACTACCGCCGGCTTCGCCTTCGACGCAACCAGCTTTACCCGCACTCTGACGACGGGACAGAATATCGAGCACGACTTCGTCGGCGCCGCGGACCTGTTCATCGCTACCGAGTCGCTGGACGTCGGCCGCGTCGCGATCCCCTACTCCCAGCAGCTGGTCGCGCGCGGCGGCACGACCGAGGGTCTCGTGTGGAGCCTCGAAGGTGCGGCGCGCCTCCCCGAGGGCCTCGCCTTCACGAGCAACGGGCTGATCGCCGGCACGCCGCGTTCCGTGGGATTCACGGAATTCCGCGTCACCGTGACCAACGCCCAGGGGCGACGGGCGAGCGCGGCGCTGTCGCTGCGCGTGTGCGAGGGCGCGCTGGGCCTCGACGAAGGAGACTACCAGGTCTTCCGCGCTGACGAGCGCGGCGAGTGCGGTTTCTTCGTACAGGCTCCGCGGGCGGGCGCCTACTATCGCGTGACCATGGTGGGAACCGAGACGCCGGAGAATCCGCGGGTCTACGATGTCGGACTCAGCGTTGCCGGAAGCTTCACGGCGGCTGCCGCGCCGGTGGTGGCGAGTGCGGAACGGGCGGGCGGCGCCCCGCGCCAGGAGGTGACCTCCATCGGGGGCCCCTGGCTGGACGAACTGGTCGAACGGGAACGCGCCTACGCCCGGAGCCACGAGCGCCTGCGCCGTAGCGAGGCCGAACTGATGGAGCGCCTGTCGGCGGAAGGACCTCTCCAGATCCTGCCCGATCTCTCACATCAGGTGGCGCAGGCGAACCGCGGCGGGGCGGGTAGAGGCCGTGCGCCCGATGAACTGGCCATCCGTCTCAGCGACGCCTTCGCCGGCAGCTGCACGGTCGACACCACGGTCACCGCCAGGCTGGTCGCCGAAAACGAGCATCTGGCCTTCTACGAATACCAGACGACCTCTTCGCCCGATAATGTCCGGCAGATCCTCGACTACTATGCCGACTACGGGGAAGAGGTGATCCAGCGCTATTTCGGCGGTGTGAGCGATGTAAACGGGGACGGCATCGTGAACGTGCTCATCCGTCCCGACCTTCCGGGCACCACCCTGGCCTACGTGTGGTCCGCCGACATGACGCTCTCGCGCAACTCCTGTCCGGCGTCGAACGAAATGGAGTTGATCCACTTCGATGCCGAGTCCATCGAGGCCATCAGCGGCAACGACTTCTGGGCACTGGGCACGATCGTGCACGAGATGAAGCACGTGAGTTCGCTGTACAAGGGATATCGCCGAAGAAGCGCCAGCCGGTTCCATCCCTTCTGGATCGAGGAAGGGACGGCCGACATCGCCAAGGAAGTGTCCTCGCGCCTCGCCTGGCAGCGAGCCGGCGGCCCCCGCATGACCGATCGGGTTACGGGAGATGACCTGCGTGACGCGTTCCGGTCCACCGGTGGCAATGCCCGGGCCGAGGCCTACGGCACCTTTACCGCGTTGGCGCGCACCGTCTTTGCGATCTCCCCGGATTCGAGCGCGGTAACCTTCCACTACGGAGACGGAGAGATCGGGGACGTGTACGGGTCAGGCTGGCATTTCCACCGCTTCCTGCGGGATTGGGTGGTGGGGACGGGCAGTTCGGCGGCGGATGAGCGGTTCATGCGCGTGCTGAACGATTCGCTCACCACGGCCGGAATCGCGGGCATCGAAGCCGTCACCGGAAGGCCGATCGAGCAGTTGCTGATCGACCACGCCATCGCCATGACCTTCGCCGGAAGCGAGAGCTCGGCGGGCGCCGATGTGCCCCACTTCACCACCTACGATTTCCCGACCGCGACGGAAGTCTTCAGTCAGCCCGACCCGCCGGGCTTCTACCCCTGGCCGGTGACCACCACCGGGGAAGATACCGGCGACGACTTCGCGCCGGTCGCCGTGCCTCTGGCCACTTCCGGAACACGCGCCTTCGACGGCCGGCTGGCCGCGAGCGGGGTCCGCATCCACGACTTTCGCGCGCGCGGCGCGGGCAACGGGGCCGCATTCTACTACGACATTCCGAGTTCGGCCCGGGTGATCGTGGCGCGCATTTCCGAGCCGGATCCGTAGCAGTGCGCGGGCCAACTCTCCCGGCGTTCCAGCGGCGCCTGCGAGCGAGTCGCTTCCTCGCGTGCTAACTTGGCTGGCATCCGTGATCCGGCTGGCCAAGGGAGGCACCGATGCATGAAGGGCACACCACAGGGCACACACCGACGCGCGTCATTCAGTCAGCGCGCTACGCAATCCCCGCCGTTCTCCTTCTGGCCCTGACCGCATGCGGCGACGCCGACGCCCCTTCAGCGGAAGCCGATGCGGAGCTGATGGAGCGCGCCCGCGGCATCCACGAGCGGGTCATTACGCTCGACACCCACGCCGACATCAACCCGGCCAACTTCACCGCCGAGCTGAACTACACCATGGATCTGCCCACCCAGGTGAACCTGCCCAAGATGGAGGCGGGCGGGCTGGACGTGGCCTGGTTCATCGTGTACGTGGGGCAGGGCGACCTGACCGCGGAGGGGTACGCCGAAGCCTATGGCCAGGCCATCGCCAAGTTCGACGCCATCCATCGCCTGACCGAAGAGATCGCCCCCGAGCGCATCGGACTGGCCCTCACCTCGGACGACGTGCGCCGCATCGCGGGGGAGGGACGCAGCGTGGCCATGATCGGGGTCGAGAACGGATACCCGGTCGGGGAGGATATCGGGCGCATCCAGGAGTTCCAGGAGCGGGGCGCGCGCTACCTGTCGCTCGCCCACAACGGCCACAGCCAGCTCGCCGACTCCAATACCGGGGAGGCACTTGACGACTGGCTGCACGACGGGCTCAGCGAACTGGGGCGGCAGGCCGTGGCCGAGCTCAACCGGGTCGGCATCATGATCGACATCTCGCATCCCTCGAAGCCCGCCAACATGGAAGTGTTCGAGCTGAGCCGGGCGCCGGTGATGGCCTCGCATTCCTCGGCGCGGGCGCTCGACGACCACAGCCGCAACCTCGACGACGAGCAGCTGATGGCGCTCCGGGAGAACGGGGGCGTGGTCCAGACCGTGGCCTTCCGCGGATACGTCGACGGGCCGAAGCACCAGGCCTGGCAGCAGGCCTCGCAGATGGTCATCGCGGAAGTGGCCGAGGAGATGGACTTCGAGATCATCGGCGGCGGCCGCGGGCGCGCCTTCTTCATGGCGCTGCAGGCGATGAGCCCGGAGGAGCGCGAAGAGTACCAGACGGGCCTGCGCATGGTCCAGGAGGCAGCGGCGGAGCGCATCGCGATGGAGGTGGCGCCGGTCACCCCGCCGGTCGATGTCGCCGACTTCGTGGACCATATCGACTACATGGTCGAGCTGATCGGCCTCGAGCACGTGGGAATCAGTTCCGACTTCGACGGGGGCGGGGGCGTGACGGGGTGGGACGACGCCTCGGAGACGTTCAACGTCACCCTGGAGCTGGTCCGTCGCGGCTACAGCGAGGAGGAGATCGGCCTGCTCTGGAGCGGAAACCTCCTGCGCGTGCTGGACGACGTGCAGGAGGTCGCGGCCGAGATTCAGGCGGAGAGCAACTGAGCGCGTTTCGGAGCGCGGATCGCACTTTTGATCGTCGCGCCGGGCAAGGTTAGCTTTGCTGCCCGTCCCCGCGCAGTTCCTCCCCGGGAGGTGAGATGGTCCCGATTCTCGCGCTCTGGCTGCCGATTCTGATCGCCGCCGTGCTCGTCTTCGTTTCCAGTTCGATCATCCACATGGTGTTGGGCTACCACAGGAACGACTTCCGCGGGATCGAGGATGAGGACGCCGTGATGGATGCCCTGCGGCCCGCCAATCTGGCGCCCGGCGACTATTTCTTCCCCCACGCGGCCAGCCCCGAGGTCATGAGATCCGAGGCCTTCCAGGCGAAGCTGGCGAAGGGGCCCATAGCGTTCTTCACCGTCGGGGATCCGAGCGCGTTCACGAGCATGGCCAGGAACATGGCGCAGTGGTTCGTCTACTGTGTGGTGGTGGGGGTTGTCGTGGCCTACGTCGCCGGACGCACGCTGGCGCCGGGGACGGATTATCTGACGATCTTCCGTCTCGCGGGCACGGTGGCCTTCTGCTGTTACGCGCTAGCCTTGCCGCTCAACTCGATCTGGTACCATCGGCAATGGTCGACGACGCTCAAGTCGATGTTCGACGGGCTGATCTACGGAATACTGACCGCGGGCACGTTCGGCTGGCTGTGGCCCGAGTGAGGTGGTGATGGACAAGACCCGACATTCACGGTGGCGCGGCGCCCTTCTATGGGTGGGCGCGGTTCTGATCATGGCCGGGGCGGCGATCTACCAGCGCCGGACCGGTCCCACCTATCCGCTGCGCGGCGAGGTCGCCGTCGGCGCCGACGCGTACCGCTACGAGCTGGTGCGCAGCCAGGAGACCATCGAGCGCGCGCGGGTCGCGCTACCCAGGCCGGGTGCGGGCGCCAGCGGCACCATGACCTATCGGCGCTATCCCACCAGCGACGACTTCACCACGGTGGAGATGGCGGTTGAGGAAGGGGAGGAGGGCCCGGAGCTGGCGGCCTACCTGCCCATCCAGCCGGCCGCCGGCAAGATGGAGTACTACCTGGAGCTGGAGACCGCGGGCGGTGGGGCGCGCATCCCCGCCGAGCAGGGCGACGACGCCAACATCATCCTGCGCTACAAGGATCCGGTGCCGGCCCCGCTCCTGGTCTCGCATGTCATCGCGATGTTCTTCACCGTGCTGATCGGCATGCGCACCGGCTTGGGGGCACTCTTCGGTCCCGGCAACATGCGGACGCTCGTCTGGGTGACCCTCATCGGGATGACGGTGGGCGGCCTGGTGCTCGGCCCCTTCGTCCAGAAGTACGCGTTCGGCGAGTACTGGACCGGTTTCCCCTGGGGCTATGACCTGACCGACAACAAGCTGCTGATCATGTGGGTGGTGTGGGTCGCGGCTGCCTTCGCGCTGGGGATGAAGCCCAAGCGGAAGGCCGGGCCGGGCCGGATGACGGTGGGCGTTGCGGCGCTGGTCATGACCGTGGTGTACCTCATTCCGCACAGCATGCGCGGGAGCGAACTGGATTTCGCGGCGGTGGACGCGGGCGTGCCTGCCGCCGAGGCCGTCGGGACCGGCCGCAACCAGGAATAGGTGCGCGACGGAACCCTGCGAACCTCGCTCCGGCCCGCCCGGATGCCATCGTGAGCGCCGCGCACCTCCACCTGCTCACCGTGCACCTGCCGGTCATCCTGTGCCCGCTCGCCCTGGTTCTCTTCGTCTGCGCGCGTCTGCGCCACGATACCCCCGCGGCCCGCATCGGCCGCTGGCTGCTGGTGGCCTCCGCGGTCGTGGGCGTGCCCGCGTACTTCTCCGGGCCGACCGCGTTCGAGGCGATGGAGAGCGAGCTGGCCCCGATGCGCGACCTGGTCGAGCTGCACGCGGTGCTGGGCAGGGCGGCCTTCTTCGGACTTGTACTCCTCGCGCTCACCGCGCTCCAGACGACGCTCCGAGAGATGCAGGAGGAGCCCGTGCCCCGCTGGCTGCACGGAATCGTGGTGGTTGGCACCCTGCTGCTCAGCTACGTTCTGGCCTGGACCGGCCACCTCGGGGGCGCGATCCGGCACCCCGAGATCGGAGACGCGCTTTCCTGGCTGTTTCCCCGCTGGTGAGGCGTTTACGCATTTTACAACAGATTACGCGATTTCAAGTATTTTGACCGCCTGAAGCTCCCATCCCGGCCCGGAATCGATTGTCGAAGACGCCGTAACCGGCCGAATCGGTACGGTTTCTGACCGACTGCACATGAGAATCCGTTCAACTTGATGCTTCTGAGAGATCCATGAGCCGTCCCGCTGTCCATCCCGCGATCTTCCCGCTGACCCCGGCGTCGCCGCTCGCCTCGTGTTCCGGCGCCGTCCCCGTCGCGGTCGCCCTCTTCTCCGTGGGCGCCCTCCTCGTGGCCGTCGCTCTCCTCGCCGGTGTGCCGTCCCCCGCGTCTGCCCAGGCGCCGGGGTTCGACGCCGAAGCCGAGGTGCGCGCCCTCATGGAACATCCCTCCGTCCGGGAGGCGTTCCGCCACATCGAGGAGAACGACCCCTGGACCATCGCGACCCTGCGCGAACTCACTCAGATCCCCGCGCCGCCCTTCATGGAAGAGGTGCGCGGACAACGGTTCCTGGAGCTGCTTCAGGAATCGGGGGTCGATTCGACCTGGGTCGACGATGAAGGCAACGTCATCGGACTGCGCCGCGGCAACGGCGCCGGAACGATGATCTTCTCAGGGCACCTGGACACGGTGTTCCCCGAGGGAACCGACGTGACCATCCGGGAGAACGGCGACACGCTGTTCGCGCCCGGCATTGCCGACGACACCCGCGGCCTGGTGGCCGTGCTCGCGGTGCTGCGCGGCATGAACGCCGCCGAGATCCAGACCGATCAGGACATCTGGTTCGTGGGCACGGTGGGCGAGGAAGGCACCGGCGACCTGCGGGGAGTCAAGCACCTCTTCCGCGAGGGCTCGCCGGACTTCAGCGCGTTCATCTCGATCGACGGGCTGGGGCACAGCGGGGTGACCAACGCCGGGCTGGGTTCGCACCGCTACCGGGTCGCCTTCAAGGGGCCGGGCGGGCACTCCTGGGGAGCGTTCGGGCTCGGCAACCCCATCCACGCCCTGGGGCGCGCGGTGGCGGCTTTCGACGCCGAAGCCAAGCGCTACACCGACAACGCGGCCCGGCGCACCAGCTACAACGTCGGCACGGTAGGGGGCGGCACCTCGGTGAACTCGATTCCCTTCGAGGCCTGGATGGAGATCGACATGCGCTCGGAGAGTCCCGAGGCGCTGCTCGAGATCGACGCGGTGTTCCAGGCGGCGATGCGACGCGGGCTCGAGGAGGCCAACGCCGTGCGTGCCCGGGGCGAGGAGCTGACCCTGGAGATCACGATGATCGGCAACCGGCCCAGCGGCGAGACCCCCGAGGATCACCCATTCATTCAGCGCGCGCTGGCGGCCACGGAACTCATGGGCGGCATCACTTCGCTGCGGCGCTCCTCAACTGACTCCAACACACCGATTTCGCTCGGCATCCCCTCCGTAACCATCGGCGGCGGCGGCGCGGGCGGAGGTGCGCATTCCCTCGCCGAGTTCTTCATGAACCATGAAGGCCCGCGGGGCATCCAGCGCGCCCTGCTGATCCTGGTGTCGCAGGCGGGGATGGTGCCGGTGATGTAGGGCTTCGTGTGCCTTCCCTCTTCTCTTCCAACCGCGAACGCCGCCTGTGGATGTGGACGGCGGTTGTCGTTGCGGCGATCTACTCCACCCTTGGGCTGGCACGTACGCTCGTCGACTACCTGGGCAACGACTTCTTCTCCGTCTGGCTCTTTCTGGCCGGTTGCCTTCTCGTCCTGTTGACCGTCGTCACGCAGGGGCTCAGGGTCCGGCCCGGAGGCGCCGAGATCGCGGTCGCCCTGGGGGTCGCAGCCGCCTACCTGCTGATCATCGTGCGCATGTCGGTCCCGACGGAGCGCTCCCACCTGGTGGAGTACGGCGTGGTCGCGGTCTTCATCCATGAAGCGCTCGCGGAACGCGCCAGCCGGGGGCGCCGGGTTCCCGCGCCCGCGCTGCTCGCGATCGTGGCGGCTTCCCTGGTAGGCCTGATCGACGAGGGGATCCAGAGGCTCATTCCCAACCGCGTTTTCGATCCCGTCGACATCCTGTTCAACGTGCTGGCCGCCGCGATGGCCGTCACCGCAAGCGTGGCGCTACGTTGGGCCCGGCGCTGGGGCTCATCGGTCGTCAGGCGCGCCATGGGGGAACCTGGCCCCGAGTAGCGCGGGTACCAGCGCGGGTCGTCCGCTCCGGTGGACAACCGTCACGTCACGCCAGATGACCGGGGAGGAGTCGTTCCAATGCGCAGACACACCATGTTGTTCGGTTCGGTGCTCGCCACGGTTCTCGCCCTCTCGGGATGCCGCGATGCGACGGAGCCGCCGGTCGAACCGCCCGTTGAGCCGCCGATCGAACCGCCCGTTGAGCCGCCCTTTGTATTCGAGCCGGGGCCGCTGGGCGCGGTCACGCTGGAGGCAGGCGAGGCGGTCCGGATGCGCATGCTGCTCTCGGTCACCGTCGCGCCGACGCTGGGCGCCGTGTCCCGGCAGGCGGCCGAGATCGCCATCGGGGACTTCGGTTCCGTCCACGGACGCGACGTCGACCTCGGCGACCCGGTTGACACGAGCTGTTCGCCGGAAGGCGGCCGCGCGGGTGCGTCCGGAATCGCCGGCGACCCGCAGGTGGTGGGAATCATCGGGACGAACTGCTCCGCCGCAGCCGTGGCAGCGTCGCCCATCGCCAGCCACGCGGGCCTGGTCATGATCTCGCCCAGCAACACCTCGCCGCGCCTCACCTCGGACCTGGCCGGCAACGCGGACGCCGACTATCACGCCGGATACTTCCGCGTGTCGTCCAACGACCTGCACCAGGCGCGCGCCCTGTCCGACTTCGTGTACAACCAGCTGGAGCTCCGGAGCGTGGCCACGCTTCACGACGGCGACCCGTACACGTCCGCCCTCGTGGCGGCGTTTGCCGACGCGTTTGCGGCGCTCGGGGGCGAAGTGCCGGCCCAGGCCGAGGTCCAGAAGGGCGAAACCGACATGACGGACGTTCTGACGGAGTTCGCAGCCGCAGGCCCGGACGCCATCTTCTTCCCGCTGTTCGTGACGGAGGGATCGGCCTTCGCCGCGCAGGCGCGCGCCTTCGACGGGCTTGAAGGAGCCACCCTGATTTCCGCGGCCGCGCTGCTGGTCTCCGCGTTCCTGGAAACGCCTCAGTCCGAGGGAATCTACTTCGCCGGACCGGAATCGGACTTCGGCTCGAACGTGAACGAGCGGACCGGAAGGAGCGGACAGCAAGTACTCGCCGCCTTCGACGCCAGGCACGGCGGTTTTCCCGGATCACCCTATTGGGCGCACACCTACGACGCGACCACCATCCTCCTCTCGGCCATCGAGTCCGTTGCCGTGGAGGATGGCGACCGGCTGCACATCGACCGCGCGGCGCTGCGCGAGCAGGTGGGAGCTACCGCGATGAGCGGCATCGTCGGGATGGTATCCTGTGACGCCTTCGGCGACTGCGGCACGGGACGGATGAACATCTACCACCACACGGACAACAGCGTCACCGATGTCGCCCAGCTGCCGGTCGTCTACGTGTATAGCCCCTGACTCGGCGGGCGCGTCCACGCAGTCACCGCGTCGTCGCGACCAATCACCGCGTCGTCACTACCAATCACCGCGTCGTCACTACAGAGATTCCTCCACAGCTTCGCGCGCGGCGGCTTCGATCTCCCACGGGATCTCCGAATCGCGATAGAGCGCCGCACCGTTCGAGAGCGCAATGCTATCGCCTTTCGGCGGGGCGGCAGGATGCACCGATGGGACCGGGGCCAAATCCCTCCAGACTTGTCTCGGCGCGTCGGCCAGCATCTTCCCGCCGCGCGTGAAGAACACCACCGTCCCGTCGGTTGCCACCGATACCTTCACCCGCCCCTCGTGAACCGCGCGATGATGCCGCCGGCATAGCAACACTGTGTTGCCGAGGCTCGTTTCGCCCCCGTCGGCCCAGTGCTTCACGTGATGCGCCTCGGTGAACCGGCAGCCACACCCGGGGAAACGACATCCCCGGTCGCGCTCCTCCAGCGCCCGCCGGATGTGCGGTGGAATCGTCCGCGTCCGGCGGCCCACGCTCAGCATCGACCCGTCCTTCGCGTGGACTATCGCCACTACCGCGGCATCGCACGCCATGCGCCGCGACGTTTCCGCGGAGACGCGGATCCCGTCCAGATCCGACCTTCCGGGCTCGCCCTCCGCCGCCAGCGTCGCAGCATCGCAGTGGACCATGACCTGGTAGCGCTCCGCGCGGGTGCCGGACTCGGCGCGGGGCCGAGTCTGCAGCCCGGGTTCACCGGGGTCGCCACCCGATTCACCCCGGCTTTCGGTCGCGAGCGCATCCGAGTCCCCGCGGGAGTCGCGCGGTTCACCGCCCCCGAACCCCATCGCCAGCGCGCGCTCCGCGAGCAGCCCCACGGCGTCCGCCCGCCGCTGCTTCGGTTCAGGGCGCGGGTCCGCCTTCTCGACTCGCGGGTCACGCGCCTTCGCCCCCGACCGCCCATCGTTCGCCCCGCCCTCATCCCGGAACAGCGCATCCGACGCCGCCTCGACGGCCCGCATCAGCACCGCTCCGACCTCGGGCTCGAGACGCCCCTTCACCACGTACATCCCGTCGCCGTCCACGAAGACCGAGAACGCCCGGCTGCGGTGCCGGGCCTGCTCGGCCGTCAGCTCCTCGTCGCGCGACAGCTTCTTCCACATGCGCACCATCTGCTCCAGGTTCGCCGCCGAGCCCGCTCGCGCGAACTCGAGCAGCTTCGCCTCGCTCTCGGGCGTGGCCACGCGCGTCAGCGCCCGCACCTTCGCGTACGAGATGCTGCCTTCCCGCAGCGCGCCGGCGGTCTGCGGCAGGTTCTCCAGTGCCCGGGCGGCGCGCACCCGCTCGCGCGCCGGTCCGATCTTGATGCCGATCTTCCAGGCCAGCCACTCGGCGCAGGACCCGAAGCCGTCCTTCCAGCCGCCCCGGCGATCGAAGTCGGCGATGAGGGTCATCATCTGCGCTTCCGCGGCGTTGATGCCGGCGGCCAGCTCGGCGATGCGGTCGCCCAGCCTGGCGAGGTCGTCGTCGGGCTTGCCGGCGTCGGAAGGGGAAGGAGCAGCAACGGGTTCGGGCCGCGGGGGCACCGGGATGGCATCAGGGGACGCGGTCTGAGCATCGGAACCGGGGGGCGCGGAGCCGACGTCGCGAGCCACGGCGCCAGTGCTCCCGGGGGCGGGCACCGGGATCGCATCGGATTGCGCTTCGGCCACAGATCCGGCACCCATCGATTCCCGCACCATCGCTGGCCGCGGAGGATTCCCGCGAATGTCGTAGAGAACGTCCGGGTATGCGATCATCATTCCTCCCAACGTGCGATTGTACAATGACTTACGTACAAATATAACGCCACCGAAATCGGCCTTTCAGGATGCCCTGTAGTCGCCGAAGTGGCGGCGGGAGACCTTCGGAGGAGGAATGGGGCTGCGAAGGCTGTCAGCGAGCCTGTGAGAGCCCTTGGCGGGCAGGAGAATCCGCGACGTCGGACTCGCCCAAGTCGCGCGCTCCAAAGTTGTCAATGGCAGTTTGGGACTCCGCCATGTGAATTCGGGACGGCCGAGTGCTGGTTCCCCGGCGCCAGGAGCACGGAATCAGGTCAATGGCGGATTGGGACGCACCGATGTGAATGCGGGACGCGCTGATCCCCGGCGTCACGAACTCCGAAACCAAAGGTCAATGGCGAAACGAGGCTCGCGAATGTGAATTCGAGCCCACCGAGGGCGGGTCCTCCCGGCGTCAGGACGCCAAACCAGTCGAATGGCAGAATGGGACTCCATCATCCGAATCCGGGGCGGGCGCGCGCCGGTCCCCCCGGCGTCAGGGCGCCGAACCAGGTCAATGGCAGCTTGGGACTCCGCCGTGTGATCCGGGACGTGTCGGTTGCTCGGCGTCAGGGATGCTCGTAGCACCGTCCCCCCGCCGCCAGCAGCGCCGAACCAGGTCAATCGCAGATCGGGGCCAGCCAATGTGAGTTCGCAAGGCTGATCTCGGACCTCGACGAGCCGAAGCCTCCGAGTCTCGGCCGGATGACGGCGATGGACGCTCGCATGTGAATCCGGGCACCCTACCGGTGGCGAGCGTGTACGTCGCCCTCAGCGCTTGGCGACCAAGTCAATACCCCAGCGCCATCGCCCCCGGCCGGCGCGGATCGGCATAGCCGTAGAAGAGCCCGTCGGAGAACATGACCGTCTGCAGGCTGCCCATGCCGGCGCTGAACTGGACGTCGTGGCCGCGGGCGCGCAGGGCGCGGATCACGTCGGGACTGAAGCCGCTTTCCACCTCCAGCCGGTCCGGGTACCACTGGTGGTGCATGCGGGCGCGCGCGGTGGCGTCGGCGATGTTCATGCCGTGCTCGAGCACGTTCACCAGCAGTTGCAGGTTGGTGGTGATGATGCGGCTCCCGCCCGGGCTGCCGGTGAGCAGGAAGGGCCGGCCGTCGCGCAGCACGATGATCGGGGTCATGGAGCTCACCGGCCGGCGCCCCGCGGCGATCTGGTTGTCGGCGCTCCCCATCAGCCCGAACGCGTCGGGGATGTCCGGCCGCAGGGTGAAGTTGCCGAGGTTGTTGTTCATCAGGATCCCGGTGCCCTCGATCACGACTCCCGAGCCGTAGGAGAACATCAGCGTGTAGGTGTTGACCAGCGCGTTGCCCTCGCTGTCGAGGATCGAGTAGTGGGTGGTCTCCGGGCTCTCGTAGGGGGCGAGGTTGCCGGGCCCGATGTCCGATGACGGGCGGGCGCTGCTGAGGGAGATGCCCCGCGCCAGCTCGGCCGCGTAGTCCTTGCTGGTGAGGGCGGCGACCGGGAGGTCGAGGTGGTCCGGGTCGCCCAGGTACTTGCTGCGGTCGGCGTACGCCAGCTTCATCGACTCGGCCATGACGTGCATGGCGTCGGCGCTGCCGTAGCCCATTTCCTTCAGCGGGAAGTTCTCGAAGATGTTCAGCATCTGGACGATGTGCATCCCGCCGGAGCTGGGCGCGGACATGGCCGCGATGTCGAAGCCGCGGAAGGTGCCGCGCACCGGCTCGCGCTCGACGACGCGGTAGTCGGCCAGGTCCTCCATGGTGATCAGGCCGTTGTGCCGGGCCATGTCGGTCGCGATGCGGCGCGCGATCTCGCCCCGGTAGAAGGCGTCGGCGCCGCCCTCGGCGATCTGCTCCAGCGTCCAGGCCAGATCCGGCTGCCTGTACAGGTCGCCCACCTCGTAGTTGGAGCCGTCGGGCTTGTAGAACTTCGCCCGCGACGCCGGATTCGCGCTGAGCCGCGGCTTGCTGCGGGCGAGGTTCACGGCCAGGTCCTCCCACACCACCATGCCGTCGCGCGCCAGGTCGATGGCGGGCTGGGCCACTTCACGCCAGCTCATGGTGCCGTAGTTGCGCAGCAGGTGATCGAAGCCGGCCACCGACGCGGGAATCGCCGACGACTTGTGGCTGAAGCGGTACTCGTCGTTGTCGACCTCGCCGTCCGCCCCGAAGAACATGTCGGCGTGCGCGGCGGCGGGCGCGGTTTCGCGGAAGTCGACCACAACCGTCCGGTCCTCCTCGGCCAGGTGCAGCAGGATGAACCCGCCGCCCCCCACGTTTCCGGCGCGCGGCAGAGTTACCGCGAGCGCCAGGCCCACCGCCACCCCCGCGTCGATGGCGTTGCCGCCGCGGCGCAGGATGTCCACCCCGATCTCGGTGGCCAGGAAGTTCTGGCTGGCCACCATCCCGTTGCGCCCCACCACCGGGTGGTGGATGGCGTTGTACGTGTTGATGGGGGCCTGGGCCGCCGGTGCCTGGGCGACGGCTGTCCCGGAGAGGGCAATTCCCGGCAGGGCAGCGATCGCCGCAAGCGCGACGAAAACCAGTGCTGCGGAGCGTCGTGCGAGCGGTCGTCTGGTCATCGATTGCATCGTGTCGTCATCCTCTCGTGCGATGGTCCGGAGAGCCGGCGCGCCTGGTGGAGTCGACCGCCGCGCCCGCGTCCGGGGAAGGATTGCCTGTGCCCTTTGGGGGGTATCCTCGCTATCTTACCCCTACATCCGGGGTCCCGATACTCCCGACCCGGAGTTCCGCAGGTCCCCACGAGCACAGGAAGGTGGCCGATGGCACGCAACGCGAGCGGATCTCAAGGCGGAAACGGACGCGCCGGAGACGGCAACGGCCAACGCGAACCTGCAACCACGCGAGGCGAAAACGGGCACGCCGGCAACGGCCCTGGCGGATCCGAACCTGCGACCGCACCAGGCGGAAACGGAAAGGCCGGAAACGGGCGCACCTCGGCCCGCCGCATGCGCCGCGTCGACCGCAGCCTCCCCACCAGCTCCGCCGCCGCCGACTACGGCGACGCCTTCCCCAACTCCCGCAAGGTGTTCGTGGACGGGCCCGGCGGCATGCGCGTGCCGATGCGCGAGATCACCCTCTCGGGCGGCGAGCCGCCGCTCAGGGTCTACGACACCTCCGGCCCGCAGGACACGGACGTGCGCCAGGGCATCCCCAGGCTGCGCGCGGAGTGGATCGCCGAGCGCGGCGGCGTGGGCCAGTCGCTCCCGCAGGCCTCGCTCGCGCCGCAGAGCGCCAACGGGGCCGAGATGCCCGCCGCGCTCCACAACCGGCCCCTGCGCTCCACCGGCGGGCCAGTCACCCAACTGCAGTACGCGCGCCGGGGCGAGATCACGCGCGAAATGGAGTTCATCGCGATCCGCGAGGGCATGAGCCCCGAGTTCGTGCGCGACGAGGTGGCCCGCGGGCGCGCCATCATCCCCGCGAACATCAATCATCCCGAATCCGAACCCATGATCATCGGCCGCAACTTCGCGGTGAAGATCAACGCCAACATCGGCAACTCCGCAGTCTCGTCCTCGATCGAGGAGGAAGTGGCGAAGCTGCAGTGGGCGACGCTCTGGGGCGCGGACACGGTCATGGATCTGTCCACGGGGAAGAACATCCACGAGACCCGCCAGTGGATCCTGCGCAACTCGCCCGTGCCCATCGGCACGGTGCCCATCTACCAGGCGCTCGAGAAGGTGGGGGGCGTCCCCGAGGACCTCACGTGGGAGGCCTACCGCGACACCCTCATCGAGCAGGCGGAGCAGGGTGTGGACTACTTCACCGTCCACGCCGGGGTGCTGCTGCGCTACGTGCCCCTGACCGCGAATCGCGTGACCGGCATCGTCTCCCGCGGCGGCTCCATCATCGCGCACTGGTGCCTCGCGCATCACCGGGAGAGCTTCCTCTACACCCGCTTCCGCGAGATCTGCGAGATCATGGCGGCGTACGACATCTCCTTCTCGCTGGGGGACGGGCTGCGTCCGGGATCCATTGCCGACGCCAACGACGAGGCCCAGTTCGCGGAGCTGCGGACCCAGGGCGAGCTCACCCGCATCGCCTGGGAGCACGGGGTGCAGGTCATGTGCGAGGGACCGGGTCACGTGCCCATGCACATGATCCAGGAGAACATGGACAAGCAGCTCGACTGGTGCGACGAGGCGCCCTTCTATACCCTCGGGCCCCTCACCACCGACATCGCCCCCGGCTACGACCACATCACCAGCGCCATCGGCGCTGCGCAGATCGGGTGGTACGGCACCGCGATGCTCTGCTACGTCACCCCCAAGGAGCACCTCGGCCTCCCCAACCGCGACGACGTGAAGGCCGGCGTCATCAGCTACAAGATCGCCGCCCACGCCGCGGACCTGGCCAAGGGCCATCCCCGGGCACAGGAATGGGACGACGCCCTCTCGAAGGCGCGCTTCGAGTTCCGCTGGGAGGATCAGTTCAACCTCTCGCTCGACCCGGTCACCGCGCGCGCCTTCCACGACGAGACCCTGCCCGCCGAGGGCGCCAAGGTGGCGCACTTCTGCTCGATGTGCGGCCCCAAGTTCTGCTCGATGCGCATCACGCAGGACATCCGCGCGTACGCGGAGGAGCAGGGCTACGAGACGGCCGAGCAGCTGGTGCAGACGGGCATGGAGCAGAAGGCGGAGGAGTTCCGGGAGCGGGGAAGGATCGACTGAGGCTTCATCGGCTTCGTGGCCGCTACCGCCGCCAGGCCTCCGTGCCCGGCATTCCCCAGCTGAACAGCACCTCGAGCCCGGATCCGGGAGCGCCCGGCGCCGCGGCCGCGGCCACCTGGTTCTCGGGCGGCGGATCCCGCAGAATCCCCCGCACCTGACCGTTGCGCGGGTTGCGCAGAATCGCCATCGGGCGGTCCGTCTCACCGTCGAGGGTGACGGCACCGCCCCGTCCGGCGAGCGTGATGGCCGCGAGACTCCCCTCCCATTCCGGGGGCACCGGGAGCACGAAGGCGAAACTGGAGCTGCCGTCGCCGTCCGCCACCTCGGGCATGGCAAAGGCCAGGGAGAAGAGTTCGGTTCCGGCGCCGGAGCGACCGGTGAGGCGATAGTCGCCGTCGGACCGTGGTAGCGACGGCGGTGCGTCGACCACGAACGCCGGTTCCATGTAGGGCACGCCGTCCGGGCCGATTCCACCCCAGAGGAGGAGGGATCTGGTCGCGGCGGAGGCCAGTGGCGGCGCGCGCGATGTCACGCTGTCTGCGTCGTCCAGGCGAAAGCGCAGCGCGTTGGTGTAGTGGTAGTCGCTGACACCGTCCGGGGGCCCGCAATACGACATCAGATCCGGTGTGTCCGGGCGCACGAGGCTGCCACCCGCGCGGAAATCGTAGCCCCACGCTCCGATGGAGCCGTCGGAGTACGGAAACGACGGATCCGGGCCGCCGGCTCCGCCGCAGGGCGCATGGCGCAGATCCAGGTTGTGACCGATTTCGTGAGCGATGGTGGAGGTGAAAGGCCTCGAGAAGCTCGACCTGCCGGGCCGATAGGCCACTCCGCGCGCACCGGTGACCGGCCACCCCATCATGCCCATGAAGTGGCCGGTGCCGCCCTCCATTGCCCGGATCGCCGCGGTCTGGCGCAACAGGACGACCGCGCTGTTGCTCGAACTCAGAACGGGCTCATGCGCCGTCACCCGCACATCGCCGATGGGAAGAAGGTGCAGATCTCCAAACATCTCGTGGGCCCCGATGTCCTCGGCCATGGCCAGGGTCAGGTCCACCATCGACGAGTCGTGGGTCGCGCTCCAGACGAACGGAATCAGCGTGAGGTCGAAGGGCGGCATTTCCCGGACATCCACTTCCAGACGTCCCGTCTCGGGGATCCGCCTTGCCACGCCCAGCTCCGGGTCCAGTGTACCGTGCGGATCCACCTCGATCACCATCTCGAGCCCCGGCTGTACCAGATGGCCCGGTATCTCGGCGTTCGCCGACCGCGAGAGGCTGCTCTCGTCCACCTCGGTCGGGACCGGCGTGGGGGTGCCGGGGATCTCCGCCACGTGCGTCTCCCGGCCATCGTGGTAGAAGCGGGTCCGTACTGGCGGCATGCCCGCGCTGGTGGCCTGCCGGGCCGTCACGAACACCCGCAGCAGCGCCTTCTCGCCCGCGACCAGCGGAACAGGAAACTCTCGCGATTGGACCGCCTGAACCAGGTACGCCTCCGACGGGTTTTCTTCGACGCAAGGTGTGACGCGGCGCCTGTACACCCCTGCCAGCCAGTTTTGGAACGCAGAATCCGAGGGAGCGCACAGGCCGGTTCCCTCGGCAACCAGCGCATCGAGCTGCAGCTCGGTCAGCTCGACCGGAAGGGCCCCCGACAAACCGCCGTTGAACGAAAGACCCAGTTCCCGAAGGCTCCCCATGCTTGCGAATTCGGGGGGTACCGGGCCCTGGAGGCCATTGAAGTCCAGAAACAGCGCTTCCACGGTCGAGAGGTTGCCAAGTTCGGTGGGAATCGCGCCGGACAGCCTGTTCGACGCCAGGTTCAGCTCTTCGATGCCTGGAAGGTTGCCGAGTTCCGGCGGAATGGGACCGGTGAGCTGGTTTTCGCTCAACGACAGGATCCGGACGCTGTCGAGGCTGGCGAGTTGAGCCGGGATTCGACCCGTCAGGTTGTTGTTCCTCAGCCGAAGTCGCTCCAGGCTGACGAGGCGGCCGAGCTCGCCCGGAACCATGCCCGTGAGATCATTGCTCCAGAGCGACAGATCCGTGAGGCTGGTGAGGTTGCCCAGCTCCGACGGGATCGGGCCTGTCAGATCGTTTCCCGAGAGAGACAGGACCGTGAGGCTGGCGAGGTTGCCGAGTTCGGCCGGGATGCGGCCGGTGAGATCGTTGGTGCTGAGGTACAGTTCCGTCAGGCTGGCGAGGTTGCCGAGTGCCGACGGGATGGGGCCAGTGAGATCATTCCCCCGGAGAGACAGTTCCGTCAGACTGCCAAGGTTGCCGAGCGCTGTCGGGATCGAGCCGGTGAGATCGTTGCTACTGAGGTACAATTCCCTGAGGTTGGCGAGATTGCCGAGCCCAGGCGGGATCGGGCCTGCCAGATCGTTGTCCCAGAGATACAATTCCGTCAGGCTGGCGAGGTTGCCGAGTTCCATGGGGATTTCCCCGGTGAGGGCATTTCCGCCGAGAGCCAGAACTTCAAGACTTGTGAGATTGGCGAGTGCCGCCGGGATGGCGCCGGTCAGATTGTTTCGTGTAAAGCCCAGGTACCGAAGGTGGGCGAGGTTGCCGAGTGCGGGCGGGATCGGGCCGGTAAGATGGTTGTTTCCGAGATCCAGGGAGACCAGTTGGAGGAGGGCTCCCAGTTCGGGGGGAATGGAACCCGAAAGGCCATGGGGTATCGGCAACCGGGCCTCGCTGTCCCACTGGCCCCTCAGATCGAGAGCCTCGACCCGTCCGGCGTCGTCGGTCTGCACCCCGTACCAGTCCGCGAGGGGCATGTCGGTCCGCCAGTTGTCGGCGTTTACCCAGTTGGGGCCGTCCGTCGCGTTGTAGAGCGCCGTCAGTGCCGCCCGCTCCGTGATCGCGAATACCGCCACCGAAGCGTGCCCGGACGCGGTTCCGGCCGTCGCCGTGATCGTCGCACTGCCGTTGGCGATGGCTGTCACCAGCCCCGACCCGTCCACCGACGCGACCGACGCGTCGTTGCTCGACCACGAAACGGAGACGTCGGTCATCACCCGGGCCTTTTGGTCAAACACCTTTGCCCGCAACTGCACGGTCGCGCCCCGGGCCAATAGCTCGGTGAGTTGGGGGACGACCGAGACCACGACCGGTCGCGGCGGATCGGGGGGCGGGGGTTCCGTGGCCCCCTCCCCGCAGGCGTGGGCCCACAGGGCCGCAGACAGCGTCGCCGCGACGGTAAGGGCAAGTCGTTGACGCCTCTTCGCGGGTCGTCCGAGCGCCCTTCGCGGAATCGGACCCATGTAGCGGGCGGGCTCTATCCGATGCCTACCCCGCCGTTCCGTCGAGCAGATCGAACATCCGCTGCATCGCGATCGCCGGCACGCCCGGCCCGATGATCTGCGGGTAGTTCGCGGCGTGGTCGGTCATATCGATCTGCACTGCCGCTTCCTCGTATGAGAGCCCTTGCGCGTGCAGCGCCGTCGCCCGCTCCTCGAAGTCGCGCAGGTAGGCCTGCAGATGGTCGATGATCGCGCGATCCTGGAAGGGATCGCCGTGGCCCGGCAGCACCCAGTCGAACTCCAGTCCCTTCAGATGCTCGAGGGTCTCGGCCCACTCGCCCGGGTAGCCGTCGCCCATGAAGGGCAGCCGCGGCAACAGCAGGTCCCCGGTAATGAGCACGCGCTCGGCGGGGAGGTGGACGACAACGTCTCCCCCGGTGTGACCGCGCCCGAAGAAGAGGATGCGGATCTCCCGGTCGCCCGCGAACAGCGTCATCCGCTCCGACAGGGTCGTGTTGGGGCTCTCCGGGTCGAGTCCCTCCTGGCTCGCATAGTAGTTCTCCAGGAAGGCGAGCTGGTCCTCCAGCTCGATCCGCTCCTCCTCGATGTCGGTGCGCATGACCTGGTCCGCGAGCCGGGCGATCTGGTCCGGGAGCCCACCCACGAAGTTCTCCCAGGAACGGCCCATCGAGCCGCCGTTCTCGATCATCTCGCGCGTGAACTCGTGCCCGATGACATGCACGTCGCCCGGGTAGGCGCTGTTGCCGTGCGCGTGGTCGAAGTGGAAGTGGGTGTTGACCACGTAGCGCAGCGGCTTGCCGGTGAGTTCCATCACTTCGTCGTAGGCCGCGCGCGCGGCCGCGGGAGAGATATGCGACTCCACGAGGAGCACGTGGTCGTCGTTGACCACCACCGCGCCGTGCGAGCCGACATTGAGGGAGCCGGTCCCGCGGGCGTGGTAGATCCCCGGCACCACCTCCTCGAACTCGAAGGCCGGGCCCTCGTAAGCGGATCCCGGCGGCAACGGCATTTCAGCTGAAACCTCCGGCTCCCGGGCGGCCTCGGGGGCTTGGGCGCAGGTCCAGACGAAGAGGCAGAGGAGAAGGGCGGCGAGATGGCGCATGGGGTCCTTCCTGTGGTTCGGTTGCTGGACGACAGGCGGCACCCGGCTTGAACGGAAACGACCTGCCGGGCGGCGCGCCCGCGGCTGGGCGCTCACGTGCTAGAATCCGACGCGCGCATCGGCTCGGCAAGTGAGCGCCGGCCCGCCGGCCCGCTACGGAATCACCCTCGCCGGGGCCAGGTTCATCACCCAGAGCCCGGTGCGCATGTCGGACACGAAGATGTTGCCCTTGTAGGGCTGCGGTCCCCACGCCATGGTCGTGTTTTCGCCTTCGGGGGTGGTCATGAAGGACGCCACTTCGCGCCCCTGCGCGAGCAGGTCCCCGCGCAGTTCGCCCGACACGTCGACGATGCGCAGCCCCCCCTGGTAGTAGGCGATGTAGAGCAGATCATCCTCTACCCAGAGGTTGTGGCTTCCGGCGTCGGGCAGCCTGAACTCGGCGA
>JAPPHB010000010.1 GCA_028821195.1 Gammaproteobacteria bacterium
GCGCGCTGCTCCCGGTCGGCGTGCTCGAAGTGACGGCGCACGAGCCCGTGCTGAGCTCGAGCAACGACGCCCGCCGCCTGATGGAGGAGACAGAGGCGATCCGCGTGCTGGAGGGTGGGGGCGGCCACTACCTGGGCACGATGGCGGGCCCGTTGACTGGGCCCTCTGGGGTGGCGTTCCTCCCCGGGCGGGCGGGGTTTTCGATCCCCCGCTCGGGCACCATCGCGCACGAACTCGGCCACAACCTGGGTCTTCATCACGCGCCGTGCGGCGGTGCGGGCGACCCCGATCCGTCGTTTCCCCATCCGGGCGGATCGGCCGGGGCCTGGGGCTACGACTTCGCGCGCGGCGAACTGGTGCGTCCGGAGGTCCCGGACCTGATGTCGTACTGCGGTCCCCCCGACGGAATCAGCGACTACCACTTCGCCAACGCGCTGCGCTACCGGCTGTTCGAGGCGCGCAAGGCGACGGTTCTGGCCGCCTCCTCCGCGACATCGCTCCTGCTGTGGGGCGGCGCGGACGCCGCTGGCGCGCCGTTCCTGAACCCGGTCTTCGTGGTCGAGGCGCTGCCGGCGCTCCCGGACTCCGCGGGCGCGTACACGCTGGTAGGCCGGAACGCGGGCGGGACCGAGCTCTTCTCGTTCAGCTTCGCGATGCCGCGCGCGGCCGACGGCGACGGCGGCTCCGGCTTCGCGTTCGTCCTGCCGGCGGAGCCCGGCTGGGCGAGCGACCTCGGGAGCATCACCCTCGCCGGTCCCGGCGGGTCGTTCGCTCTGAACGATGACAGCGACCTCTCGACGGCCATCCTGCGCGACCCGCGCACCGGCCGGGTGCGGGGCATCCTGCGCGAGACGCCGCCTCCGGCCCGGGCCGCCATGGACGCGGAACGCTCGGCGGCGGGGCTGGAGTTCGAGGCCCTTTTCAGCCGCGGACTACCGGACGCGGCGGCGTGGCGGCGATGACGACGCCACGGGACCCCAAGGGACGCCAACCAATCGAGATGGATTTCACACACAGACGCGCACACGTCTTTTCCACCGCGCGGAAGGAGGCGGCAAGATGATTCGGAACAGACTGGGCCTGCCGGCCCGCTTCCTCATGGTTGCCACCGCGGTGGCCTGCTGGATTCCGTGCGTTCCCGCGGCGGCCGCGGGCATGCCGTTGGTTCAGACACCTCCTCCGGCACCGACGAATCTGAACGCGGACCTCGAGGGGGCTTCGGTCCGTCTCACCTGGACAGCTTCGACGCCGTTGCCCACCGAGAGCCCGGTCACCGGCTACAGGATCCGGATGTACTATCGCCCCGACCTCCAGGACTGGACCGACCTCGTGCCCAACACTCGCAACACGGACCTCACCTACCTGCACACAGCTCCCCCTCGGGGCACCACGGTGCATTATCAGGTCGCCGCGATCAACGCTGCAGGAACGGTGGGAGGCCCTTCGAATAACGCCATGGTCGTCACCCCAACGGGGACCGGGACAACGGGTGCTGAACCCGGCAATCTCAGGGCGATCGCCGGACCTACCACCATCACCCTCTCCTGGAACCGACCGACAGTGACCGGCGGGAACACGATCACCGGTTACCAGGTGGAGGAGTCGGCGAATGGCAGTCCCCCGTGGACGCTGCTGACGCCCACGCCCACGAACGTGACCGTGTACCAGCGTGTGGGTCTCCCGGCAGGCGTCACCCGCTACTACCGGGTCAGGGCGGTGTACGTCAACCTCGTCTCCTACGGGCCCTGGGCGTACGCGCAAGCCACCACGGCGACAACCCGGACACCGGGTGCACCCCGGAACCTGAGTGCGACGGCCGCTGGTCCGACGGTCATCGACCTCGACTGGGACGCGCCGGCCTCGAACGGCGGGAGCGCAATTACAAGCTACCAGATCCACGTGTTGGCGAGTGACGGCAGTTGGAGCCTGCTCGGGACAACGCTCGCCAGCATGACGGAGTACAGCGATGCGACTGCCGCGGTGGGCGTTACACGCCGCTACCGGGTCAGAGCGGTGAACGCCAGCGGTCCGGGAGAGCCGGCATTCGTGAACGCCACGGCGGAAGCCGGGACGCCGGGACCGCCCCGCGACCTGACGGCCAGCGCCGACGGCGCGTCGGTGATCGAGTTGGACTGGCGGGCGCCGAGCGATGCGGGAAGCGCGGCGGTCACGGGCTACTGGATCGAGTGGTCGGCCAACGGCGTCATCTGGGATGTCCTCGAACGCAACCATCGAGCTACCGGTTACAGGGACGAGGGTCTCTCACCCGGCACCACCCGGCATTACCGAGTCGCGGCGATCAACCGGCATGGACAGGGCGACTGGTCGGAGGAGGTGCAGGCCACGACGAGCCGCCCTCCGGGGAGACCGACGGGCCTCACGGCCCGGGCTCAGGGAACGTCGAGGATCGAGCTCGACTGGACCGCCCCCACGGGCGGGGGCCCGGTCACCGGCTACTGGATCGAGTGGTCGAGCACGGGAACCGGCGGGTGGACGCGGCGCGTGAGGAATTCCAGGGCCACCTCATACACCGACACCGGCCTGAGCGCCGGCACCACCCGTCATTACCGCGTTGCAGCGATCAACGCGGCAGGCGAGGGCCCGTGGTCGAGGGTCGTCCAGGCGACCACCGAAGTCACGGTTCCGGGCGCGCCCACGAGCCTCACGGTAGTCCCGAACGGCCTCGGGGGAAGCACCGAGCTCCGCCTCAACTGGCGCGCCCCGTCCAACACTGGCGGGAGTCCCATCACCGGCTACAGCATCCAGTGGTCTCCCAGCGCCGGCGGGCCATGGCGCTTCCTCGTGCCCGGCCCCACCGGCACGGCGACCACCTATGTGGACAAAGGTCTCCCCCCCAACACGACCCGGTACTATCGGGTGCGCGCGGTCAACGCCCAGGGGCAGGGGAACCCCTCGACCGCGGTCAGGGGCACCACCGATGCCGCACGGCCCGACCGGCCCCGGAACCTGCGCACGCCCGGGGCGGGACCGGACAGCATTATCCTCAACTGGGACGCACCTGCCTCGAACGGCGGGACGCCGATCACCGGCTACACCATTCGGAGGAGCGGCTCCAAAGACGGACCCTGGATGCCGATCGTTCCCAACACGGGTTCGACGGCGACCACCTACACGAACACGGGTCTCCAGCCGGCCACCCTCTACTGGTACCAGGTGGCGGCGATCAACCGCGTGGGAACCGGCGATTGGTCGTTCGAGTTTGGGACGACCACCCACCCCGAGGCGCCGGACGCCCCGACCGGGCTGACCGCGCGCCCGGTCGGCACCGCGCGCATCGACCTGTCGTGGAGTGCGCCCCGCGACACCGGCGGCGCCCCGATCCTCGGCTACCGGATCGAGGCCTCCGACGACGGGGGCAGGAACTGGAACATCATCGTCCGCCGCAACACCAGCTCAAGGGGAACGACGTTCTCCGACGTGAACCTCCAGCCCGCGACCACGCGGCACTACCGGGTCGCGGCGCTCAACACCGCGGGGACCGGGCCGTTCTCGAACACGGCGCGCGCGACGACCGAAGCGACCGTGCCGGGCACGCCCCGGAGTCTCGACGCGGAGGCCGACGGCACCTCGCGGATCGAGCTTTCCTGGCGGGAGCCCACGAGCAACGGGGGCTCGCGCATCACCGGTTACCGCATCGAGGTGTCCGAAGACGGGGGCACCCGCTGGGATGACCTCGTGGCCAACACGCGCAACACGCGCACGACCTACGCGCACACGGGGCTGGAGCCGGCCACCCGGCGCCACTACCGCGTCTCGGCGATCAACCGGGAGGGCGTGGGCCGGGCGTCGCGGGCGGCGAGCGCCATCACCGACGCGACCGTGCCGGACGCGCCCACCGGGCTGACGGCCACCGCGGTCTCGCCCACGCAGATCGACCTGTTCTGGCTTGCACCCGCCTACGACGGCGGCGCGCCCGTCACCGGCTACCGCATCGAGGCATCGGAGAACGGCACCGCGTGGACCGATCTGCGGACCAACACCCAGTCCAGGGCAACCGCGTTCCAGCACACCGGCCTGCTGCCGGGGAGCACGCGCCACTACCGCGTGTCGGCGATCAACCGGGTGGGCGCCGGCGCGGCGTCGGATACCGCTTCGGCGGCCACGGACGACCCCATCGGGCGGGCGGGGCGGCTGAACACGCGCGTGCTGCCGCACGTGGCGTCCGCGATGACCTCGAGCACCGTCTCGGCGATCGCCCGCCGCGTCGACGCGGTGGCCGGCGGGACGGGCATGGAGCGGCGCGTGGAGACGAACGGGCTCTCGTCGATGGCCGCGAGCCTGTCCGCGCCGGACGCGGGAGGCCTCGGCCCCGCGCAGGGCGGCCGGGCCGGCCTGGCCGCGCTCTTCGGCGGCACCTCCTTCACGATGCCCCTGGGGGGCTCCGACGCGCAGCAGCAGTCGGCCACGGGCACGCAGCTGGCGAGCTGGGGCGCCGGCGAGTACCACCACCTCGGCGAGCCGGGCCAGAGCGCCCTCGACTGGAAGGGCGGCATGGTGAGCGCCCACGCCGGCATCGACGCGCGCGTGGGGACGGACCTCCTGGCGGGCGTCGCGGGCTCCTACTCCTCGGGCTCCTTCGACTTCACCGACAGGACCGGCGCCCGTCCGGTGAGGGGCACCTACGGCGCCACGATGGCCAGCGTGCATCCCTACATGGCGTGGTTCTCCGGCGGGGGCGTCGCCTCGGTGTGGGGCTCGGCCGGGCTCGGCAGCGGCGACGTCGAGGTCGACGACGAGCGCGAGGGGTTCCGCACCGCCCCCGCGAGCCTGCTGACGGGGGCGGGGGGCGCGAGCTACCGGCTGCTCACGCGCGGCGCGGGCGGCGTGCGCGTCAGGGCCGAGGGCTGGTACGGCGCGGTCACGGTCGACGGCACCGGCCAGATCGAGGCGGTGACGCTCGAGATGCAGCGCGGCAAGCTCGCGCTCGAGCTGACGCAGGGCTTCCGCGCCGCCGCGGGCCAGGAGATGGCGGTCCTGCTCGAGGGCGGGATGCGCTACGACAACGGCGACGGCGTGACCGGCGCGAGCGCGGAGGTCGGAGGCGGGCTCCGCTACACGAACCCGGGATTGGGAGTGACCGCGGAGGGCCGCGGCCGGTTCGTGATCTCGGCGCGCGCCGGCTACGAGGAATGGGGCATCGGCGGCACGCTCATGTTCGACCCGGCGACCCGTGGCCAGGGGCTGCAGGTCCGGCTCGCGCCGTCGTACGGCGACCACATGAGCGGCGTGAACCGGCTCTGGGAGCGCGGGGTGGCCGACGCGGTGGGCGGCCACGGCCCGGGCATGGGTCCCGACGTGGACGGCGAGGTGGCGTACGGCATCGCCGGCTTCCACGGCACGCCCTACGGCGGCTTCCACCTGGGCCGGAGTGGCACGCGGGCCTTCTCGAGCGGCGTGCGCTACGAACTCGGGTCGGGGGTCGGACTGCGCCTCGAGGGAACGCGGCGCGAGAGCGGACTCGGCGCCCCGCAACACACCGTCGGCGTCCGCGGGAGGTTGCGGTTCCGATAGAAGAGCGCCCCCGCCCGGTTCGCCGGGCGGGGGCGGCGCTCCTCCGCGCATTCGTCACCGCGCCCACGACAACCGCCATGGCGACAGAGCCACGGGAGCATGAGACGAGAATCACCCCAACCGGAGAAAACCCACATGCGTTCCACCATTCCGCTGTTCCTGCTGATCCTGCTACCCGCTGCCGGCGCCGCCCAGGTGAACGTGGAGCCCAGCGTTCTCGGGGGTGTCTTCGTGACCGACCGCGAAACGCAGCTGCCCGCGTCGCTCGCCTTCAACGCGGGGCTGGACGTGCGGGTCGGCGTTCCCTCCGAAGGCTATCGGGTCGCCATCGCGCCGTTCTTCGGCGTGGACGGCACCCTGATGATGATCGAAAACAGGAATGAACTGCTCACCACGATACGCGCCGGGTTCCGCCTGGACTCGCCGGGCTACCCGCGCCTGTTCGGGTTCCTCGGCCCGGCGTGGCCCGAAAACACCGTGGACGACGACGAGGCGGACCCGGCCTACGCGAGCCAGACGGTGTACGGCGGCGGGTTGAGCCTGCGCTACCGACGCGCGACGCTCGAGGGCCGGTACGCCTACGACCGCCGCTGGGTGGAGGGACGCCGCACCATGTTCGCGATCCTCGTCGGCTCCACCTTCTAGTGCCCGGCGGGGACGCGCGCTACGTCGGCTGGCAGTGCCGCCTGTACCCGAACCGGTCGCAGGCACGCCTGCTCGCCCGGTGCCGCGAGGGGCTCCGCGAGCTGTCCAACACGCTGCTCGGCGCCTCGAACCTGCGGTATTCCCGGACCGGGCGGCACATGACCGGC
>JAPPHB010000054.1 GCA_028821195.1 Gammaproteobacteria bacterium
AGATCACGTAAGTCTAACTGGGACTGCACGATCTGCCACTCCTGCCGTTTGATTGGACCTTGCTGGATCGTGACGCGAAAGCGGGAAAACCGAGTTGGAATGGCGGGAAATCCCGGCGACCGGCCAGAGGCAGTCGACCGCGCCGGATCTAGCCGCTCGATGTGAGCCTCCCGGTGGCGGATCGATTGGGCCAACGGTTCAAATCGATTCCTCAGGGCAGTAGATTTGCGGTGAGCCGAGGCTCCGAATGGGGGAAGGCCAATAGCGCCCATTCTCGCTTCTCGCGCGACTCAACTTCAGACAGGACTCAAACCGTAACAGCCACCGTGGATTGAGGATGGATCGTCCCCGTGCAAGGAGAGACTGGGCTTCCGGGACCGTAGTCCGGAAGCTGTTTCCGGAAGTCGACCTCCAGTCGATCAGTGCTTTGACAGCGATCTGGGACGAAGTGGTCGAACGGATCGCCACCGAGATGCTGACGCTGAACGGAGCCAATCGAGTCGAACTTCACGTGAACGTCCGCGAGGAAATGGTGTTGGAGCTTGCCCAGCTTCAGTCTTGGCTGGCCGAGAAAGTCGTCGAGAAGCGGGTCGCTGGTCGGGATTTGTCATCCATTGATCCCGATCAGGAGAAGGAGGAATGTCTCGGCTCGGATGGCAAGGACACCATCAGCGCTACGGCGCGGATCATCCATGACGGCTTTTGGTCGAAACGCTTGGAGGAGCGATGGAAGCCGAAATCGGCCAAGGCGGCCGAGCGTGAGGCGAACCCCCCGCGGACGAAGTTGGCAGTGAAGCCGGTAGGCAAGAACCATTTCATTCCCCGCTGGTTCATCCGTGATCACTGGGCGGTCAACGGAAACGTCCTGCGGTGGCGACGAACGTCCGAAGGCTGGACATCCAAGAGGTGCGGATTCGGCCAGTGGGGTTATCGCCATGACCTGTACAGCGATCAGCTCGAAGCCTATTTCGGTCTGCTCGAAGGAGACGCCAAGCGTCCAATCGAGATGCTTCTTGAGACGAGTCCCCTGAACTCACCGCAACGGGAAGCTCTTGTCGGGTTCCTTGTAATCCAATTCTTGCGCAACCCCTACACCATCGCGGCGCTGCACCGAGGCGTCGCACCCGTGATTGCCGAACTCGGTCACGGCGACGACCCCGAGATGCCTCGCAAGGCCTATGAATCGTTGTACGGTAACAACGATTTCTATCATGAGATTGCGTCTCCCCTGATGTGGAGTCCTTGGGCGATGATTCGTTCCGAGCGCCCGGTGTTTGTCCTGCCCGATACCTTTGCCATTCGGATGGGAACACAGGACGGCATGCGGTTGATCGCGCCGCTGACGCCTACCACCTGCTTCGTCACTCTTCCGGGCCGTGAGCGGGAAAAACGGATCGTGCCTCGCCATGCGCGTGTGGACGAGGATCTCTGCCGACGGATCTCCCTGGCTTTGATTCAAGCCGCCGTCGCGGAGTTTCTGTCAGGCACGCATTTCAGTGTGCCCCGGGGTGAGGCAGAACCGCCGAGGGACCTCTTGAAGGCCATCGCCCGAGTCTTAGACGCCGGGGCTGAAGGCGAGGACATCACGGGGTAGTAGTTCCAGCCGACACCAGACGGTGGGGCTGAGGATGGCTGCCCGTCAGCAACCCGACGCGTTGGGGATACCGCTGTTCGATTGCAGGAAGCGACGCATCGCGGTAGCCCGGATGCTTCCGGCAACGACCTCAGCGGAAAACGCGCCCGCCAAAGAACGACTTCTACACCCGGATTCGCGTACCCTTCCCACCGTGTACGCTCGGTTCCGCACACCATTGATCGCGAAGAAGCCGAAGCGAATCCTCGATCTCCTCCGGTAGGCCCAAGAGGCGCACGAGCACGGCGTGATCGAGATCCGCCCGGACTGGATCCCGATACGCCTCGTTGGCCGGCAGAAGCGGACGGTTCCGGAAACCTGCGAAGAGTTCCTGTGCCTTCCGGATCTGGCCCTCGCCGAGTAGGCGGGGATCGAGGACCGGCAATTCCGGCAAGCGGCTCAACGTCATCGACGCTCGCCCCTGATGCTGCCTAGACCCCTTCCACCAGAAGGACATGAGCCCGAGGGTCGTGTTGGCCCATAGAACGACGGGCGTTTCCCACTCCGCACGATCCAGCAAGAAGCTGGGCCACGCCCTGCCCCCTATCGCCGGTTCCGGTGTCAGGCATGCCGACAAGCTCTGAGAGTTGATCCGGAAATCCCGATTGAAGTGAAGTTGGCTGGCCGCCGATTTCCACCTGCCAACCGCAGCTTGATGGCAACCCTCCCGAACGCGGCCAGCACGATCCGGTTCTACCACTAGACAACGCTCCCGCGGGGCGTGATGAGCCCACAAGGCGGGGTAGGTTGGGGGCGTCTCAGCTTCGGCATACCCCACCATGTCCCAAGGCCCCCGAGGTGAGCCTTGCGAGTCGCGGCCCACCAAGTCACGGTCGATCGGTCCCCTGTTCCCGAGTTCAGATAGCCTCGTGATGGGAACATCGAGAGCTTCCTTCCGCCGAGGTAGTTTGAGGCCCCCCTCGGTGAGAGCCAGCATGGTGCTGGCAAGGTCAGGGTTTCTGATTCCGACCGCCCCGGTGGAGGAGAGTCTGTCACGCACGTAGCTGCCAGCCACGGAACTGTCGCCCACCAACAACCAACCTGTCCTCTCGGCGTCGCGCAGTGTTTGGCGAATAGCGCGCGCCACGTCAGTGGCTTCCAAGAGGCTCTTCGGACGCCGCTTCAGGTTCGCAAACAGCGTGGAGCGGGTCGCCGAGTCCCCAGCCCTCCGCTTCCTTGCCACCAGGAGCACCTCGGCCATCCCCGTGTCAGCGGAGAACGCCAGATCGGTGTTGCCCGTTGTCGCAATCGACACGACAACGATGTCCTCGTATTCCGTTTCGATCAGCGAGCGTGCCGCCTCCCACGACCCTCCTTGCGCGAACGACGCGGGCAACACCAGAGCGATCCGGCCACCCGGCTTGGTCTTCGCGTGAGCGAGGTCCACGAAGTGCGAGGCCAGCCCCGCGTTGCCATTGCCCACGCGCGGCCCCATGTAGCGCCCGATCTCATTCAGGCGCCTCGACATGTCTCGTTGTTCGTCCGAGCTCGTGTCGAAGCCGGCGAACGACGGGACGGGAACGGTGGTCGATTCGTGGTTGGTAGGACGGGTGAACGGTGGATTCATGATGGCCAAGTCTAGGCACTCGGGGGGGATCTCCACGCGAGCGTCAACATTCCCCTCGTCTTCCCTGTCCCCCCGCGCCTGCCGTTGTCCCGTGCCAAAGAGCGCCATTGACGCATGGCCCTCGTCCAAGAGGTCCAGCGAACCGATGGCGATTGGAAGCTCCCGCTCCTGAGGCTGGCGGCCGTATGGCATGGTGTAGACACACGTTCGCTCAAACGTGATTCCCGGGTGGGTTCCGGAGAGGTTCGAGGCTGTCAGGTGCGTGGCGGCGGGCATGATGTCCGCAGCCACCAAGCCGCGCTCCATCATCCGAGCGTGCAACTTCGCGTCATCGCCCCCGGCATGTCGATGCCGAGAAAGCACGCCTTGATAGGCTGCCAGCAGAAGGGTGCCGGTCCCGCAAGCGAGGTCGCCCATCCGCAGCTTCTGGACTGCGGATGCGTCTCCCCAGTCCACGTCAAGATCCGGGACCGCAAGTTCGGCCAACAGCGCGGCCGAATTGGGGAGCGTGTAGAACGTGGCGAGGAACTTGCGATCCACGATCAGCCGCTGGAACATCCGCCCGGAGAGGTCGTTGAGGCTGGTTGCCCCGATCCTTGCAAGCTCGTGGGCCACATCGGCGAGCCGGTCCATGATCGTCAAGGCCGGAGCGTCGCGAATGGTCAGCAGGAGATCGATCGCGATCTTGAAGATAGGCCAGTAGTTGATTCGAAGGATATCGCGCCAGCACTGGAGGAGCCGCGGGCGGAGGATGCTGCCGGACGCGCCGCGCAGGCTGTCCAGGTGGGGGATGCCATGCATACCCGCCAGTGTCGTGTGAAAGGTCATCGCATTCGCGATGATCGCCATCGCCATGCGCGATGTCTGTTCGCTGTCTTCTTGGTGGAGCAGCCGAGCGGTCGCTTCCAACCCCGTCCGAGAGGTCTCGGCCGCATCGGCCCGTAGGATGTGGGCAGCCTGACGCACACCCTGTTCCAGAATCGTGAGACCTTCCGCGACCAGACGTTCCGAAAGGGAAACTTCCTCAATCGCACGGGCGAGGTCGTCGATCCCCCCACCGAGCCAACCTCGGTCGGGCCACCGGAGGGAGCGGCCGCGATGACCCGAGAGAACACACCATTCGACTCTGGTCGCCTCGACTGCGGCCGGGAGATCGCTGGCACGCCGGAGTGCCGCGTCCAAGCGAACTGCGACGACCTGTTCGATCTCGTGACCGGAGTCCTTGGTCAGCTTGCCCAGCCGAGCGCGGGCGTCTTCCTCGACGGTGGTCGCCGGTGCGAATTCCGTCTCCAAGACGATGGGTGGGGCACCGCCGAGCCGAACGAGAACATCGGGTCGCAGTCCCCGGTGGCCGAAGACATCAGTTTGCTCGGCGGTCACGCGCCATCGCGGGTGCCTGCGGTTCAGAGCACCGGCCAAGACGGCGTTCACCAACGGTTCCGTGTGTCGGGCCATGCACCACTCTCATCTAGAACGGAAACAAGATACCCAATCTAACGACGGGCTTCCGCCGGGCGAGGACTCCCCCCAAGAAACACCGGAGAGCCCGCACTTCTTGTTCGGTGTCCGCGCGTCATTGCATGGCGGTGTCGCGCTACGATGCCGACATCAGGTTCATCGCTCGTACCCTCCCCCACCGCGCTCGGGGCCTCGGGGCCGGAGCGGGCGTGGTACGACGATGCGGGTGATGGTCCGGTCGCGCTCCCGCTCCCGTGTCTGTTCGCGCTCCCTCTCCCTCATCGTCTCCCGCACCGACCATGCGCGCCGCTCCGCCTCCACCAGCCTGCTTCGATAGAACTTGCCCCAACCGCGCTCGATCTCCCGGGCTCTCTCCCCGTGTGCCTTGCCCAACTCGGCCCGCTCGTCCCTGTGATACCGGTCGAGATCCTCGCGCCAGCCCTCGACCAGATCCTGCCGGCCCCGGATCGCCCCGGCCAGTTCCCTGAGCGAACGATCGAGCCGCCAGATCCGGAGCCGACCGAGCATGGTGCGGCTCTCTCGGTCGAGCCGCTGCCGCATCTCCTCCTGCCGCTTGTGCAGTTCGGCCCATTCCTTCCGCGCCCGGGTCTCAAGGTGCTGGAAGCTGTACTCGCGCCCGTCCGCGACCGTCTCCCAAGCCTCCGCCTCGCCATGCCGCCATGCCTCCATGTCGACTTGATCCTCGCGGCGCGGCTTCCTCGCCCGCGGCGCCCGCCCAGGCTGCATCCCTTCGCGGCGGACGCGCGCCCAGTGGCGCGGCCGGTCCGACGGGCCTCGAACCACCTGCTGGCCCGCCCGCCTCCGCTCGTTGTTCTCGACCCTCCGCCCGCACCGGATCCGGCCCTGTTCCCGCTCGTAGCCCTCGGCCCAGCGCGACAGCCGGAGCTTGCTGTTGCCCAGCTTCGCCGCCTTCCCGGTCTCCGGATCGACCCGGTTCGCGATCACGTGGACATGCGGGTGCCGCGTGTCCTCGTGCGCGACGATCAGCGCCTCGTGGCCCTCCAGCCCCAGCGCCTCCAAGCTCTCGTCCACCGCCCGGCTCATCTCCCCCTTGCCGGGCGTCTCGTCCCGAGCCCAGCTGAGCGAGTAGTGCAGGACCGGCTTCGCCAGCTTCCGGCCTCCCGGCGATCCGCCCGCCAGCCGCTTGAGGTCGGGGGCCGCCTTCGCGGTCGCGGCCATCAGCCGCGCGGCCCGCTCCGGCCGGAACGTCGCGAGGTTCCGGGTGTCGGCCCACCCGACCCGCTCCGATGTCCTCGGGCGGCGGTCGTCCGGCTCCGGCGCGTCGTGGAGGCAGTACGCCGCGACCCCGGCGAACGAGCGCCCCAGCCCGTTGATCTTCGGGATCACCGGTCCAGCGCCTCCCCGCTCAGGAGACCCGCCGCAAGCTCACCCACCCGCTCGACCGCCTCCAGCGTCCCGGAAGGAGCCGAGGCACCGGCGTTCAGGGCGCGGGCGATCTGGTTTAGATTGACGCCGATCCGGTGGAGTT
>JAPPHB010000093.1 GCA_028821195.1 Gammaproteobacteria bacterium
CGGGCTGCTCATGCAGGTGGGCGGCGCGGAGGAGGCCATCCGGCTGGGCAGGCAGACGGCCGGACGGTAACCGCCGGGGCGAAGAGCCCATCCTGGCACGCATCACCGAGGCCGGCCCGCGCGGCCCCGGGCCAAACCGTCCTGAAAGATCACGATGAGCGTTTTCAAGGCTTGCTTGCAAGCCGTATATCTGCTTCATAACGCTTATCAGTTGTCTGTTACGCGTATTTGATGCTATCATGACACCTGCGCCCGATCGCAAACCGCTCAATCGTCGTCCACACGAACGTCTTGATCGCCTCGCCATCCAACCCGCAGCCCGTGCAGCTCGGCACACGCGAAGTCGCGGAACTGCTGGGCGTGCATTCCTCCACCGTAAAGCGGTGGTTCCGGGGGGTTCGCGGGTCTGGTGCATCCAGCGCCGCCCGCCCTGACCCCGCTTCGGAGGGCACCCGCGTCGGGACCACCGCCGGGGGTCACCGCCGCATCCCGCTGGACACCGCGCTGCGCGTGGCGCGGGAGCGTGGCACCGAAGTGTATCTGCACTGGTTCGAGGACGACGCCGGGGCGGTCTGGACCGCGGTTCAGGCGCTGGAGAGCGGCAACGCCTCGTCGGCGCGCGACCTGCTCGTCGGTTGGCTCAGGCTTGGGCGGACGCACCTGATCGGCCGCTTCCTGCGCCACGTGACGGCGGCGGATCCGGTCGAAGCGCGGATTCTGGACGGCGTGCTCGGAGGGTTCATGCGCAGGGTGGGCGAGGGGTGGCGGCGAGGGGAACTGCGGATCGCCGACGAGCGCGCCGCCTCCCGCGAGGTGAGCGAAACGATTCTCTCTCTCGTCGGGGCGACAGGCTACGTCAGCCGGAGACACGGTTCGGAACCGCCTGTGGCCGTCGTTGGCACCCTCGAGAGCGACCTTCACGGCCTCGGCGCCCTCCTGGTCCGCCTGCTTCTGGTGCAGCGCGGGTGGGCGGTCGAGTATCTGGGTACCGGCCTGCCGATCCCGGAGATCGTGGCCGCGCAGCGAGCCCGGGGCGCCGCGCTGGTGTGCTTGTCCGTGACGCCCCCCTCAAGCGCCGCCGATGTGCACCGCTTCATCGAGGTGGCGCGCGAACTCGCCGATCCCCGGCGGCCCTTCGCGCTGGCGGTGGGAGGCAGCGGCACCAGCAGAGCCGGTGCTCCCGTGCGCGCGTGGCCGCTCGGCCGCTCCGGTCGGTTCGCCAGCCTGTCGGCGTTCCAGCGCTGGATGGACCGGCATTTTCCGCGGACCGCATCGGCTCCCGCCTGATCTGCCCATGTCCGGACCGACGCGAGTGGACCAGATCGGGCTTGCGGCCCTGGCCCTGTTCTCCATGGCATCCGTCGCCGGGTACGCCACCTTCGGACGGCATCCCGAAATGCTTGCCACGTTCCCCTCGTCCGCCGGGTTCTTTCCGGTGGCCTTCGAGTTCTTCGCCCGCGGCCACATCCTCGTCGCGTTCGCGGCGCTGGCGGTCTCCCTCGGGGCTCGCGCCGGCTGGAGTTGGCTCCCGGGACTGGCAGTGGCCGGAGGACTGTCGCTGGGCGCAGAGCTCCTCGGCACCGCCACCGGCTTCCCCTTCAGCGCCTATCGCTACACCGGGCTGCTGGGGTACCGCGTGGCCGGGCTGGTTCCTCTGCTGATTCCGCTCAGCTGGTTCATGATGGCGTTTCCTTCCTACGTCATCGCGAACGGCATGGCTCATTCACGAGTCGCGCGCTGGGGAATCGGGGCGCTTCTGCTGACGACCTGGGATCTGACGCTCGATCCCGCGATGAGTTCGCTGACGCGGTACTGGATATGGGAGACGCCGGGGCCGTACTACGGGATGCCGCTCGTCAACCTGGCGGGGTGGTTCGCAACGGGGTTGGCGATCATGGCCGGGTTCGACCTGGTGCGCGCGGACGAAACGGCCCGGCGCATCCCCGTCCCGCTCATGGAAACGTACTACGCGACGGTGCTGGCGCTTTCGCTGGCGATGACGCTGGTCGGCGGATACTGGGGAGCGGTGATGGCAACCCTGGCCGTGCTGGCGCTGGTGAAGGGGGGGCAGCGGTGGGTGGCGCGCGAGGCACGTTAGCGCCTGGCAGCCTCGTCGAGGCGGGGCTCGCCAGAGCGGGCAGGGCGGCCTCCGAACGGGGGGTTGCCGTGCCGCCCCTGCGCGGCAAGCTGCTCCGGCCCCGGACGGCGCTGGCCTTCGTGCCGCCGGAGCGGCGCTACCGTCTCACCGACCGCTTCTGGTTCGGCTGTCTGGCCGTGCAGATGGCGCACGAGGCTTCGCTTCACCACGACGACGTCCTCGACGGCGGAACGAAGCGCCGCAACTCCTCTTCCCTGCTGGGCGCGAGGGGCGCGGGCGCCGCCCTCCTCGCGGGGGACCTCTGCCTGACGGGGAGCTACCGGGTCGCGCTCATGACCCGCTCGGAGGGATTCCTGACCGCCTTCACGGAGGCCGTGGAGACGACCGTCCGGGGCGAGAAGATGCAGGGGGAAGTGTCGGCGCGCGGGTGCCACGCGGACGGATACCTGGAAGTGGTGCGCGCCAAGAGCGGTGCGCTATTCGGGGCGGCGGCGGGGCTGGCGGGCTGGGCGGGCGATGGCGCAGCCATCCGGCCGGCTCGGGAACTCCGCGAGCTCGGGATCGAATTCGGGGCGTTCTATCAACTGGTGGACGACTTCCTGGACTACTGCCCCGGGGACGACACCGGAAAGCCCAAGCTGCAGGACTTCCGGAACCGGGTCTGGACCTCCGTCCTCGGCGACCGCGGACCCCGGTGGTTCGATCTCACCCCCGAAGAGGCGCTGCGCGAGTTTTTCCGGAAGGGGATGAACGGTACCGAACATGTCCCCGCCGCTCCGTCCATGGCACACGAGGCGTTGGAGGGTCTGCGCGCGCGCGGCTCGGAACTGGCGGGCAGGCTCCTCGCGGCAAAAGCCGAGCCGGCCCTCGTCGACCTCATGCGCGGATGGATCCGCCGCTGCGAGCGGGCGGCGGCGCAAGGCCTTGCGAGACTGCCCGCGCCACCGGTCCGCGCGAACGGATCCGCGCGCCCCTTGCCCACCAGCGACCGGCGGCCGACGGACGGGCCCGCCACGCGCCCCGCGTTCACGACGATCACCTCCATCGCGGCCCGCGCCCAGGCGCTCGGGCCCCGGCGAGGGTGGGGACGCTACTTCGCCCGCCACAGCCGCAGCTTCTCCTTCGCCGCCCGGCTATTCGCGCCGGAGGAACGCAGGAGGGTGCGGGAGATCTACGCCTGGTGCCGGTTCACGGATGACCTGGTGGACGAGACCTCCGCACCCGGGGTCGAGCAGCATCGAACGCTGGACGCCTGGGCTGCGATCTGCCGGGCGGCCTACGACGGGGAGGCGACGGGGATCCCTCTCGCCGACGTGGTCATGGGCGATATGGCAGGCCGGCGCATCCCCTTCGACCTCGCCTCCGAAATCATCGAGGGCGTGCGCATGGACGTCGAACCGCGCATCTACCGGACCATGGACGAGCTGCGCCTCTATACCCATCGAGTCGCGTCCGTGGTGGGTGCCTGGCTGACGTATTCGTTCGGCGTGCGCGACAGATGGGTGATCGAGCGCGCACACGCGCTCGGGCACGCGATGCAGCTCACCAACATCATCCGCGATGTCGGAGAGGACCTCGGGCGCGGGCGGCTCTACCTCCCGGCCGACCGCATGGCTGCCCATGGCGTCAACCGGGAGACCTTCCTCGAAGCCCGGGCTCGGGCGCGGAACGGAAGGGGCGTGGGAGCCGCGTACTCCGGGTTGCTCGAGGAACTCATGGGCGTCGCGGATGCCGCCTATGCCGACGCCTACGAAGGCATGCCCCACCTGCCGGCTTCCTCCCAGCGCGCCGTGGCGGTAGCCGCGCAGGTCTACCAGGGGATCCACGACCAGGTGCGCGCCAACGGTCACGACAATCTGAACCTCCGCGCCCACACCTCCCTGCCGGCCAAGGTGGTGCTCGCCCGCCGGGGCTACGGGCGCCTGCGGGCCGGACGTCGGGGGCGCCTCGAACAGCACCCCGCCGCCCCAGGGTAGGCGCCCCATGGCTTCGGGGTCCGCCGGGCGCACCAATGGCGCGGCGCCGCGTCCACCGCAGCGCGGCTCCGACGGGGGCGAGCCGCTCCGCGCCGTTGTGATCGGGAGTGGTTTCGGCGGTCTCGCCACGGCCATCCGCCTCCAGGCGGCCGGGGTGTCCACAACCCTGGTCGAGCAGCGCACCCAGCTGGGCGGACGGGCGGGCCAGTTGCGCCGGAACGGATACGTGTTCGACACCGGCCCCAGCCTGATCACGGCTCCGGCTCTCATCGAGGACCTGTTCGCGGCGGCCGGCCGGCGCCTGGGCGACTACGTCTCCCTGGTCCCCCTCGATCCCTTCTACCGGGTCTGGTTTCACGACGGCACCTGGATCGACTACACCTCGGACATCGAGCGCATGAAGGCGTCGATGGCCAGGTACTACCCCGGCGACGCGGCGCGCCTCGAGGACTTCTTCGCCGCCCTCCGGCCCATCCATGACGCCGTCATCACCGAGGGGCTTGGCGCCCGCCCGTTCGACACGCTGGCCGCCATGGTCCGGTTCGCGCCCCGGGTGGCCCGCCTGAACGCCTGGAGGCCGGTCGCCCGCTCCGTGGCGCGACACTTCCACAACTGGCGCCACCGCTTCCTGTACTCGTTCCATCCCCTGTTTCTCGGAGGCAACCCGTTCCGCGCCCCCTCCATCTTCCTCATGATCCCGTACCTGGAGAAGGAAGGCGGCGTCTGGTATGCGCGCGGGGGCATGTACAGCCTGGTCACCGCCCTGGAGACCGTCTTCCGCGAGATCGGCGGCGTCGTGTACACGGAAACGCCGGCACTGCGCGTGGAGGTGCTCGGGCGAAGGGTGAGGGGCGTTCGTGTGGGCGGGACGGGGGGCCGCGAACTGCCCCGGTCCTTCCTTCCCGCCGACATCGTCGTGAGCAACGCCGACCCGGGGCACACCTACGGGCGGCTCCTGGGCCATGTGCGCCGGCACCGCTGGACCGACGGCCGGCTCGCGCGCCTGCATCAGTCGATGAGCTGCTTCCTGCTCTATCTCGGGGTGCGCAGGCGTTACCCGCAGCTCACGCACCACACCATCATCGTCGGGCCCCGGTACGAGGGCCTGGTGCGCGACATCTTCGACCGGAAGACGCTGGCCGGAGACTTCAGCATGTACCTGCACACGCCGTCCCGGACCGACCCCTCCATGGCGCCTCCGGGATGTGAGAGCATGTATGTCCTGGTGCCCGTTCCGAACGGCGCCTCGGGCATCGACTGGGACATCGAGGCACCCCGGATGACGCTTCGCGTGCTCGACGCCCTCGAAGCCTGGGGGCTGGAGGGGCTCAACGGGGCCGTGGAGGTGCGGGAGGTCTTCACCCCCGACGACTTTGCGACCCAGTTGGGCGCGGTCCTGGGCAACGCGTTCGGGATCGAGCCCAGGCTGACCCAGACGGCGTGGTTCCGGCCGCACAACCGGAGCGAAGAGGTCGCCGGGCTCTACCTCGCGGGAGCCGGGACCCATCCCGGCGCGGGTGTGCCCGGCGTGGTGCTCTCGGCCGCGGCCACCTGTCACGCCATCGCGCAGGACTTCGGGTTCCAACCGCCAGTGCAGGCAGGCCACATGGCCGGCCGCGCACGCACCCGTTGAAACGCCGCTATCCGATCTCCTCGATGTCGTGCCTCACCATGCGGCGCACCCATTCCTCGAATGGCGTCCCGGGCCTCCAGCCGAGGTCTCTCTCAATTCGCGACGCGTCGCCCCGCAACACATCCACTTCCGCCGGCCTGAAAAACCTCGGATCGATGCGCACGAACGGCGTCCAGTCCTTCACGTCGATCATGGAGAAGGCGGCATCGAGGAAGTCCCGAACGCTGCGGGACTCGCCGGTGGCAACCACATAGTCGCGGGGCTCATCGGGCTGCAGCATCATCCAC
>JAPPHB010000116.1 GCA_028821195.1 Gammaproteobacteria bacterium
AAGGCGGCCTGATGTTTAGGCCGTCCACTTGTCCAAGAAACCGGGACCGCTACAAAGACAACCTCCGTTTCATCCCTCTTGAGTATCGTCGAGCAGTCCTCGACAAGGTAGTGGAATCGAAACGACTTCGAGCAACGGCTCTGCCATACGCGTCGTCCCGCTCATTCGGAAGGAGGTTGCTGAGATCGATTCCACGACCTAGAAGGTCGCGGGCGTTCCACAGGCCCGGAAACTGAATTGATTCAGGCTGGTATGCGATCCCGAACCGTTCCCGGTATTCACCGGCCGGAATGCCACCGACAAGACAGCGCCCGGCATCCGGCGTGAGGAATCCCAGGAGAGTTCTGAACAAGGTCGTCTTCCCCGCGCCGTTGGGCCCAACGATAGCGGTGACTTCACCGGGCTGGGCAGTGAAATCAATGTCTGTTAGCACTCGACGCGGACGAAACACCCTCCGGTAGGAAACACTGGCGCCTTGGACAAGTATGCCCATGGATGCGCTGGTCATTTCAGTGATCCTCCTGGGGATATATGGCGATTCGGGTGCCTTCGATGTCTTCCCAACCTGCGAGGACCGACTCTCCGTGTGCGAAGACGTATCGTGCGCGCGGGATGGACGGTATGCGCTCACCCGTACCGGGCACGACAAGGTCGTAGCTTTCGGGATGTTCTGACGCAAGCACCCGGTAAATCCATTTTTCATCGGTGGTTACGAAGACAGCTACGAAGGGGAAGAACCGATCAGGAAGGACCCACTCAACATCGAGGCGACCCGCCAGCGCGGCTTCCATCTCGTTCACGAGCGCTCGCGGAGGGGTCATCGGGGTCAGCCACCAGTCGTGACAAACCGACTCAAGCATCTCGCCTTCCGCATTGTGGACACTCAGACACTCCTCTTTCGAACTACCAAACACAAAGCCGTCGGGGTGCGCGCTCAGCAGGGGCGGGGTGAAGGCGTCGACGACAACGGGTCCGTCGCGCGCGGGGAGTCGCCTAGCGACAGTCCTGATAAACCCATCCTCTGTTTCGAGAAGCACCCTGGATTCAACGCGCATATCCGCCTGCGTGCATGTTACCAGGAACAACAGGTCCATCGACACCGACGCGACATCCAGGATCTGCGGTACCAGGCACGCATCGAGGCGAAGCAGACGCTCCTCGATGGGAACCCCTTCAAGGGAGTACAAGTGATAATAGTTCACACCGTGCTCCGTCACTATGATCGTATCCCCACGGAGGCCGATAGCGGTTGGTGGCCCTCTGAATTCCCCGGGTCCACGGCCTTTCCTGCCGAAACTCCCCAACAACGTTCCGTCGGAAGCGAGTCGGTGAACTCGGCTTCCCACGATGTCCAGCACGAACCAGATACCGTTGTGGAACACCGCATCTTCCACCGACAACACATTCTGAAAGAGAGGAGTCCCCGGAGGTGCTTCAACGGGCGGTCGGGCTTGCAAGTCACCATTGGGATCTTCAATCGCACGAGTAGCAGTCCGACCCCGCCAGATGTCTGCTACGCTCCACAGCAGAGCCAGGGCGGCGGTCGCAAGCGCAACCCACACCAACGATGGAGCAAGCCGTACACTGACCTTTTCTGTCGTGCCGCTCATGAATGTCAACTCCTATTTGCGAATAGTTATGCCTTGCATCGCGGGAGCCAAGGCGTCGGCAGTCCTCACGATCCATGGCATCCCGGTGCAGCTACTCTCTATCATGATCGCCCCGATCTTGCGTGTTGGACATGCCTGGATGAGAACACCTCGGGTCCCATTGGCACGAAACCGGTGTTCGGTGATCGCAGGGGCGGGTCATCCGGGTCTGTTCGGGTGCAAGGTGCTCCAGATCCGGAACTCCCACCGGACCTGGAGCGACCCCGCCAGCCGGAATTGCTGACTTGCCACCCGATACTCTACGTGAAGAGCATGGCCGAGTAGAGTGTGGCGCTGCAACCTACAGCGTCGAAGCCCCAGAAGCCCCAGCATGCTATGCGACCCCTGGTGCCCCGTCCTGCACTGCACTGTGCGCGGGCGTCACCGGCATCATCCATGCAGCTCCTGTACTGTTCGCTGGGTGTACAGTTGCGGGAAGAGCCGTCTCGGTTTGTGCACTCCGCCAGCAGTGGTCCAGCTCCAAGAGCCAGAGCCGTTACGAGCGCGAGACCGAGTCGGGTGGTACGCATCAGGAGGTTTCTTGCGCGCATCATGGTATTCTCCCGTGGGTTTGAGGTGGGTGATCAAATGAAGGCCGTCGCACCTTTGCTCGGGCCAGATCGATGTGGTCGTCCGCGCTGGTCGGAAACACGACGGGGACGATGAGAAGGAGGGGATCACAGTCCTCCGCCGACGCAATCCGCCACGTCCAGGATCAGTATAGCCGTGCAGGTGACACCGCCCCAGAAGCCCCTGTTCTCCCCGAGGCATTCGCCGTAGTCCTCTACGGCTTCGCCCAGGCATCCTTTGAAAACCTTCTCCTGTGCGCCCAGCACCGGTCCGGCGCCCAGCGCCAGTGCGACCATCAGAGCGAGGCTCGCTCCGGTCCAGCGGACCAATCGTTTGGTTTTGGCGATCATGGCTATCTCCTGGTACGGATTTGACAGCGCGGGCCGTCTTGTCGGCCTGCGGAGCGGAGCAGCCGATTCGCGCGAGTGGGCTGGATCTCACTGCGGTGGCATCTCGGGAGCTGTATCACGGTCGAGTTCGGGTTTGGTTGTATCGACATGGTGTGCTCGTTGAGGTGTCGGCCAGCGCGGCCCTTTCTCGTGCTGTTTGCGAGTGAAATCAGAGTCCCTCATCCGCGAATCGGTGCCTGTTCGCGGGTCACTGATCCACGTCTCGTGCCGAAGCGCGAATCCCGGGCGAGTCAATGGCGAGGTGCGCCGATGCCGATGAATCGGACCGGTGTCGATGAATGCGCCGGTATCGATGAGTCGGGCCGGTGTCGAGGCTCCACACCGGTGTCCGCGCAGGATAGAGGCGTTACCTTGACCCGATCCTTGTCAGGCTAGGAAACTTCAACGAGAGCCGGACGTACGGCGGCGGACACAAACCCGACGAACGGAGAGGGAAATGAAGACGTTTGCTCAGTTGTCCGCGGTGGGAATCGCCGCGGTCCTGCTTCTGAAGCTGCTGGGGGTGATCGTCGTGCCGCTGCTGGGGTTCCTTGCGGCGGCCTTCGCCTTTGGATTCAAGCTGCTGCTGATTGCCGCGGCCGTCTGGCTCGTCTTGAAACTACTCCGCAAGAGCGGGTGCTGCGGAACCCGCGACGAGGAATAGCCCCTACGTCCAGCGCCCCAGTTCCTGCAGCTGCCGGGGCGTTCCCATGACCACCAGCTCGTCCCCCACCTCGAGCGTGGTGCTCCCCTTCGGATTGAACGTGATCTGCTTCTGATCCGCTCCGCGCAGGAGGGCAACCACGACCATCGACTCGCGAATGTGCGTGGCGTCGAGCGTCTTGCCCACCGCCGCCGCCCGCGAGCTCACGGCGACCTGGTCCGTGCGCAGATTCAGTTCCTGGAGTCGATTGCCGATCTCGAGCAGCGTCGTGGCCGACGGACGCACCAGCATCGCGGCCATGGTGACGCCCCCGGTGACGTTGGGGCTGACGACATGGTTGGCGCCCGCGCGGTACATCTTGGAGGTGGTCTCGCGGTCGTCGGCCCGCGCGACAACGGTCAGTTCGGCGTTGAGAACGCGCGCGGACAAGCACACGAACAGGTTGTCGGCGTTTTCGCTCAGGCAGGTGATGAGACCCCGCGCATGCCGGATGCCGGCGCTCTCGAGGGTCTCGTCCTTCGCGGCGTCGCCCTCGATCACCCGCGTCCCGGGATGTCTCCTGCGAATCGAGCGCACCCTCTCCGGGTCGACTTCGACGACGACGAAGTCCAGCTCCGACTGCTCCAGTTCGATGAGCACCTGGCGTCCCGTGCGACCGCATCCGCACACGATCACGTGGTTTCTCAGCTTGGCGATGGTTTTCATGGTGCGCCGTCGTTGAACCGTGCCCGCCAGATCCATTTCGACGAAGAATGCCGTGATCGCCGCGAACCAGAGGCCGAGTCCGGTCAGCCCCAGGGCGAGCAGGCCCATGGTGAAGTTGCGCCCGGAGGCGGAGAGCGGGGCGACCTCGTGGTATCCTACCGCGGTCAGGGTGATGACGGTCATGTAGAGGGCGTCGTGGAACGACCATCCCTCGAAGAACATGTACCCCCAGACCCCGATCACATTCACGATCACGAAGTACAGGGCCATCCAGGCCATGTGCCTCGAGAAGGAACCGCTCACCGAGGCGACCACCCCCGCCGCCGCCGATTGTGCGGGTTGCCCTATCCCGCTCACGACGTGGGCTTCACGCGCCGGCGCCCGGAACCACCTCTCGACCGGGAGGGGCCGCGCGCGGGCTCGCGGTGGTAGTCCACGCGCACGGCGCGTCCGCCCAGAGTGATCCCGTTGAGGGCCCGAACCACCTTCTCCGCCACCTGTTGCCGGACTTCGACCCGGGTGAATGTCTCCTGGATCTCGATCCTGCCCACCTGAGCGCGCTCGATTCCGGCCTGGTCCACGGCGGCCCCCAACAGGTCACCCGGTCCGATTCCGTCGCGCGAGCCCACGCTCACGAACAGTCGCACCCAGGCCTGGGCGCGAGCCGGAAGCTGGACGGCGGCCGGTGAATCCGCGGAATGGGTGGCGCCCCGGCGCGCTGCTCCATCGGCTCGCCTGCGATAGGCCGAGGGGTTTTTCGCCGCCCGCCCCGCCAGACGGCTTGCAGCTGCGGCCACCTCCACCGGGTCATGGCGCTCGAACAGCGGGTCCAGAAGCAGCATTTCCGACGCCAGGTCTTCTTCCTCGAGGACGCGCAGCAACTCGGAGCGCCGGCGTTCGAGTTCGGAGTGGGCGTCGGCCTGAGGGGGTGTCGGAAGGGGTCGCAGGCGATAGCCCGCCTCCGCCGCGATCGCCTTCAGGTGCGCCACCTCCCGCTGAAGCACAAGTACCGCGGCCGCGGCTCCGAGGCCGTGCCGGTGACGTAGCTCGCGCGCCCCGGCCGGCACGTCGACGCTCAACGTCGCCACACTGGTGGCGTCGGCGATCCCCTCGAGAGCAGGGGGTCCGGTGTCGTTGACCCGGCTCGAAAGCCAGACCGGAGCGGAAGCATCTCCCGGAGCGCCCGCCCCGAAGCCGTGCAGCGAGGCCAGATCGCCCACATCCGCGGCGTGATCGTCGGAGGTGGAGAAGACCAGCACGTGACGAGCGCCCTGCTCCAGCACTTCGGACACCGCGCGCACGAGATCCGCGTCACTCCTGCGGCAGATGCGATAGTGCACGACTCCGCGCACCGGGCCGACCTTGGCGCCCGGCGACAGTCCGGAGCCCGCCACGTACCCCGCCTTTCTTGCGTGGGCACGCGCGAAGGCTTTCACCTCCGGGCTGACCGGCAGGGAAATCACGACGCGCTGCGCCGTCGCGGGCACGAAGCGGATCAGGGTCTCGAGGTCTTCGAGGCCGTCCGACCGCTGGATGGTCGCGGCCCCGTCCACCACCAGTGCGCGAAGGTCTTCCAGCCGCAGCCTCGAGTTCCCCACCGCCGCAAGGAGGTCGGGAGCGGTGGCGAAGAGGATGTCGGAATGTTCCGGAGCGGCCCAGGGCGAGCCCAACGCGGCCACCGCGTGTCCGGTTGCCGTCGCCAGCCGGGCGAGCGAGGTAGCAAGAGCTCCGGCCGCCGCCGCCGAAGCGGTGAGCACGACCGCCCTGGGCACCGTCGCCTCCGCCTGGATGCGCTCGAGCAGGGGAGCGCCGTAGGCCACCAGGGTTCCGCTGCCCGGACCGGCGCGCACGAGCGCGTTGTTGCCGCGGCGCAGAAGCGGAATCGCATCCCTCTGGAGCGGCGTGGGCTGCTCGATGCCCTCGGCGGCAAGGGCGTCGACCAGCTCCGGCGGGAGCCCGAGTTCCCCGAAGGAGTCCACGGTCAGGAGGGATCCCCGGATCCCGGCCCGCCCCTGTCACCCGGCTCGTAGGGCAGGTTGTTGAGGAATCTCTGGATCTCGTAGTCGATGCGTGATGTGCGGAGCCGGTCCGTCGAGGCGGTCACCGACGTGTACATCCCGTGGCGGTGCACCGAGAGCGTGAGGGTCCCTTCCTTGCCGGTGTAGGTGGCCTCGTGCGACGAACCCCCGGCGCGCGCCAGCCCGACACTGTCGGGAAGGATCTCCTCGGCCCGCGCCATCACTCCGGCCGGCGAAAGCGCCGTCTTCCTCTGATATCCGGCCATCTGCTTCTCTCGCTTGTTGGTTGATGTTGGATCGGGAGGTCCCGCGCACGCCGGATGGAGTCCTGTCAGCAAGCGGCCGCCCGGAGAAAGCGAAGCAGCTCCTGCCGGCCGGGCAGCCCTTCCAGTCTCCGCCCGCCCGCCTCGACCGTGGGCGGTCCCCGTACTCCGCGGCGCAACGCCTCCTCGCGCATTTCCTCGACTTCCGCCGCGTAGCGATCCACATCGAGCACCGCTCTGGCCTCGGTGGGGTCCAGCCCCGCCTTTTCCGCGAGCGCGATCAGCACGTCGATGCGGCCGATGTCCGCCTTCCTTTCAAAGAACGCCCGGAACAGTGCGGAATGCACGGCTTCGCAGCAACCCTTCGCGCGCGCATGCAGAGACAACTCGTGCCCCTTGCGGCTCCAGGGCATCCGTCCCGGAATCGATACCACCAGCCCGTAGTCCGCGGCGCCCCTCTGAACGGCATGGCAGCGGCTTCTCCAGGCCTGGGACTCGGGATCGATCGGCGGCAGGGGCGGGCGGCGCAGCTCGAACGGGCGGCGGGCCACCGTCACTCCGTCGGGCAACAGGGCGCGCAGTGCCCGGTCCAGCAGATAGCACGCGGGATCGACGTAGTCGAAATAGAAGATGACCTCCGCTTCCTCCATGAGGCGGAATCTCGCCCCCAGCGCGATGTGCAGCAATGCGGCGCATGCCCGCCGGGCCGGTCGTGGCGCGCCCTCGGCGCTTGATCGCCGGCGCTCTCCGGGGCAACTTGGTGGCGCGTCCGGGAGCATCCCCGGGGCCAACCCCGTGCCGACCGTCCCTCCCCATCGATCCGCTGCCCATGACATTCAGCGAGAACGTCGCCCGACTCCAGCCGTCCGCCACCATGGCCGTCAGCTCGCTCGCCAAGCGCCTGCGCGCGGAGGGGCGGGACATCATCGACCTGAGCGCCGGCGAGCCCGATTTCGACACTCCGTCCTGGCTTGTGGACGCGGCCGTGGAGGGGGTGCGCGCGGGCGCCACCCGCTACACCCCCGCCGCCGGAATGCCGGAGCTGCGCGCCGCCATCGCCCAGTCGCTTGTCGCCCGGGGCGCCGATGCGGCATGGAGCGACGTAGTGGTCACCGCCGGGGCCAAGCAGGCGCTCTTCAACGCATGCTTCACCTTCTTCGGCCCGGGCGACGAGGTCATGATCGCCTCGCCCTACTGGACCAGCTATCCGGAGATGGTGACGCTCTCGCGTGCCGAGCCGGTCTTCGTCCAGGGGCCGCCGGAGACGAACTTCCTGCTTCGCCCGGAGGACCTGGAGGCCGCCCGCACCGAGCACACCCGGGGACTCATCATGTGCTCGCCCAGCAATCCCACCGGAGCCGTCTACACGCGCGACGAACTCGCCGCGGTGGCGCGCTGGGCCAGGGACAACGACGTTCGCCTGATCAACGACGAGATCTACCGCCACATCCACTTCGCCGGCGCGGGGACGGCGCCCGGGCTACTGGAACTGGATCCCGGGGACCTGGGTCCCTTCGTGCTCATCGACGGCGTCTCGAAGGCCTTCGCCATGACCGGGTGGCGCATCGGCTTCTCCTACTGCGAGGGAGCCGGGGCGAAGAAGATGGCCGCCTTCCAGAGCCACACCACCTCCAATCCGGCCACCCCGTCCCAGCTCGCTGCGCTCGCCGCCTACGGCAACGTGGAGCGCTCGCTCGGGGACATCGCCGAGATGGCGAAAGCCTACAAGCGGCGTCAGCGCCTGGTCGTCTCCCTCATGAGCGAACTTCTGCCCGAGCTGTCGTTCGTGGAGCCCGGCGGCGCCTTCTACCTCTTCTTCCGGGTGGACTCGGCCTGTGGCCCCGGCCAGGGTTCGAGCGACTTCTGCACCCGCATGCTGGAAGAGGCCGGCGTCGCCCTGGTCCCCGGCTCGGCGTTCGGCGACGACCGCTACGCGCGCATGAGCTTTGCCACCTCCGACGGCCTGCTCAGCGAGGCGATTCGCCGGATGGCGCGTGTGCTGGGGGGTGGTTGAGGCTCTCCAGCAACCCCCGGCACGACCGCTCCACGATCCGGAAGCACTCCTCGAACCCGCGCCTGCCCCCGTAGTAGGGGTCGGGCACATCCTTGTTGCGGCCCGCTTCGGAATCGAACTCGCGCAGGAGATGCAGGCGGGCGGAGCCGTGCGAGGACCGGCGCAGCGCCGCCAGATGGGCGAGATTGCTGCGGTCCATCGCGATCACGTAGTCGAAGTCGCTCATGTCGCTCGCGCCTACCCGGCGGGCATGTCCCGGCAACTCGACACCATGGGCGCGGGCGACCGCCAGGGCGCGCGAATCGGGGCGCTCGCCCACGTGCCAGGATCCGGTGCCGGCGGAATCGACACGCACGTCGACTTCGGCCCGGTTCGCGAGATGGATGAAGACGCCTTCGGCCAGGGGAGACCGGCAGATGTTGCCCAGACACACGAAAAGTATTGAGGTTACGGCGGAATCCGTCATGCTTTGGGAGAGCGCGTGAGGCTGATATCGGGGATGAATGCGGAAGACGGCGGGATGCCGGAAGTTACATCGTTCGGGGACATGAGCCTATCCCCCGAGACCCTTGCCGCCGTGGAGGCGCTGGGGTGGCGCGCACCGACGCCGGTGCAGCGCCGGGCGATTCCGCCGGGGCTGAAAGGCCGCGACATCGTAGGCATTGCCCAGACCGGGACGGGCAAGACGGGGGCCTTCCTCCTGCCCGTGCTGGAAGGCGCGGTGCCGGGCGAGGGTCTTCAGGCGCTGGTCCTCTGCCCCACCCGCGAACTGGCGCAGCAGGTGCTCGGAGACGCGGTTGCCCTCTCTCGCGGGAGGACCCTGCGGTGCGCCGCCATCGTAGGCGGGGTGGGCTACGGGCCGCAGCGCGCCGCGCTCGACACCGGTACGGAGCTCATCGCCGCCACCCCGGGGCGCTTCATCGATCACATGCGCCGCGGCCAGGCCGACCTTGCCCGGGTCCGCTTTCTGGTGCTCGACGAGGCCGACCGCATGCTCGACATGGGGTTCCGCCCGCAGATCGAAAGCGTGCTCCGCAAGGTGCCGAGGAAGCGACAGACGATGCTCTTCTCGGCCACCATGCCACACGGCGTTCACGCCCTCTCGCTGCAGGTCACCCGCGACCCGGTGCGCATCGAGGTGGCGCCTTCCGGAACCACCGCGGAGGGAATCGACGAGCGGGTGTACTCCGTAAAGCCGGGGAAGAAGGAGGATCTGCTGGTCCGGCTCCTGGCCGACCCGGACTGGAACCACGTGCTTGTCTTCACCCGAACCAAGCGGGGCGCCGACATGCTGCTCACCCGGCTCCAGCGCGAGGGCATTTCGGTGGATGTCATGCACTCCGACCGCCAGATGCGGCATCGGGTGCGGGCGCTCGATCGCTTCGCGACCGGAGGCGTGCGCGTCCTGGTGGCCACCGACATCGCGCAGCGGGGCCTGGACGTGGAAGGCATCTCGCACGTGGTCAACTACGACATCCCCCTCGACCCCGGCGACTACGTCCACCGCATCGGCCGAACGGCGCGGGCGGGCGCGGCGGGCACGGCGGTCAGCTTCCTGACCGCGCCCGACCTGGCGTACCTCAAGTCCATCGAACTCCTGCTGGGACGCACCCTGGAGCGCATCCACCTGCCCGAGTTCGACTACGCGGGGACGCCCGTCGAGCAGCGCGATGAAGGTCCCCGGCGGCGACACCCGCGCTCGGCGCGAGGCTTCGGGTCGAAATCCGCCGATTCGCTGTCGCCCGAGGAACTGGAACGGCTCCTGGGGCGGAACTCATAGGAGCCAGACATCCAACCGGAAAACGGACCACTCATGATCCTGAAGCGTTACGGCAGCAGACTGCACAGCGTCCAGCCCAACTTCGATTCCCGCGCCCTCACCGAGATCGGATTCCGCCGCGACCGGCGGCTCTCGCTCGGCGTCGAAGACTTCGCGGAGGAGTACGACGCCGTGGAGACGCTGGAGTTGTCCGCCAGTGCGGATGGCCCCGTCCACGATCGGGCCGAGCAGGAGCTGCTGCGCAATCTCGAGCGCGAACTGCGCCGGGTGGAAGCCGATGCGGGCGAGGGGGTGGTGGTCATCGAGAGCGCCCAGGGAGTCGATTATCCCAAGACCCGCGACCGGAAGCAGAACCAGATCCGGGACGGCCGCAACCGGCTGTACTTCCACTGGACGGTCGATCCTCCGTTGCGGGTGAGCGTGTTTCGCTGCCGCGGTTGAATCCAATCCAGCATTCCGGCGTATTGGTAGTCATGCGGACCGTGTCGGGGTGACGCGGCCCGCCGCAGTCATAGATGCAAGGAGGTTGATGATGTTGATCCGCAGATCCAGCACCCGTTTCAAGGGACGGAGGGACTACACCCTTTCCAGCAGGCGCGAGACTCGCCCGACGACGAGCGAACGGCTGCTCGGCAGGGAAACCCGCGCTCCGGCCACCCGGTCCCCCCGGGAACGGACGGCCGCCGCGGGGTGATCCCCGCGATCCCGCGAGGGATCCGGGCTGACACACCAACAGCAGAACGGAGCCCCGAGGACAACCTCGGGGCTCCGTTGCTTTTGCGGTCCTGGATCCGCGTTCAGCGCGCGCCGTCCTCCGTCACCGGCATCGGCGTCATCCACCGCTCGAACCAGCTGCGCAGGTAGAGTTGGGTGCGCAGGAAGTTGGAGGGGATGCTCGAGGTGCCGTGCCATTCGTCCTTGAAGCGGACCATGGCAGCCGGGATCTTCAGGACCCGGAGCGCCTGGTAGAACTCCTCGGTCTGCGCCATCGGCGTGCGAAGGTCCATCTCGCCGGTCATGAGCATGGTGGGCGTGGTCACGTTGCCCACGTACATCAGCGGCGAGCGGCGCAGGTGCTCCGAGGGGTCGTCCCAGGGGAAGTGCTCGAAGTTCTTGTACCAGGTGGCTCCATCGGTCGTGCCGACGAACGACAGCCAGTTGGTGACCGGACAGTTGGCGGACGCCGCCCGGAAGCGGTCGGTGTGACCGACGACCCATGAGGTCAGCACGCCGCCCCCGGAGCAGCCGTAGACGAACATGTTGTCGGTGTCGACGTAGCCCCGGGCGATCACCTCGTCGACGCCGTTCATCAGGTCGTCGTAGTCCTTGCCCGGATAGGCGTTCTTGATGGCATTGCCGAAGGGGCTGCCGTAGCCCGAGCTGCCGCGCGGGTTGGTGTAGAGCACCACGTAGCCGTTGGCGGCGTGGTTCTGCCAGCCGAAGTTGAACCCCACGTTGTACATCCCGTGGGGTCCGCCGTGGATCGCGAGGATGAGGGGATAGCGCTCGGACGGATCGAAGTCGGGCGGCTTGATGACCCAGCCCTGAATGTCGAAGTCGTCCACCGACTCGTACCAGATTTCCTCGACTTCGCCGAGCCTGACGTCGGCCAGGATGTCGTCGTTCACGCGTGTGAGCTGGCGGATGTCGCCGGGACTGTCGAGCGCGAAGGAGATGACGTCCCCCGCCTCGTGATAGCTCGTGAGCGTGCCGACCGCCCGGCCGCGCTCGTCGACCGTGGTGACCGCGAGCATGTGGTTCCCGGTGGTCACGGCGCGCGGCTCCCCATTCACCGGGGCGAACCAGAGGTTCGAGTTGCCCGTCATGGCGGCGGTGAAGTACACCCCGCTGCCATCGCGGGCCCAGGTGACGCCCGAAAGCCGGCGCCCCAGCTCGCTCGCGATGTGCCGCGAGCCCGAGCCGTCCGCATTCATCACGTACAGGCCGGTCTCCACGTAGGTGTCGTCGGACCAGTCGTTGGCCTGGTAGGCGATCAGGCTGCCGTCGGGAGAGGGGACCGGGCTCCCGTCGGGGCCGCGGTGGTCGGTGATCTGCCGAATCGCGCGCGAGCGCACGTTGACGGCGTAGATCTCGGACTCGCGCCAGGTCTGGTCGATGTCTTCCGAGTCTTCGATGCGCAGCGACTGGAAGACGATCTCCGAGCCGTCGGGCATCCACTGCGGGGCGGAGTGGTTCCAGTCGCCGTCGGTGAGCTGGCGGGGTGTGCCGCCTTCCGCGGGCACCAGGAAGAGGTGCTGGAAGCCATCGTCGATGTAACCGCGGCGATCACGGCGATAGGTCAGGCGGGTGACGATCTTGGGGGCCTCGGTCCAGCTAGCGCCCTCGGGCGGGGCTGGCATGTCGATGGCCCAGCGCTCGTCCGACGGCACCGTCATGACGAAGGAGATGTGGGTGCCGTCGGGCGACCACGCGATGTCCGACGGGCTCTCCTCCAGGCGCGTGATCTGGGTGGTGGCGCCCTCGGCGTCCATCCAGCGCACGAAGATCTGCGAGTCGTTGAGAAAGGCGATGCGGGTGCCGTCCGGCGACCAGCGCGGGCTCGATCCCTCGAGCAGGAAGCGGGCCCGCGAGCCGTCGGCGTTCATCACCCACACCGACGAGGCTCTGCGGTCGTCCTGCTGGTCCACCCAGGATCGCGTGTACACGATCCGGCTGCCGTCGGGCGAGATGCGGGGATCGGCCACCCACTCCCAGTCCAGGTACTTGTCGAGCGACAGCACCTCGCCCTCCTGGGCGGATGCCTGGGGCGCGAAGGCGACCAGTAGAAACAGCGGGATCATTCGGGCTCCGCGGACCATCTTCATCCTCCGGAAAAGCAAGCGCACTCTTGAGCCTGTGAAGAACTCGGGCACAGAAGCGAAAGCTACCGGAGTCGAAACTCGCGGGCCAGAGAGTCCGGGCATTTGCTCACGCGCCTCGGGTGCCCCCACATTCCGGGTCTGTACGGTTCGAACACGTGATTCCGGAGAGACCATCATGGCCCCGACCACCACACCCTCCCGCCCCATGTCCACGGCCCGGCGATTCCACCGCGCAGGACGGAGACTGCTGCCGGCCACGCTCGTGGCTGCCTTGGCCGCCGCGTTCCTGGGCTCGGCCGCGCACGACGTCTCCGCCCAGGAGGGATATCGCATGCCTCCCCAGGAGATCGTGCGCATCCTCGACGCGCCTCCGCCCCCGTTTGTGAACGTCAGCCCGGACGGGGAGTGGATCGTGCTGACCGGGCGCCGCAGCATGCCCTCGATCGAGGACATGGCGCAGCCCATGCTTCGCCTGGGTGGCCGGCGCATCAATCCGGCGACCACCGGCGTCTTCGGACCCTCGACGGGACGCGATCCGGGACTGACCACCACCCTCTCGGTGATGAATGTCTCCGACGGCTCGGAGCGACCCGTCGAGGCGCCGGAAGGTGGCTGGGGCGTGCCGCGTTTCGCTCCCGGGGGTGATCGGTTCGCCATCACGCGCACAGTTGCCGACGGGATCGAGCTCTGGACAGGCAGCGTCTCGGAGGCCAGCGCCCGGAGGCTCACCGGGGAGCGGCTGAACGGCGTGCGCGGAGAACCCTGCCAGTGGATGCCGGGCGGGGACGAGCTGCTCTGCACCCTGGTGCCCTCGGGACGCGGGCCCTCGCCCATGGCGCCCCCGGTTCCCGGCGGTCCGGTCATCCAGGAAGCCGAAGGAAGGACCGCCCCGGTGCGCACCTACCAGGACCTCATCGAAGACTCCCACGGCGCAGCGCTGTACGAGTACTTCGCCACCTCCCAGCCCGCCATCGTGGATGCGGACGACGGGACGGTGCGCACGCTGGGGGAGGCCGGCATCTGGAATCTCAGCCGTTCGCCCAGCGGCGCGTACATCCTCGCGGAGAGGACGGTGCGCCCCTTCTCCTACCTGGTGCCGGATTCGCGCTTCCCGAAGGAGCTGCAGATCTGGAGCCGGGACGGCGGCGTGGTGGCCGAAGTCGCGGCGCTCCCGCTCGCGGACAGAGCCCCCATCGGAGGCGTGGAAGAGGGTCCGCGCGGACACCGCTGGATGCCCGGCGAGGACCACACCCTCATGTGGGTCGAGGCGCTGGACGGGGGCGATCCCTGGACGGAGGCCGAGCACCGCGACCAGGTGATGCGGCTGGCTGCGCCCTTCGACGGTGATGCCGCGGAGGTGGCGCGCACGGCCCTCCGCTATGCAGGCCTCTCGCGCGGGGAGGACGGGCTGGCGCTGCTGACCGAGTCGTGGCGACGGTCCAACATGGTGCGCACCTGGCAGATCGATGTGGACGGCGGCGACGAGTCCAGACTGATCTGGGAGCGCAACTCGCAGGACCGCTACGGCGATCCCGGGACCCCGGTGGCGCGGCGCGCGGAGAACGGCGAGTCGCTCATCGTACAGGACGGCGACTGGATCTTCCTGACGGGCGCGGGCGCCTCAGATGCCGGCGACCATCCCTTTCTGGACCGTATGAATCTCGCCACCGGCGAGAGCGAACGCCTCTTCCAGGCGGCTCCCGGCAGCTACGAGTCCGTCGTCGCCATGCTCGACGACGACGGCCGCCGCGTCCTCACCCAGTACGAGACGCCTCTCGAGCCGCCCAACTATTTCGTGCGCGACACCCGTTCGGAGGACCGCCGGCAGCTGACCCGGTTCCAGAACCCCCATCCCGAACTCTCCGACGTGACGCGCCAGTTCGTCACCTACGAGCGCGAGGACGGAGTGCAGCTCTCCGGCACGCTCTACCTGCCCGCCGACTACGAGGAGGGAACGCGGCTGCCCACCATCGTGTGGGCCTATCCGCGGGAGTACTCGAACCCCGACGTGGCCGGCCAGGTGCGCGGCTCGCCCAGCCGCTTCACGCGCGTGGGCGGCGCCTCGCACCTCTTCTTCCTCACCCAGGGGTACGCCGTCTTCGACGGACCCACCATGCCCATCATCGGCGAGGAGACGCCCAACGACACGTATGTGGATCAGCTCGTAAGTTCTGCCGAGGCGGCCGTGGACAAGGTGGTAGAAATGGGCGTCACCGACCGCGGCCGGGTCGGCATCGGCGGCCACAGCTACGGCGCCTTCATGACCGCCAACCTGCTCGCGCACTCCGATCTGTTCCAGGCCGGCATCGCGCGCAGCGGCGCCTACAACCGCACCCTCACGCCCTTCGGCTTCCAGAACGAGCGCCGCACCTTCTGGGAGGCGGGCGACGTCTACTTCGCGATGTCGCCGTTCATGCACGCCGACGACATCAACGAGCCGATGATCCTCATCCACGGGGAGGCCGACAACAACTCGGGGACCTTCCCGGTGCAGTCCCGGCGCATGTTTCACGCGATGAAGGGCAACGGGGGCACGGCCCGCCTGGTGATGCTGCCCCACGAGAGCCACGGCTACCGGGGGCGTGAATCGGTGATGCACGCGCTGGCCGAGATGGTGGAGTGGATGGACGCGTACGTGAAGAATGCGGGCGTGCCGGTGATGGACCGGTAGGGGGTGAGCGATCCGCTGGAGGCGGTTGCGCGGTAGCCTGACTCATGCCCGTTCGCGTAGCCGTCATGACCGGCCCGCACGAGCCCATGGAGGTCCGGACTCTCCCCGACCCGGACCTGGAGCCCGGTGCCGTCCTCCTGGAGACCATCGCCAGCGAGGTGTGCGGGACCGACGTCCACCTGTGGCACGGGCGGCTGGCCGGGGTGCCCTACCCGATCATCCCCGGCCACGTGAGCGTGGGCAGGGTGGCGGAGGCGCGCGGGGTGGAGCGCGACGCGGTCGGGCGGCCGCTGGCGCCCGGCGACGTGGTGACCTTCCTGGACGTGCACGAAACCTGCTACCGCTGCTACCACTGCCTGGTGGCGCGCCAGCCCAACCGGTGTCCGGCGCGCAAGGTGTACGGCATCACCTACACCCTCGCGGAAGGGCTGCTGGGGGGCTGGGCGGAGCGCATCTGCCTGAAGCCGGGCGTGCGCATTCTCCGGCTGCCGGACAACCTGGACGCGGACGACGTGATCGGGGGTGGGTGCGGGCTCTTCACCGGCTTCGCGGCGGTGGATCGCGCCGATCTGCGCATGGGGGATGTGGTGGTGGTGCAGGGGGCCGGTCCGGTGGGACTCGCCGCCGCCGCCTTCGCCGGTCTCTCGGGCGCGGCCGAGGTCGTGCTCATCGGCGACCCGGATGCCCGCCTGGCGCTCGGGGCACGCATGGGAGCTGGGCTCACGCTCTCGGTTTCGGGCACCACGCCGGAGGAGCGCCTCGACGCGGTCATGGCCCGCACCGGGGGGCGCGGGGCCGACCTGGTCATCGAAGCGAGCGGCAACCCGGCCGCCATCCCCGAGGGATTCGCGCTCGTCCGCGACGGGGGCCGCTATGTCGTGGCAGGACACTACACCGACGCCGGGCCCGTAGAGGTCAATCCGCACACCGACATCAACCGTGGGCACGTGGACGTGCGGGGCCAGTGGGGGACCGACTTCCATCATCTGGTACGCGCCCTCCGGCTGCTTTCCCGGCACCGCGAACGCCTGCCCTTCGCCGAGGTGATCGGGGCGCGCTATCCGCTCGAAAGCACGCAGCAGGCGCTTGAGGATGTGGCCGCGCTGCGGGTCACGAAGGCGCTTGTGGTGCCCTGACGGCCTCAGACGTCAGAGGGACCGCGCGGAGTCGTCGGCGGGCTGTGCGGCCGGCTCCAGGTCGATGAAGATGCAGCGCGCCAGGTCGAAGCCGATCGCCTGGCTGTCGCCGTCGGGTCCGCCCAGGCGCACCGTCACGGGTCCGTTGAACGGAGCCCTCTCCTCCACCGCCAGGATCACCCCCGGCAGGAGCCCCCTGGCCTCCAGATAGCGCAGTCTCTCAGGCTCGTCGTCGCGCACCGCGCGGATCCGGATCGGGCCGGTGGCGTCGGAATCCGCCAGCGTCGGATAGCTGGTCGAATCGATCTCGCCTCCCGGCGTCGGAATGGGCGCGCCGTGGGGATCGTGGCGCGGGTTCTTGAGCGCGTCGGCCATGCGCTCGATGAGCTGGTCGGAGGCGGCGTGCTCGAGCCGCTCGGCTTCGTCGTGCACATCCTCCCAGGAATAGCCGAGGCGCACGCTGAGGTAGGTCTCGATGATGCGATGGCGGCGAACGATGCGGAGCGCTTCCCGGCGGCCGCTGGGCGTGAGGCCGACGCCGCGGTAGGGCTCGTGCTCCACGACGCCCAGGTCGGCCAGGCGCTTCACCATTCCGCTCACCGACGCGGGCTGTACGCCCAGGGTGCTGGCGATATCGCTGGTGGTGGCGGTATCGTCGTGCTCCGTGAGGGCGAAGATCGCCTTCAGGTAATCCTCGATCGAAGGCGAGAATCGGGACGTTTTGGCCATCGCGGGTTGTTGTTGCGTGGGCGGGGCCACAATCTAACCTGTCCTTTCCCGCGCCGCCGGAGCACCTCCCGCCGTCCCGGCCGAGGCCGGCCGCGGGGGTTCGACCCCAAACCAACCTGACCAACCCGGAGCGAGGCGCACATGAGAATCGGACACGGATCGAAGGTGGCTGCGCTGGTGCTGGTTGCGGGATGCCTCGGCACCGCGCTGGCGCCGGAGAGCGCGCGGGCCCAGGGGGGCTACCTGATCTTCCAGGCCGGCTACTACGTGCCCACTCAGGATCTGGGGCTTCTGACGGACGCCGGTTTCGGGCAGGCGGTCGAATTCGGCGAGCGCGAACGGAGCTTCGCCTACTCCCTCGGGCTGGAACTCGCGGTTTCCGGGCCGATCTCGGGGCGCGCGACGCTGGCGTACGCGACGAGCGCGGACCTCGCCGTCTCGGCCGGCATGTGTCCGGAGTGCGAGGCTCGCAACAACCTCCTCAACGCCACTGCCGCCCTCGTCTTCCGCCCGCTTCCCAGCGGCGTTCCCGTTCAACCGTACCTGCTGGGTGGCGGTGGCGTGAAGCACTACGACCTGGAGTCGCTGGACGCGCTGCACCGGTCGCCCCTGCACGATCAGACCCGGAGGACCATGCTGCTCGGCGCGGGCATCGAGGTGAGGATGGGTCCGCTGCGCATCGTCACCGAACTCTCCGACTACATCAGCCCGATCTTCGCCGACAACGACGTGGAGACCACGCAGCACGATCTGTTCTGGACGGCGGGGCTCATGCTGGGGAGTGGCTGAAGCGGCACCGAGCTTGGCGGAAAGGGCGAGGAAACATATCTTTCTCATTCTGTGCCGTTGTGCCTGGCACGGGGTTTCGACCCGCCGATTTCGAGGTCCTGGACGAGTTGGAGGTGAGCGTGCCTGAATCCGCGCCCCATGAGAAGGTGATCGATTCCGTAGCTGTGGACGCCAAGCGCATCCTGCTCCGGTATGGGACGCCCATCGCGATCCTGGATCGCGTCTCGGAAGTAGACCGGATCGCGCTCGCGCGCCAGGTCAGCCGCACGCGTCTGCCTGACCGCGAGCCGCGGCTGAGAGCGCTGCTGGAAGAGCACGGGTACCTCCAGGTGGACTGACACCCGGGGACGCGGGACCTGCGGATCGAATGGAGTCCGCGCCGCGTCTGCGTGGGACGGGAGGTTTCATGAGGGCATCGCACTCCTCTCGCTGTCTTGCCCTTTCGCTGGTTCTGCTGTGGGGATGTGGCGGGACTGCGCCGACGCACGTAGAGCCCACCACGGACCAGGTGGCGCAGTCGAGCCGGGGAATGGTGGTCGCGGCCCAGCCGCTTGCGACCGCCGCGGGCGTCGAAATGCTCGAGCGGGGCGGCAACGCGGCCGATGCCGCGGTGGCCGCGGCGTTTGCGGTATCGGTGGTGGAGCCGAGCATGAACTCGATCGGCGGGCGCACCCAGATACTGGTGCGAACCGCGGAAGGGACCTTTCACGGCATCGACGCCACCACCCAGGCGCCGGACACCTACGATCCCGACACGGCCCCTCAGGCCGGTTACGGGTATCCCACCGTGGGTTTGCCGGGAGCCGTCGCGGGGCTCACCCGCCTCCTCGACGAGCACGGCACGCTTCCGCTGGCCACCGCCATGGAGCCAGCCATTCGGTACGCCTCCGAAGGCTTCGCGCTCCTGCCCGGTGAAGCCGCCCGCCAGGCATCGACGGCAGAGCAACTGCGGGAATCCGAGGGCGCGACCCTGTACTACATCGAGCCGGACGGATCGCCGTACGACGCGGGCGACCACTTCGTGCAGAACGATCTGGCGATGGTGCTGCGCCGCATCGCTTCCGGAGGCGCCGACGCCTTCTACCGGGGCGAGATCGCCAGGGCCATGGCCGACGACATCGTGGACGCGGGCGGGCACGTCACGGCCGCCGCGCTTGCCGGCTACCGCGCCGAGGATGCCCGCGTGGTGCGAGGCAGCTACCGCGGCCACGAGCTGGTGGGGACGTTCACGCCGGCTGCCGGGGCAATGACCATCGGCATCCTTCAGATCATCGAGAACTTCGACATGGCTGGGGCCGACGAGACGACATGGGCCCTGGTGGTGGGGCAGGCGCTTGCGCTCGGCTTCGAGGCGGCGCGCACCCACCGCGGACCCGACGCGTGGCAGCTGCTCACGTCGCGGGAATGGGCGCGCGAGCAGGCCGAACGCGTCCGCATGCCGGTGGCGGCGGCCATGGGGCCGGGGCCCGCAGCCGCGCCCCGGAGCTCCCCGGAGCCCGTGGCTGCCTACTTCGCCGGCCCGGACGACGACGGACACACCACGCACCTTTCGACCGCCGACGCCGACGGCATGACGGTGTCGCTCACCCAGACCATCGGGCCGGCGATGGGCTCGAAGATCGCCACGCCGGGGCTGGGCTTCCTCTACGCGGCGACCCTGGGAGGGTATCTGGGCCGCCTCGAGCCGGGCGAGCGGGCGCGCTCCAACATCGCCCCGTTCATGGTGCTGGACGGCGACGATCCGATGCTGGTGCTGGGCGCTGCCGGGGGAGCACGCATCGTCTCGGCCGTCGTGCAGGCGGTATGCCGGGTCGTCGATCAGGGGCTCTCCCTTCCCGAGGCGCTGGCCGCCGCACGCCTTCATCCGATGCAGGGATCGCTGAACCCAACGGGCTCCGAGAGCGGATTCCAGATGGAGACCTCGCCGGATATCGGCTGGTCCCCGGAGGTCATCGCGGAGTTGCGCCAGCTCGGTTTCGCGGTGCAGGAGGTGCCACGCTCCGGCGCGTTCGGACGCATCCACGGGATGTCGTACGATGCCACCGCCTCCTCCTGGACCGGCGCCGCGGATCCGGACTGGGAGGGGAGCGCGGCGGCACCTCGCAACTGAACGAGGAGCGGCGCCGACCGCTGCCAAGGGAATCTGGAGATGGGAACTGCTGTTGACGCTCTTCGCCGCCGTGCGCTGAACCTTCTCCTGGTGTTGACCGCCAGCGCGTGCTCGTCCGGCGGCGCCCAGGAATTCGATGTCATCCTGCGCGGCGGGACGCTGCAGGCCTCGGGAGACGAACCCGTGTTCGTTGCGGACGTGGCCCTGGCCGGAGACCGCATCGCGGCGATTGGCGATCTTTCCGGCTACGATGCGCGCGACATTCTTAACGTCACCGGACTCCTCGTCGCTCCGGGGTTCATCGATGTTCACTCACACGCGGGCTCGGGGCTGGATACGGAAGACCGCAGCCACGCCGAGCCCCTGCTGGCGCAGGGCATCACGACGGTGGTGGTGAACCCCGATGGCGGAGGACTGGTCGACCTGGCCCTGCAACGGGCGGTGCTGCTCGAAGACGGGCTCGGGGTCAACGTGGCGCAACTGGTGCCGCACGGATCGGTGCGCAGGGCGGTGCTGGGGATGGAGGATCGGCTGCCGGGCCCCGACGAACTGGCGGAGATGAAGGCGCTGGTGCGGGCCGGCATGGAGGAAGGGGCGTTCGGCATGTCGTCCGGACCGTTCTACGCCCCCGGAAGCTACTCGGACACCGATGAGCTGACGGCCCTCGCCGGGGTCGCGGCCGAGTACGGTGGGGTCTACACCAGCCACATCCGCGACGAGTCCGACTACACCATCGGGCTGGTGGCGGCAGTGGAGGAAGTGATCGCGGTGGCGCGCTCGGCGGGACTGCCGGGGGTGGTGACCCACATCAAGGCGCTGGGACCGCCGGTGTGGGGCAAGTCGGCGGAGGTGGTCGCCGCGATAGAGGCGGCCCGCGCGGAGGGCGTCGAGGTGTACGCCGACCAGTACCCGTACGAGGCCTCTTCGACCGGGCTCTCGGCGGCGCTGCTGCCGCGCTGGGCACAGGCGGGGGGAGGCGATTCACTCATGGCCCGTCTCGCCGATCCCGCCACGCGCGCACGCATCCGCGAAGAAATGGAAGCCAATCTCGCGCGCCGCGGAGGAGCCGATCGTCTCCAGTTCCGGCGCTTCCGCCCTGAGCCTTCGATCGAGGGCCGCACCCTGGAGGATGTCGCCATCGCCCGCTCCCTCCATCCTCTCGACGCGGCTCTGGAGCTGATCGCCGAGGGGGGCGCCTCGGTCGTCTCGTTCAACATGAACGGCGACGACATCGCCGCCTTCATGATCCAGCCCTGGACGATGACCGCGTCGGACGGCGCGCTGCCGCAGTGGCAGGTGGGCGTGCCGCATCCCCGCGCCTACGGCACCTTCGCGCGCAAGCTGCGCAAGTACGTGGTGGAGGACGGAACCGTGAGCCTGAAGGCGGCCATCCGCAGCATGACCTCGCTTCCCGCGGACGTCTTCGGCCTCGAAGGTCGAGGGAGACTGGTCACGGGAGCGGTCGCGGACATCGTGGTCTTCGACCTGGAAGAGGTCCGGGACCTCGCCACCTACACGGACCCGCACCAATTGTCGCAGGGTATGGTGCACGTTTTCGTCAACGGCACGGCGGCGATCCGCGACGGCGCCTTCACCGGCGAGCGCGCGGGGCGCGTCCTCAGGCGAGAGGATCGCTAGAGGTCCCGCCGGGCTTCGCGCATCCGTCATTCCCGGACGTCGTTCCGGCCAACCCGACCCCGCATGAAGGTCCGCAACGTTGCCATCATCGCCCATGTCGATCATGGGAAGACCACCCTCGTGGACCAGATGCTCCGCCAGGCAGGGGTGTTCCGCGAAAACCAGCAGGTGCGCGAGCGGGTGATGGATTCGAATCCGCTGGAGCGGGAGCGGGGCATCACAATCCTCTCCAAGAACACTTCCGTGCGCTGGGGCGAGTTCAAGATCAACATCGTGGACACTCCGGGCCACGCCGACTTCGGAGGCGAGGTCGAGCGCATCCTGCGCATGGTCGACGGGGTGCTGATCCTGGTCGACGCCGCCGAGGGGCCGATGCCCCAGACCCGGTTCGTGACCGCCAAGGCGCTGGAGCTGGGCCACGCTCCGGTGGTGGTCATCAACAAGGCCGACCGCCCGGACGCGCGCGCCGAAGAGGTCCACGACGAGGTGCTGGAGCTGTTCATGGACCTCGAGGCCACCGACGAGCAGCTCGACGCGCCCTTCCTGTACGCCTCGGGCCGGGAAGGATGGGCGACACCCGATGCCGACGGCCGGGGCGCCGATCTCGCACCGTTGTTCGCGGCCGTCGTGGATCACGTGCCCGCTCCGCCCGTGGAACCGGCGGGGCCCTTCCAGATGCTGGTTTCGACGCTGGACCATTCCTCCTATGTCGGACGCATCGCGATCGGCCGCGTCGAGCGCGGGCGCATCCGGCCCGGCCAGGAGGTGGCGCTGCTGCCAATGGGCGCGGCGGGAATGGTCGAGGAGGATGACGCGGCCCGCTCGCGTGCCCTCAAGGTGTATGGATTCGACGGTCTGGAGCGCGTGGACATCGCGGAAGCGGGTGCGGGAGACATCGTGGCGGTGGCGGGCGTCTCGGGCGTGGAGATCGGCAGGACGCTGGCCGATCCGGAGCACCTCGAGCGCCTGAGCGGCATCGCCGTGGAGCGGCCCACGATTTCGGTCGACTTCGTCGTCAACGACTCGCCCTTTTCGGGCGAGGGGAAGTACGTGACCACGCGCCAGCTCCGCGAGCGGCTCTTCCGGGAGATGGAGCGCAACGTCGCCCTGAAGGTGGAGGCGACCGACCATCCGGATACCTTCCGGGTCGCCGGGCGGGGCGAGCTGCACCTCTCCATCCTCATGGAGACCATGCGCCGCGAGGGCTACGAGTTCCAGGTCTCCCGCCCTCGCGTGCTCATCCGCGAAGGGCCCGCCGGCGTGGCTCTGGAGCCGTACGAGGAGCTGGTGGCAGAGACGCCGGAAGCCCGCGTAGGCACCGTCATCGAGAAACTGGGCGGCCGGCGGGGCGAGATGCTGGAGATGAGGCCGACGGGCCGGGGGCCGATCCGCCTGCGCTTCCGCATTCCGGCGCGCGGCCTGTTCGGCTATCGCACCGAGTTTCTCACCGACACCCGCGGGGACGGGCTGATGCACCACCGCTTCCTGGAGTACGGGCCGTGGGCGGGGACGCTGCCCGGGCGGGAGCGTGGCGCCGTGGTGGCCGACCGCCGGGGCGCCGCCGTGGCCTACGCCATCTTCGGCCTGCAGGAGCGCGCCACCTTCTTCCTGAGACCCGGCGCCCCGGTCTACCAGGGCATGATCGTGGGCGTGCACGTCCGCGCGGGCGACCTGGACGTAAACATGTGCAAGGGAAAGAAGCTCACCAACATCCGGGCGGCGGCCGCGGACGACAACATCCGGCTGGAGCCGCCGCGGATCATCACGCTGGAATCCGCTCTGGAGTTCATCGCGGACGACGAGCTCATCGAGGTGACCCCGGTCGCAATCCGTCTGCGCAAGCGAATCCTGGATGCCGGGGCCCGCCGGAAGGCGGCGCGCCGCAGAAGATGAGGCCATGACCGACAACTCGGCGGCGTGCGGCGGCCCGGACGTGGAGAACGGTTTCGGCCGCTTCTTTCTGCCCGGTCCCACGGAGGTGCGGCCAGCGGTGCTTGCGGCCCAGAAGCGGGCTCTGATCGGGCACCGCGGCGAACCCATCAACGCGCTCATGCGCGAGATTCAGCCCGGGCTGCGGGCGGTGTTCGGCACCGCGCGTCCCGTTCTGGTGTCGACTTCTTCCGCCACCGGCCTCATGGAGGCGGCGGTGCGCAACGGCGCTCGGGAGCGGGTGCTGTCGCTCGTGAACGGGGCGTTCTCCGAGCGCTTCGCCCGCATCGCGCGCGCCTGCGGGTTCGAAGTGGACGTTGTCGAGGCGCCCTGGGGCGGCGTGCACGATCCGGATGCGGTGCGGGCCCGCTTGCGCGCGGGGCACTACGACGCCGTGACCATGGTGCATTCCGAGACCTCCACCGGGGCACTCAACCCGATCGCCGACCTGGCCGCGGCGGTGCGGGAGTTCCCGGGTACGCTGGTGTTGGTCGATGCCGTTACCAGTGCGGGAGGTGCCCCGGTGCAGGCGGACGACCGGGGCCTCGATTTCGTGCTCGCCGGTTCCCAGAAGGCGATGGCGCTGCCGCCGGGGCTGGCGTTCGGCGTCGCCTCCGAGCGCATGCTGGAGAGATCCGCGAGCGCGGCGCGCAGGGGTGTCTACTTCGACCTGGTCGCGTTCTACAACGCCCTGGCGAAGGAACAGACGCCGAATACGCCCGCCGTGACGCTCATGTACTCCCTGGCGGAGCAGTTGCGCCACATCTCCGCGGAGGGCCTGGAGAGACGCTGGAGGCGCCACGCGGCGATGGCGCGAAGGTGTGCCGATTGGGCGGACGCGTCGGGAGAGCGCATCGGTGCGGGACTGTCGGTGCTGGCGCCTGACGGTTTTCGCTCGCCCACCGTGACCTGCCTGCTCCTGCCCCCCGGGCGGACCGGCCCGGAGGTCGCGCACGCGATGAAGGAGCGAGGGTTCGTGATCGGAGCGGGATACGGCAGACTCAAACCGCGGTCGGTGCGCATCGGCCACATGGGTGACCACACGGTGGAGGAACTGGATCGGGTGCTGGAAGCGTTGGAGGAGGTCCTGCGGGCACCGCCGGGGCAGGGGCTTGCCGGAGGAAGCCGATGAGCACGCTTGGCCGGCGGTACGTGGTCGGTGTTGCCGACAAGGTCTCGCCCTCCGGGCTCGGCGCGCTCACCGGCGACGGGCGCTTCGAGGTGCGCTGGCTGGCGGAGCACCCCCCGGCGGAGAAGGAAGAGGCGATGACCGGGGTGGACGCCATCATCGTGCGCAGCGCCACCCGGATCACCCGGGAACTGATCGAGTCGGCCTCCAACCTGAAGGTCATCGGGCGGGCAGGAGCCGGGGTGGACAACATCGACCTCGACGCCGCCACGGAGCGCGGCATCCCGGTACTGAACGCGCCCGCGGGCAACACCGTCTCCGCCGCGGAGCTCACCTTTGCGCTCATTCTGGCGCTCGCGCGCAAGGTCGTTGCCGCGGATCGGTCGGTTCGCGAGATGACATGGAAGACGCCCGGACTCGCCGGGGTCGAGCTCAACGGCAAGTCGCTCGGGCTGGTTGGCGCCGGGAGAATCGGCGGGGAGGTGGCGCGCCGCGCCCGCGCCTTCGGCATGAAGGTGCTGGTCTACGATCCCTATCTGCCCGCTACCCGCGCCGAGGAGCTGGACGCGGAGCCGAGCGGCCTCGACCACGTGATCGAGCAGGCGGACTTCCTCAGCCTCCACGTGCCCCTCACCCCCTCCACCACCTCCATGATCGGGGCGAAGCAGCTGCGCCGAATGAAGCCGTCGGCCTGCCTCGTCAATGCAGCTCGCGGCGGGGTGGTGGACGAGGACGCGCTCGCCCGCGCCCTCGGGGAGGGATGGTTGGCGGGCGCCGCACTGGATGTCTTCCGCCAGGAGCCGTTGTCGGCGTCCAGCCCCCTCCTGGAGAGCCCGAACCTCATCCTCAGTCCCCACCTGGGGGCCTCCACCGCGGAGGCGCAGGAGTTGGTGGCCTCCGAGATCGCGTCGGCCGTGCGCGGAGCGCTGCTCGACGGCGATCTCTCCCGGGCCGTGAATGCGCCCGGCATCGACGGCGCAACGCTGCGCAAGCTGCGTCCCCTGCTGGAGCTGGGAACCCGGATTGGGCGTCTCGCCTGCGCGCTCGCGTCCGGAGGCATCCGGGGGGTGCAGGTGCGTTACAGCGGTGCCTCGGAAGAGGCTACCGGCCCGCTTACCGCCGCGGTGCTGTGCGGACTGCTGGAGGACATCGTCGGAGGAACGCGCGTAAACGCCGTCAATGCGGCCCGTCTCGCCGAAGCGCGCGGCATGAGGGTGGTGGCGGCGAGCGCGACCCGGCATCCGGATTATTCCGAGTACCTGGTCACCGAGCTGGAGGCGGAGGGCGGCCGGTTGCGCGTCGCGGGAGCGCTGCTGGAAGGCACCCACCCCCGCATCGTCGGCATCGGCGGCTTCTCCATCGACCTGGAGCCGCGCGGATCCATCGTCATCGTGCGCAATCAGGACAAGCCCGGGGTGATCGCGGGAGTGGGCACGGTGCTGGCGTCCATGGGCTTCAACATCGCGGGATACCATCAGGCCCGTCTGGAGCCGGGCGGAGACGCCATGGCGGCGGTCACGGTGGATGGCGAGATCACGCAGGAACTGCTGGATCGCCTGCGCGAACTGGACCAGATCTCCTACGTCAAGTCCGCCCGCCTGGGATAGGCGGCCACGCGCCGCTCAGCCGGCCCGGACGGGCCGTTGCCTCAGGGGATGACGTTGTACCGCCGCAGCACTTCGAGCGTCTCTTCGATGGGCAGGGCCTCCGCGGTGTTCCCCATCCCCGAAACGGTGGTGGCCTTGAAGAGCGAGTTGTAGACGGCCTCCTCGATGGCTTCCACGGTGGCCAGGAAGAGCGACGACATGCGGCTGTTGGCGACCTCCTCCACGGCCAGCACGTCGCCCCCCCCGCGCCGCACACCGGATGCCGTGGAGAAGGCGATCACGTAGTCGCCCGAGCCGTTGCCGGCGAACGATCCGGTGCGCGCCAGCCCCATCATGGCCCGCCGCGCCACGCGTTCGAGCTTGAGGGGGGAGAGGGGCGCGTCCGTCGCGACCACCATCATGATGGATCCCTGTCCCTCGTCTCCGCCTCCCTGCGCCTCGCCCTGGTCCGCGCCGAAGGGTGTGTCGCTGCCCGGCGCCGTCCCCCGAAAGGAGTAGCGCCCCAGCTCGCGTCCCACCGGCGCCCCCGCGATCGAGAGGATGCCGCCGAAGTTGGATTGCACCAGTACGCCCACCGTGTACCCGCCCAGCTCGTCGGGCACCACCCGGCTGCTGGTGCCGATGCCGCCCTTCCAGCCGAAGGCGCGGGTTCCCGTGCCCGCCCCCACCGACCCCTCCTCGACCGATCCGGTGCGGGCGGACTCGAGCGCCGCGCGCACATGCTCGGGAGTGATCGGCCGCGAACGGATGTCGTTCAGGCCGCCGTCGTTGGTCTCGCCCACGACGGGGTTGATGGAGCGCACCCCCTCCATCCCCTGCCGCGCCAGCATCCACTCCGTGAGGGCGTCCGCCGCCTTCCACACACACAGCGTGCAGGTGAGCAGGACGGGCGTCTCCAGCTCCCCCAGCTCCCGCACCTGGGTCACGCCGAGCAGCTTGCCGAAGCCGTTGCCGACGTGCATCGCGGCCGGCACCCGGTCGCGGAAGACGTTCCCTCCGTGCGGCCGGATGGCCGTCACCCCGGTGCGGACGCGGTCGCCCTCGCGCACCGTGGCGTGCCCCACCAGCACGCCCTCCACGTCCGTGATCGCGTTGTAGGGGCCCGGGGCGAAGATGCCTGGCGCGATCCCGACGTCACGCGCCCGGGGCCGGGGTTCTTCCTGGGCGGAGGCCGCGGGAGCCCCCGGGCCGAACCCCGCAGCGACGAGCGCAGCGGCGGTGATGAATGGTCGCGATCGGAATGAACGGCACCGGGTGCGCCCGGCGGGAAACGGAAGGGGCGAAGACAGGACGTTCACGGTCGCGCTCCGGTTCAGGGGGTCGGCTGTCCGCGGACAAAGCGCCTTGCCAGCCCGGGGCCTCGCGGTTCTCGGTGCGCGCGCGGATTCATCCACCGACCGCCAGGGTATCGACGATCAGCAGCACCAGCAGGCAGGGCTGATAGAGCAGGGTGCCCAGGAAGACCCGGCGCGCTCGACGGTCCGTAAGGCGCCCTGCGGCCGCGAACGTCACCGCCAGAAGGGCAATGCCCGCCAGCAATGCTCCGGCGGCGTATACGATGCCGGTCAGGTCGAGGAGCACGGGCGCAAGGCTCACCGGAAGCAGCGCGGCAGCGGCCGCCAGCATGCGCAAGCTGAGGAGGCGTCCATGCTCGTCGCCCGGGGGCGCCATGATGATGCCCGCGCGGGCATAGTCGTCGCGGCAGATCCACGCCAGCGCGAGGATGTGCGGAAGCTGCCATATGAAGAAGATCCCGAACACCGCGAACGCCTGTGCCGACAACGTGCCCGCCGCCGCACTCCAGCCCACGAGCACGGGAAGCGCGCCCGGAAGCGCGCCCACCAGGCTCGCGAGCGAGGTGCGCGTCTTGAGCGGCGTGTACACCAGCACATAGAGCGCGCTCGAGAGCAGGGCGAGAATCGAGGGCAGCGCGCCGGCAGCGTTCCACAGGTAGACGGACCCGGCCACGGTAAGCAGGAGCCCGAAATCGCGAGCCTCCCGCGGGTTGACGCGCCCCGACGGGATCGGGCGTGCGCGGGTGCGCGTCATGAGCGCGTCCTCGCGGCGCTCGGCGTACTGGTTGAGCGCCAGCGCGCCACCTGTCACCAGTCCCGTCCCCAGCGCCGTGTGGACGATCAGCAGAACCCCGAGGGCGCCGCCGACCGCGATGTAGCAGGACACCCCGGTCAGGGTCATCACGAAACACGCGATCCCGGGCTTGGTCAGTTCCAGATATGCGCCGGGGCCGCGCGGACCGGTCGTGGAGTTCATGTGCTCGGTGCTCGGCGAGCGTAAGGGATTTGGAGGCGGCAAGTTGCCGGGGGTCGCGGGTACACGCAAGTTCCGCGTGTCCCGTCGCACCTGGTTTTCGGACGTCCATGAAGCAGATCGCCGCCTTCCTTCTCCTGTGTGCGCTTTCCCTGCCCCATGGGATCGTGGCTCAGCGCAGCGCGGCACGCGCGGCACTCGAGGAGAGTGTCCGGCTGGCGCAGGAAGGCGATACCGCCCGTGCTCTGGGTCTTATCGAGCGAGCCGTCACGATCGATCCCGGGTATGCGGAGGCGCACTTCCTCAAGGGGGTGTACCACGCCCGGCAGGCCCCGCGCAGCACGGGTGACTTCCGTCGCCGCATCATCGCCCGCGAAGCGCTGGACCAGGCGGTGCGTCACGACCCGGAGAATCCCCTGTACCTGCTGGAGCTTGCCAGGCTTCTGATGATGCAGGAGATCCGCGTGGACGCGCGCAGGATGCTGCGGCGGGCGCTGGATGTGGCCGAACGCGCCGACGCGCCCACGCTGGCGGAGGTCCACTACCAGCTCGGCATCTTCAGCGAGACGACCTGGCGCCGGCTTCGCTACCGCCGCCTTCTCCCCATCGGCATCGCGGAACTCCACGGGGACATCGCCTTCGAGAGCGCGAACTACGTCTGGGACGTGCTTCAGGCTTCGGGCTACGCCCCGGGGCAGGGGGCCGCCGCGCGCGAGGCCATGCTCGACCACTTTCACCGGGCTCTGACCGCGAATCCCGCGCACATCGGTGCGGCTACCCATCTGCTGGCCTTCTACTACGACACCGGGCGCATGGCCGAGTTCACGGCCGAGGCCCTGCGCCTGGTGCGCGCCGCCCCTTCCGAGCCCCGCGCCTATCTCGCGCTCGGCCTGGGACTGCATGCCGAGGGCCGCGACGACGAGGCCGCGGGCGCGTTCGAGTATGCGGTCGAGTTGCTGCCGGAGGAGGTGCGCGCGGACTTCCTGGCAGTGTCGCGCCTGCTCACGCAGGACGACGCCGAGACCTTCGAGGCGCGGGCCGGGGCCGATCCGGCGGACGCGGCCCGCCGCTTCTGGACCGCCTGGGATCCCCTCTACCTGACGCCGTCGAACGAATACCGGGGCGAATACCTTTCGCGCATGGCCTACGTCGACCTCCGGTTTGGCCTGCCCGAATACGATGTCCCGGGGTGGCGCACCGACCGGGGCGAGATCTGGGTGCGCTACGGCAGGCCGCTGCGCCAGGCGAGCTTCGGGGGCGGGGAGACCACCACCGTATGGAGCTACGGAAGAAACGGGCCGGTGTTCGTGTTCCGGGGCCTGCCCGGATTCCGCGGAGCCACCTTCGCCAGCGACTTCCGCTTCTACGCCGAGAACTACCGGGCGCGCCAGCCTGCGCGCTTCACGGCGCCGTCGCTTCCCGCGCTCCTGCAGGTCCCCGCCCAGATCGCGCGCTTCCGGGGTGTGGACGGCGGGATCGATCTGGAGGTGTACGCGGCCGTCCCGCTGGATTCGCTCCGCGAGGCGGTCGGGGTGGCCGCAGCCACCTTCGAGACCGGTCTCTTCGTGGTCGAGCCGGGCGGCGCCGAGATTCGCCGGGTCACCGAGGCCCGAGAGGTGACCTTCGAGGAAGGCCGCGCGCTCCCCATGAACTGGCGAACGACCGTGCCCGCCGGGCAGCCGCACATCGTGTCGGCGGAAGCGCGGGATCCGCTCAGCTGGGCGGCCGCCGTGCACCGGGCGCGCGTGGACGCCCGCAGCTTTCCCGCCGGCGAACCGAGCGTAAGCGACATCCTCCTGACTCGGTCGCTCGAAGTCGTCACGGATCCTCCGCGCACGCGCACCGACTTCCGCATGGTGCCCGAGCCCTCGCTCACCTACGCCCCCGATGACGAGATCGGCGTCTACTTCGAACTCTATAACCTGCTGCCCGACTCGAACCAGGTGGCTTCCTATGACCTGGAGCTGGCGGTGACGGTGGAGGAGATCCATCGGACCGGCTCGTTCCTGCAGCTGCTGGGCGAACTGGCGGACCGCTGGGGGCTGAGCGCGGAGGGCGACCAGGCCGTGCGCCTTACCTTCAGCAAGGAGAACCGGGTGCAGGCGCGCGACATGCTGCCCGAATACTTCACCATCCGGCTCGACGAGCCACCACCGGGCCGCTACGGGCTGCGGCTGCGGGTCCTGGACCGCAATGCGCGCGTCGAGCTGGAGGTGGAGCGGGAATTCCAGGTGCGGGAGCCGTGAGCCACCCGGCCTGCCGCCGGCCGCGCCCGGCGCGGAGGCGCGCGCGAGGACCGGCTCGGGCGCGGGATCGCGGCCCGGCCGGTTCGTGGAACAGGTGCGGGCTGGCCGTGTGCGCCGTCGCGCTGGTGGCGGCCGTGGCGCTGCCGCCGCCCACGCCCGGGGCAGCGCAGGAATCCGGTCCCGGCGGCCACCGCAAGTGGCTGGGGGGCGCGATCGGAGCCGTGGCCATCGGCATCCCGACGTTCACTTCGGCCGACTTCAATCCCAACCTGGGCACCTGCACCCGGACCGAGTGCTTCGCGCCGCTGGCCACGGCTGTCGGGTTCACCCTGGGCTTCCTGCTCGGCAAGGAGTTCGACGACGGGGCGGCGCGACGGTTCGTGGCGGGTCCCCGGCTGGACCTCCGGCCGCGACAGACGGTCCAGCTTCCCTTCCTGCCCGACCGGGGCCGGGTGGCGGGGTCGGCCGCGCTCCTGAGCGGAGCCGAAGGACTGGTCTTGCTGGAGGGCGAGGCGCAGTCGCCGCTGGGGGGGTTGCGAGGGCTGCGTGACGCCGCGGTGGTCGAGGAGCGCGCGGCCCTCGTCGCGGCCACCCCGAACGGCCTGTTCGCCCTTCCGCTCCTGCGGGACGACAGACCCGGCCGGCGGGTCGACGCACGCGGCGCCCGCCTGGTTGCGGCGGGGAGCGGCGGGGGGCTGGTGGTGTCGGGGGCGGGGGGTCTGCTTGGCTTCACCAGCCTCGGACAGGGCGCCGACCTGGAGCTGTCGGAAGCCGCGCGCACCACGGGCGACCCGCTGGCCGCCGACCTGGTCTGGCCGCGCGCATCACCGATCGCGTGGGTGCTGGAAGGCCCCCGCCTGGTGGCGCGCGACGGAGGCACGCTCGAGGAGGTGGGGGCTCTGGAGTTGGCCGCGAGCGCCCGTTCGCTCGACGTGGAGGGCGCGCTCGGCGTGGTGGCCGCCGGCCGGGACGGCGTATACGTCATCGACGTGTCCGATCCGGCCATGCCCCGGCTTGCCGCCCGCTACCAGGGGGTTCGCAACGCCTTCGACGTGGCGCTGCTGGAGTCGCGAGCCTACATCGCCGCGGGCGAGCAGGGCCTGGTGGTCGTCGACATCGGGCGTCCCGCGGAACCGAAGGTGGCCGCGGTAGCCCGAAACCTCGGATCCCCCTCGTTGGTACTAAGGACTTCCGGGCTGGTGTGGGTCGTGGACGGTGCGACAAGTGAGGCTCATTTCGTCTCGTTTTCCGGCGTTGCCCCCACCGAACAGCCGGGCTTCGCTCTCCCTCACCGAAGGAACTGGCCTCCATCAGACCGATGAAACCGGGCAACGCGAGCAACCAGGACCGCCGCCGGCGCGAGAAGAGGCTCTGGCGCGCGGCGATGGGGATCTCGCTCGGCTTCCATCTTTTTCTGTTCCTCTTCTGGCGCATTCCGGCGCCCGTCGTGTCCCCGTACGCCGCCGCGGGTCCGCGCGCGGGCGACAACCGGGCCGCATCGGGTTCCATGCAGGCGCTGCGCCTGGCCATGGCGCCCCCCCGGCCCATCGTTCCTCCGCGCGTGCCCACCCCCGTGCTTGTCGATGTCGAGCCGGTGGAGTTCGAGGAGTCGGTGGAAGTCGACTACGCGTCGCTCCTCGGGGAGCGACCCGGCGAAGGCGAGGGTCCCGGCATCGACGAGGGCGAGGGGCGGGGGGACGGCGGCACGGCCGCCGAAGGGAGGTCGCGGACGATCCCTCCCTCGCCCCGCAGCATGATCCTGCCTCCCTCCAACCGCAGCTTGAGGGACCGGGAGGTGGAGGTCTGGGTGTTCGTCCTGGAGTCGGGGAGAGTCGCGGCGGATTCGGTCCGCCTGATGCCTCCCACCTCCGACCGCGACTTCAATCGCCGGCTGATACAGGAGGCCGCCCGCTGGATGTTCGAGCCGGCGCGCCGCGGCGGGCTGCCCGTGGCGGCCTGGTTCCGCTATGTCATCAGCATGGAATAGACTCCTGCTTCCGCTGCCCCGGAGGGCCCACGAGCCGCCAGCAGCGGCCAGGCGGCCAACCGAATGAAACCACTTCCCTCCACCCGCGCCAAGCGCATTCTCTGGGTCGACGACGAGATCGACCGCCTGCGGCCACACCTCCTGTTTCTGCAGCAGCGGGGCTACCATGTGGACGCCATCGCCAACGGCGACGATGCCCTCGTGCTCCTGCGCCGGAACCACTACGACCTGGTCATGCTCGACGAGCAGATGCCCGGGCGCCGGGGCCTCGAAGTGCTTGCCATCCTTCGGCGGCAGGATCCCAACGCCCGCGTCGTCATGGTGACCAAGTCGGAGGAAGACCGCACCATGACCGAGGCGATCGGGCGGCGCGTCGAGGACTATCTGGTCAAGCCGACCAGCCCGCGGCAGGTGCTTTCGGTGGTCACCCGCATCCTCGAAGGGTCGAGCATTCGCCAGCAGCAGGTGGCCCGCGACTTCGCGGCGCGCTTCGGATCGCTCTCGGCGCTGCGTGCGGAGGTCCGCACCCATGAGCGGTTCGCCTCCCTGTATGCGGAGCTGGTGGACTGGCACATCCGGCTGGATCAGGCGGGAGAGACCGGTCTGCTGGATTCCGTCAACGGGATCATGGCCGAGCTTCGCCACGACTTCGGAACCTGGATCACCCGCAACTATCCCCGCTGGGTGAAGGGCGCGGGCTCGGCCCGGCCCGAACTCTCGACCGACATCGTGAAGACCCACGTGGCGCCCCTGCTGGGCACCGATCCGGTGGTCTTCGTGATCCTCGACTGCATGAGGCTCGACCAGTGGCGCGTCATCGCACCCCTGCTGTCCCCCATGTTCGAGATCCAGGAGAAGCTCTACTACTCCATCCTGCCCACCGCCACGCCCTACGCGCGCAACGCCATCTTCGGCGGTTTGTTCCCGGACGAAATCGCCCGGCTGCGCCCCGGCTGGTGGGACGCGTCGGATGACGAAGGGAGCCTGAACGCCTTCGAGGACGAGTTGCTGGCGGCCCAACTCTGGCGGCTGACCGGGCGCGACGTGCCGCTGCACTACGAGAAGATCTTCACCGACCGGGAGGGCGAGCAGGTACGGGCGCGCTTCCGTTCGGCCGTGCGCACCGAGGGCTCGCTGGTGGCGCTGGTATTCAACTTCGTGGACCTCATGACGCACGGGCGCAGCGAATCCCCGGTGCTCATGGAGGTAGCCAGGGACGAGGTCGCGCTGCGCAACCTGACGCGGGCCTGGTTCGAACGCTCTACCGCCTTCCAGGTTCTGAAGGAAGCGGCGATGGCGGGCTATCCCGTGGTGCTCACCACCGATCACGGCTCGATCCACTGCAACCGTCCGACCACCATCTACGCCCGCAAGGACGCCACCACCAACCTGCGCTACAAGTTCGGAGTGGATCTCCGGACCGCGAGCAGGTCCACCGTCTTCAGCACCAAGCGGGCCCGCGACCTGCGGCTGCCCGGGGGACGGATGGGAACGACCTACGTCGTCGCCCGGGACGACTACTTCATGGTGTATCCCACGAAGCTGCGGGAATACCAGTCACGCTACCGCGGGTCCTTTCTGCACGGCGGCATCTCGCCGGAGGAGATGATCGTACCGGTCGCGCGCCTGCAGCCCCGAGGCCGGAGCACGCTGGATTGAGGCTGTATCTCCGCATTCTGCGGTATCTGGGTCCCTACGTCGCGGTGTTCCTGGGCGCCGTTGCCGCGAGCATCCTGTTCGCCGCCTTCGACGCCTTCTCGATGGTGCTCCTGATCCCGTTCCTGAGCGTCCTGATGACGCCGGAGGCAGGTGCCTCGAGCGGGGTCGGCGACGGGATGCTGGGCCGGCTGCTGGACGCCACCGCGGGGCGCTTCGTCGCCGGCGCGGCGGGGCCGCAGGACGCGGTCCAGGCGCTCATCCTGCTGATCCTCGCCGTGTTCGCAGTCAAGAACGTCTTCGACTTCCTGAAGACCTGGCTGGCGGCGCGCGTGGAGCAGGGTGTGACCCGCGACCTGCGCAACCAGGTGCACGATCACCTGCTCGAACTCGACCTGGTCTTCTTCGGACGGACGCGCATCGGGCAGATCGTCTCGCGGCTGACCCACGACGTCGAACTGGTGCGGACCCTGTTTACGCGCGAGTTCATGCGCGGCATCTCGGCCGCCTTCGAGGTGGGAGCCGTTGTGGTGCTCATGGTGGCGGTGTCGCCTTCGCTGACGCTGCTCTCGGTCGCCGTGCTGCCGGGCATGGTGGTCATCTGGGGGCCGATGCTGAAGAAGCTGCGCCGCGAGGACGGCCGTGTGCTCGACCAGGCGGCCGAGGTGAACGCCCGGATTCAGGAGACCTTTTCGGGAATCCGCCTGGTGAAGGGGTCCGCGGCCGAGGACTACGAGCGCGGGCGTTTTCATGCCCTGACCGGACGATACTTCCGCACCTTCCTGCGCACGGAGCGGGTGCGCGCCCTGGCGGCCCCCGTGACCGAAATGGTGGCGGCGCTCGGCACCATCGTCATCCTCTGGTACGGCACCCGGCTGGTCCTCGTGCAGGGCGATCTCACCGGGCCGGCGTTCATGGGTTTCGTCGCGCTGAGCACGAAGCTCTACAGGCCGGTCAAGTACCTGAGCCGGCTGCCCGCCATGATTCAGCCCGCCCTGGTGGGAGGCCGCAGGCTTTTCGAGTACCTGGACGCGCCCGCGGCCATTCGCGACCGGCCGGACGCGCTGCCGTTCCCCGGCGTGGAACGCGAGGTCGTGTTCGACCGGGTGGGGTTCGGCTACCGCGAGGGAAGCCCCGTGCTGGAGGATGTTTCGCTTGTGGTAGAGCGCGGAGCCATGGTGGCCGTGGTGGGGCCGAGCGGGGCCGGGAAGAGCACCCTGGTGGATCTGCTCAGCCGGTTCTTCGAGGTTACCTCGGGGAGGATCCTGATCGACGGCACGGACATCCGGCGGTTCCGGCTGCGCAGTCTGCGGGCGATGATGGGCATCGTTTCGCAGGAGACCGTGCTCTTCCACGACACCGTGCGCGCCAACATCGCCTACGGGTTGCCCGGGGCCGGGGCGAGGGAGGTGGAGGAGGCGGCGCGCGCGGCGGGTGCGCACGAATTCATCGAGGCGCTGCCCGGGGGCTACGACACCGTGGTCGGCGAGCGCGGCGCCGAACTCTCCGGCGGACAGCGCCAGAGGCTCGCGATCGCGCGCGCCATCCTGCGCGATCCTCCGATCCTGATCCTCGACGAGGCCACCAGTTCGCTCGACATCGCGTCGGAACGCCGCGTGCAGCGCGCCCTGGACCGGCTCAGCGAAGGACGAACCGTGTTCGTAATCGCGCACCGTCTGTCCACCGTTCAGCGCGCGCGCGCGATCTTCGTGCTGGACGGGGGCCGGATCGTCGAAGCCGGGGCCCACGACCAGCTCATGCGCGCGGGAGGGCTGTACTGCCGGCTCCACGAGATGCAGAGCGGGTCGCCGGCGGGCGGGCACCGGATTCCGGAAGTGGTCGCGGCGCGGGGTTGATTCCGGCGGGGAGCATGCATGGGGGCGTCTGAGGGACGACGCGCGCGCGTTCGACACCGGGTCGAGTACGCGCTCTTCCGCATGGCCGCCGGGTGTGCGCGGCTGCTTCCGGGACGGTGGGTCCAGGGCCTGGGGGCGGTGGCGGGATGGCTGGCCGGCAGCGTGCTGGGTATCCGCCGCCGGGTCACGGCGGAGAACCTCGCACGCGCCTTTCCGGAGCGTTCGTCCGCCTGGCGGGCGCGCGTGGCGCGGGAGAGCTATCGCCACCTGGGACGCACTGCGGCCACCACCTTCCGGCTCGCGCGCCTGACGCGCGCCGAGATCCTCGCGCTCTCCCGGGTGGAGGGACGAGAGCTGCTGGCGGAGCCGGTGGCACGCGGCGAGGGCGCCATCCTGGTGACCGGCCACATCGGCAACTGGGAGGTGGGGGGCGGGGCGCTGGCTTGCCGCGGCCTTCCGCTGGACGTGGTGGTGCGCCCCCAGAACAATCCGCTCTTCGACCGTGCACTGACGCAGGCCCGCCGCCGGCTGGGAATGAACGTGGTTTCGCGCAACGACCCGGTGCATGTCCTGCTCCGCTCGCTCAGCAAAGGCCGCGTCGTCGTGCTGCTCGCCGATCAGAATGCCCACGCGCGCGGCCTGCCGGTGGATTTCTTCGGAGAGCCGGCCTCGACCGCCCGTGGCGCGGCCCTGCTCTCACTGCGCAGCGGCGCACCCCTGGTGCTGGGCGTCGCCCTCCATCATCCGGAGGCCCCCGTTCCCCATCATCTCGTTCTGGAACAGGTCTCGATTTCACCGAGCGGGGTGCCGGCCCGCGACGTGGAAGCGCTGACGCGCGCGCACGTCGCCGCGCTCGAGCGCTGGGTGCGGCGCCATCCGGGGCAGTATCTCTGGCAACACCGGCGTTGGTTCCGCACGCGAGCCGCCGGCCGGATTCTGGAACCGTCCCCGCGCGGTCAGGTATAAGCGCCAGCCTGTTTGTTCCCACCGCCCGCGGTTCTGTTCGGCACCGATCTTGCACCGCCGAGAGGACGTCCCGCGAGGTCACGGAGTCCAGCTTGGTCTACATCTGCATACCCGCCCGCAACGAAGAGAACACCATCGGCGTGCTTCTCTGGAAGATCCGTCAGGTCATGGCCGGCTTCGGCCGCGACTACGAGATTCTCGTTCTCGACGACGGCTCGAGCGACGATACGCGCTCGCTGCTGTCGAGCTATCGGCGCGTCGTGCCGCTCGTGATCCTGTACGGCAAGAAGCGATTGGGGTATTCGGGGGCAACGGAAGAGCTGCTGCGCCAGGCCGCGCGCCGGGCCGAGTATCCGAAGCGGGATGTGGCCGTGACTCTTCAGGCCGATTTCAGCGACGACCCCGCGGGCATCGTGCCCCTCATGAAGACCATCGAAGGGGGTGCGGATGTCGTGAGCGTGGCCTACGCCGGGGAGCCGCCCGGACTGACCCGGTCCGCCCGCCTTACCCGCTGGGTCGGGTGCCACTGGCTGCGAAGGGCGCTCCGCTCGGCGCCGGTGTCGGATCCGTTCGGGGGTTTCCGGGCATATCGCATCGTGGTCCTCCGGAAGATGTTTGGCGAAGCGGGAGAGGAGGGGTTGGGGCTCGGCGAGGGCTGGGCCGGCAACCTGGAGTTGCTCGGGCGTGCGCTTCCCCATGCCCGTGCGGTCGCCGAGGCCGTGGTCGAGGCGCCCCGCAACCGGCGGGTGCGGGGTTCGCGTTTCAGGGCATGGCGCACGCTGCGGGGTCTGGGCCGTGCGCGCGGGCGGATCACCTTTGCCGCGGCGCAGGGATCATGAGACGCCCGATCGGTCTTGTAGCGCTCGCGCTGGGACTCGCTGCCCTGCCGCCGGCCGAGGGCCGCGCGCAGGCACAGGCGCCCTGGATGAGGCCGGCGGAACCCATCGCGGCTCCCGTGCCGTTCGAAGTGGGCGAGTTCCTGGAATACAAGGTCAAGCTGGGAATCCTCGACGCCGGCGAAGGATCGCTGGAGGTTGCCGCCATCGAAGCGGTGCGGGGAACCCCGGCCTACCGTGCCGTCATGCGGATAGACGGCGGCATACTGTTTGCGCGCGTACGCGACGTGTTCCAGACCTGGTTCGACATCCGCACGCTGACCAGCCTTCGCTTCATCCAGGACCAGAACGAAGTCGGGTCGAAGCGCTATCGGCATTACGAGATGTTCCCGGAGCGCGGGGTCTGGGAACGCAGGGACGACGAGGAGGTGGGCGATCTGCCCACATCGCTGCCCCTCGACGACATCTCCTTCGTCTACTTCATCCGCACCCTGCCGCTGGAGGTGGGCGATGTCTACACCTTCAACAGGTACTTCAAGGACACGGGCAACCCGGTCGTCATACGGGTGCTGCGCAAGGAAGAGAAGGAGGTCCCCGCGGGCATCTTCAAGACCATCGTGGTGCAGCCGATCATCCGCACCCGGGGACTCTTCGGCCAGGGCGGCAGGGCCGAACTGTACTTCAGCGACGACGACCGCCGGGCGCTCGTGTACATGAGGTCGAGGATCCCGGTCGTCGGCAGCCTCACCCTGCACCTCACCAATCCGCCCGCCTGGCAGCCCCAGCCCGGCGACACCACCGGCTCGACGCCGCCGTAGCGCCACTCCCGATTGTTGCGGCCGCGCCCGCTTATTACACTCTTAATACGGGGGCACCGCCGGCCTCCGTGGTCCGGCCCGATCCCTCGCTCGCGAGGTCCTTCGTTCGGCCGGGAGCGATGATCTGAATGGCAACTCGGACGGTGCGTCTCGGACAGGAAGGGGAGACGACCCTGGCCGATCTGCGGGACCGGACCGGCCTGTCGATTTCGGAGGTGATCCGGCAGGCGCTGCGCACCCTGGCGGCGGAGCTGGACAGGGAAGCCGCCTCGCGCCCGTACGACGTCTACCGCAACATCCCCCTGCCGCGGTCCGGCGGGTACGCTCTGGCGCCGTCCTCGCGGGCGAAGCAGGCGGTGGTGCTCGTGATCCGACGGAGGCACGCATTGTGATTCTGGTCGACACCGGACCGCTGGTGGCGCTTTTCACTCCCACCGATGACTACCACCGCCACTGCGTCGCGATTCTGGAGTCGCTGAACGAGGAGCTGGTGACCACGGCGCCGGTGCTTACCGAAGCGTTCCATCTGCTGCGCCCGGGGAGCCAGGGTCCGCTCAGGCTCATGGAGTTCGTGCGGCAGGGCGGGCTCCGGGTTCTGCCGATGGACGACGAGTGCCTGCTGCGCGGCTTCCGGCTCATGGACCGATACGCGGACATGGCGATGGACTTCGCCGACGCTTCCATCGTAGCTACGGCGGAGAGCCTGAGGATCCACAGGGTGTTCACCCTGGACAGACGGCGCTTTGCGTTCTACCGCGTGAAGCGCGGCCACCGGCGCGTTCCTCTTTCGTTCGCGGAGCCACCCGGCTAAGCCCGGCAGTGTCGGAGAAGCCGCCAACGGGGCGCCGGCTCCGGCTGGAGACGCCCGAGCACGTCCGGCTCGACTACGAGCTGGCCGACGTAGGCTCGCGGCTGGCTGCTCTGCTGATCGACATGGCGATCATCGTGGGCGGCCTGATCCTGCTCACGATGGCCGCCGCGCTGCTGCGGCGGGGCGGATTGTCCCTGGGCGAGAGTCTGGCGGCGAGCGTCCTGGTGCTCGGTTTCTTCGTGCTGCAATGGGGATACTTCCTGCTGTTCGAGCTGCTGCGCGACGGCCAGACGCCCGGAAAGCGCGCCCTCCGCCTGCGGGTGCTCCACTCGAGCGGCCAGCCTCTCTCGGTGCGCGGCTCGGTGATCCGCAACGTGCTGCGCATCGTCGACTTCCAGCCGGCGGTAACGGGTGTGCTGGGTGGGGGAGTGATCATGCTCACCGGCAGGTCCCAGCGGCTGGGCGACCTGGCTGCCGACACCATCGTGGTGCGCGACGGTGGCGCGGACGAAGTGGCCTGGCCCGATGCCTCGGCCGCCCCGGCGGCGGGCCGACCTCTGCTCTCGGCCGAGCAGTTCGAGCTCCTGACCAACTATCGCCGCAGGCGTGCCGACCTCTCGCGCGACGCGATGGACTCCGTTGCGAGCGCGGTGTTGCAGGCGATCCGCCCGGCCGTCGAAGGGCATTCCCTTCTCGGAACGGTGTCGGCCGACGAGTTCCTGGTGCGGCTGCACGACGAGGAGGAACCGCGCCGGGCGGCGGCGGGCGGTGTGTGGGGACTGCAGGCGGCGGCCCTGGTACGGGAGCAAAGGCAGGAATGGGCGCGGTATGGCGAACTCCTGCGCGAGAGCCGCAGGGGCGGACTCGGGCGGCTCCCCGAAAGGGATCTCAGGGTATTCGGTCGTCTGTATCGCGGGATGACCGCGGACCTGGCCCGCGCCCGCACCTACGGCGCCCCCGCGTCGGTGCTGCACAGCCTGGAACGCTGGGCCGGAGCCGGCCACAATCTCCTCTACCGGGTGACCGGGGAGTCCATCGTATCGGTGCGCCGCTGGATTGCTTCCGGTTTCCCGAAGGCGGTGAGGACGTACCACCGGCCCATCCTGCTTGCGGTCCTGCTGCTCTTCGGTCCCATGGGCATCTCGTACGGCCTCGTGCGATCAAATCCGGTCCTGGCCCGCTACATGACCTCGTCGGCGATGCTGGAGCGCGCGGAGTCGACCCCGGTGGGAGACATCGACGCCGAATACGTCGACATCCCGGGCACGCTCATGCCGCTGGCCTCCACGAGTCTCGTTACCAACAACGTGCAGGTTGCCCTGCTGGCCTTCGCGGGCGGGGTTCTGGCGGGATCGCTGACCGTGCTGCTGCTGGTGTTCAACGGCGTGCACCTGGGCACGGTGCTGGGGCTGTACGCGAACGAGGGGCTGCTGGGGGTCATTCTCGCGTTCGTCTTCCCGCACGGCTTCATGGAACTCACCGCCATCTGCCTGGCGGGCGGCGCCGGCCTCTGGCTCGGATCCGCGGTCCTGGCGCCCGGTCGCCGCACGCGCCGAGCGGCGCTGCAGGCGCGAGGCCGGGAAGCGCTCTCGCTCCTGTCGGGCGTGGTCGGACTGCTCGTGATCGCGGGGGTCGTCGAAGGCTTCTATTCCCCGTCGGGTCTGCCGGCGTCCGCGAAGTTCGCGTTCGGTGGGGCGACGGCGGTCTTGCTGGCGGTCTATTTCGCCCTGGCCGGGCGGAAGGAGGCGAATCGGGCGTAGGGATTCTCTACAGCAACCCCCGTTCCTTCACCTCCATGTACTTGTCGAGCGTGGCCGCGAGCGTCTCGGCGGGCGGGACATCGACCACGAGGATCCCGGAACGCCGCATGGCCTGGAGCGCCAGCGCACGCGCCTGCACCAGTTCGGCGGCGGCCGCCCGGCGGAAGGCGTCGCCATCGGTTCTGACCACCTGGCCGGCGGCTTTCTCCAGGCCCGGGTTGCCGATGGTCACGGCGAGCGGCAGATGCGTGCGCGCGATCCGGCCCAGCGAGCGAACCAGGGCCCGCGACACGGTTTCGTCGATCACGTCGGAGAAGAGCACCACCAGCGAACGCTTGCTGAAGGTTCGCCCCAGCGTCGCCATGGCGAGGGGGTAGTTGGGCTCCACCAGGCGGGTTTCGACCCCCGTGAGCGTCTCCGCAAGCCGCGGAAGGTTCACGCGCCTTGGCACCGACAGGTGGCGGATACGGTCGTCGAAGACCATCACACCGAGGCGGTCGCCGTAGGCCTGCGCGCGGCTGGCCAGCAGCATGCTCGCGGCAAGCGCGATATCGGCCCGCTCCCGCTCGAGGATGGTCTCGCGCATGTGACGGCCCGCGTCAATGGCGAGGACGAGGTGCTGTCCGCGCTCCGCCTGGTAGTTGCGCACCAGGAAGTGCCGGCGCCGGGCGGAGGCCTTCCAGTCGATGGTGCGCGGATCGTCCCCCTTCACGTACTCTCGCAGGCTCTCGAATTCGGTGCCCTCGGCGCGCATGCGCGTGCGCCGGGGTCCCATCTCGTGGAGCGGGCGGCGAAGGCTGTGCTTCCTGTCGCGCAGGAAGTCGCGAATGCCCGGCTGTACGCGCACCACGTCGGTGGCCGAGACCGTGACACGCGTCCATGCGAGTCCGAGCGGGCCCAGCGCGCGCAGATGCATGTCGCCGAGCTCGAGGAAGCCGCGCGCACGCGGCCGGATCCGGTAGGAGCGCGAGACCCATCCGCCGGGGGGCACTGCCAGTCGCACGCCCGCGTTCCAGTCGTCGTCGCTCCGCCGGGCGCCACGGCGCTCGAACCTCGCGTCGATGTCGTCGGTGAACATCACGCGGACGGCGCGCGGAGTGGGGTTGGCGACCGTGACGACCACTTCCCCGAACGTGCCCAGGGAGGCCACCTCGGGAGCCCGTCGCCTCGCTTCCGGGGCCTGCGTGCGGCGCGCGTCCAGCAGGATCAGCCCGCCGATGACCAGATCGACCAGCAGCGCAACCGGAACCGATACCGCCAGCAGCGGCGAAGCCAGCGCGAGCAGCCAGAGGGCGCGCCGGCTCGGGACAGCGCGGATCGTCGCCGCTCGAATGCCGGGGCGGTCTTCGTCCACGGGCTGCTACCGAGGCGCTTCCAGCGTCTCGAGCAATGCCGCGACCTCGTCGTCGGAGGATCTTCCCTCCACTTCCGCTTCGGGGGTGAGGACCACCCGGTGGCGGAGGACGGGGAAGGCCAGCGCCTTTACATCGTCGGGAATGGCGAAGTCCCGGCCGTTGAGCCAGGCCTCGGCCTTGGCCGCCTGAAGCAGGGCCACGCCGGCGCGCGGGCTCGCCCCCAGCGCGAAGACCGATTCCCCGCGCGTCGCGCGCACGATGTCGGTGATGTAGCGGCGGATGCGCTCGTCCACGTGCATGCGGTTCACGGTGTCCCGCATCGCCAGCAGCTCCTCCCGCGACATCGGCTCGCCCAGCGGATAGGTGGCCTGGTCGTCGGCCCGGAAGCCGGCGTCGTGGCGGTCGAGGATGCGGCGCTCCGCCTCCTCCGGGGGATAGTCCACCGAGATCTTCATCAGGAAGCGGTCCACCTGCGCTTCCGGCAGCGGGTACGTGCCCTCGTATTCGACCGGGTTCTGGGTGGCGAACACCGTGAAAGCCTCCGGAAGCGGACGCGTCACCCCGTCCACCGTGACCTGCCGCTCCTCCATCGACTCGAGCAGCGCGGCCTGGGTCTTGGCGGGCGCCCGGTTGATCTCGTCGGCCAGCAGCAGGTCGGCGAAGACGGGCCCCGGCCGCCAGGTAAAGTCACGTCCGGTGCCGTCCAGGACGTTCACTCCCGTGAGATCGGTGGGCATCAGGTCCGGGGTGAACTGCACCCGGCCGAAGTCCAGGCTCAGCCCGCCGGCGAGCGCGCGCACCGCCAGGGTCTTCGCCGTTCCCGGGACGCCTTCGACGAGCGCGTGTCCGCGGGCGAGGAGGGTGATCGTCATCTGCCTGAGCATGGTGGCCTGGCCGAGCACGATCTGGTCGAGGGCGGCGAGCAGGCGAAGCGCCGGATCCGGCGAATTCATGCGGAAGTCCTCCCTTCGGTGTAGTTGTCGATTCCCTGCGCGACCCGAACAAGGTCCAGGGGACTGGCCCCGAGACCCCGGCGGATGAGCCGCAGTGCCCGGGGGCGCGCAGTCCGCTTCTCCAGTCGCTCCAGCAGACGCTGGGCGTCCCGCAGGTCATGGGGAGGCGGGAGATGGGCGGTGCGCGCAAGCCGTCCGAGCATCAGAACCGCCGCGGTCTCCCGGGCCTGCGCGCCCTCGTACACCGCCGCCAGAGCCGTCACGTGCTCCAGGGCGGACCGCCCGGGGCCGCCGGCCGGAGGCAGCGGAGCGCCGAAGCGGAGTCCGGCGCAGAAGAACGCCAGAAGAACGACCACGCCCAGGTGAAGCGACGCCCTGCCGACGGGCGTGCCGACGAGGAAATCCACGGTGGCGCGCGCGGGGGAGCGAGACGCCCCCAGTCCCTGGCTGAACTCGTCGAAGAAGACGGAGTCTCCCGGGTTCGTCCAGGCGATGGCCGCGCGCACGGCCAAAACGGCCAGAGGCGCCTCGTCGGCGAAGCGATTGGACAGGGGAGCGGCGTCGGCGAAGCTGACGATGCGCCCGTCGCGCACCGGAATCGAGACGGCGACCGCCCAGCGATGGCCGGCCGAGTCGGGGGCGGACAGGAGGAGGGGATGGTATGGCGCGGGATCGGGCCCCGGCTCTTCGTCCGCGTCCGCCTCGTCCTCTTCTTCGTTTTCCTCCGAGGCCGTGTCGGGCGCGATGGCGTAGCGCGCTGCGCGGGCCACCGGCAGCCCCTCGGCGAGAGGGTCGTCCGCGCTCCACAGCGGGCCGTCGTCGAGTTCCGCACCCGGCGACGTGCCCGATGCCTCCGCGGAGTCCCCGTCTGCCAGGAGCGTGCGCCGCACCAGCCCGAGCGAGTCCAGGATGGGCGACATGGGGCGAGGGGCGTGGATCAGGGTGCCTCCGCCCCGCACCCATTCCAGCAGTTCGTGCACCTCGCGCGGGCTCGGCCGCCGCACCGGTTGCAGCATCACCAGGGTCCCGCGCAGGGGCTCGGCGTCGACGAGCGGCGTCACCCGGGTCGCGGTGGGGGTTCCCAGGCGCGCGATCGACCGGTACAGCGCCGCGGCCCCGTCGGGCGTGGTGCGCAGCGCGCTGCGACGGACATCTCGGGCCGAGGAGCCCGAGGGACGCAGCGCGAACGCGGTCACCACGAGCAGCAGCGTGACAACCGCGATAGCGGCCAGGGCTCCCCATCCGGCGCCGGGGGCGGCGGACCCTTGCATCCGCGGGTCAGCGCGCGCGGTCGTCCCGGCTTGCGGCCGAGCCAGTTCCGGGGTCACTTCCCCGACTCCCGGGCTACTGCGCACCCTGCCTGCCCGGCCAGCCGCTCGAGACCCCGGTAGCCGGCGGAGGTGGGGGTCTCCGAGCCGAAGGCGAATTCCTGAAAGGAGCGGATGAAGCGGGCAGTGTCGGCCTTCTCGCGCTCGTCGATCACGCCGCCCCCGGCCGCCTCCAGCGCATACTCCCCGGGGGTCTTGGAGGGATGAAAATCCACCGCGCCCCTGCGCTCCAGCGTGAGGACAAATCCCTGATACAGCGCCGTGGCGGCGTGCCGGTACTCCGACGCGCGTGCCCTCTCGGCTGCGATGCGCAGCCAGTCCCGGGCGCTGCGATGCTCGTCGGGTACCGCGGTGGGATCTTGCGGCGCCGACTGCGGACCGGTCTGCGGCAGCGAGCGCAGCACGACGAAGGCGACGGCCCCGAGGCAGACGGCCGCGATGACTACGGTCAGCAGCTCGGCCTGTGTGTCCGAAATGCCCGGGAACATGCCGCGGACCCAGTCCCAGAACCGCACCCACAGCTCGGCCAGCACTTGACTCGACAACCCGCCTTCGAAGGCCTGGAATTCCGGTCCCTCAAGGATGTCCGCGAGCGTTTGCGACACCTCGCTGGCGGAAGGAAGCTGCTGCTGGAACACTCAACCCGCCATCGCGCGGGCGGCGGCCTCGAGATCCGTCCCTTCGCTCCGCGCCTTCAGGTCCGTGAAGAGCACCATGGCGCACGCCATCATCAGCGGAGTGGTCACCGACTGAAAGCCCAGTCCGACGATCTGGATCACCCAGAACCGGACCAGGCCGATCGTCTGGGCCGGATTGGCCGCGAACAGGTCTCCCGCCGAGCCCGCGAGCGCGTACGCGGCCACCCCGGGCATGACGCTGATGAACCAGGTGACCACGACGACGAAAAAGGCGCGCATGCGACTGCCCCGCACCAGCCCGAAGGATCGCCGGAGGCCCGCGAACGGTCCGCGCCCTTCGACCACGGTGGCGGGCACGAGCATGAAGACGTGCGTCGCCCACCATCCCACGACCGCTGCCCCCATCGCCAGGATCAGGAAAGACGAGATCAGGGCGCTGGCGAGAGAAGCGCCGCGCCCGGCCAACGCGACGAGCGCCACCATGGGGAACGCCAGGGCGAAGATCACCGCGGCCAGCAGCACCACGGCGAGGATACCGGCGGCCACCAGCCGGGGAAGGGCGGCCAGCGCCCGTGCGTAGCTGCTCCCGATCGAAGCCGGCCGATCGCTCATCAGGTTGTGCATGGCTGCCGCAAGTGCCCCCCAGGTCAGCAGCGAGAACACCATGCCGACGGCCATGAGTCCGAAGAACGGCAGAACCGCGCCGGCGTCGGCCACGATGGCCTCCGCATCGACCTCGGACGCGGTCGGGATCACCGTCGCCACCATTGCCGGCACCAGGCCGACGAGGGCGAGCGGCATGTAGAGCCGATAGTCGCGTCGGAAAAGTCCGAAGCCGAGGTCGAGAACCTCCCCGAAGTCCAGAGGCCGCAAGGGGATTGCCGACATCGATTTCTCCGGTCCGGTCTCTTTCCGCCCCCAGGATGTGGCGCCCGATCGGCGCAATCAAGCGTATCCGTCAAGGGCAGGCAAGCGATCCCGTCTTCCCCTACACCGGGCCTTGACGACCTCGTCCAGGGCGCGGCGGCCGCGCCGAATCCGCGAAACGGCGCCGGGCCTCCCGAACGATCTCGGTGAACGCCGGGTCGCTGCGAAGGCGGTCCCAGGCCGGATCGGTGCGCAACATCATGAGCCGGGGGTCCGATGTTTCGAGCGCCTCGCGGAGCTGATCGAGGGCGCCTTCGCTGTTACCGGCCCAGAGGGTCGCCTCGGCCAAAGAGGTGGGAGCAACGCGCCGGCCTTCGGCCTGGATGGCGTGCAGCCGGTCGAGCTGCCAGGACCAGTACCCGGTCATGCCACCGGCCGCGACGGCCTGTTCGAGCTGGTGGACCGCCTCCGCGCCGGGAGCTTCCGGCCACCCGTAGGTGCTCCAGCGGCGCATGATAGCGACCGCGGCCGCGATGTCGCCCGCGGACGCGTGCATGCGCGCCAGGGTCTCCCACGCCGCGCCGACGTTGGGATGGTCGATCAGCAACGTCTCCAGCACCTCGATGGCCGAATCGATGCGTCCGTCCCCCGCCAGACGCCGGGCCACGAATATCTGGCGCCCGGCGTCCGTGCGCGCCGTCTGCAGGATCCGGCGGCTCACGGCGTCCTCCAGGCCGCGGCCGATCTCCGTCGTGGCCATGGCCCAGGTGGTATCCAGCTCGGCGAGTGGAACCCGGGGGGAACCGGCTCCGAGCTGAGCGGGGGCCGGAATCGCGAATCCTTCCGTGGCCGGCTCCCGGGGGAGGCTCCGTTCGAGGAAGTCGACCACCTCCCGTGCTTCGGCGGAACCCGGATCGAGCGCCAGGGCACGGGTGGCTTCCTCGCTTGCGAGCCCCACCTCCCCGGCATCCAGGAAGCCGTCTTCGATGGCGGCCAGGAAGCGCGCTCCGGCCAGACCCGCGAGCGCGGGAGCGAATCCCGAGTCGCCACGCAGCGCCTCCTGGAAGTATTCCACCGCCCGGCGATACCCGTCCGCCGTGCCTAGCCCGTACTCGTACCGTCCCCTCAGATAGGCCTCCTGCGCTGCCGGATCGCCGCTCGGCCCGCTGGCCGCGACCAGTGCGACCTCCCCCTGCTGCCCGGGCCTCCCCGGAATCCCGGATGTCACCGCCATGGCCACTTCGCTCTGAAGCGCGAGCACGTCGGTCATTTCGCGGTCGAACCGAAAGGTCTCGATGTGCGAGTCGCTCGCGGCGTGAATGAGCTGAAGTGTGATGCGCACCTGGTGGCCCGCGCGGGTCACCGACCCCTCCACCAGCGCGTCGACCCCGAGTTCGCGGCCAATCGCAGGCGCGGACCGGGTCGTGCCCTGATACTGCATCGTGGAGGTCCGGGACGCCACGCGCAGCCAGTCGAGCTGGCTGAGGCTGGAGGTCAGCTCCTCCTGCAGACCCGCCACGAAGTAGGCCTCGCTCGCGTCCGGCGAAAAGTCCTCCAGCGGCAGCACGGCGATCGACGTGATCGGCTGGCCCGGATCGTAGGCCTCCAGCGCGATCGTCTCCTGCCCCTCCCCGGACGTGAAGGCGCCCCTGGACGAGAGCCAGCCCGCCAGCCCGCCGGCAATCCCGATGGTGAGTACGAAGAACGCGACGCGCGGCAGGATGCCCTGGGTCGGGCTGTCGGGGGTCCGCCGGATCCCGTCCCTGGTGCGTTCGTACACCCAGGCCAGCGCGACCCCGGGGGGGAAGCCGAGCACGACGAGCACTACCAGAATGCGCAACCCGGTGTCGCCCATGCCGAACGCCGGAAGGACGATCTCGCCCAGCTGCAGAAGCACAAAGGCGACGGCGCAGTATCCCAGGGCGAAGCGCACAACCCGCCTGCGCCGCGACTCGGCGATCAGGTCGGCGAAGGCGAATCGGCGTTCAGGCAGGGTCATACGGCGTCTGGGTCGCGAAAGAGGTGGAGCGCCGACCCTTTAAAGACACGTCCCTTCGCACGCACGCTGAATCGATATCTCCCGGGAACCGGGAACACCACGTTCTCCACGGGCATGATCAGGCAGGTGCGGGCAGGCGGCCGATCGGGGGCGCGCCCGTCGACCTGGGTTTCGCCCTCGACCGTCAGGCACGGCTTCTTCGAAGGATCGAGCAGGTCCACCCGAAAACGATAGCTGCCGTCGTCGCTCCGGTCCCACTCGATGCCCGCCACGATCACCATGCGGCTCTGGACCGCCGGGAACCCGGGCGCGAACAGGTCGTTGAAGGCGCCCTGGACGTCGATCCGGGTTCCGGAGGAAGCCTGCCGCGCCGAGTCGCAGGCCAGCGAAAGGTAGAGTTCCATACCCTACGCCCTGGCGCCCGGCGATCGATCCGCGGCGTCGTCGGGAGGTCCCCAGCCACCGCCGCCGGGCGACTGGATGCTGATGACGTCCCCCGCCTTCACCTCGAACGAGATCTTGCCCGGCAGGATCCGCTCCTCGTCCCCGGAAATCAGAGTGTTGACCCCGGGCGCCCCGTCCTCCCCGCCCCGCGCCCCCGCCGGACCGCGCG
>JAPPHB010000026.1 GCA_028821195.1 Gammaproteobacteria bacterium
TTAGACTTACGTGATTTCCTGCCGGGATTCAGATCTCCGGTGCTCCGCCTGACGGGCACCTGGAGTGCCACCCTTGGGGTCGTGACCTACCGCTACGAGCTGTCGGAGGCTGGCGGCAGCGTCCGCGGCACCATGTCTCTGGTCGCGCCCGGTTCGCTCGAAGGAGATGGCACAGTCGAGGGCAACCTGACCGGCGCGCAGGTCGTGCTGGACGCCTCCCTCGAGCTGGATGCGGGACTCGACACTCCAATGCCTGCGGACTCACGCCTGCGAGGGACGTTTCTGGCCAACCGGATCTCGGGAACCCTGGTGATCGAGTTCGGGGAGGCACGGGGCACGGGTCCGGACGGCCAGACGATTGGCGCGCGGATTGAGCCGAATCCGATGACGCTGAACATCATTCTGGTCCGGCAGCGAGGGTGACAGGTCCGCAGCGAAGACGCTAGCTGCTAGCTTGATCCGAGAGGCGTGCGGCGACATCCGGGGCAGGCTCGTGCGGCTGGCGGAACTCCAAAATCGGGCTCGCCGGGAGTGCGGCCGGGGACTGTTGCACCGGGCGGGCACATGGCAAGTCGGAACGCCTCCGGCGGAAGCTGTTCTGATGGGGGAATCCGGCTGCCGGGTGCCGAACGGGACATATGTATCTGATGTCGGGGTCGCCCGGACACGAATTTCGCCCACGGATGCGACACACTGCGGATGCTACAAGTTGCTGCAGTCATTGTGGTTGCCCCATTGTCTCCGGTGCGGCAATAGCGAATCGGTCTCAGGGGGCCGTGGCTGGGAGCGACCCCCCTGTTTCGATGCCCAGTGCGGGCATCGGGGAGGGTTGGGATGTGCACATCCCGGACACCCTCCCTCGGGGGTCGCTCCCAGTCCACCAGTCCTTGCAGGAAGGCTTTTGCGGCCCGGCTTGGCCGGTCCAACTTGGCGCTTGGTCTCAATGTGCGCTGAAGTCCAGGTGGCCGCCCATCTCGGCGAGCACGCGGATGCCGTCGGCCATGCTACGAGGATGGACGGTCGCTCCTTTGCCGCACGACAGCCCTATCCGATCGGAAGGGTCACGCCCGTCCGAAGCGTCAAGACACGTTGCCTCGGTCCGCTCAAGTACGAGTCTCCCTCTCCGATGGGAATGAGCCCGAGCGTGTACAGCAGGTCGAAGCTCACGCTCGCCCGCTCCGTCACGCCGACCGCGATACCTCCGCCCACGACAACCCCGAGGTCCATCGTGGCCTCGACCTCGTCGCGGCTCCCAGCGTCGCAACCGCCGGAGGCGGTGACCCGCTCCGGACCGAGCCGGGCCGACGCGTCGAAGTCGCAGTCGATCCGGCTCGCCAAGGTGGGACCGGCGAAGAACCGGACGGCGGAGTGGTCCGATGACGCCAAGGGGAATGTCGGCACGGCCAGCAGGGAGAACTCGAAATAATCCAGCGCGATTTCCGTGGTGACGAAGATGTCGCCGTCCAGTCCGCTCAATCTGCCGCCCTTCTGCGCGTACGCGACGCCAAGCTGCAATCCGATACGCTCCGAGGCCGGAAAGGTCGCCGCCAAACCGACGGACATTCTCGTGAGGGACTCGGAACGCCATACGATGCCGTCGGGCGGGTCGGCGGTCATGGTCGTCCGGTTCAGGCCGCCGGTCAGCGACAGCGTGGTCTGCGCCAAGGCCGGAGAGGCGGTGGCGAAGATGAACAGGACGACGGGCAGAACGAGCGATGGCCGTTTCATCGGGAAACCTCCTCATGGGTGTTGTGAATGAGACTACGGGGCTGCTACCATCAGGAGCGGATGAAGCGGGGACCACTACCTATCCGCACCTCCCACGTTCGCGAGGAGGCGGTCGGTCACCTTCGGATCCGTGTCCCGACTGAGAGGTGAGGATCGTGACCCTGCGGGTTCTCTCGTTCTGCTCGGCGATGGAGGGTTGTCCTACGACCGACCGGTCGGGGGACGGGTGCTCCGCCGCGTTGAAGCGGCGCGCGAACCGCCTTCCCGCAGGGATCGCTGGTCCGGGAGCGACCCCGAGGGTCGGGGGTAGGGGTGTGCAAACACACCTGTCCCCGAACCCGTACCAGGCCCTCGGACTGGGGGGTCGCTCCCAGCCCCGCCCTTTCGCCCCGTCCGGCAACGCCCGGTCGGGCGACCGGAAGTCAAGACGTTGCGGCCCCGTCGGATAGGTACCAGCCGCCGTGTGAATCGCCGGAGGGTCGAAGTGTGAATCGCCCCCCGGCGTCGATTTCACATGCAGGTGCGGCCGTAAGCGGGAGCACCGGGACGCTCGCGAACGCGCTCCGGCCCACGACGCCGACCAGCCGGTCGATCCGACCTCAGACGTCGGCGGGAATCAGCGTCTCCACGGCTCGGTCGGATAGGTCGATGATGGGGCCGGGCAGCCCAACGAAGTAGGGTCGGGCGAGTCGTCACCGGAGATCCAGAAACGCCACGCGCTGAACGTCCAGTTCGTCTCTGGCGACTCCGTAGAGCCTCCCGCCTGCGATCGCGCGAAGGGAGAAGCGCTCGGGAAGAATGACTTGTTGGCGAGGGGGTCCGTGGAGGTCGACTTCGGTCCAGTGCTGACGGTCGTCTCCATAGACTATCCGCCGTGCCCACACTTTGCCGTCGTCCGAAACCAGCAGGCTGACGGCTACCGACCAATAGCTTGGCCAACCCGCGAAGGTCACCCGCCCTCGAACGTTCGGGTTGTCCCTCCGAAAGTCGGCCTCGGCCCGCTCTCGGTCCGCCCCGGTCACCGGATGCCCCGCGATGCCCATCGTCACCGAGTCCACCGAGAGCCGCGGAGTATCGGTCTCCATCCCCGGCGAGTCGGGCACCGTGAAGACAGAAATCGTGCCCGTGATTCCGTCCGCGACCACGATCGCGCTGTCGCCCATCGTCGTCCAGGCACCGGCGTCGCCAAAGCCGGCCCTGAATAACGACATCTCGCCCGCTGATTGCCACATCACAACACCGCCCTGCAGACTCGCGATCGTATCGGCCCGGCTGGACCCGGAGAATCCCACGGTCACATGACCATTCGGATCGCCCCCGACGCCACTGGAACTCATTGTGTAGCGTACAGCGGTGGCGTAGACCGTGACGCCGTTTCGCAGGACGGCCAACCCGCCCGAAGGCACAACCGGTCCGCTCACGCGCCGAGTCTCCAGGTGCTCGCCGTCTAGGGTGAATCGACTCACGCGCATCTGCCGCATATCGGGTATCGTCACCACCGAATCGACGCGCAACGCGCTGGGCCAGAGCAACTCGCCCGGACCATTTCCCTGTCGACCGAAGGCGACGACAAGGCGGCCTTCGGTGTCAAACCGGAACACTCTCCTCTGGCCGGCATCAAGCACCCACAAGCCATCGTCCCGGATCACAATCGTTCCGATACGATTGAAGAATCCGTCATCGAACTCGGGTGGGATCAGCGTCTCCACGGCCCTGTCGGAGAGGTCGACGACCGGAAGCTGGCTGGCCGCCTGCGTCGCGGCGAGCAAGACGGCGACGCAGGCCGAGAGAAGGATCTTGCGCATGCTCAAGCTCCGCTTCTGTGGAACGCGGAAGGCGTGGAGAGGGAGCGGGTCCGTCCCCGGTAGCGCTCCGCGGTGGGGCTTCGCCTTGGAACGGGCTGTTCCCCTCTTCCATCGTACAGGTTCACCGTTGCCTGCGCGACACGGAACCACGCGATCGGGGTCGAGTACGTCACGCACCCAAGAGCGGGGAACGCGAAGGCTTGCTTGTGTCCGATACCGGTCTCAAGCAAGCAAGCCAGCAAGCCAGCCAGTCGACACCACGTTGAACGTGGCGGCCTGGCAAGGGGGCTGTGCCCCCTGGTAACCCCCCTGACGCCCGCGCTCTGACGGAGTTCGCGGTCGGAGGCCGTCTCCCATCCCATCCCGGCGGCAGCCACTCGGCCAGATGCCGTAGGGCTCTCCCGCCCTTCCGTTTCGCCGCGCCGAAGGTGCGAAGGGGCTGGCCTCCGGCGTATCATGACTGACTGTTGGAACGAAGCCGAAGACGATCACATGAGAAGCCGCGACCATGGAGCGACGATGGACCGGAAGGCAACGGCGGCCGGGATGACGAGGGTGGAGGAGGTGGACAGGCTGGTCGGGGATTCTGGATTCCTCCGGTATCACGCAGAGTATGTGAAGCGGCGGCAGTTCAACGCGTTCGACGTGCTGCGCTATGCGGAGTACGAGATTCGCCACAGCAACGTGATGGCCTGGTTGCTAGACCCGAATGAGACCCATGGGATTGGCCGGGCCTTTCTGGAGTGGTTTCTGGGCCAGGCGAAGTTGCCCGGGAGGTTGCCGAGAAAGATCGTCCGCGGGGAAGGTGGGCAGACGGTACGGGTGGAGCGGGAGCTGTACTATGTGGACGTGGTGATCTTTCTGGAGAGCGATCATGCTCGGCACATTGTCGCGATCGAGAACAAGCCGGCGTGGGCTTCGCCGGAGCATTACGAGCAGGTGCGAGCACACCTGGAGCGCTTGCGCCCCGAGTACTCGGGCCACGACATCCACTGCGTGCTGCTCTCCACGTCGCGGGAGGGAATCGATGGGGAGGACGAGATCGCGCATGTAAGCTGGCGGGATGTGGGTGCGCAGATCAAGACGATGCACGACGCGGACGCTTTCTGGCAGGAGGAAGTGGCCGCTTTCATTCGGCAGTACCTCGTGGCGGTTGGTCGCCTGATCGGCCCGGAGGAGAGCGACGCGGACTATTTGAGGAAGCTGCTGGACGACCACCATTCCCTGCTGAAATACATGCTCGGCGTGCTTGGCGACGAGGGGGGAGAGCAAGAGATCCGGGCGATGGTGCCGAAGCGTCACGCGGACACCGTGGTGCGGTTGGTGAAGGACTTCGGCCAGGAGCCGGAGAGGTTGCGGTCGGAAGTTCGAGACCTGCTGGCGAGTCGCGGAATAGAGACGACGATCACCGCTAGCAAAGGGAAAGCTGTGCTGTGGCTGAGCTGGGACCTGCAAGAAGCTCAGGGGCTGGGGCTTGGCGGGACTGGCGGGCGCATCTATTGGTTTTTCGAATTCACGCTCCGCAGCGTCGTCGTGGTGCTGGAATCCTCCCCCGGTCGTCGGGATGCGGTTGATCGGATCGCAGCCTGCATGCGCAAGATTCCGGTGGACCGGTGCCGTCGCGGCAGATACCCGATGAAAGCCGGGGCATTCAACCACTTCCACTTCTACCGCCACGAACTCGTCGGCGACGAAACCCTCTCGGGCACATCAACCGCGGCGGTCACGGTGGCCGTGCGGCAAGCCGTGGACGAATTCCTGGACGCGGAGGATTCGGACTACACGCGCATCAACGACTACTTCCGGTGCCTGGCGTTTCAGCCCGCGCCGGTTGCGGAGGAAACGAAGTAGGCCGGTACTCGCGGTCGGCCATGCGCATCTCGACGCCCCCGCGCGGAGGTCGGTGTCGGACATAGCGTCGCGCGTCCCCCGGCGCCTGCCCGCCCGAGAGGCGGTTGGGGGGGAGCCGCCACGCCTTTGCGACCACCTTGATCGCGCTTTTCAGGGATCGAAGGGGCGGAGCCCCTCGCCAGCCCGTTGTACCCACAAGGGGGTAGCTGGCTTGTCTCCCATAACCCGCGTCAAGCCAGCCTTGGGACGCCTCCGAAACACCGTGTCAACCGGCACGGAAAATGTCCCGGTTATCGGCATTGAAAATGTCCCGGTTCTGCGGCTGCCCCGCGGAGGGAGCGGAGCGACCGGAGCGG
>JAPPHB010000033.1 GCA_028821195.1 Gammaproteobacteria bacterium
AATCGCGGCTTGAACCCCTACATCGAAGACGTGGTCCGCAGGTTCGCCGCCGCGGACTTCGTGGCGCTGGGGCCGGACGCGCTTACCCCCCTGGGTGGCTATCCGGGCAACGACGACAAGGGCCGGGTGATGCAGCGGCAGCTCGACCGGGACACGATGATGGAGGACTGGGTGGCCGCGTTCCGGTTCCTCCGCGACCACGAGACGACCACCGGGCGCGTCGGGGCCGTCGGGTTCTGCTACGGCGGCGGAGTGGTGAATCAGCTCGCGGTTCGCCTTCCGGATCTCGGCGCTGGTGTGCCGTTCTACGGGTCGGCCGCGGCCGCGGAAGACGTCCCCTCGATACAGGCGCCCCTGATGATCCAGCTCGCGGGGCTGGATGAGCGGATCAACGCCGCCTACCCGGCCTACGAAGAGGCGCTGGAGGCACACGGAAAGTCCTTCGTGGTCCACGTCTACGAGGGAGCCAACCACGGCTTCCACAACGACACCACCCCACGCTACGACCAGGAAGCCGCCAGCCTCGCGCAGGACCGGACCATCGCGTTCTTCAACGAGCACTTGCGGGGATGAGGCCTGCCGGCCGGCCGGACTGGTGCCGGGACGGGCGGGGGACGAACATCTTCACATGACGTTCGAAATCGCATTCGTGCTGGGGCTGACGCTGGCGGCGCTGGTCCTGTTCGCCATGGACCGGCTGCGGCTGGACCAGGTCGCCATGTCGGTCCCGGTGGTCCTCCTCCTGAGCGGCATCCTCACGCCGGCCGAAGCCGTATCGGGCCTGTCGAGCCGCGCGACCGTGACGGTCGGCTCGATGCTCGTGCTCGGCCTTGGGCTCCGAAAGACCGGTCTCGTGTCCGCCATCGGGGCCTGGGCGCGCACCGCGCCCCTCGGCGGCAAGTACTCCCGCATGTTGGTGCTCTGCCTCGTCTGTGCGCTCCTCTCGCCCTTTCTCATGACCACGGCCGTCGTGATGGTGTTCCTGCCCGTCTTCGTCGCGCTCGCCGACCAGGCCGAGGAGCCGGCTTCGCGGTATCTCATGCCCCTATCCTTCGTCTCCATTCTCGGGGGCACCGTCACCCTGATGGGGACCTCCACCAACCTCGTCGTGCACGGAGAAGCGATGAGGCGCGGGTTCGACGAACTCCACATGTTCTCGATCACTCCGCTCGGCCTGATCTGTCTCGCCGTGGGTCTGGTGTATCTCTTCACCGCCGGACGGGTGCTCCTGCCGCGCCGCGTCCGGGCGCCGGACCTGTCCAGCAAGTACGACATCCGCCGCTTCGTCACGGAACTGCACGTCCCGGAGGATTCGCCGGCCAACGGCCGCTCGCTGGCCGAACTCAAGTGGGGCGAACGCTACGGCGTCACCGTGCTGGACATCGAACGGGGCGAACAGGAGATCACCGCGCCGCACGGAGACCGCCACATACGGCCGGGCGATGTCCTCTACGTACAGGGCTCGGCGGAGCGCCTTCTCGAACTCGCGCGGCGGCAGCGACTCGAGACGCCGCGGGAGCGGAAGGAGCAGGGGCTTGATCTGGCCGGCGGCAGCGGTCGGCTGGTCGAAGTCCTCGTGGCGCCCGGCTCGAGTCTCGTAAGCCGGACGCTTCGCGATCTGAATTTCGCGCAGCGCTACGATGCGGCCGTCCTCGCGATCCAGCATCACGGCGTCACCGTGACGGAACGGCTGGCGGAGGTCTCGTTCCGCGTCGGCGACCTCCTCCTGGTGCACGGGACGCCGAACGCGCTCGCACGCCTCGTCGAAGATCCCGGGTTCGTCCCCGTGGGAGAAGTGAAGACGCAGACCGGGCGCAGGCCGCGGGCCGGCGTCGCCGCGGCGATCATGGTCGGCGTCGTGCTCAGCGCCAGCCTCGGCCTCCTCGACATCATGACGGCCGCGCTCTCGGGCGTCGGCCTCATGGTGTTCACGCGCTGCGTGCGTGTCGAAGAGATCTACGCGGAGATGGAGTGGATGGTCCTCTTCGTGCTGGCCGGCCTCATTCCGCTCGGGGTGGCGCTCGAGACCACCGGGGCGGCGGAGTTGCTCGCGCGCGGGGTGGTGGCGGCGACGGCGCCGCTGGGAGCGTCCGGACTCGTCGCGGCCTTCTACCTGGTGACCGTCCTCATGACGGCCATCGTGTCCAACGCGGCGACGGCCGTGATGCTCACGCCGGTCGCGATCCTCGCGGCCACACAGGCCGGCGTGAACCCGTACGCGCTCCTCATCGCCGTGATGTTCGGTGCATCCGCCTCCTTCGTGACGCCCTTCGGTTACCAGACCAACGTCATGATCTACGGGCCGGGCGGATATCGTTTCTCGGACTTCGTGAAGGTGGGCGGCCTGCTCAACCTCGTCCTCCTCATCACGGCCAGCCTCCTCATCCCCATTTTCTGGCCCAGCTAAGCTGACCCTCGGGCTTTCCTGAAGCGCCAGCCGTACATGACGCGACCGTAGTAGTTGAACATCTTCCTCGCCTCGGGATCCTCGAAGGGGTAGTCCGCGCCGATCTGTCTCGCGGCCGCGAGTCCGGTGACGAAGGCGGTTTCCTGGCTGTTGATCAGCGTGTGGGCGCCGCAGTGCCAGCTCCGCCGTTTCCCCTGTATGAAGCGGAACAGGGGGACGAGCCACGCGACATGGCGGACGTCGTGCACGATGTGCTGGAACCACCGCCGCTCGATGACCTTCTCGTCGTCGATCTCGCTGATCGGGTTGTACGTCACCAGGCAGGGCTTGTCCGAGCGCTTCGCCCACGGCTGCTGGTTGTGCATGATGTACGTGATCTCGTAGTTGTCCGGCCGGGCGCCGTACTGCGCGATGTGGTTGCTGCGGGTCTCCAGCGCCTTCACCTCGTCATCCGGCAGCACCGAGGCGTCCGAATGCACGACCGTATGGTTGTGGAGTTCGCTCTCGTAGCGGACGGACGAGAGGATGTAGCGTTCCAGAAACGTCGGCTCGTCCAGCATCATCAGCGTCTGGTTCTCCTTGTAGATACCATCCAGCAAGATTCACGGACATCTCATATTGTGAGTAAACTTGTTGTTATGCCGTTACTTATGTTATACTGCCGTGTCAGCACGTTCACCGTGTTCCAGTACGGAAAGGGTGATCGGCGGGGTGACCACGAAAGGGTGACCAGATGGGCAAACACGGCAGGAAACTCACCGCCGCCTTCGTGCGGAGCGTTCACGAACCGGGCCTGTACTGGGACGAGCACGGCCTCGTGCTGCGCGTCAAGCCGTCCGGCTACAAGCAGTGGATCCAGCGGCTGTTCATCCACGGCAAGCGCCGGGAGCTGGGGCTCGGTTCCGTCCGCCTCGTGACGCTGGCCGAGGCGCGGGACGCGGCGCTGGCCAACCGCAAGGTGGCCCGCGCGGGCGGCGACCCGAGGACGAAGCGGCGCAGTTCCGTGCCGACGTTCGAGCAGGCGGCCGCCAAGGTGTTCGCGATGCACCGCGCGAACTGGACCGAGAGGCACGCGGGCCAGTGGATCGCGACGCTTCGGACCTACGCGTATCCCGGCATAGGCGGCAAGCGGGTGGACCGGATCCGGTCTGCGGATGTCATGGGCGTGCTCATGCCGATCTGGAACGACAAGTACCAGACGGCCAAGCGGGTGCGGCAGCGGATCTCGACGGTGATGCGGTGGGCGATTGCCCAGGGCTACCGGGTGGACAACCCGGCGGGCGACGCCATCGGGGCGGCGCTGCCCAAGCCGCCCCGCGTCCAGAAGCACTACAAGGCGCTGCCCTACAGGAAGGTAGCCGCGGCGATCGAAGCGGTTGTTGGGTCCGAGGCGAGGCTTTCGGTGAAGCTGGGCATCGAATTTCTCGTGCTGACGGCCTGCCGATCCGGCGAGGTGCGCGGGGCTCGCTGGGCGGAGATCGACATCGAGGGCGGGGAGTGGGCGATCCCGGCGGAGCGGATGAAGAGCCGCCGGGAGCACCGGGTGCCGCTCTCGGGGAGGGCGCGGGAGATTCTGGCTGAGGCCAAGGCACACGCGCCCCGGTCGGAGTTGGTATTCCCGTCCGCGCGGGGACTGGTGCTGCCGAGCTTCGAGTTCACGGGCTTGCTCAAGGCGCTCGGGGTCGGAGCCGTGCCGCACGGGTTCCGTTCGAGCTTTCGGGACTGGGCGGCTGAGCGCACCGATGCGCCGCGGGCGGTCATGGAGGCGGCGCTGGCCCACGCGGTGCGCAATCGGGTGGAGGCGGCCTACGCCCGCTCTGACCTCTTCGAGCGCCGCCGCGTCCTCATGGAGCAGTGGGCGGAGTACCTTGGGGACCGGGGAGAGGTCACCGGCTGATCGGACCGGATTCTAAGCTGCTGTGTCTGCGGGCAAGCTTGAAGGCCCGTTTTCGTGTGGCGCGAGTGCATTTCGTGGAATCTGTAGCAATAGCGCGAACTCATGGTGTGACGCCGCCGCCGCGAACAGCATCGCCGTCGATGGGCAGTCGTCGAGTACCCGGATCGCCTCGTCCAGCTCCCGCCGGTCTATCGTGAGACGCCACTTCCTGCGGACCTCCAGCGTGCGCCCGACGTACCAGCACCGGTTGTAGGGGGGGAGCCACTCCGCCACATCCTTGGCCGCCTTGTCGTGCCGGTTCACGTCCGGCGCGGCGAGCGTGAGGTTCAGAAGGTCGCGGGCGAACGCCCGACGATCCTCCGCCGATCGCGCGCACATCCCGCTGTCGTGCGCCTCCGAGACGGCGACGATGTGCTCGATGTCGGTCTCGGCCGGGGAACCGAAGTACCGGCCGGTATAGGGGCCGTAGATCCGCCCGCCCATCGCCGCGATGATCTCGGCCTCGACGGATGCCGGGTATCGGTAATCGTCCCGGTTGTACGGGGCGCACCGGGCCTCGGGAGCAACCGAGAGCCCTCGCCACAGGTTGGACTTCGGTTCCGGGAGCCCGGTGGACGCCCCGCATCCCATGAGCAGGAAGGCCGCGAGCAGGCCGGCTTCCCTGAAAGAAGCGGGCCGCGCCGGGTGGGTAGCCCGGCCACGGCCCCGAACCGAACAACATGGAGACGATCCATGCCGAACGGCCTCACCCAAGGTCTGAAACGCGTGGCCCGCCTCGTCCCGCTGTTCCTTGCATGGCCAAACAGCCCGCGAGACCGCCGGGGCCATCCCGTCAGACCGCTGGTGTCGTGAAGTCGCTGGCCGAGGCAGATAATCGTGGCCGACCCGCCACCGCCACCACCTACTCGGCGCGCCTTGTCCGCAGCCTTGCGCTCATGGGAGCACGATACGCCCCGTGCCCGCTTGCGGGAAGTGCATGATCACCCAGGATGGCCGTGAACGTAGCGGCTCCGAAACCGGTTCTCACCGCTGAGTCGCGGACCGCGTCGAGGCCCGATCCGTTGGACCGCGCCAAGGCTGGCTTCACGACCGTTACTGGTCGGGAGCCAGCCGACGCCACGTTGAACGTGGCGGCTGGCGAGGGGGGGCGCTGCGCCCCCCACAAACCCCCGGCAATTACGCGCCGCTCCGGAACCGTTGGTGCGGATTCGGGCGGAGCTATCGCCCGGCGGG
>JAPPHB010000053.1 GCA_028821195.1 Gammaproteobacteria bacterium
CAAGGCGGCCTGATGTTTAGGCCGTCCACTTGTCCAAGAAACCGGGACCGCTACATGGGCTTGTATTGATCGATCCCGGGCTAGGAGGCCAGTGCCCGCGACGGAATTAACTGCGGTTGCAATGTCACCTGCCAGCGAACTCGTGACCGCCTCCGGATCGAGAAACTCGAACACTCTCTTCCCGAGGTTGATGAAGCTGAGTACCGAAGCGGCTCCAAGAAGAGCGAACACCACGGCCGAGCCAGCTCCGAACGAGTACCCGAGTGCCAGCGTCCCGAGCCCGAACAGACACGCGCCACCCGTGAAGCCTACCACCTTGAGATAGAAGCTGCCGACCGGATCCTCGATGAGTACAGATCGAAGATCGGGCGGAACATCGCCGTAAGCGTTCCCAGCGACCACGCTGATCGCAGCGAAGTAGAGCCCGAGGAAAGCACCTGTGACCTGCGCACCTGTGACGAGAAGCGCTGCATGCGCGCCTTCTGCTGGCTGGCCGGGTGCCATGGCTCGCACCCAACTCACCACCCCTTCCACTAACGCCCAAGCCGACTCTGGCGGAATGGCACCCGCTGTGTTCTCTAGGTAATCCAGAATGGTGGGCAGGAGGGATTGATCGAACCAGACGAAGAACACGACAGCGCCGGCGGCAAGCAGTACCGGTAAGAAGATGGCTCTGAGAATCTGCCTGGCCACTACGGTTGCCGTCAGGCGCTCCCGTAAGGAATGCCTGCGTCGAAACAGGGAACTTAGGATCTTGAACCGGACGCGACCAACCCAATTACGGGCGAGCCAGAACCCCGGTTCCTGTCGTCTAGCTGCCTTGCGGGTCCACCTGTTGCCGCTATGGAGAAACGGAGCGGCGGCAAGCCAGATGAGGCGTCTAGACCGACGAATCAACGTTGCCCTCCTCATGGGCCGTCAAGCGCTAGCTGAGAAGAGCAAAGGAGGAGGCGGCCGGTGGGGTGGAGTGAGCGGAGATCCATGCCGCCGTTCGATCCATCCAGTTCATGTTCGATCCGCTGGTCATGGGTAATGATAGCAGGTAACGCACCGGCAAGCTCGCCGGTAGACCGAAGGGGAACCAAGTCCGTGGTCGAGCCCTACGCGTTCCGCGTGGGCGAACGCACGATCCTGCTCCCGGCGGCCCAGGAGCACATCCTCGCGCAGGAGAACGGCAAGGAGCGCTGTCTGCTGGCCGTGCGCGCACTCTCCGAGGCGTTCGCGCTTGCCGTCCCGCACGAGGACGCCATACGGATCCGTGACGACGTGGCGTTCTTCCAAGCCTTCCGGTTGGTGCTGGCCAAGCGCGCCGTCGGGGAGGCGTGCGCCGAGGAAGAGCTTGACATGGCCATCCGCCAGATCGTCTCACGGGCCGTCGCCTGGGAAGGCGTAGTGCACGTCTTCGCCGCGGTCGGCCTTGAGAAGCCCGACATCTCGATCCTGTCAGAAGAGTTCTTGGCCGAAGTCCGCAGAATGAACCGGCGGAACCTCGTGGTCGACTGCTGCGGAAGCTGCTCGTGGGAAAACTCGCGGTTCGCAAGCGAAAGAACGTGGTCCAAACGCGGTCCTTCGCCAAAATGCTCGCTCAGACCGTCCGCTGCTACCGAACCGGGCCATCGAGGCCGCACAGATCATCGAGGAACTGATTCAACTTGCCCGCGAGACGCGCGAAGCGAACTCCTGGGGAGAGGCCTTGGGACTCTCCGAGGACGAACACTGGCGTTCTGAGATGCCCTTAAAACGAACCACGGCGTCGTGCAGGTGCTCGGCGACGAGACGCTCCGCGAAATGGCCCGCGAGTTGGCCGAGACTGTCCGGAAGAACGTCAGGATCGACTAGACGTTGCGGGAGAACGTACGCGCCGGCCTCGGGCGGCTCGTCAAGCGGATTCTTCCGGCAGTACGACTACCCGCCGGACAAGCAAAAGCAGACGACAAGGACGGTGCTTGAACACGCCGAAGTGCTGTCGGAAGGATGGGCGGCATGATTCTCGTCGGTAATCTCTGGTTTCGGGTTGGGAGCAAGCGCTTAAGGACTGACTCCAAGGCGCGGAAATGCCAGCGACCCTAATGCAACGACGCTAGTGCGGGATCTTTCAGCCTCCATCCGACGACATCAGCGTTTGGCGGTACTTGGACCTGGCTAAGCTGTTGGATGTTTTCCAATCGCCAAGTCTGCACTTCGCTAGGATGACTTCTTTCAGTTCGACCTTCATGGGTCCATGTCCTTTCGCCGGTCCAGAATCTCCTGTGTGAGTTGACCACCCGCAAGATGAAGCATTTCCCGGAAGGGCAACTCACCCGTCCAAAGATCAGCAATGTCCCAGAGAGCATAGCGATCAATCAGTTCCATCCGCTCTCGCGAGGGCGCATCGAAACGTGACCCATCCTTATTCAGCACTGATCGCATGAAGTGCGCAATGGCTATCAGGCGATCAGCCCGAGCCAGATTCAATGGTGGACAACTCACTGGCGACAGTCGCCTTACGCCGCCCACAAAACCTCCGTCATCTACATACCTTGCACCTGTCGCATGCTCGTGCACTTCGTTGACGCAGGCGCGAATATGGACGAGTGTAGCCTCGACATCATCCAGACTCGTCTTAGCGAACACTGTTTCCAAGTCCTTCGTCGCGTCTAAATGAGCGATCCACTTGTCTCGGTAGTGCTTGATACCACTACCAGCGGATACCGCTCGCTCAGCCGCCGCCTTCACCAGATCCACCTGTTTCGAGTCCATACAGGCTTTTATTAGGTTGGGAAGACTGTTGACTGATGCATTTCTATATCTTCCCGTCTTTTCTGGATCTATAAGACGGCTTATGCCAAGGTACATGGAATCACTCAACGCCGCCTTCACGTAGAAAGAGACGACGCCTCCTAGCAAAGCGCTTAGGGTTGCTACTGTCTCTTCACTCGTATACAATGCCCGAAAAACCTGTGTTTTGACTTCAGCGTAGATCCATTCATCATGGACTTGGCAAATCAGAGTCGCAGTTTTCGGAAATGCGGCTTCGTACTCTGCTTGTAGCTCTTGGTTCACTCCATGTCCTTTCGGCGAATGATCAGTAGGGCAGACATCTCACGTCCATTCAGATGGAACCGACTCATCTCACCGTCCCGGTATCCGTCGTATTCGAACTTGATGACCCGCTCGCTGTCGTGCCGGGAGAATAGGTCCTGGTCCTGGTTCCTGTAGCAGGTGGTGGCGAGCTTCTTCAGGCCGAGATGCGCGAAGTTGAACGAGAAGCAGTGGAAGAATTTGCTGGCCCGGGGATCGTCGCAGTAGTGCTTCGGTTCGTTCTCGATGTCGGAAAGCTGGGTGTAGAACTCATCCCGCTTCGCCCGGTTCGCGGCATGGAGCGGGCTGTTACCTGACAGGAGCGTCCGGCTATGGAGCTTCCTACCGCTCCATGTCAGGGTCGGTTCCTGAAGACCCGAGTCCTTCCGTGCTGGCATGGACAAACTCTCGCTCTCCGGCTCGACGGGCAGGCTCGGCAGGTGACGGTGGTCGATTCCTTCAACCTGCCTTGGAATTGGGCACCATGCCTCCGGCGTACGCAAGTACCCGAGCGTGAATCGACTCCCCGATGCGGTCTGGACGGATCGCCTCGGAACCTGCGTGTTGGATCCAGTGCGGCTCCTGAAGAGGCTGCCCGGTGCCCGACGGGGAGTCCGGGAGGAATTGGCCCCGGTGCTTTCTCGTCGAAGAGAGAGGTGTGGGGCGGGGCTTCCGGGCTGGCCACGGATACCGCATTGGGTTACCGTGTTCCCACGCAGTCGCCGAGACGCCAATCTTCTCTCGGCAGGCCGACAAGTTGTTCAACGAGGACGAGAGACGCGACCTGATCGACTTCTTAGTCGAGCATCCGTTGGCGGGCGACGAGATTCCCGGCACGGTACGGCGGGGCGGTGCCCGCGTGATCTACTTCTTCGGGGGTGAAGGAGTGCCGATCTACGCGCTTCTCGCCTACTCGAAATCCGACAAGACCGATTTGAACCCAAGCGAGCGCCGCGGTGGCCGCGCTCGTGGCCGCCATCAAGTTTCAAGGGAAGCAGAGGAAATGAGCACGTTTGGAGAAGAACTGATCCAGTCGTTGAACTAGGCCTTGGACCATGCGAAGGGCGAGGGTCCCGCCATCGTTCACGCTCCGATCTTGCGCCGCGAGGTGCGGATGGAGGCGAAGCTGACGCAGACTCAAATGGCGGCCCTGATGGGAACGAGCCTTTCCGGCTACCGAAAATGGGAGCAGAGGAGACGCCGCGTGCACGTCCCCGGCAGCGGCGCTTCTACGAATCATCAAACACGATCCGAACGCGGTGAGGCATGCACTGGTGCCGTCCCCATAAGCTGTGAAGCTCAGTCGATTCGGCGTCCAGATCAGCCGCTCAGAGTCCCGCCATTCAAGTCGGTTTTCCCGCTATCGGTGCACGGTCCAGCAAGGCACAATCAAACGGCAGGAGTGGCAGATCGTGCAGTCCCAGTTAGACTTACGTGATCTCCTGCCGAGATGTTGGCCGTTAGTCGTCCGCCTACGCGGCAGTCATCTTCGTCTTCAACCTGTTCGTGGGCACGAACTACCTGTACATCGTGGAGAAACCGGAGTCCGCGTCACTCATGGACATCTTCCCGGAATGGCCGTGGTACCTGCTGGTACTCGAGGGGCTCCTGCTGGTCATCGTCGTCGGGATGTACCTGCCCTTCGCGCGCCTGCGCAGAGCCTGAGGGCCATTCGGCCCCGCAAGCCGCGGCGTCGAGCCTGGTCTCCCCTTTCCATTGGTGGCCAGCAGCACTAATCTGAGCTGTGCCGCCCGGTGACGATGGTGGCCCTCCCGGTGCCCGGCTGCCGGTCGTTCGTCAACGTCTACGCGCAGTCGCCTTCCCCTTCACCCTGACAGCGGGCACCAGCCACCCGTCCTCGGCCGGCAAGCCGGAGTCGGCGTCCCTCATGGGCGTCTACCGGTGCGCTCCTGGTACCGGCTCGTCCTCAAGGGACTCCCGATCATTCTCGGGATGCACCTGACCGTTCGCGCAGGGCGTGAATCGCGGTACCCGAGCCACTCTCGACCCTGGAGATCCGCCATGAAGGCACGCACCCTTTTCTTCCCCATCACGGCCCTCGTGATGGTCGCCCTGCTGCCGTCCTGGACGACGGAGGTCGTGGCCGCGCAGGAGGACGACCCCGACTATCTGGCAACCTACTCCATCATCGCTCGCGACCCGGGCACCGGTGAACTCGGCATGGGTGTCCAGTCCAAGGCTTTCGCGGCCGGCAACCGGGCCATGCATGCGAAGGGCGGCGTGGCGGTCATCGCGCACCAGGCGTCGGCCAACCCCATGTACGGCGCGATCGGCGTCGACCTGATCGAGCGCGGCTACAGTCCCCAGGAGGCGCTCGACATGATGGTGGCGAGCGACGAGGGGCGTGACCGGCGGCAGGTGGCGATTCTGGACATGGAGGGCCGCACGGCGGCCTGGACCGGAACCGGCGCCAGCGACTGGAAGGGCCACCGGTGCGGCCGGGACTATTGCGCCCAGGGCAACATTCTGGTGGGTCCCGAGGTGGTCGACGCCATGGCGGCTTCCTTCGAAGCGTCCACCGGCCCACTGGCGGAGCGGCTGATGGACGCGCTCGACGCCGCCGAGGCGGCAGGCGGGGACGCGCGCGGCAAGCAGTCGGGCGCCATCCTGGTGGTGGCTCCACGTGCCGGAAGCGGCGGGTTCAGCGACCGGGTCGTGGACATCCGGGTGGACGACCATGCAACGCCGCTGGACGAGCTCCGGCGCGTGCTCAACCTCCTCCGGTCCGGTCAGATGGTGCGGAACGCCAATGCCAGCATGGCGCAAGGGAACCTGGAAGAGGCCTTGGCCACCGCCACCGCCGCGCGCGACAAGTCGCCGGAGAACGACAACGCGTGGGTGGCACTGGCGGCTGTGCAGGCCCGTATGGGACGGGACGCGGATGCGCTGGAGTCGCTCCGCAGGGCAGTCGAGTTGAACCCCGGTCGCATGCGCACCCTGCCCCGCGACCGGAACTTCGAGAGTCTACACGAGCACCCGGACTTCATGCGGCTGGTCCGCGCCGATGATCCCGGTGCGAATGCTCGTTGATGGATAGCGTAGTGCAACGTCTCTGAGGGGGCCTCCCTCAAGTCAAGTCTCCCCGGAATCGCCATGTGCGAGGAGGTAATGATGATCGACTTTCGTCTGCGAGGTGTTTGCGCGAACTGGACGCGTGGACGGGGATCTGCACGATGTGTGCAACTCCTTGTCCTCTGTCTGTTCGTGCTGGTGCCCGGCATCGCGGCGGCACAGAACACTGCAACGGTAACCGGTCTGGTCTCGGACGCGAACTCCCTGGTCCCCCTGAGCGGCGTCGAGATCCAGGTACAAGGCACAGACATCAATGGGGCCACGAACAACGACGGCAGATTCATTCTCCTGAACGTCCCGGTGGGGGACGTCGTCTTTACGGCGGCGCTGATCGGGCGCCGCACCGTGGAACAGGCGGTCACGGTCACGGCCGATGCCCCGACCGAAGTGAACTTCCTCCTGGTCGAAACGGCCATCAACCTCGATGAGATCGTGGTGACCGGGACGGCAGGGGAGCAGCAGGCCCGTTCCCTCGGGACCACGGTCGGATCCCTCCCGGTGGCCGAAACGCAGGTGATCGCTCCCCGGGACAACTTCGAGACCATGCTGGGGGGCGCCGTTCCGGGCGTGAACGTGGCCTACGGCGGCGGCCACGTCGGGGGCGGCAACAACATACGCATCCGGGGAGCCGGATCCATGGTCCTCTCAGGGCAGCCACTCATCTACATCGACGGTGTCCGGGTGAACAGCGGCGGTCCTGGGGCCGAAGGGTCCCTTGGCGTGGGCACGCAGAGTCCGTCCACGCGGCTGAACGACATCAGCCCGGAACTCATCGAGTCCATCGAGATCATCAAGGGTCCGGCGGCGGCTACGCTCTACGGGACGGAGGCGTCGAACGGGGTCATCAACATCATCACCAAGCGAGGCGCTCGGGGCGCTCCCGTTTTCACTCTGACGTCGAAGGTCGGGCAGAACTGGTATCGGGATCCCAAGGAGCACTGGCCGGGAAGTTTCTACACCTGCACCGGCCGCGGTACGGATCCGTGCACTCCCGGTGAGATCGTGGAAGTGAACGTCTTCAAGCGCGACTACGAGGTCCACGGCATGGAGCACTTCCAGGTCGGCATGCCTCTTGGAAGCGTCGGTACCGTCTCGGGAGGCACGGACGCGGTCCGGTATCACTTCACGCTGGGCTGGGACTTTGATGAAGGACCCGTCCCAAACAATACCAACAACAGGCTGGACGCACGTGCGAACCTCAACTGGCTGCCCCGCGAGGACCTGACGGTGGACTTCGGCTTCGGGGGGATTCGCTCCGAACTGCACACCACGACGGGGCGCCAGCCCGCGCGTGTTACAGGGTTCCACTGGTCCTGCCCTGGCGGTGGATGCGAGATCGGTACAGGGACGCCCAACGCGCTGGATGGTGCTTTCCGCGGCTATATCGCGTATCTGCCGGACCTGTACGACGAGTTGCTCGATTCCGGGCAGAAAGTCTATCGCAGCATCTATACGCTAACGGCCACGCATCGCCCATTCGACTGGCTCACCCACCGGTTGGTCGTGGGACTGGACCAGGCGGAGACGAACGGTTTCCGGCTCAATCGCCACTCGTCGGGGCGGGTTGGCATCAGCGGCCGTCAGGGCGACAAGCGGCTCGAATTTCGCAACACCGACAATTTCAGCTTCGACTACTCCGGTACGCTGACCTACGAGCCTGTAGCCGGGTTCTCGCTGGCGACATCGTCCGGTGCCCAGTACTACGAGCGGTCCTCGGAGTGGCTCGCGGGGCGTGGATCACGCTTCGCGGTGCCCAGTCTCGAGACGATCTCCGCGGGAGAAACCCGAGAGACGTCCGATGGCTTTTCCAGCAACAAGACCATCGGGATGTATGTTCAGGAGCAGATGTCCTGGCAGAACCGGATCTTCCTGACCGGTGCTCTCCGAGGGGACGACAACTCCGCCTTCGGGGCGGACTACGACTTCGTAGTCTATCCGAAGCTGAGCGCGAGTTGGGTTGTCTCGGAGGAGTCCGCGCTGGAGGGTTTGGACTGGATCAACTCGCTGCGGCTCCGGACAGCCTGGGGGAAAGCCGGACAGCAGCCCGATCAGTTCGCAGCGGTGAGGCTCTACAATCCGGAGCCGGGATACCAGGGCGCGGGCGGCGTGACTCCCTTGACGATCGGAAACTCCGACGTGCAACCCGAGGTCGGCGTGGAGACCGAGATCGGCTTCGACGCCGGACTCTTCAACGACCGAGTCGGTCTCGAGTTTACCTACTACGACCAAAGGCGGACGAATGCCCTGATCAGCGTTCCGGTTAAGCCCTCGACGGGCTTTCCCGGCTCCCAGCTCAGGAATATCGGAGAGATTCAGAACACGGGATTCGAACTCGGGCTCAACGTGGATGCATACCAGGGTTCGACCGTGGGGGTCGAGTTCGGCCTGGCGCTCCACACGAACAGGAATGAGGTGCTCGATCTGGGGGGATTGGACCCGATTCCCGTGTTCGGGCGGAACTTTACAACCGGGTGGACGGGCCAGCGCCACGCAGTGGGCTTCCCGCTTGGGTCCATTTTCCTGCCTGTGGTGGTGTCGTCCGACATCGTGGGCACAGGCTTGCAGGCGCGCGCGACGAACGTGATGTGCGAAAGCGGTCCGATCGCAGCGCCGGGCACCCGAATCACCCGGGGAGGAGGTCCTCCTGTGCCGTGCACCAGCGGAGAGACCGCGCCCGAGGTCTACAGGGGCTCGACTGTTCCTACACGCGAAATGGCTTTCAACGCGACCGTGTCGTTCCTGGACAACACACGCTTCTACGTCGACCTGCAATACGTGGGCGGGCACACCATGGTGGACGGGATCACGGCGGGCTCCCACCTTTTCTTCCGGAACACAAGGGCGATCAACGAGAAGACCGACCCGATCTTCCTCGGCTACGACGAGATCGGGGAAGTCAACCCGTCGGGGATCTTCGACGCCTCCCAGCTCACCATGCGGAGCGTGTCGCTGAGTCACAGTTTTTCAGGTGAAATGGCCGCGAGACTCGGTGCCTCCCGGCTCAATCTGACGCTCTCCGGTCAGAACCTCTGGAGGATATGGAGAGCGCAGAGCGAAGCCTTTGGGCACTCCATCGTCGATTCGGAGATTCGGGACACCGGCGCAAGGAATACCGACCCCGGAGGAATCTCAGCCTATACGCAGGACGGTTTCCCGATGTTCAAACGTTTCCTGGCGACCGTGCGGGTGACCTGGTGATGCGCGCGCAGGCGGAGGGATCCAGTAACGGATTGTTGATTTCAGACGAAACCACAGGGGGACCTGTCATGAATAGAGTGATCGAGATGGTGCCGTGGTGGCGGAGGCTGCCCGGCGTTGTGGCGCTTTCGGTGGCCCTTGGGGTGGCGGGGTGCGACACCGCCGAGCTCCTCGAGGTGGATCTTCCGGGTAACGTCACGGCCGAGGACATCGAGGATCCCAGTTTGGCCGGTACCATGCGGGTATCCGCCATCGGTGACTTCGAGTGGGCGTGGGATGAGTACGTAGACTTCGCGGCCAAACATTCGGACGAGTACATCCAGTCTTCCGGAAACTTCACCGGACGGCGACTGCAGATCCGGGATATCCCGGCTAATGAGCCACGGTATCAGGTCAACGTCTTCGGCCGGCTCCATCGGGCGAGGGTCATGCTCGAAAGCCATTTTGACCGGCTTCAGACCTTTGCCGACGCTGACGTCCTGAACCGGACCCAATATCTGGCCGAGATGCGGACGTACGGGGGCTTCATATACGTGGTCTTCGGCGAGGGCTTCTGCGGAACGCCGCTCAACGGAGACGGCGTGGTCCGGACTCCGGAACAGCTCCTGGAGATCGCCGTGGATCAGTTTACGGAGGCCCTGAGCATCGCCGGGCAGTTGGGGACGAGGCGGGGTCAGGAACTTGTGCAGGCGGCGCGGATTGGACGCGCCCGGGCGTACCTCAACCTGGATCAGTATTCCAACGCCATCGCCGACGCGCAGTCTATCGTGAACGATCCCGACCTCGATTTCTACGCAACTCGGGAGTATGGAGAAAATCGGCGCGAGAACTCGATGGCGAACACGAACGAGCTCGATACCAACCAGCAGTCGACCGTCGCCCCGAGCTACCGTGACGTGCGGTGGAAGGGCGTGCCCGACCCCCGGGTGACGGTCATGGAAACCGGGCTCATCGGCCACGACAACGCCACCATCGTCTGGCGCCACAACAAGACGCCCGAGAGTTTCCCCGCGGGCGCGGCCCAGGACGTCATCATCGCTTCGTCGCGTGAGGCCCGCATGATCATTGCCGAGGCCTCGGCCCTGACCGGGGACCTGGCCACGGCGATCAGCATCATGGATGATTTCCACGCCGCTGCCGGGATTCCTCCGATCACCGCGGAAGACGTGCCTACCCAGGACGACGTCATCCGGCAAGTCATCGAGGAGCGCCGTCGGGAGTTCTTCGTCGAAGGCGGTCATCGCCAGAGGGACCATCTGCGGTGGCGGGGTACCCAGTTCAACATCCCGTACCTCGGTGAACCCGGCTCCGATCATCCGAACGGGGTCGACCAGTACGGTCAGGTCTACGGCACCACAACTTGCTTCCCAATCGCTCAGAACGAGCAGGTGGGAAGCTGATCCTGCATCCTGCGGAAGCTTACTCCGGCCTCCCGTTGTGGGGGGTCGGAGGCTTCCGCGGAGTTCTCTCGCCTAACCGCCCCGGCTCATCGTCTCAACGAGGATCACGCCCGCCGCGGCGCCCGGGTACCGCGATGTCGATGCGGGTCCGCGCAGCACCCGGATCCGTATCACGGACGTGGCCGGGATCTGCTCGAGCGTCAGCATCGCCCGGTCCTGTCCGCCGGCGTCGATCCTGACGCCGTCGAGGAAGATCTGTGGTTCCTCGCTCAGAACGAACGAGGTCACGCCTCTGAGCCGAATCCTGACTCCGGTCCCGACTCCCCCCTGGGGTTGCTGGGCCGCGACGCCCGGAACGCCCGTCAGCAGGAGGTCGGCAGCAGTTCGTGAACTCGCACCGGTTCCGCTGACCTGCGCTTCCGAGTGCCCGCGTCCAGGATCGTCGCGTCGCGGGACCTCCACCAGGAGCTGATCGAGCACGACCGAGACGCGGTGGACATGGAAGTGGATCAGCGATTCCTCCAACGGAGTGATCTCCACTGTTTCGACGAGGGTAATGAACCCGTCTCCCTCGACGCGCACCACGACTTCCCCGGCGGGAACGTTGAGGAGCCGGAACCACCCGTCGGCGTCCGTGCGAGTACGATGGTGGGCGAATTCCGGGAGAGCCACCAGGGCGCCGGGCACTGGCGCGAGGCCTTCCTCATCCAACACCAGGCCCATCACCGAACCGGATTCCTGAAGCCCGGCGGCGCCTTCGGTTACCGCGAGAACAGCCACCAGCGCGTACACACCAGGGATGAGTTTTCGTGTAGCGTGGAGGGGACGCTTCACCAAACGCGCTTTTTCCACCATAGCGTTCTCTGCGGTTGGATCCATCTTCTATCGGTACCCACGCCAGGCCGAAAAGCTTCCCGCGCGACCCGGCACCTCAGTACCCCACCCCCAGCGCCCCGCACAGCCAGCGCTGGAATGGTGCGGCGTCCCGGCACAGTCCGGCGAACGTCTGCAGAAACCCTTCCGATGACACCGCTTTCTCGTCGAGATGCGCGACCCCGATGAAGTCCTTGCGCCGGAGATCCACGATGAACGGATGGTCCACACTGAACCCCTTGGGGGCCCGGATCAGGGAATCGCCCTCAAGCTCGAACGACGCCCGAAAGCCCTCGTCCCGGGAGGCCCGCAGCCACGCATCCGGGTCTTGGTCGATCGCCTCCCGGATCTTCCGCAGTGCGGGACCGCCGGGGCGCCAGATGCCGCAGCCAACGAAGACGCTGCCCGGCTCCAGATGCAGGTAGAAGCCGGGGGCGTGAGCGTCTTTCGCCGCCTCGTGCCGGAAGTGTATGCCGGTGTGAGTCTTGTAGGGGCTCTTGTCCCTGGAGAAGCGCGTGTCTCGATAGATGCGGAACAGGGAGCCGCCGTTGGCTCTGGGATCCGCGCGGAAGCGCTCGCTGATGCGCGCGAGGTGGGGCGCGAAATCCGAGATGAACCGGAGGGCCGGCGCCTTCACATCCCCCTCGTAACGCGGTTTGTTCACGGCGAACCAGTCGCGGTTGTTGTTGGCGGCGAGCTCGGTGAGGAAATCGAAGGTCGCGGGCGTGAAATAAGCGCGGTTCATGGGCGTGACGGTATTGGAGGGAGATGGAGGCAGAGGCACAACCTAACACTGTGGGCCCGCGCGTCGGGTCAGTGCCGCATCAGGCCCGGCCGGCGGAGCGCCTTTCCCAACAGGCGCCCATCCGCGCGATGAAGCGGCCCGTCTTCTCCGCGTAGACCAGCCCGCCGACCGTCCTGGCGTGCGCCTCCAGCTCGCGAGCCCGACACCGCGCCGCCGCCAGCACAGACTCACGCTCACGCGCTCCCCCGGCCAGCCCGGGCGACCTCGAAAGCAGGGCGCGAAGCTGGTGCAGATCGTGATGATCCCCGAGCAGGTCTCCGAGCCGCCGCGCCGCTGCGGCCGCACCGACCATCACATCGGGCCCAAGCCCGACCAGCAGCTCCAGGTGGTGGCGATGGTACTTGACATCCTTGCGCCACTCATGGAGCGCGGTTGCGGACGCACCTCGGACCGCTCTGCGGAGGCCCTTGCGCCCCCTTCGATAGGTCGCACGCAGGCCCGTCTCGATGACCTCGAATCCCTCTCCTGCCAGCGGCCATCCCGCGATCCGCTCCCGGGCTTCCGCCAGGCCTTTGATCAGCACCCCCGACACATTGGCCTCCCTGAACCGGAGCCTGCCGCGAGCCGAGTAGCGGGCCTCCAGTTTCCGGCGCAGGGTCGCATCTTCCGCGCCTGTCAGGCGATCCAGCGTCTCCAGACTCGCCTGAGCTTCGCGCACCGCCGCCAGCTGCCGGGCGGCATCCCGGTACCAGCGGTTCTCCCGGCGGAACGTCGGCCCCAGCCGGCCCGCCACCAACCGAAGCAGCGCGCGAATCGCCTTGAAGCGCTTGCGCGCGTCGTGAACCCCCTTGAAGCGCCCCTCGCGGGCTCCGTCGAGTGCCGCCATGGCCCGGTCAACCTCCTCCCGCGCCACGCGGCGGATCTCGGCGGCAACGTCCCGCTGAAGCCTGATCTCGAACGCCATGCGAGTCCCCCTGTTCGAGCGCCCACCCTACAGAAGGAGAATGCGGATGAGTTCGCGGCTCGGACAACAGTCCATGCTCCGGAGGGCGTCTCCGCCATCGTTGACACACCATTCGGGGCTGGGCAGATTCGACCTGAGAAACCCCGTCCGGCGCGTCCGGAGGGGTGCTGTCCGCGCACTCCCAGCCGAGAGATCGATCGATGGCCGCTGCCCGTCACAATCCCCTCGTTTTCTACGTCCTGCTGGTCGCCACCTTCGTGATGGCCTACGGGGTGATCTGGTTCGTCGTCAGTGCCAACGCGGCGTCGGTCGGCGTCGCTCTGGTGGGTGCCGCGGTGGTTTTCCTCACCGGCCGGAAGGTCTGCCAATGAAGGCCGGGGCGCGCTTGCCGCGCGCGATGCCGGTCGTGGTCGCCGCGTTGGCGCTCGCCCCGCTGTCGACTGCGGCCCAGCAGGACTTCTCGCAGGTCGAGATTCGTACCGAGCAGGTCGCCGACGGGCTCTACGTGCTCTTCGGCGCGGGCGGCAACATCGGCGTGTCGGTGGGGGACGACGGGGCCTTCCTGGTCGACGACCAGTTCGCCCCGCTCACCGAGAAGATCCTCGCCGCCGTGGCGGAGGTCACCGACCAGCCGGTGCGCTGGGTGCTGAACACGCACTGGCACGGCGACCACACCGGCGGCAACGAGAACCTGGGCCGCGAGGGCGCCTTGATCGTCGCGCACGAGAACGTGTACCGGCGCCTCAACCCAGCCGAGTTCGCAGACCTGGTCGGACGCTCCCAGCAGGTCGCGCCGGAAGGGCTCCCGGTGGTGACCTTCAACGACCGCGTCAGCTTCCACTGGAACGGCGAGGACATCCGCGTGAACCACATGCCCAACGCGCACACCGACGGTGACGCGCTCGTGTTCTTCTCGGGCGCCGACGCCGTGCACATGGGGGACACCTTCTTTAACGGGCGCTATCCCTTCATCGATGTGGACAGCGGCGGGAACGTGGACGGGGTGATCGCCATCGCCGACTACGTGCTGGAGCACTCGACTGCCGAAACGAGCATCATCCCCGGACACGGCGAGATCTCCGGCCGGTCGTCGCTGCAAGCCTATCGCGACATGCTGTCGACAGTGCGCGAGCGGGTGAGCGGCATGATCGACGACGGGATGACGGAGGACGAAGTGGTGGCCGCGGCTCCCACCTCCGATCTGGACGCCACCTGGGGCGAGGATCCCGAGCGCTTCGTGCGCGGCGTCTACGTCAGCCTCGCCGGCAGCTGAGCCCAAATCCTCACGTAACGCAAGGCCGGACGGTGCCAGGTAACCCGCTTCGGCCTCGTGCCGACTCCATCGCCGGAGGAAGATGATGTCGCGACGCACTGGAATTGCGATCGCAGCAGCCGTGGTGCTGCTGGGCGGCTACTACCTGCTGGCCGGCCGCCAGGGCGCCGCGCCAGCCTCGCCCGGGAGCGCGTCCGACGCCGCCGGCCAGACAGCCGGCCTGGGCCCCGCCGACGGCCGCGACCTGCCCGGCCAGGACACCGGTCGCGTGGCGGTCGGCGATGTCGCCCCCGACTTTTCGCTCCTCGCGTACTCGGGCGACGTGATCACCCTCTCGGACTTCCGTCGGCAGCAGAACGTCATCCTCGCCTTCTACCGCGGCCACTGGTGACCCTGGTGCGCCGGTCAGCTCGGGGAGCTGAGTGAACTGCTGGACGCCGACCAGGAAGCGGACGCGGAGATCCTCGCCATTTCCGTGGATGAACGCCCGGAACAACAGATGATGATCGACCGGGTGGCCGCCGAACAGGGCCGCACCCTCGACTACCATATCCTGGCCGATCCGGACCACGCCGTGATCGACCGCTACGGCCTCTTCAACGCCGACAGCCGGCGCCCGGTCCCGCACCCCGCCGTCTACGTCATCGACATGGAGGGCGTCGTGCGCTGGAAGTTCATCGAGGTCGACTACCGCATCCGTCCCAGCAACGAAGACGTGATGGCGGCGCTGGCGGAGATCGGCTGAAGGGGATCGCCCCGGCGATATCTGCGGCTTACCCGTCCTCTCCGAGCAGCTCCCGCATCTCCTCTTCCGTGAGGCCGATGCTGTCGAAGTCGATGTCCTCCTCGGGGTCGGCGGGACCGGGAGGAGGAGGGGGCGTGGAGCCGCGGGCGACTGACCCGGATGTGACGCCGGGTGCCGTGACGGCGCGCGTGGTTCGGGATGGCGTTGCTACGGGTGCTGGCCCGGGCGCCGTGGTCCCGGGCGCGGCCTGCGTTCCAGTCGCCGCCTCGTCGGCTTTCCTCGGCTGCCTGCGCTTCTTCAGTGGGCGCTGCGAGATCGGCCTGCCCAACCACGAACCCAGCACCTCGGCCAGTTCCGTCGTGTCCCGGCTGCGGAAGAAGTAGCTTCGTCCGTTGACGGGACGCAGGTGGATGCCGGGGCCGATCAGCCCGAACGCGAGCGGAGGGCTCCGCAGGATCCCGCGGCTCAGCCAGGCGCCGAGGCCGCGCTCCAGCGCAATCTCCTCGATGTCGTCGGCCTTGAGAATGCGTGAGCGCCAGGCGCGCGACTTGATGCGGATGTGGTCCTCGAAGATGAGCAGCTTGCGCGGGGGCCACGCCGCCAGAACCGCGGAGCCGGCGAGCAGGATGACGAAGACGCCGCCGATGCCGGCATGCTGGATCACGTAGTCATCGACGGGCAGGAGCCAGCGGTCCAACCCCAAGCCGATCCCTGCCGCGGCGATGCGTCCCAGAGCGAGCGTGACCGCGATCAACCCGAGCGCGTACGCGGTTCGCAGCACCACCGGCAGCCGGAAATGAGCGACGTAGCGGATGTCCTTCATCCGGACAGGCCTGGTCAGCGCCCACGCGACCAACCTCAGCGTGATCCAGACCAGAACGGCCACCGCCAGCACGGCCATCCCCTGGCTGACCGGCTGCGGTCGCGACACCGACAGGACCTGGCGAGACGCGTCGAAGGCGCGCGCGGAAAAAGACGCGACCTGGCTCTGGCTCAGATTCTGGTAGAAAGAGAGGACGTCGGGAAAGTCGGTGAAGGTGGCCGGGTCGTAGAAGACCTGGCGGGTCCAGGCATTCAAGGCGTCCGCGGTCCGATTTGCGCCGCGCAGCCGTTCGATCACGGCGGCACGATCCGCTTCGAACTCGGCCGTGGCGAGCGAGCCCGAACGCAGGTATTCGATCTCCTCTTCGATGATCGCGCTGGCGAAGTCGAAGTCGTCTTCGTCGATGCGGCTGCTCACCTGCAGATACGCCGCCGGCCCGCGCATCACCAGGTTGGCGCTCGCGCCGTACACGGCCTTGCGCTCGCCGTAGCGCAGGCGCTGGTTGAGCCGGCGGTTGAGCAGGTCGCGGACGAACATCGCCGTCAGCAGCTCGTCGGAGCTGGCGTAGAAGAGCTTGTGGCGCGACTGGTAGCCGGCCGTCGACTGGAATCCCCACCGGTACGTGGACCGCCCGCGCCCCGGGTCCTCGGCTGTGGTCGCCCACCGCTCCGCCGGCCGCGCGGGGATTGACCCGAAGGTGCGCCGCGCGCGTTCGAGCGCGTCGTCCCGGTCGAGGTCGCCGACGATCGTGACGGTCATGACCGCGGGCGAGTAGTACTGGTCGTAGAAGCCGCGCAGATCCTCCGGGGTGATGCCCTGCAGGCTCCGCCACATGTCCGGAAAGGGGGCGCGCAGCCGCTCGACGCCGAACTCGCGCTCCCAGAAGTCGGGGAACGCGAGCCACCCCGGGTTGAACGCGGCCACGAGGTGATCGAAGAGCTCGCGCGGGCGGGCGCGTATCTCGTTCTCGACCGGCTGCCGCCCGCGGTCCACCACGGCCGGGTCCATCTCGTGCGGGGAGAGGATGCCGGCCAGCCACTCGATGGCGAACAGCCCGTGCTCCTGGCCGATGGTCACGTAGTACCAGGTGCGGTCGCGGTAGGTGAAGCCGTTGCGGCGCCCGCCGATCCCTTCCACCGCGTCCTTGATCTCCTGCTCGGTGCGGCCGTCGTGGTCGGCGAAGAGCATGTGCTCGGTGAAGTGGGCGAGCTGCTCCTTGCCCGGCGGATCCGCGTCGGAACCCACCGGCACCCCCACGCTCACTGAGACGTTGGGCGCGCCGGGAAGCTGCTTGAACCAGACCTTGACGCCGTTGGAGAGGAAGTGGGTCTCGAAGCCGGCGAAGGGGTTGGATCCTGTCTCCTGGCCCGCGCCTCGCCCCGCGGCAAGCAGCACGGCCAGCGCCAAGCCGAGGACGAGGCCGGGACTCCTGTGCGGACGTGCCATCCTGGCTTGGAGTCAGCCCGCGAGCGTACGCTCGAAGTAGGCCTTGAGCCGGTCCCATGCATCCCGCGCGGGAGCCGTGCGCAGATCGGGATCGCCGTCCACGCGCAGCCAGAAGCCATGGTTGACCGCGTCGTAGATATGCACGTCGTTCTCGATGCCCTGGGCGCGCAGCGCGTCCACGAACTGGTTCACCTGGTCGGGCGGGGGGCCGGTGTCCATCTCCGCGAAGGTGCCGTACACCTCGTGATCGATCGCCGCCAGCACCTCCGGATCGGTGACCAGCCGCCCGTAGAAGATCGCGGTGGCGTCGTGATGCTCGCCCCCCAGCGCGTAACTGAGCGCGATGCCGCCGCCGAAACACCACCCCATGGTGCCGATGGCTCCGGTTACGTCGTCACGCGCGCGCAGGAAACTCACCGCCTCGTTCAGGTTGGCGATGACGGCGTCCGGATCGGCGTTCGCCTCCGCGATCAGCGCCATGTTCTCTTCGGGACTGGAGCCGGTCCGGCCCTGGAAGAGATCCGCGGCGAGCGCCACGTACCCTTCGTCGGCCATGGCGTCGGCGACCTGCCGGACCCGGTCCACCAGCCCGTTCCACTCATGAATCAGAACCAGCGCCGGAAAGGGGCCCTCCCCTCCGGGCACCGCCAGGTACCCGCGTGTTGCCTCGTCCCCCGCGAGATAGTGCACGTCCTGCCCGCGCGGCGCGGGCGCCGTGCCGAGGATCGCCGCCGGGAGCCCGGCATCATCCGCGGAGCCCATTTCGATGCGGACTTCCATGCCGCCGGAACCATCGGAGCCCGCGCCGCTGTCCGACGCGGGCGCGCAGGCAAGGAGTGAGAAAAGGAGGCTGAAGCCGAGGACGCGTGACGGATGGAGCGTGACGGAGTTCATTTTCCCTCCCTGTGGATATGACTGCGGGCACGGCCGGCAGGAATCGAAACCACGGTAAGGCGCAGCCGTCGGCGACGTTATCGGGGCTCGGCGCGCTCTCCCCTGTACTCCACGTGAAGCCGCGGCGTTCGTTCGTTCACGCGAATCCACATGCGAACTTCGTCATACGGAGGCTCCGGGTTTCCGAACCCCATGCGCCATTCCTCCCGATGATAGTTGTAGACGAAGTACTCGCAGTCGGACTCGTAGACGGGCCGGGGCGCGTTCCTGCGTGACGGCAGCTCGCCCTGCCGCTCGAGGCCGGGATAGGTGCGCTGGATATCGCGGCTCAGGAGATCCCAGATGGTCTGGCAGCTCTCGAGCGGCATCACCATCACGTAGGCGCCTTCGACCAGCTCCCCCGTATCGGGATGGAAGTAGTAGCCGGCGAGGGCCTGGCGGCCCAGAAGCCGGGCTTCCGTCGAGTAGATGCGAAGCCCTTCGCGCTCGCCCACCTGCTCGTTGCCGGCAAGCTCGGGGATGTCCTCGACCCGGCTGCCCCAGGGGTGTCCCCGGAAGCCGTCGACGATGGGTTCCTGAGCGGCGGCGGGTACCGCGACCGCGGTCAGGACCGCGACGAGAACGATGCGACGCATGTGGTAGGGCATGTGCACAAACTAGCGCGTTGACCGCGGTGCCGTCGAATCACTCGGCGTAGTCCTGGCCCTCCGCGTCCAGAACTTCCTTCATTCCTTCGAGATAGCCGGATTCGCCCCAGGACTCGATGGATAGTTCGGCGTTGTGTTTCGCGGCCGCGATCGGGATCGGGCGAATCTTGCGGCCCGCCTGGAGCACGAGCAGTTCGTTCATGCAGGCCCGCTCCAGTTGATAGAGCCACAGAATCGTCTTCTCGATGGTGTCCCCAACGACGAGCACGCCGTGGTTCGCGAGAAAGAGCACCCGCTTGTCGCCGAGTGCCTCGGCCATGCGCTCGCCCTCGTCGGATTCGGTGACCAGCCCCTCGTACCCGAAGTAGGCGCAGTTCCCGTAGAACACAGCCGCGTTCTGGCTCCCGCGCTCATCGAACCTCCACCCGTCGATGGAGGCGAGGGCCGTGCTGTATGGCCCGTGGACGTGCAGCGCGCACACGATGTCGGGCCGCGCGCGCTGGATGGGATGGTGGATCGCCCACGCGCTCACGTTCAGCCGCCCCTCGCTGCCGAACGGCTTGCCGTCCGGCCCGACCTCGACGAGGCTGCTCGCCGTCACGCGCGAGAAATGCGTCTGCCCCGGCGTGATGAGCAGGTGTCCGGGTCTGCCCGGCACCTTGCAGCTGAAGTGGTTCCAGGTACCCTCGTGCATATTTTCCTGCACCGCGATGCGATGCACCGCGGCGAAGTCGACGCGCGCCCTGCGAATCGCGATTTCGTCGAGTCCGGCCCGCGCCGTCGAGGCCATCTCAGTCGCCGACGATGCCGGCGCGACAGGGTTCGTGCCGACAATCAAAAGACCAGCGCCTCCAGCGCGACGAGGATTCCCAGCGCCAGGCTCACGATGCCACCCAGCTTGATCGTCATGCGGTGTTCGAGCGCGCGCATGTCGGATCGCAGGGACTCCTCCATCCGCTGCATGTCCCCCCGGAGCGACTTCTCCATCTGCTCCATATCCCCCCGGAGCGCCGCTTCGGTCTTCTCCAGGTCCCCCCGGAGCGCCGCTTCGGTCTTCTCCAGGTCCCCGCGAACCCCGGTGATCTCCGCCCGCAGGGACGCCTCGGTCTGCTCCAAGTCCCCGCGCAGCGACGCCAAGTCCCCGCGCAGCGACGCCAGGTCCCCGCGCAGCGACGCCTCCAACTGCTGCATTTCACGACGCAGCACCTCTTCGGTTGCCTTCACATGGCGCTTGGTGGCCAGGCTCTCGTCCACACACTGCGCGAAGGTGTCCACGAGCACGCGAGCCTGATCCTCGCTGAAGCCCGCTTCCTGCCGCAGTCTGGTGGCGGCGCTGAGGGTGTCGAAGGCGATCATGGTCTCCCTAATGTTGTCGCTTGCTGCCGCAATTGCCAGAACGCGGCCCAAGGCGAGATCGGCGAGCAATGGGCGATTCGCAATCTGGCAGTCCATGGCCGGCGGACGAATGGCGGAATGGGACGACGGAGGCGACTTCGACCGCGCGGGCGGCCCGGTCTTGCCGGTACGCTTCCGCGCGCGCATGGTCATGACACGTCCCGTAGCCGTTGTTCCGCCCGTCTGGAGGCTCGTAATGAGAACATCATCACTGACCACATTTGCTCTCGCCGTCACCGTCTCCTTCGCGGCCAGTGCCGGGGAGGCCGCCGCCCAGGGCGAGAACATGCAGGACATGATGGAGTTCGAGCGCCCCATCGCGGCTCTCGACAACATCTGGATTGAAGAATTGACCATGCTCGAGGTCCGGGACGCGCTGCGCGAGGGCACCAATACCGCCCTCATTCTGACCGGCGGCATCGAGGAGAACGGGCCCTACCTCACCACCGGCAAGCACAACCACGTGCTGCGGGTCATGGGTGACGCGATCGCGCGCCGGCTCGGCAACACCCTGGTAGCGCCCATCGTCACCATCGAGCCCGGCAACCCCGAGACCGCCAGCTCGCCCGGCGGAATCCGCTTCTCGCAGGAGACCTACCAGGCGGTGCTGCGCGACATGGCGGTCAGCCTCAAGGCCCAGGGATTCACGCGCATCTTCATGCTGGGCGACAGCGGCGGGAATCAGCGCGGCATGGCCGCGGTGGCCACCGAACTCTCGGAGAGATGGGCGGACGAAGATGTCGTGATCGCTCACATCCGCGAGTACTACAACTACGGCGACGTGCTGACCTATCAGCGCGAGATGCTCGGGATCGACGAGGATCCGCGGCTGGAGGGTCTCCACGACGACTACTACATCACGTCGATCATCATGAACGACGACCCGCAGCATGTGCGCCTCCAGCAACGCATCGCAGCCGACAAGGCGTCGATCAACGGCATCAGCATCCTGCCTGCCGAGCGGACGATCGAGCACGGCAGGAGGCTGATCGAGTTCCGCACCGACGCGACCGTGGAGGCAATTCACAGAGTGCTGATGGCGGCTCGGGGAAGCTGAGGTATGCCATTTTGGCAGGCTTTTCTCGCGTCTCGGTGCTTTCAATTCGGCGGAGCCAGGAACCATGACCGTATCCCGCAAGACCGCATCCATGGGCGTTTTCCGCATGATCACGCCCGCCGTCCCCGCTCGCCTGGCGCTGTTTGCAACCCTCGCGCTGGCCGCGGGCTTCGCGCTCCCGGCCGTCCCGCTCTCCGCTCAGGAGGTCCCGGAAGAACATCTGAGCGGCCTCCGCTTCCGCCACATCGGCCCGGTGGGCAACCGGCTCGCGTCGGTGGTGGGGGTGCCGGGCAACCGGTACACCTACTTCGCGGGGGCGGCCAGCGGCGGCATCTGGCGCAGCGAGGACGCCGGCCTCAACTGGGAGCCGGTGTTCGACGACCAGCCTGTGCACTCCATCGGCGCGCTCGCGGTGGCGCCCAGCGACCACGCCATCGTGTGGGCGGGGACGGGCGAGTCGTCCATCCGGTCGAACGTCTCCATCGGCAACGGCATGTGGAAGTCCACCGACGGCGGCGACTCCTGGGCGCACATGGGGCTGGAAGGGACGGGGCGGGTCGGCCGCATCCTCATCCACCCCGCCGATCCGGACATCGTCTACGTCGCCGCGCTCGGGCACGCGTACCAGCCGTCCGAGGATCGGGGCGTATACCGCACCCTCGACGGGGGCGAGAGCTGGGAGCGGGTGCTGTTCGTCGACCCGGGGGCGGGCGCATACGAAATGGTGATGGACCCGAACAACCCGCGGAAGATCGTGGCCAGCATATGGGACCTGGACCTCAAGACCTGGAAGCGGGACAGCGGGGGCCCCGCGAGCGGCATCCACGTGACCATGGACGGGGGCGACACCTGGCGCGAGATCGAGGGCAACGGCCTCCCCACGCGCCGCATCGGCAAGATCGGGCTCTGCATGTCGGCGTCCGATTCCGACCGCATCTACGCCCTTATCGAGACGGGAGACGGGGTGCCCATCGACGGCGAGGAGACCGACTCGGGCGAGCTGTGGAGCACGAGCGACGGGGGCGAAAGCTGGCGCCTCGCCTCATACAGCCATGACCTCGCCACGCGCCAGGCCTACTACACGCGCTGCGGCGTGGCACCCGACGACCGCGACGAGGTCTACTTCCTGTCGTCCAGCTACAGCGTGAGCCGGAACGGCGGCGAGACCCACGAGACCACCAACTTCCTCTTCGCCGGGGACGCGCCCGGATGGGACCATCACGACATCTGGAGCGACCCACTGAACGCCGACCGGATCGCAGTCGCCCACGACGGCGGCTTCTCGGTGAGCGAGAACCGCGGGCGTTCCTGGTTCCGGGTGCAACTGCCCATCGCGCAGATGTACCATGTGACCGCGGACAATGCGATCCCGTACAACGTGCTGGGCAACCGCCAGGACGGTCCTTCATTCCGGGGCCCCTCCAACTCGCGCATGGGCGGGCTCTTCTCGAACGGGCGCATCCCGCGCGGAGAGTGGCGCGGCGTGGGCGGAGGCGAGAGCGGGTTCGCGACTCCGGACCCGCGCGATCCCAACATCGTGTGGTCGAGCGCATCCGGGGCCGGAGCCGCAGGTGGAATCGTGGTGCGCCATGATGTCGTCAGGGGACAGTTTCGGGACGTCGAGGTCTGGCCCATGTCCACATTGGGATGGCCGGCGGAAGACATGCGCTTCCGCTTCCAGTGGACTTTCCCGCTGCTGCTCTCGCCGCACGATCCCAACACTCTCTACGTCACCAGCCAGCACGTGCACCGCACCCGCAACAACGGGCAGAGCTGGGAGGTGATCAGCCCCGACCTGTCCACCAACGACAAGTCCCGCCAGACCATCTCCGGAGGGCTGACCCCGGACAACATCGGCGTGGAGTTCTGCTGCGTGATCTACGCCTTCGACGAGTCGCCGGTGGAGGCGGGCGTGCTGTGGGCGGGCACCAACGACGGGCTCATGCACGTGAGCCGCGACAACGGCGCCAACTGGACCAACGTGACCGAGAACATCCCCGATCTGCCCCCGGACGGCGTGGTGCGAAGCATCGACGCCTCGCGCTGGGACGCGGGCCGCGCCTACATCACCATCGAGCACCACCAGGTGGGCGACTTCGAGGCGCGTGCGTACCGCACCGACGACTTCGGCGAGAACTGGACCGCGATTGCCGATGGCGTCGACAACCATCCCGTCGACTATACGCGGTATCTGCTGGAGGACGCGGTGCGCCCGGGGCTGCTCTATCTGGGAACCGAGAGCTCGCTCTACATCAGCTATGACGACGGCGACACCTGGCAGCGCTTCATGCCGGGCCTGCCGCCGACGCCGTACTACGGGATCTTCCAGCAGGAGCACTTCAACGACCTGGTGATCGGAACGTACGGGCGCGGCTACTGGATCCTGGACGACCTGGGTCCGGTGCAGCAGTTGACCGACCAGGTGGCCGCGTCGGCCGCGCACCTGTTCGAGCCGCGCGACGCCTACCGCTTCCGCCCGGTGACCGAGCCCGCGACCATGCTGGGCGATTGGTCCGACGGCGAGAACCCGGAGGGTGAGGCCCCGTTGACCTACTGGCTGGGCGAGGGCGCCGGCACGGTGCAACTGCGCATCGACGACAGCGCCGGCGAGGAGGTCACGACCCTCGACGGCACCAGCAACGCGGGCTTCAACCGCGTGTGGTGGGACCTGACCGGCGACGGCCCGACCGAGATCCGGTTGCGCACGAAGCCCCTCTACTCGGACTGGTTCCCGATGCCGGACGAGGGTTATCGCGTAGGCGGTGGCGGCTTCGGAGGCGGCGGCGGGCCGCTCCAGCCGCCGGGCACCTATACCGTCACTCTGCTCGTCGACGATGAAGAGATGGGCAGCCAGCCTTTGACCGTCCTGAAGGATCCCAACTCGGAAGGGACGCTCGCCGACATCGCGGCGCAGACCGATCTGGTGCAGGAGGTCATGGCCGACCGCAACCGCGCCGCGGACATGGTGAACCGAATCGAGTTATTGCGACGCCAGATCTACGACCTGCGGCCGGTGCTGGAGGAAGAAGATGGGGCGGAGGACCTGATCGAGGCCGGGGAAGCGCTGGATGCGGCGCTCATAGAGGTGGAGCACGAGCTGATCCAGCTGATCGACACCGGGAGTGACGGGGTGCGGTGGCCGTCGAAGATCGTGGGGAGGTTGCGCTACCTGCAGGGGGCGGTCGCCACGGCGGACTTCCGGCCGACGGACCAGCACATGGAGGTGTCCCAAGTGCTGAGGGTGCAGTTGGGGGAGGTGGAGGAGGCGCTGCAGGAGGTGTTGGCGGAGGACCTGGAGAACTTCAACCGGATGCTGCAGCAGAGGATTGGGAGGGTGATTACGTAGGAGGACACATCGCACCGGTAATACTCGCTGTCATCTGTTGGGGGTAAGTTGCCCTCTTGGCGATGGCTTACTTAGCCTGGCCCGCTGAGGTTCACAGGGTGCTTAGCCAGCCGGATCCGTCTCTCCGGGAAAGCACCGCACGTACAGCGCCTCCACCCGCGCCGCCTCGTCGTCGGAAAGGCGCTTGAACTCACGGGTGCGCGCCCGCATGGACAGCCTCCCGTTATTCTGCCGGAGGAACTGCGCCAAGAGGTTGATCGTCTTCTCCGGCATATCTGCGGTTTGCTCTTGGACTCGCCTGGAGAACTCGTCGTATCCCTCCAGATATGCGACTTCCTGAGGGAGATCCCGGGTCACTGTCTCTTCGACGCACCTGTAGAGGAACTCGGCGTGCGCCGTTGCGTCGAAGAAGCGGTAGTAGTCGGCCGTGTCGTTCAGGACCTCGATGTTGTGCCGTCGCGTCGCACGCCAATCGACCAGGGGCAGTACCTCACGGGAATAGCTGGTGAGGACTGCACGGTAATCGATGATTCGCCTAAGCATCGGGACGCTCACCGGGAAAACCAGATCCGGCGGGTTGTAGCCGGCGCGGGCCAGCGCGTGATGGATTAGCCAGCGATGAAGGCGTCCGTTTCCGTCCTCGAACGGGTGGATGTAGACGAAGCCGAACGACAGGGCGGCCGCCACGACAACGGGATCCAGGGGCGCGGCCTGATTCTGGTGCGCGTATTCGACGAGACCCTGCATGAGGTCAGGCAGATCTTCCGGACGAGCGCTGACGTGCTCCGGAATGGGGTCGGCGGTTGTTCGGTCACGCTCCCCGATCCACCCGCCCTCGGTCCTGAGACCGAGCTGCACGAATCTCACGTCGCCTATCACTATCTTCTGGAGGCGCTCGAGTTCACCAACGGTCAGGTCTTGTTGGCCTGCCTCGGCGATGGCTTGGGCCCAACGGAGCCGCCTGTCTCGGGGCGGGCGCTCTCCCTCGATCTGAAACGACGCTTGGCTGTCTTCGAGAAGGAGAAACGCCGCGGCGCGGCGGACGACGTCCGGGTGGGTCCGGCCGATTACCTTCCGAGCTTCGTCATCAAGTCGCATCTGCGCGTAGCGGTCGAGTTCGGGGGTCCGGCGCACCATCGGACAGAACCGCTGGGTACCCGGGAGATTGTTGCGGACCCGGTGGCGTCGCGAGAGAGGCGCCTCCTTCGCGGCGAACTGCACCTTGGGATTCACCACCAGGACGGCCGTCACCTTGCCGGCATCCGGCATGTCCAGCCGCGCATCCATCAGCCATTCGTAGAGGAACCAGATCCGACGAACGTAGGCGCCGGTAGGTTTGTCGCGTACCATGCGGACGATGTCAGCGGGGTCGACGCACCTGAAGAGTGCCCGCAGCACAGCGAGGCTTACGCCCTCCCATTTCACGGCGAACTCAAGTTGGCTTCTCAGGTTTTCCCCGGGTGCGAAACCCGGGGCGAACATGCGCCACTCGCGCGTAGAGATGGGATGATGGCGGTTCGCGATGGCCGCCAGACGTGGCGGGGAAGGAACCTGTAGGTCGTACTCGGCGATGAGCGCCGCGTAGCCGACAGGCGTTCCCGGCTCGGGAAGGGCCCGTCCTCGAAAACTCAGGACCGGAGTCGCCAATTCACACATCTCCTCGTTCTGCAAGAAATCTTCATAAGATGCATAATATTATCACAGGTTGCGTGCTAGCGCAAGAAATAATCACTCCTAGACGAGGGTGCAGAAAATAAACACTCAGAACCCTCGACCACGAGGAAATTGCAAAAATCCTTCACGAGGTGAAGAAAATCGTCACCAATAGTACTCTAGTGTAAGAATTCGTCACTGACCCAAATCTCGACGCTGCCCGAAGGACAACTCTAGAGGTGTCTCCATCCCTGGGCGGCAAGATGCCTCAATGCCTTGGCACCTTGCCTAGACCGGAGAGACGCGAATTGTCCACCCCATCCCCAACGCCGTAACTTGCACGTATCCCCGTTGGCATGTTGCCGGCCTCGATGCACGCGGCCGGTGAAGGTGGATGCGCATGGCTGAATCGACACCCGCAACGCCCCTCTTCCGCCGCATCCTGCGCGAGCCGACGTCCCACTTCGTGTTGCTGGCGGCCGTGCTGTTCGCCGCGAATGCGGCGCTCGAATCGTGGCGCGGCAACGTCATCACGGTCGATCGCGTGCAGATCGACGTGCGGATCGCGGAGTTGGAAGCTCTGCGTGGCGCTCCGCTTAGCCCGGAGGAGCGGCAGCTCGTCGAGGAAGCGTACATCGACGAGCAGGTCCTCGTGCGTGAGGCTCTCGACATGGGGCTCGAAGCCGATCGGCGAATCGACGACATCCTGGTGCAGAAGATGCTTCACGTCCTGAGCGGGGATGTCATTCAGCCCACGGAAGACGAGCTCAGGGACTTCTACGAGGCGAACCGGGCGAGCTACACGACCGAGCCGGCGCTCACCATCGAGGAGGTCGTCATCACCGCGGGCTCGGCGGCGGCGGGAGACCTGGTTGAGCAGTTGCAGACCGGCGTGTCCGCCCAGGAGCTGGCCGAGAGCCCCGACGCGCGGTCATCCGTGTTGCGCCAGGTGACGGGCGGCGACCTGAGGAGGCTGTTCGGGCCGGTGACGGCTGAACTGATACTCAGCGCGGATACCGAAGGCTGGATCGGGCCTCACGAGACCGTTCGCGGCCAGCACTGGTTCCGGATCGTCGAGCGCGCCACTCCGGAGCTTCCGTCCCTCGAAGGCGTGCGCGAGCGGGTCCGTCTCGACTGGGTCGCCGATCAGGAAGCCGCCCGGCTGGACCAGGCGGTCGGGGGGCTGCGCGAGCGCTACAACATCGTCATCGACGAGCCGGAGGGACGATGACGAAAGCCGTTGGCCTCGCGGCGGTCCTTGCGCTCATCGTCGCGTCCTCGACGCCTGCGCCCGGCCATGAGGCGGACTTCACGCGGACGACCGCGCCACGCTCTGCAGCAGCCACCACCCCAACCCCCCTCCCCACCCACGACGTCGACGTAACCTCGGTCGCCCGCGTCTACCTCGACCAGATCGACGACGCCCGGTACGTGTTCTCCATCGTCGATACCCAGGTGTCGCCCATCATCGACCTGCGCGGGGTGCTGCCGGAGCGCTGCACGCCGATTGGCTCGGAGGCCACGGGCGTGCTCGTGAGCGCGGGCTTCGCCTTCGAGTGCGCCTCCGAACTGACGTTCGACGACAGCCTGGAGCTGCCCTGGTCGCTGGCCGGCGTGGTCGCGCTCGTGCGCTGGAGCGACGGCTCCCAGGCGTCGGCCTACTTCCGCGGCGATGGCCGCTCGGTCCCCATCCGGCTGGCGGATCTGCGCGCGGGAGGTGGGACGACCGGCCGACTCGCGGGCACGTACTTCATTCTCGGGGGGGAGCACATCCTCTTCGGGATCGATCACCTGCTTTTCGTGCTGGGACTGCTCCTGCTCGTTGGGGGATTCTGGTCGCTGGTCAAGACCATCACCTGCTTCACCCTGGCGCACAGCATCACGCTGGGGCTGGCGGTGCTCGGCTACGTGCCCGTGGATCGCGCACCGGTCGAAGCCGCGATCGCCCTCTCCATCGTGCTGCTGGCCCGCGAGATCGTGGTCGGGCGCCAGGGCCAAAAGAGCCTCGTGCACCGGTATCCGTGGCTGGTGGCCTTCGTTTTCGGGCTGCTGCACGGGCTGGGATTCGCCGGCGCTCTCGGCGAGATCGGGCTCAGGTCCAGCGACGTTCCGGTCGCCCTTCTCTTCTTCAACCTGGGCGTCGAGGCGGGACAGCTCGCGTTCGTCGTGGCGCTGATCACGCTGGCGAAGATCGCTGGACGGGCAAAACGCTTCGCTGTGCAACGGGTCGAGCCCGCCCTCGGATATGCCCTGGGCGCCTTCGCCACCTTCTGGTTCCTGGATCGCCTTCCGGCGCTATGGGGTGCGTAACGATATCGGAGGAAACCATGCGTCGCTTGCTGACTGGCCTCTTCGTGCTCTCGCTGTTCGCGCCCGTCTCGCGCCTACAGGCGCAGGAGTCCTCATTCGACGTGCTCATCACCGGGGCTCAGGTCCTGGACGGCACGGGAAACCCGTGGATCTACGCCGATGTCGGCATCCGGGACGGGATGATCGCGGCCGTGGGCGACCTGGCCGACGCGACGGCCGAGCGGGTCATCGACGCCCGCGGCAAGGTGGTGGCGCCCGGCTTCATCGACCTTCATTCGCACGGCGCTGGAGGTCTGGCGGCGCCGGACGAGCGCCGCCGCGCCGCCGCCAACCTGGTCACCCAGGGCGTGACTACCGTCGTCATCAACCAGGACGGCCGCAGCCCGGTGGACATCGGTGCGCAGAGGTCGCTGCTGCAGGACCTGCGCATCGGTCCCAACGCGATCCTCATGGTGGGCCACAACTCGATTCGCGCGGAGGCCATGGGCGACGACTACCAGCGCCTCGCGACGCCCGAGGAAGTTCAGCGGATGCGGGATCTCGCGCGCGCGGGGATGGAGGCGGGGGCCTTCGGGATGTCGGCGGGCCTCGAATACGTCCCCGGCCGCTGGAGCAATACCGACGAGGTCGTCGCGGTCGTGGAGGAGATCGTGCCGTACGGCGGCGTCTTCATCGAGCATGAGCGCAGCAGCGGCACCTCGCCGATGTGGTGGAGGCCGAGTCAGGACGAGCCCGGGCCTCCCACCATGCTCAACTCCATCCAGGAGACGATCGAGATCGGCGAGCGCACCGGGGCCACGGTGGTGGCGACCCACATCAAGGCCCGTGGCGCCAACTACTGGGGCTCGAGCGGCGCCATCATCGCGGCCATCCGCCGGGCCCGGGACCGAGGCGTCGCCATCTTCGCGGACCAATACCCGTACTCGACCAGCGGAAGCGACGGCAACGTGAGCCTCATTCCCGAATGGGCCGTGGGCGCGGACGATGAGCCGCCGGGCGGTGGTCCGGGCGCGGCGCCCGACTACGCGGAAGCCTTGCGCGCAACCCTGGCCGACCCCGAGGGCGCCCGCATGCTCAGACAGGACATCGCCTATGAGACCGAGTTCCGGGGCGGTGCCGAGAACATCGTGGTGTTTGACTATCCGGACCGCACGCTGATCGGCAAGAGCGTTGCCGAGATCGCGGGCGAGCGCGGGATCTCAACCGTCGAGGCCGCCATCCAGCTCCAGTTGGAGGGCATGCGCGACCGGCGCGGCGGCGGGCGTCTGCGCAGCTTCTCCTTCTCGGAGGAGGACATCGAGAACTTCTCCGCGCAGCCCTGGGTGGCGACGGCCTCCGACGGCGGCATCTCCCTTCCCGAAGACGGGCCCGCCATCCACGCCCGCTACTACGGCACCTTCCCGCGCAAGATCAGGGAGTATGCGCTCGATCGCGGCGTCCTCTCCGTCGAGAACGCGGTTCGGTCCATGACCACCCTGCCCGCCCAGATCCTGGGGCTCCGGAACCGCGGTCAGGTGCGCGAAGGCTTCGTGGCCGACGTGGTCGTCCTTGACCTGGAGCAGATCCGCGACATGGCCACCTTCACCGACCCGCACCAGTACGCGACCGGAATCGACTACGTGCTCGTCAACGGAAGCTTCGTAGTGGACGAGGGCGCGCCGACGGGGATGCTCCCCGGAATCGTGATCACGCCCACCGAGGGCAGAAGGCCTCCGGCGACGGACTGAGGCGCTACCTCCGCCCCGAACTGTCCGTCCTCAACGCCCCCGGTCCCCGAATCACGCCCTCATCCCCAACCACTTCGATTTCCGTGCCGAACGGATCCGAGAGGGCGGCCAGAAGCGTAAGGATCCGCTGCGCGTCCTCGCCCGAGGCCGCCACCGGCCGGCCACGCTGCGGGCGCGGCAGTCCGTACCCCAGGACCGTCGGCACCAGCCGGATTTCGTAGAGCTCTCCGTCGCGAAAGTCCGAAACCGCCACGACTCCGTCCCACCAGTAGTCCGCCGCGGGACGCCCGCCTCCTGACGCCACTTCCCTGCCATCGTAGAAATCGGACGGCAGCCCCCTGAACTCGTCCACGTCATAGCGGGCATAGTTGTCCCAGGGCTGGAACGGCGGGGTCTCGTTCTGGAACAGGAAATCGTCCAGGGAATAGAAGATCGGCTTTTCCTGATAGATCTCGATGCCGCGCAGCACGTGCGGACCGTGCGCGTAGAAGGCATCGGCCCCGGCATCGATGGTGGCGCGCGCGAAGGTCACCAGCGCGTCCGCGGGCACATAGCTGCCCTCGTTGCACTCGTCCTGATAGAGGCCCAGGCAGCCCGGCTGGTCTCCGGCGCGGCCGGGAATGTAGTTGTTGCCGCCCCCCTGGTGCGTGTGGCTGGTCACGACCACCCAGTTGGCCTGCCGGCGCGCGTCGCGGACGGTCGCAAGCAGTTCCTGCAGGTCGCCCTCGTGCGGGGTCGTGATGGTGCGGTAGCCGTCGCCGGGTTCGAAGTTGCCTTCGATGCCCCCTACCTGCGCGCGCGCTTCGTCCAGACTCTCGTAGACGTCGCCCGGCACCACATAGGTCGTCTCGAAGCGCATCGGCGCCAGCCCCGGGCGCCCGCGCAGATCCGGACGCTGGTGACCGGCCCTCATGTGCTCGGAGAAGCTCGAGGACACGGCGATGAGCGCCACCCGGCCATCCATCGTCTCCAGGTAGGCGGGCGCCCTGGCGAGCGCCAGATTCTCGCCCGAGCCGGCGACCTTGATTCCCGCCGCGGCGAGCGCACGCTGGGTCGAGCGCATCCCGCCCGCGCCCCAGTCCATGGTGTGGTTGTTGGCAAGCCCCAGCATGTCCAGGCCGATCCAGGCCAGATCCTTCGCCAGGTCCGGATGCCCCGCCATGTACGTGCCCCCGCTCTGGGCCGAGGGAATGATGTCGGGGCCGTACTCGTGCAGCAGCATCTCCATGTTGCCGAAGCCCACGGTGCTCCCGCCGATCACGTCCTTGAGCTTCAGAAACTCGGGCTCGTCGTAGGGCATCAGGGCCCGCGTGATGATCAGGTCACCCACCATGGCCATGGTGATCTCCCCTTCCCCATCGCGATGCTGAGCCTCGGCGGGCAAAGCCGCGAGCGAGGGCAGAAGCAGCAAGAGAAGAAGCGAGACGTCGAGGGTCCGGCGTGCCAGGATCCCGATTCGGGCTGAAGTCGATCCGCGCATGTTCACCTCCTGCCGCGGGGAAAATCCGACTTTCACTAGTGAGATTACGCTGCGGCGGGATGCGGGGGCAAGCGGGCCGAGCCCGGAGCCGACACCGCCTTGTGGCATCGCGTCGCGTATCGCCCCGCAGCCCCCTCCCGTGCTACGTTGAGGAAGCTCCCCTCGCCCATGGAGGACCCCATGCGTCACCTCGTCCTCTCCCTCCTTCTCGCTTTCGCCCTTCAAGGCTGTGCTTCCACCGGCAGCGGCCCGGGTGGCTCCCGAAACCTCATCACCCGCGCGCAGATCGAAGCATCGCAGGCAATCACGGCGCACGACGTCATCCGCGCGCTGCATCCCCAGTGGCTGCGGGCCCGGGGCCAGACCGTGGGCCTCGCGAATGCGACGCCTGTGACTCCGACCGTCTTCATGGACGGGACCAGAATCGGTGACATCAACGTCCTGAACGCGTATCAGGTTCGGGACATCCAGGAGATTCACTACCTGGATCCGGGCAGGGCGGCGAGCCGCTACGGGATGGGGTATCCCCGGGGCATCATCGAGCTCATCTCGCTGCGGCGATGAACAGCCTCTCGCCGGGACGGCCGGGACGCGCCGCCTTCTGCGCCATCGCGGGCATCCTGACCGCGTGCAACCTCGTCGAGACGACCTCGCCATTCGACGACCAGGGTGGCGTGGCGCCGTCCTTGCCGAATGACTCCTTCTGCAGCATTCCCGAGGAGTTCATCGTCTCCGGGGGCGTTGGCCGGGACGGCATTCCTGCACTCGTGAACCCGTCGCTGGTCTCCAGCGAGCATGCCGAAGCCACCTATGTCCGCGAAGTCGACCGGGTGATCGGGATCGAGGCGGACGGACGGTTCATCGCGGTGCCGCACAACATCCTCTGGTGGCACGAGATCGTGAACTTCGACGACTTCGGGCGCCCGTTCGCGGTCACCTACTGTCCCCTCACCGGATCGAGCATGGTGTTCGACCGGTCTTCCGTCGAGGGTGTCGATTTCGGCGTCTCGGGCCTGCTCTTTCACAACAACCTGATGATGTTCAACCGCCGGCTCGACGGAGCCGAGGAATCGCTCTTCCCGCAGATGATGCAGGGCGCGCGGTGTGGGCCGATGGACGGACAGCCACTCGAGCCGCTGCCGGCGATCGAAATGCGCTGGCGCACCTGGAAGGACCTGCATCCCGAGACGCTGGTGGTCTCGGGCCTCCAGCCGCGGGGCCGGGACTACGAGAGCTATCCCTACGGCGACTACGAGGTGATCGACAACCCCCAGACCCTGTTCCCGCACCCCGAGTTCGACACGCGCCGTCCCCCCAAGGAGCGGGTCCTGGGCATCCCGCGCGAAAACGGCTTCGGGATGGCGTTCCCGTTCATTGTGCTCGAGAGCCGGGGGGACGTGGTGGTGGTGCACGACGACGTGCAGGGCACGCGGCCGGTAGTGGTGTTCTGGTCCAGCCGGGCCCAGGCGGCCGTGGCCTACCACCCGAGATCCGGCGGCCGGGATCTCACCTTCGAGGTGCGGGACGGCGGGATCGTCGACGTGCAGACGGGCAGCAGATGGAGCATTGAGGGTCGCGCGGTCGCGGGGCCTCTCGAGGGCGCGGCGCTTGCCCAGGTCGCGGACGCCTACATCGCCTTCTGGTTTGCCTGGGCGACCTTCCACCCCAACACCGACGTGCTGTCGGGCCCGCTGCGGGTATCCTGAACGCGAAACCGGCCGGCCCATGCCAGGCGCCGACCGGTTTCTCCTCGCCGCCGGGCCTGACCCGAACCGAGGGTCAGACCCTGGGGGCTCGGCTCAGCTCGGATCCCAGAACAACCGCGTGTTCCAGGGCTCCGGTCCCAGCCCCTGCGCCGACTGCGCGGCCGACAGGTTGGCGTTGTTCACCGACTCCTCGCTCTGCGGATACGGCAGCCGCACCGGGATGAGGTTGTTGTTCAGGTTGTCGGGACCCGCCACCAGACCGGGGTGGTCGGCGCGCCTGAAGTAGGCCCACGCCTCCGGCCCCTGGTCGTACAGCGCGAACCACATCTGCTGGGCGATCTGCTGCAGTTGGGTGTCCATGTCCGAAGCGAACGCCACCATCGGCTGCGCCAGATAGGCGTCAACGTCGTCCGACGAGACGTCGTACGTCTCCATGGAAGCGCGCACCCCGGCCTCGTAGAGAGCCGCCGCATCGCCACCGGCATACCCTCTCACCACAGCCTCCGCCTGAAGCAGCGCCACCTCGGCGTAGGACTGGATCCACGTCGGCGTGCTGGGCCGCAGGAACCACTTGCCGACACGCGACACCTGCTCGAACTCGATCCCGTGGCTGTCGTCCATGCCGTTGGGCATGCCCCTGAACTCACCCGTCTCTCTCGCCGGATCGGCGTAGATGGAGAGCCTGGGGTCGTTGTGCTCGATGAGCGCGTCGACCATCGCCGCGCTGATGCGGAAGTCGCCGGGACGGGCGATGAAAGCGGGCGCCATCGGGTTCTCATTGGGCGGAGAACCCAGCCACACCAGCCTGGCCTCATCGTCGCTGCTTGCGAAGACGCCCGCCGAGATTGCGCTCGAGGCCTCGGACGCGCTCTGGATGCGCATCGCCATGCGCAGCCGCAGCGAGTTGGCGAAGCGCTGCCACTTGTACATGTCGCCTTCGAAGATCAGGTCCGGGTTTCCGACCGTTCCCCGGAACACGTCCGGGAAGAGCCCGCTCATGGGGGCGATCTGGGAACTGGCGGCGGACAGCTCGGCCAGCAGCGAGCTGTAGATGGTCTGGGCGTCATCGTACACGGGCGTGATGTTGTTCTGGGCCAGCCCGCCCAGCGCCTCGCTGTAGGGGATATTGCCCCACAGGTCCACCATGTTGTGGAACATCCATGCCCGCAGGATTCGGCCGACCGCCTCCTGGTTCGCGTTGCCTCTCTCGGCGGCCTTCTGGACGACTGCATCGAAGTCCACGATGGCCCCCGTGTAGAGGCCGGCCCAGAGCCCGTCCGAGAAGCTCCCGTCGATCTCGTAGCGATCGATCGAGCCGTACTGGAGGCGGGCGTAGTGCTGCACCCAGACCGAGGCCGTGCCCCGGTCGAAGCCGGTTCCCAGCAGGGAGGTCACGGCGTTCACGATGCCTGCGGGCAGCAGGTACTGAACGCCCACGTCGGTGGGTGCGTTGGGGTTGGTGTTGATCCCGGTGAAATCCTCCGTGCAACCGGAGACGCCCAGGCCCATTGCCACGATCAAGCCGGCCGCGAGGCCGCGATTTGTCCTTCTCTTCGTATTCATTCTCGGTCTCCCGCTCGAATCAGATGTCTTCGGCATCATCGGTTTCTCCTGTCGAAGCATGTTCATCACCTCAATGCACGACGGAGATGTTGATTCCGAAGGTCCGCGGCGTCGGGAACTGCTTGTCTTCGATGCCGGCGAGATTCGCTTCGGTGGTGCTGCCCTCGATGGCTGCGGTCTCCGGATCGATGTGCGGGATCCCGGTCCACAGCCAGAGGTTGCGGCCCACGAAGGTGATGCGCGCCTGCGATACCGGGAGCGCGTCCAGATACGCGGGCGGCAGATCGAAGGCGATCGCCACCTCGCGCAGCTTGGTGTAGTTGTTGTCGAAGAGCCACTCGGTGTCGACGTCGTCGAGGCGCGTGCCGAGGGTCCGCGGCGACACCGCCACCGTGTTCGCCGACCCGTTCTCGGTCACCCCGGGGAAGACGACGGGGCCGCGGCCGGTATTCCGGTCGGGATCCCAGTCTCTGGGGGTCGGGTTGGCCGACTCGTACAGGACGCCGGTGCGGTAGCCCAGGCGGCAGGAGCCACAGAAGATCTGCCCGCCCCGGCGCGTGTCGACCTGGGCGCTGACGGTGAAGGAGCCGTAGGACAGCGTGCTGCGCACGCCGCCGATCCAGTCAGGCTGGTAGGAGCCGATGATCTCGGACGAACCCCGGATGGGAAGTCCGTTGCTGCCGACGATGATGTTGCCGGCGGCGTCCCGCCTCCACACCGGACCGAAGAACACCCCGTACGGGTGGCCGGGTCGGGCCTCAACCGCGCCCCGGATGCCGCCGGCCCGCCCGATCACGATCGACTCGAGGCCGGGGGCGAGTTCAAGCACCTCGGAGTCGTTCTTTCCGAAGTTGAACGACATGTCCCAGGCCAGCCCGCGGGGCTGGTTCAGCAGGTCGACCGTCAGCAACGCTTCGAAGCCCTTGTTGCGCACCGAGCCCGCGTTCAGGACCTGGCGGTTGTAGCCGCTGGCTTCCGACACGTCCACGGCGAGGATCTGATCCCTGGTGGTCGAGTTGTAGTAGGTGAGGTCGAGCGCGGCTCGGTCGAACCAGAAGCGCAAGTCCGCGCCGATCTCCCAGGAACGGGTCTCCTCGGGCCGCAGATGGGCGTTGGGGATGGTGTTGCTGGTCGTGTAGCCGGGGATGTTTCCGAACTTGTCGACCTCGGAGTAGACCGAGGTGAGCTGGTACGGATCCGCGTCGTTTCCGACCTTCGCCCAGCTTGCCCGGAGCTTCCCGTAGGAGAGGAAGTCGGAGTCGATCTGCAGGGCGTCGGTGAAGACGAGGCTCCCCGAGTAGGACGGATAGAAATACGAGAGATTGTCTTCGGGGAGCGTCGAGGACCAGTCGTTGCGGGCGGTTACGTCGACGAAGGCGAAGTCCCGGTATCCGACGGTGAACAGGCCGTAGAGGCTGTTGACGTGCTTCTTCTGGATCACGTAGTTCAGCAGCGGTGGTGCCGCCGAGTTGCTCACGTTGTAGATGTCAGGAACGTTGAGCTTGCGGCTTCCCGCCTCCTGCAGGTCGAAGTCGTTGCGCCGCATGTTGGCCCCGCCGCTGACGTTGAGCGAGAAGTCGGTGGTCAGCTGCCGGTTCGCGGTGACCAGCGCCTCCACGTTGGTCTCCTGATGGAACGAAGCGGCCTCCACGAAGCCCCCCTCGGGGGTGTCCTGGGAGTAGAAGGGGTAGACCTCCTTGTTGGACTGCTCGAACCAGTCGGTTCCCAGGCGCACGCGCGCGTTCAGCCACTCGCCCGCCAACTTGTAGTTGCCGGTGACCTGGCCGATGACCCGGTTGCGCCGGTCGTCGTTGTTCCGGTAGTTCTGGACCCAGTAGACGTTGTCGTGATAGTTGTGGTTCCAGTTGGGCGTGAGTACGCCCGACGTCGGATCCCATTCGGCGTTGGCCCGCTCCATGCGCTTGGCGTCGACCTGGCGCTGAAACCAGTTGAAGATGTGGATGGCGTAGTAGGAGCCGTTCCCGGGGGCGGGGCGGTTGTGCCCCTGCGTCTGCGTGTACTGGAACGAGCCGTCGAGGTCGAAGCGCTCGGTCACGTCCACCCCGGCGTTCAACGCCAGCTGGGTGCGCTCCAGTTCGTTCCGCGGAGCCATGCCGGTCGCGTCCATGCGCAGCGCGGAGAAGCGCACGTTGGAGCGCTCGGTGGCGTGCGAGATGGCGAAGTTGGTGGTGAGGTTGTTACCGGTCTGGAAATACTCCCTCACGTTCATGGGGGAGGGGAGCCAGGGCTGCGGAACCCCGTTCGACCACCACTGGGGATAGAGACGCCCGTCGAGGGGCGGACCCCAGCTCTCGTCCACGCCGTCGTTCTCGCCACCGCCCCGCCCGTCGACCCAGTTGTAGCCGTCGTCGGTGGCGCCGCCGCCGTAGATGTTCTGGTACTTGACCATGCGCAGAGGCGATTCGACCACGAAGTTGCTGCTCGCCGTGATGGTGGTGGTGCCGATCGAGCCCCGCCCCGACTTGGTCACGATCTCCACGACCCCGTTGGAGGCGCGCGACCCGTACAGCGCGGCCGCGTTTGCGCCCCGGAGCACCGTGATCGACTCGATGTTCGAGGGATCGATGTCCTGCGCCATGTTGCCGTAGTCGATGCCGCTGCGGTTGCGGACGACCGCCCCCCGGGTGCCGCCGTTGGCGGCGGTCTCGCGCCGGCTGTTGTCGATGGGCACGCCGTCCACCACGATCAGCGGCTCGTTGTTGCCGGAGATGGAGGCGACCCCCCGCAGGATCATCTTCGAGGTCCCGCCCAGGACGGCGGGAGGCGTCACCACCAGCCCGGCCACCTTGCCGGCCAGATTGCTGATGATGTTGTTGTCGCGCACCTCGACGAGCTCCTCGCCGTCGATGCCCTGGACCGAGTATCCCAGGCTTCGTTCCTCGCGGGTGATGCCGAGGGCCGTAACCACCACTTCCTCGAGCAGCAGGGCCTCGCTCGCGAGCGCGAAGTCGGCCACGGCGGCCGCATCGGCGGTTACCGTGACGACCACTGTCTGGGTCGCGTAGCCCAGGCGCCCGGCCTGAATCGTCACCTCCCCCACCGGCACGCCGGGGATGAGGTAGCGGCCTTCCGCGTTGGTGGCGACGCCGATTCCCTGGCCCACGATCGACACCTGTACGGCGTCGAGCGGCGCAAGCGTGCCCGCGTCGGTGATCACGCCGGTGACGCTCCCGGTCTGCGCCCGGAGGAGCGAGGGAGCCGTGAGGAGCGCCAGCGCCAGGAGCGCGAGCGGCACTGTCCATACCTTGTTCTGCTTCATGGTTGACCTCCTTACAGATTACTGCCGCTTGCTCCCGGCTACCCGCCCCAGCGGTAGCCGAATCCCACGCTGAACGAGGTGTCCATGTTGGACTCGTCCACGATGTGGTTCTGGTAGGTCCAGGTTGTGACGTCCGCGAACACGAACGCGTTGGACTCGAGCAGGAGCCTCACGCCCCCGCCCACGACGCCCGTAAACTCCGTCACGTCGTACGCGTAGCTGTTGAGCTCCTGGCCCTGCCGATCCACCACAACCAGCCCGCCGCCGGCATGGACGTACGGCTCCATGCTTCCGCCGGTCATGAGCAGGACTTCGACGCCGGCGCCGTAGAACTGGCGGCCGAGGTCGACCGACTCGTTGATGCCTCCGCTGGTGTCCGTTCCGGACTTCGACGTCAGGCTGACGTCTCCGCGGACCGAGATGCGCTCGTAGAGCTGAAGGTTGGCGGTTGCGCCGAAGCGGACGCCCATCCCGTAGGACACGATGCGGTCGGCATCGTAACCCGCGGGATCGTTGATGAGTCCGCCGTGAGCGCCGAGGGAGAAGCTGCTGACGGATTCCTGCGCGTCGGCTGGCAGTGCGGCGAACGCAGCCGTCAGCCCTGCGAGGACAAGCCTCCGTACACCTGACATGGTGTCCTCCTTACTGCTGGCGAGGCGATGACCTGAGAAGCTGGGAGGGCCAGCGGGTCAAGCCCCGGAAAACCTCGGAAAACCCCCATTATGGGCTTAACGAAGTCCCTGCGTCAAGCGCGCAGCGCATGTCGTGCTCCCCCGCGGTGCGCGCTATACTTGTTGGAGAGCGCGTCGGGATGCGCGCTTCACCCCAGCCGGGAACGCGATGCTGCCCATTCTCTTGAGCGTGCTCGGAGCGGCGCCGGCGGTGCAGGAAGCACAGGCGGCGTATGCCGGGATTGCGGGCGAGACCGAGGTCTCCGTCCCCCGCCTGGAGCAGGCCGCGGACATCGACGGGTTTCTGGACGAGCCCGCGTGGCACGAAGCCTCCGTGCTCACCGGCTTCTCCCAGTACGAGCCCGTGGACCAGAGGCCGGCCGCCGACACCACCCGGGTCCTGGTCTGGTATTCCCCGACCGGCATCTACTTCGGCATCAAGGCCTTCGACGCCTCGGGGTCGGTGAACGCCACGCTCGCCGACCGGGACCGGATCGAGGGCGACGACTACGTCCAGCTCCTCCTCGACACCTTCGACGACCGGCGCCAGGCCTTCCTCTTCGGCGTCAACCCGTTCGGCATCCAGCAGGACGGCAACCGCACCGAGGGGGAACAGGGGCGGGCCAGCCGGGGCGTCGAGGTGAGCGAGACCAACCTGACGCCGGACTACATCTTCGACTCCCGCGGGCGGCTCACCGACTACGGCTACGAGGTCGAGATCCACATCCCCTTCGAGAGCATCAGCTACCAGGCTTCCGACGTCCAGAGCTGGGGCATCAACGTCATCCGCAAGGTGCAGCACTCCGGGTACACAGACACCTGGACGCCCGCGCGGCGGGGCGCCGCCTCCTTCCTCGCCCAGTCGGGGCGGCTGTTGGATCTGCGCGACCTCACCCGCGGCATGGTGGTCGACTTCACGCCCGCGGTGACGGCGGCGCTGAACGGGGCGCCCGACGGCAGCGACGCGTGGAACTACGGCTCGGACGCGGAAATGGGGGGAAACCTGCGCTGGGGCGTGAGCGCCAACCTCACCCTGGACGCCACCGTGAACCCCGACTTCTCACACGTCGAAGCGGATGTCGGGCAGGTGTCGAGCAACGAGCGCTTCGCCCTCTTCTTCCCCGAGAAGCGTCCCTTCTTCCTCGAGGGCATCGATCGCTTCGACGCTCCGAACCGGCTCATCTACACGCGCCGGCTCCAGAATCCGGTGACGGGGGTCAAGCTCACGGGGAAGGTGGCCGGGATGAACATCGGCCTGCTGTCGGGCATCGACGGGGCTGCCCCGAACAGCGCGGGCGTGGACTCGAACCCCCGGTTCAACGCGCTCAGGCTGCAGCGCGACGTCGGCGGGCAGTCCACGGTCGGGATGGTCTATACGGACCGCGTGGTGGGAGGCGACTTCAACCGGGTGGCCGCCGCCGATACCCGCCTGGTCTTCGGGGGCGTCTACACGATGTCCCTGCAGGGAGGCGCGAGCTTCACCCGGTCGGGAGGCACCACCACCGAGGCGCCCATCTGGGAGGCCGTCTTCCAGCGCACCGGGCGCCGGCTGGTGCTGGACTACCGCATCAACGGCATCCACCCCGACTTCGAGACCCAGGCCGGCTTCGTCAACCGACCCGGCGTGATCCACACCCGCACCAGCAACAGCGTGAACTTCTACGGGAGGCCGGGCGCCGTCATCGAACGCTGGACTCCGGGGTTCAGCACCATGGGATGGTGGGGATACCACGGGTTCGGGAGCGACGCGCCCGAGGAGACCAAGACCTTCCTCTCGAGCACCTTCCAGCTGCGCGGCGGATGGTCGATGCGCGTGAGCCACGGATGGGAGAGCTACGCGTTCAAGCCCGAGTGGTACACCGACTACGGGGTGGTTCGGCCGGGGCCGGCGGGCGCGGACACGGTGTTCTGGGACGCCCCGGACCGCATCACCGACGTGCGCGGATGGATCACGAACGTCACCACGCCCGAGTTCTCGACGTTCTCGGCCCGGGTCGGCGTCAACGTGTGGCAGGACGTGGGTTTCGCCGAGGCGCGGGGTGTGTGGCTGTTCCGCCCCAACGTGACCGTCAACTGGCGTCCCACGGACCAGTTCCGCCTGAACTTCCTCTACAACCAGCTCACGCTCGACCGCCGCTCCGACGGGTCCAACATGTCGATCCAGCGGATTCCCCGGCTCTCGCTCGAGTACCAGATCTCGCGCTTCCTCTTCGTGCGCCTGGTGGGCCAGTACGACTCCTTCAAGCGGGATGCGCTCCGGACCGGCGACACCGAGGAGCCCATCTTCCTCTTCGACCCGGATACGGGCGGCTGGATGCGCTCGCGCGCCACGGAGGACAACCAGTTCACGGGCGATGTGCTGCTCTCGTACCGCCCGACACCCGGCACCGTCGTCTTCCTCGGCTACGGCGCCGCGCTGGACGAGCCCGAAGCGTTCCGCTTCCGGCGCATGGCGCGGGGCGAAGACCGGTTCTTCATGAAGCTGAGTTATCTGTTCCGGAGATAGGATGGCATGAGGCACGAGCCACGCCGTAGTATGTGAGCGTCTGCGGCCCGTCTTCCGGTCACACATTGTCCCCACCGCCCAATTCACCAGTATATCAACAGTGATCTTGTCACTATATCACCAGTAGACACCAGTACAGGCACCATCATGGCGACATCCCATAGCGAGAACCCGGTTCCGACAACCTCTGCACCCCGCGGCCTTGGCCATCTGACCCGCCGCGAGTGGCTGGCCGGCGCAGGAGCGGGCACGGCCGCCCTGCTGCTCGAGCGCGATCCCCTGCGGGCGGCGGCGCGGTCCGGCGGGAAGTCGCCCACGCAGCAGGCCGCCACAGTCGTGTTCACCAACACCACCGTCGCGAATCCCGACATCGTCCAGGACGACGTGGCGCTCGCGGTCGAGGGCAACCTCATCGCGGCCATCGGTCCCACCGACGAAGTGCTCGCCGCCTACCCCGGGGCCGAGCAGTACGACGGGCGCGGCAAGGCGCTCTTCCCGGGTCTCATCAACTGCCACGCGCACATGCGGGCCGTTGTCGCGCGCGGCTTCAACGAGGACTTCGGCTTCCCCAACACCGCCAACCTGGCCGTGTCGCCGGCGAGCCTCCTCCAGGGCGAGGAGGGCAACCTCATGGTGCAGGTGGCCGCGCTGGAGGCCATCACCACCGGGACAACCACCATCGTCGAGTTTACCGGGAACGTACAGCGCCAGGCCGGGGTGCTCGCCGACTCCGGCCTCCGCTGCGTCCTCGCCGAGGGGATCCGCGACACCGAGAACGTGCCCGGCCCGGTGTCCACCCGTTCGATGGCCCGGTCGTTCAGCGGGACGCCTCGCTTCTCCGAAGCACTCCTCGACGATGGCATGCAGCGCATCAGCGACCTCTTCAGCACCTGGCACGGCGCCGAGGACGGCCGCATCTCGGTCTTCCCGGCGGCTTCGCTCACCGAGACCTCTTCGCCCGAGCTGCTGCGCGCGGTGCGCGATTTCGCCGAGACGCACGACCTGGGCTACACGATCCATCTGAACCAGAGCCGCGCCGAGTACGAGTTCATGGTCATGCACCACGGCCTTCGCCCGACGGAGTATCTGGACCGCCACGACTTCCTGGGTCCGCGCCTCTTCGCGGCGCACGCACGCTACGTCAACCACGACGAAGTCGCGCTTCTGGGCCGCTCGGGCACCATCATCTCGCACCAGGCGGGGATGGCGGCGAACCGGGGCATCAACCCGCCGATTCCGGAGCTGCGCACGGCCGGCTGTCCCATCGCGCTCGGTACCGACAACAACACCAACGACGTCTTCGAGGTGATGCGCACGGCTCTGCTCACCGAGCGCATCCGGCGAAATCGGGATGGGGACGAGGTGCCCGGTCTACAGCCTCAGCCGGAGGACATCCTGGCGGACGCCACCCAGGGCGGCGCGCTGGCGGTGCAGCAGCCGGACGCTCTCGGGACGCTGGAGGTCGGAAAGAAGGCCGATCTGCTCGTGGTCGACACGCTGCGGCCCCACCTCGTGCCGGCGGGGCGCATCATCTCCGCACTGGTCCACTGCGGCCATCCCGGCGACATCGAGTCGGTGATGGTGGACGGCCGCTTCGTTATGCGCGACCGGGAGGTCCTCACCATGGACGCGGACGCCATCCTGCGCGAAGCCGACGCCGTCGGCCGCAGGATCTGGGGCCAGGTGCTGGAGGCGAGCCCGCTGAACGTGCCGAGGTTGACGCGCGGCTGAGAGCGCGATCAGCCGCAGTCCGGCTCAGCCCCGCAGGTGCTCGTTGAAGAACGCGATGGTCCTCTCCTGCGCCAGGCTGGCAGCTTCCTGGTCGTAGCGTGGCGTGGTGTCGTTGTGGAAGCCGTGGTTCGCTCCCTCGTAGACATGCACAGCGAACTCCTTCCCGTTCGCCTCGAGAGCCTCCTGGTAGGCTGGGTAGGCGGCGTTGATGCGCTCGTCCAGGCCCGCGAGCTGGATCATGAGGGGCGCCCGAATGGAGTGAACGTCCTCAAGGGCCGGCGCCGACCCATAAAACGGCACGCCCGCGCCCAGATCCGGAAGCCGGACCGCGAGCTGATTCACGACCCCGCCGCCGTAGCAGAACCCGACCGCCCCGACGCGCCCGGTGGTCGCATCGTGATCCCGCAGGAACCGGAACGCGGCCACCCAATCCTCCATCATCACGTCCCTGTCGAGCTGCCGCTGCATCTCCCGGCCCTCGTCGTCGTTGCCGGGATAGCCGCCCAGAGGGGTTAGCGCGTCCGGCCCCAGCGCTACGAAATCCGCGGCGGCGAACCTGCGCACCACGTCTTCGATGTAGGGGTTGAGGCCGCGATTCTCGTGGATGACCAGGACCGCGGGCCTGGCTTCCGTCGCGCCGGCGGGCGTGGCCATGTAGCCACGCATCATCCCCGAGCCACTCTGCGACGGGTAGGTGACGTACTCCTGCTGGATCCGGCCGTCCTCCGGCTCCACCTGCCGCGCCCACGCGTAGTTGGGACGAAGCGCCTCGAGGACCGCCAGAGCAGCCGCGCCGCCACCCAGCACCTTCCCGGCCCCCTCCAGGAAGTCCCGGCGCTGAATGAACCCGTGCACGTACCCATCGAAGAGGGCCAGCACCTCCTGGGGGAAATCGCTCGCCTGCTTTCTTGTGGTCATTGGAGTCCTCCGCAAATCGTGTGATGAAAGGTGGTGCGTTCGGGCCCCAGGGTGGTGGCTGCCCGGACCGTGCCTGCCGCGGCTCACCCGCAATGACGGTCTCGGGGAATCTATCGGAGCCAGGCTGCGTCGCGCACGGGCCTGCGGCAACGGTTCGGCCACCGGGAGCGCACTCACGCAGAGCCACGCCGAATACGAGTTCATGGTCATGCACCGGCGAGCGCTTCCGCGGAAACCTGGACCGGCACGACCTCCTCGGCGCCGGCTGTTCGCGGCGCACGCGGGCTGATCCCAACTGCTCGCGGCCCGCGCGATCCCGACCAGCGTGCAGCACCGAATTGCCGACGGACTCGCGGTTCTCGGCGCCGTCCCCAATTCACATGCGCGTGTCCCATTCTGCCATTGAGGCGGACTGTTGAAATCCATTGCCGTCCATAGGCGTCCATAGAGTCCTGTAATCGACTGTATTTCAACGTGTTAGGTGGGCTCTCGTCCACGCTGGTCCACCGGTTGCGTCCCTTGCGATCCAGTGTAATCCCCGATACGATTAGGGAATGAATAATGTCACCAGCACCCGATCCCAGCGCCGACGAGGCAAGCCCAAGGGCCGCCATCCCCACAACCGCCTGTCCGCCGCCTTCGTGCGCTCCGCCCCGCCCGGACGGCACTGCGACGGCAACGGGCTGTACCTCTACGTCAAGAAGACCGGAACGCGAAGCTGGATCCAGCGGCTCGTCGTCCGGGGCAGAAAGCGCGAGATCGGTCTCGGAAGCGTCGTCCTCGTCTCGCTGGCCGAGGCCCGCGAGCAGGCGCTCGCCAACCGGAAGCTGGCCCGCTCGGGCGGCGATCCTCTGGCCGAGAAGCGTCGTTCCCTCGGTGTCCCCACCTTCGCCGAGGCCGCCGTGCGCGCCATCGACCAGAAGCGCGCCGGGTGGCGCAGCCCGAAGACCGCTAAACTGTGGATTCGCAAGCTGGAAATGTACGTCTTCCCGCGCCTGGGCGGCCTGCCGGTCTCGGAGATCACCAGCGCCGACGTGCTGGAGACGCTTTCCCCGATCTGGCACACGAGGCCGAAGGTCGCCCGCGCCGTCCGTCGGCGCATCCGCGCCGTGCTGGAATGGGCTATCGCCATGGACTTCAGGGCGGACAACCCCTGCGACCGGCTCCTGCCGGTGCTCGGCCCCCAGCACGATGTCGTCATCCACCGGAAGGCCCTGCCTCACGGCGAGGTCGCGGCGGCCATCGCGAAGGTGCGGGCGGCGAAGCCGGGGAAGGTGGACACCTTGGCGTTCGAGTTTCTGGTCCTGACGGCGGCACGGGGCGGCGAGGTCCGCGGGGCGGTGTGGAGCGAGATCGATCAGGATGCGGGCGTGTGGACGATTCCGGCAAGCCGGATGAAGAGCGCCCGCGAGCACCGGGTGCCCCTGTCCGGCCGTGCGATGGAGATCCTTGACGGGGCGCGGCAGCTGGGCGATGGGGCGAGTCCCATTGTTTTCGTCAACGAGCGCGGCAAGCCGTTGACCCGGAAGCGGCCGGGCCGGTTGCTCCTGAGTTGCGGAATCTCGGCGGTGCCTCATGGGTTCCGGTCCAGCTTCCGTGACTGGGCCGCCGAGAAGACCGATCACCCGAGGGAGGTCGTGGAGGCGGCGCTGGCCCATGTCGTTCAGAACAAGGTCGAGGCGGCGTACATGCGGACCGATCTGTTCGAGCGGAGGCGTCGGCTCATGGAGGACTGGGCCGAGTACCTCGCGGGCTGAGACGCGGCGACGAGGCTCGAACCGGGCTCGGAGGCCGTTTCGGGTCGATTCAAAGGCTTTTCGGGTGATCTACGGGCCGCAGGATGGCCTCTAACGCACGATCTCGGGTCTCGGAGGGGTACGGGTAGGCCGGAAACCGGGCGCTCGGCAGAGCGTGGCGCAGTCCCGGGAGAGTCGGGAGCCGGGCCGGTCGCCCCTGCCGTCCTTGAGGCCGGCGACGGGGAGGCCGGGGAGCTGTCTCGCGACGGCCCGGTCGAGGCTGTTCCGGGCGATGCCCGGAGAGGCGTGTTCGGCGGCTCCGCCGAGGGGCTGGCTCACGCTCTTTGGGTTGTAAGCCAGCCCACGCCACGTTGAACGTGGCGGACTGGCAAGGGGGAGCGCTCCGCCCCCCTTTGACCCCCCGGAAACCCCCCGCTCCGGCAGCGCTCGCGGTTGAGGTTCCACCCGCTTCCGCAGGGTCCGCGCGTCCCCCAGGCGGCCGCACACGCGGATGTTCTCCCACGGCCACCGATCACCGCCGGTCGAGGCCGTCGGCTTCGGCTGGGTCCCCGTGGTGACCGGCGGGCGGCCTGGTCGGCGTTGCCACCGCTTCGGCGCCGGTCCCCCCGGCCTCCGGGACGAACTCCGTCCGTCCCTCCAACCGGGGTCGAGTCCCCTCCCCACCACGTCCACATCGCTCGCGAGCACGCCGTCGCGACGGTGGCCCGGACCCCCGTCCTCGTCGAGACCTTCGTCGAGGTACCCCCTTCACCGGCGGCGTCTAACAGGGCTTCCGGCTGGATCCGCGTCGGAACCACCCAGGGACGCGGGCGCTGTGGCACCGACGAGCGGTACGGCAAGCCCAACACGGATGTCTGGCTCCGCCCGCTCGCCAAGCACTGGAGGCGCATCCTCCACCGCTGAACCCAGCCCCACCACGATCCGCTCACAAGGGACACTCGCCACAGCCTGACCGAACAGTTATCTCCAAAGACGTTCGCCAACGTCGATCTACATCCCGGTCAGCAAACATGAACTGATAGGGGAACAGCAATCACCATGAGTGATATAAACCAATCAGTACCAATCGCTTACAAAAATCAATCCCATCGAGCCATTGACACGCCCGGATCTCGCAACTCCGCGTTGGCCGCAACCAGGACGGCTCGAAGTCACATTCGACCGTCCCATTCCGCCATTGACAGGCGGGCGCATCGGCGATTGGCAGTAGTCCGGTCAAGGGGATCGGCCGCACCCGCGCGCCGCGTCCCGAATTCACATCCGTGTGTCTTGTTGCGCCATTGACGGATCCGGGGACCGCGATGTGGCGAACTCCGAGACCCCATCTTCCCTGACCTTCCAGAGGCGCTGGCGGGCTCGCTGACGGCATTCGCAGACGGGTGCCTCCTCCGAAGGTCTCCCAACCCCGTTTCGGCCACTACTGGGCATCCTGAGAGACCGATTTAAGTGCCGTTATATTTGTACATAAGTCATTGTTGTCAATCGGCACGGAAAATGTCCCGGTTATCGGCATGGAAAATGTCCCGGTT
>JAPPHB010000045.1 GCA_028821195.1 Gammaproteobacteria bacterium
CGTCCGCCGGAGAGCATGCCGATGTCCAGAGGGCTGCGGCGACAAGGACAGCGGGAACACGACGAATGACCTGGAAAGAGATGACACGCATGGGCTCCTCCATGTACTGATGGGCAGACACCGAAATACTAGACGAGAGCGAGTCCCCCTGCCAGCGCCGGGATGCGGCCGACTCGCGCTACTCTTCCGGCGAATACAACGTCGTAGTCAGGTAGCGCGCGCCATCGTCGGGCGAGATGGCGGCGACGCGATGGCCGGGCCCGATTTCGCGCGCGATCTGAAGCGCGGCGTATACGATGCCGCCGCTGCTCATCCCCAGGAAGAGGCCCTCCTCGCGGGCGAGGCGCCGCCCCAATGGGAACGCATCCTCCTCGTACACCGTCATCACGCGGTCGAGCACGGTCCGATCGAGGTTCTCCGGGATGAAACCCGGTCCCATTCCCTGGAACTGATGCTGCCCGCGTTCGCCCCCCGAAATGACCGGCGAGCGCGCCGGTTCGACCGCCACCACCTGGATGCGCGGATCCATCTTTTTCAGGAACCGCCCGGCCCCGCTGATGGTCCCGCCGGTCCCCGATCCGTACACAAACACATCGATGCGCCCCTTCATGTCGGCCCAGAGTTCCGGCCCGGTGGTCTCGTAGTGGATGCGCGGATTGGCGGGATTGGAGAATTGGTCCGGGTAGAAAGCGCCGGTCTCCGAAGCGATGCGCTCGGCTTCCTCTCTTGCCGCAAGCATGCGCCGCTCCGGGTCGGTGAGCACGAAATCCGCTCCGTAGGCATTGAGCGTCCGCTTGCGCTCTTCGCTCATCGACGACGGCATGCAGAGGATGAGCCTGTATCCGCGCCAGGCCGCGATCTGCGCCAGGCCGATGCCAGTATTCCCGGAGGTGGGTTCGACGATGGTACCTCCGGGTTTCAGAAGCCCCCGCGCCTCGGCGTCGTCGATCATGGCCCAGGCGGTTCGGTCCTTGATCGAGCCGGCGGGATTCAGGCCCTCCAGCTTGAGCCACACCTCCGCCATGGTCGGCTCCACGACGCGCGCGAGGCGCAGCGTCGGCGTCCGTCCGATCAGTGCATCGATCATGGTGGACTGCCCAGGGGTACCTACCCGGACGCCGCGTCGTCCAGATCCGGGTATTGCCTGTGGTGGTCGGTGGCGTCCTGATACGCGCGCGCCACGGTCAACAGCTCCGTCTCGCGGAAGGGTTGGGCACAGAAGGTCATGCTCGTGGGGAGCCCGGCATCGTTGAAGCCGTTGGGCACCGCAAGGGCGGGATGGGTCGCGTAGTTGGTCATGCTGCTCGCGTTGCGACCGTGGCTGTACGGCGGCGGCTCGTCAGACTGCTGCCCCGGCGGGCGGCGCGGCGCCCGCGGGATGAGATAGACATCCACGCCCGACGTCGCCTCCGCAAGCTGCATCATCATCATGGTGCGCGCGCGCTGCGACTGGAGATACTCGACCGCCGGGATCACCCTCGCGGAGCGCAGGCCGTCCGCCCGCGTCTGGCGGCCCAGCAGTTCCGCTCTGCCGGAACGGAGCAACTCGTCGAAGAAGACGGCCATCTCCACGCTGTGCGCGGTGACGTTGATTGACCATTCGGGGATGTGAATGGGCGTCAGCATGAAACCGAGGGACTCGAGCTCCTCAAGGGTGCGCTGGTGCGCGGTCCGGTAGTCGGCCTCCTCGATCTCCTCGAACGCCCCCTCCAGGTACCCGACCCGCAGCCGGGTGGCCGCGCGGGTGCCGTCCCAGTTGAAGGGGAGGTCCTGCACGCTCAGGTCGAGGCCGTCGGGACGCGAAATCGCCCGCATCACCAGCGCGCAGTCCTCGGCGGAGCGGCACATCGGGCCCAGTCGATCCTGGGTCCAGGAGAGCGCCATCACCCCGTACCGGCTGATCCGGCCCAGCGTCGGACGAAGCCCGCTCAGGCCGCAGCGCGACGAGGGTCCCAGGATGGAACCGCTGGTCTCGGTTCCGATCGAGAAGCCGACAAGCCCGGCCGCGGTAGCGGATCCCGGACCCGCCGAAGAACCACCGGAGCCCGTCGACGGGTCCCACGGGTTCATCGTCTGGCCCCCGAACCACTGGTCTCCTCCGGCCAGCTCGCCGGTGGTCAGCTTGGCGACCAGCACCGCGCCCGCATCACGCAGCATCTCGATGATCGACGCGTCCATGTCGATGACCTGGTCCTGGTAGGCGGGTGAGCCCCAGGTGGTCTTGTAGCCGCGGGTCGCAATGATGTCCTTTGCGCCCCACGGGATTCCGTGCAGCGGCCCCCGGTACCGTCCGGCGGCGATCTCACGGTCGGCCGCGCGTGCCTGGGCCAGCGCCAGCTCGTCGGTGAGGGTGACCACGCAGTTGAGCAGCGGGTTGTAGCGCTCCAGGCGCTGCAGGTACATCTCGGTCAGTTCGACCGAACTCACCTGCCGGGTGCGAACGAGCTCCGCGAGCTCCCGCACGGTCCAGAATGCGACGTCTTCGAGGTTCGAGGGTCGCTCGATCCTCGGCAGGTCGCTCATCCTGAACGGTGTGACCGACCGGTCCACCCGCATTCCCGGGACCAGCGGGTTGAAGTGGAAGGGCGGCGAGATGTCGTTCGGGATCTTCAGCTCATGAAGTTCCTGATAGTCGCTCAGGCGGTCGTTCACCGACTCGAGCATGCGTTCGCGTTCCTCGTCGCTGAAGTCGAGGCCCGAAATCGCCAGCGCGTCGCCCAGCATCTCGGCGGTGACTTCCCGGGCGCCGGCCTCCTGCATTCTGGTCCACAGCACGCCGGGGAGCAGGGTGGCGCCCAGCCCGGTTCCGGCGAAATGGGCCATGAAACGTCGTCGGGTGGTATTGGAGTCGAGCATCGGGACAACCTCCGTTCCTGCGGTCTGACGGGCACCCGTGAAAATGGGGACCATGGGCCGACGGTGCCAACCGCGGCGCCACCGGTCGGCGTCGGGCTATTTCGGCTGCGGCGACTCCTCTTCCAGCGCAACCACCAGGCCGCTACGGATCTTGGGCTGAAACCAGGTCGACTTGGGCGGCATGATGCGATTCTGCCGACACACAGCCGCGAATTGGCCGAGGGTGACGGGCGCGAGCGTGACCGCGTAGCGGTACTCGCCACTGTCCACGCCGGCCTGCAGGAAGTCGAGGTCGCGGTCTCCTCCCACGAAGTTGAGCCTGTGATCGCCCGGTTCGGCGATGCCGAGGACGGCTTTGAAGAAGTTGCGCTGGACGATGTCGGCGTCGATGCATTCGACCGCGTTGCGCTCGTCGTAGCTGCCGGGAAGCGGGCGCAGGCGGTACCAGGCGCGCCCGGTGTAGAGGCCGATCTGATGGGTTCGGGCGGGCTGATGCGCTCCCGGGACCTCCTCGATGGCAAAGCGCTCGCGGAGACCCGCGAGCACCACCTCGTCGTCCAGGCCGATGTCGCGCACGAGCCGGTTGTAGGGCGCCAGCGACATGCGCTCGAGAGGGAAGAAGACGCACAGGAAGTGCTCGCGGTCGAGCATCGCGGCAGCCGCGCTGCGGTGGTTGCCGTCGGCGACGTAGGCCTCCGGCTCGGCGGCCGCGAGCGCGATCAGGCGCGCCTGGATGGAGGCGTCGTCGATCAGCCAGATGTCGTGGCGGCAGCCGCGGCTGTCGTCGGCTCCGTGGTCGGGCGCGCGATCCGAAGCGAGCCGCTCGAGCGCGTGGGCGAACGCCCCCGATGCGTCCAGAACGGCGCAGTTGACCGTGCCGATGAACGCGGAGGTAGCCTCGATGAGCTGAGCCCGCCCGCGCGCCTTTGGCTCGCGGACGCCCTCGTTGCGGATGATGGGGGCGGCCGGGCTGGCGTCGGTCCGGATCTCGTCGATGCGCGCCATGCCCCCGAGGCCGATCTGGTCGATGCCGGGACGGGCGGGGTCGTCGATGCGGTAGACGTAGAGCAGATCGTGCGCGGCGCGCACGCTGTCGCTGTCGATGAGCGCCCGCATGTTGGCGGCGGCGCGCGCGAGCGCCGGAGGAGAGTCGGCCGCGACTTTGTCCTCCGCACCGGGATCGCAGTGCGGCATGGTCACGCGCAGCACACTCTCGGGAGCCCGCCGGATCAGCGCCCGCACTTCCTGGTCGCTCTGGAACTCGTCGTAGTTGGGGGCGCTGACGCGGTCTGCCGCTTCGTCGTCGACGGGCAGGAGCGCGCGGCGGATTGGGCGGATGGTGATCACGGGCCACGGGCGCGGGGATAGTGGAATCGGCGGAGCGGTCGGAAGATCGCCTGGGGAGGGCCGGGCGGCAATCAGGCGGGATGGGCGGGTCCTGGTACGCTCATCGTACGCCCGGCGAAGCATGGCCGGGCTTCCCATCCCGCGATCCCGGTTGGAGATTCCACAATGCACTATGTCTCGTTGCGGCCCGCGCCAACGTCGGTCGGTCGATACGGAAGCTGGTGGCGGTCCGGTCGGATGCCGGCGAGGAGGTGCGGTTCGGCTATCGGCGGGGGCCGGTTCGCGCGCGCGACGGGCGCTGTCGCCACGCTGCTGCTCCTGTGCGCCGGCCCGGGATGGTCGCAGGAGACCGGCGGCTTCGCTCCCGGCGGCGGGCTGACCGACGTACCCGGCATCCGGGTGGGTCACCACACCTTGGGGGAGCGTCCCACCGGGTGCACGGTGGTGCTGGCGCCCGAAGGCACGGTGGGGGGCGTGGATGTGCGGGGAGGGGCGCCCGGCACGCGCGAGACCGACCTGCTCGACCCGGTCAACACCGTCGCGATCGTGAACGCCGTTGTGCTCGCGGGCGGCAGCGCCTTCGGGCTGGACGCCGCCAGCGGGGTGGTGCGCTACCTGGAGGAGCAGGGGGTGGGGTACCCGGTCGGCCCGGTCGTGCGCGTACCGATCGTGAGCGCGGCGATCCTGTACGATCTGGGCGTGGGTGGGGACTGGACCGTGCGTCCCGGACCCGAGTGCGGGTACCAGGCCGCGGTCGGCGCGACCGGGGGCCCGGTGGGATCGGGGAGCGTCGGGGCGGGCGCGGGCGCTACCGTCGGCAAGCTGGCGGGGATGGGCCGCGCGATGAAAGGCGGGGTCGGTAGCGCCTCCATCACGCTGCCGGGCGGGCTGGTGGTGGCCGCCCTGGTGGCGGTCAACAGCGTGGGCGACGTGATCGACCCCTCCACCGGCCGGGTAGTCGCGGGCGTGCGCAGCGACGACGGGACCACCTTGGCGGACGCCCGCGTCCTCCTGCGCGCAGGAGGACCATCGGGCGGATCCCCCGCCCGGAACACGACCATCGGGGTGGTCGCCACCAACGCGCGCCTCACCAAGGCGGAAGCCAGCCGGGTAGCCCTGATGGCCCAGGACGGGTACGCCCGCGCGATCTA
>JAPPHB010000055.1 GCA_028821195.1 Gammaproteobacteria bacterium
CCCGTTCCGCAGGCATCACGAATCATGGCTTGCAGGTCGGGAATCGGGAAGCGCCACCCACTGGTCGGCTGGCTCCCGAAGTCCCACACGATACCGGGACGAAATTGACGGCTGCTTCCTTGATCCTGCCTGTCAACGAGGCGGAGCGCAGCGAGCATTTCTTGGCGGGCGGGAGCGAGAGCTGACCCGCCGGAGGGGCCAACGGCCGCCTCCGCAGCCTGTGAACCGGCGCAAGGAGATTCGAGATGCGAACGCTGCTGGCGGCTTGTCTGGCCCTGCTGCCTCCGCAGGTACAGGCGCAAGGAACGGATGAGGCGCGGGAGATGCCGGGCCGTTTCGTTCTCGAAGCCGGGATCGTGGGCGGCAACAGCGTCGCGTGTCCCGGACACTACGTCGGCATCAGCGGGCGGGTCGCCGGGCCGGTGTCGTTGTACGGAATGGTGGAGAACTACCGTTGCGCCGACCTCGCCGGGTCCGCCAACCGGATCGGCGCGTCCGTCCGGCTCGGACGTTCCGGCTGGCTCGTTCGCCCGGCGCTGCGCGCGGGCATCGAGTACGACGGAGGGAACGTTTCCCCTACCGCCGGTGCCAGCCTGACGTTCGGACGGCGCTACGGGGCGCGCTTCGTCCTCCATGTCGGAGACGGTTCCGGCGACACGAACATCGTGCTCTTCCAGATGGGCGGCTACATTTCGTTCTGAGCGCCGATGGTGCTCTCCGTCGCCCACGGGCTCGGCGGTCGGTCGCAGCCAAGCCCCGGAAGGGGGCTGTATGGCCTTCCCGTCAGGGATTGCTGGTCCGGTAGCGACCCAGGGGGCGGAGGCAAGGTGTGCTCAAGCACCCGGCCTCGAACCCGTACAGCGCCCTCGGCGAGGTGGGTCGCTAGCGTCACGGCCCGACCGGCCCGTGCGCCACGGGCGAGCGGGCCGGGGAGGCCGAAAAACGTTCCCGCGCCAGCGGATGGACGGGAACGCCGGTGCGCATCGCTGGACGGTCGAAGTGCGCATCGACCCCCCGTGTCGTTTCCGCGCTCAGGTATGGCCCTAACTCGGAGCGTGGCCTGCCGTCGAACGCGACTCCGGCGAGTTGCGCCTGTTCCGGCGCTGCCGCCCAGTACCGACCGCACACCAGTGCGATGCGGGGATTATCCACGGGCTACGACCCACCTTCGAGGGCGACAATATCGCGGGTGAACGATCCCTTGGCCGTGGACAGAGCCTGCTGGACCTCCGGGTCGCCGTAGTGTGCCCAGGACGAAGCCGCGTCGGGAAAGCGCACGAGTAAGATGCGGGTCGCTGCGTCGCGCTCGTTCTGGAAGAGGAGCTCGCCACCGTGTCTCGCCGTCGCCGCCGACGCCGCCTCGGCGAACGCTGCGTAACGATCAGCATCGTGAACTCTGATGCGAATCATCTTGTAGACCGCCATCCATGCCTCCTCTGGTGGACGAGCGTATGCGGCGCACATGGAACTGCTGGTCACCCAAGTTGGGCAGCCTACCGCCGCAAGACAAGGGAAATCCACCATTCTGGAACGACTTGGCAGTCCGCGGATAGGCATTACGGCTTCGGTGGTGTTCGAGCTTCAACAGGTGGGGCAAGCCGCTTCCGAGCCTGTCCACTCCGCCGGGGTTCGGCGGAACGCGCCCTCCACACCGCCGATGTGGCCAGTCCAGCCGCCTCGGACCTCGCCTGCGGACCGTCCGCAGGGTGTCTTCGGCGACCGCACCGGCGAAGCTGACGAGGGGCTCGGCCCCTCGACCCCGGACAGGTCCGCGCTCCCCGACGGGGTTCGCGGATTGCAGGCTGTCGCCCGGAGGGGCGACCCGCTTGCCGTGGTCGCCCCGCCGGGGAGGATCCGCCGTCCCCGTTCCGAATCGGACATGGCCACTCCGGTCAATCCGATCCGCTCATGGCGGCGCGCACGGCCTTCCCGCAAGGGATCTCTGGTTCGGGAGCGACCCCTGGAAGGCAGGGACGAGGGTGTGAATCCACACTCGTCGCTAAGCCGCACCAAGCCCTCGGCGAGGGGGGTCGCTCCCGACCCCGCCCGAGCGGCCCGTCCGGCAACGGGCGACCAGCCCGCATGGCCGCAGGACGTTGGGCGCCTCGCGGATACCTGTCTGACGCCGTGTGAATCGCCGGTGGGCCGAGGTGTGAAATGACCCCCCGCGTCGTTTTCACTCTCCAGCGCGGCGTAACCGGGAGCGCTGACGGCTCCGTTGAACGCCGCCGCCCCCGCTATCCGCCATCGCCGCCGTGGTCCGCCCGGAGCCTCTCGGCATGGGGGTCGGCCCAATCGGTCAGGCGATCCACCCAAGACATACTACGCGTTCCGGGGCGTTGGGTTTCAGGCGGATCGCTGCCGATGACGGCCGCGACCGACGCACAGGCCTGCTCAAGCGGTGTACTGCCCTGAGACACATGCCGTATCTTGGGAAGGCTCCGGATAGCCAGCGGAGCGAGCCGAGACTCAAGCGTGCGAGTAGAGATGCCCGCCAAGCAAACCAACAGTGGAGCCACCACCGGCTACGAGGCCGAATTGTGGGCGATGGCCGATACGCTCCGCGGATCGATGGACGCCGCCGAGTACAAGCATGTCGTGCTGGGCGTCATCTTCCTGAAGTACATCTCGGACGCCTTCGAGGAGCGCCACGCGGAGGTGGTCGCCGAGTGGGGAGAGGAGGCGGCCGAGGACCGGGACGAGTACATCGCGGAGAACATCTTCTGGGTGCCGCCGGAGGCACGCTGGGCGCGCCTGAAGGCAGAGGCGCGGCAACCGACCGTCGGCCAGACGGTGGACCGGGCCATGGCGGCCATCGAGCGGGACAACCCGGCGCTCAAGGAGGTACTGCCCAAGGACTACGCACGGCCCGTGCTCGACAAGCAGCGTCTGGGCCAGTTGATCGACATGGTGGGCAACATCCGCATCGGACACGCCGCAGCCTGCTCCAAGGATGTGCTGGGGCGCGTGTACGAGTATTTCCTGTCGCAGTTCGCGAGCGCCGAGGGGAAGAGGGGCGGCGAGTTCTACACCCCGCGCTGCGTCGTCCGGCTACTCGTCGAGATGCTGGAGCCGTACCGGGGGCGGGTCTACGATCCCTGCTGCGGCTCCTCGGGCATGTTCGTGCAGTCGGTCGAGTTCATCCGCGCCCACGCCACCGGCAACGCCAACGGCGGCAAGGCGCGCGGCGACATCTCGATCTACGGTCAGGAGTCGAACTACACGACGTGGCGGCTCGCGAAGATGAACCTGGCCATCCGGGGCATCGGCGGGCAGATCGCCCACGGCGACAGCTTCCACAACGACCGCCACCCGGACCTGAAAGCAGACTTCATCCTCGCCAATCCTCCGTTCAACGTGTCGGACTGGGGGGGCGAGCGGCTGGCCGAGGACAAGCGCTGGCGCTACGGCGTGCCACCGAAGGGCAACGCGAACTTCGCATGGGTGCAGCACATGGTCCACCACCTCGCGCCGAGGGGGATCGCCGGATTCGTGCTGGCCAACGGGTCGATGTCATCGAGCCAGTCCGGCGAGGGCGAGATCCGGAAGAACATGATCGAGGCGGAACTGGTGGACTGCATGGTCGCGCTGCCGGGCCAGCTCTTCTACTCGACCCAGATTCCGGCGTGCCTCTGGTTCTTGGCGCGCGGACGTAGGCGGCGTGGTGAGATCCTGTTCATCGACGCGAGGAAGCTCGGTCGGATGGTGGATCGGACGCACCGCGAACTGACCGGCGAGGAGATCGCCCGGATCGCGGACACCTATCATGCGTGGAGGACGCACGGGGACGGCTACTCGGATGTGCCCGGTTTCTGCAAGAGCGCGGCGCTGGAAGAGGTGAGGAAACACGACCACGTGCTTACGCCGGGCCGGTATGTCGGGGTCGAACCCCCAGAGGATGACGGCGAGCCGTTCGCGGAGAAGATGACGCGGTTGGTGGCAGAGTACCATGAGCAGCAAGCCGAGGGCGAACGTCTCGATGCCGTCATCACCGAGAACCTCAACGCGCTCGGGTTCGGAGGGAGGAATCTGTGAGCAATTCGGACGAACGGCGATGGCAGCAGCGGCTCGATAGCTTCGGCACGGCGCTCGCGCAACTGACGGATGCCTGTGACCGCCAGCGGTACGACTACTTGGAACTAGCCGGGCTGATCAAGACGTTCGAGTTCAGTTTCGAGCTGTCCTGGAAGGTGCTCAAGGATCTCCTCTTCTACGAGGGCCATGATGTGAAGGCACCGCGTGCGGTGATCCGAAAGAGCTTCGAGGTGGACTACATTGGTGAGAGCGACTGCGAGACCCTGCTCGAGGCGCTGGACAAGCGGAACCTGTTGAGCCACGTCTACTTGCTCGACGTGGCTCGGGAGGCGGAGACACTGATTAGGGAACATTACCACCCTGTGCTGCTGCGACTCCACCGGGCTCTGGACGCCAGACGAGCGCGATGACGGACGGTCTCAAAGACGCGCACCGCAAGGCGATCATCGCCGCGATCGCGGCCAATGACCGCGTGGAACGGGCTGTGCTGTTCGGATCGAGGGCGACCGGGACGAACACCGTGACTTCCGACGTGGACATCGCGTTGTACGGCGGCCGGCTCACGCTGACGGATCAGGCCCGTCTCGCCGCAGCGGTCAACGAGATCCCCATGGCCCAGTCGGTCGACCTGATTCTGTACGACTCGGTCTGTGATCGGACGTTGCGGGAGCATATCCAGAACGACGGCGTCGAGTGGTTCACGCGAGAGCATTTGGCCGTTACGGAGGCTGTGGGAAAGGCGGACATCCGCCGTACTGCTCTCGGGAACTCGCGGGCGCTCAGCGATTGGCGAGAATCAAGTTGGGGCGACGAAATCAGCCTCGAATACGGTAAGGCGCGGAGAGGGCATGCCAACAGCACCGGCCCTTTCCGGGTCTTCGGATCGAACGGTCCCATAGGCTGGACCGACACCCCTCTCGCACCGGGACCGGGCGTGGTGCTCGGTCGCAAGGGTGCCTACCGGGGTGTCGCCTATTCGCCAGATCCGTTCTTCGTGATCGACACAGCCTACTACGTCGCGTCGAAATCCAGACACGACATGCGGTGGCTTTTCTACGCAATCAAGCACTACAAGCTGGGTGAGATCGACGACGGGTCCCCGATTCCGTCTACCACGCGCGCCGCCGTCTACCCTTGCAAACTCGCCGTTCCGCCCCTCCCTGAGCAACGCGCCATCGCCCATGTCCTCGGCACGTTGGACGACAGGATTGAGTTGAACCGCCGGATGAACGAGACGCTGGAGGCGATGGCGCGGGCGCTGTTCAAGTCCTGGTTCAT
>JAPPHB010000084.1 GCA_028821195.1 Gammaproteobacteria bacterium
TCCGGGTCGACCCGCAGCAGTTCGAGGACGCCGTCGACGAGCGCACGCTGGCCATAGCGACCAGCCACGTCTTCTTCACCACCGGCGCAATCCTCGACCTGAAGCCGATCGCGGAGATCGCGCACCGGGCGGGTGCATACTGCCTCATCGATGGCTATCAGGGCGCGGGCCAGATTCCCGTGGATCTCCCGGCGACCGGCGTGGACTTCTATACCGCCGGCCCGCTCAAGTGGCTCTGCGGAGGCCCGGGGCTCGCGTATCTCTACGTGCGCGACGACCTGATCCCGGCTCTGGAGCCGAGGATCACGAGCTGGTTCGCCACAGAGGACCAGTTCCGCTTCAACCCCGGCGAATTCCGCTATCGTGCGGATGCGCGCCGCTTCGAACTCGGCACCCCGGCTCTGGCCACGGTACACACCGCACTCGGCGGTCAGGACATCATCGATGAACTGGGCGTCGAGGCGATTCGGGCGCGGAACGTCACGCTGACGGAGCGCCTGATCGAGGGTTGTGAGGCCGCCGGCCTCGCCCCCCGCGTCGCGGGCGATCCGGATGAGCGCTCGGCGATCGTCCCGGTGCGCCATCCAACTCCTGCGGACGTGGTCAAACACCTCGCCGACCGCGGAATCATCGTGGACAGCCGTCCGGGCGTGGTCCGAGCGAGCCCGCACTTCTACAACACGGCAGACGAAGTGGACGAATTCGTGGAGGTGCTGGGGAAGGCGAGGCCCGCCACGAAGACAGGACGGAGTCCACCTACCCCAGCAGGTCGCTCCGCACCTCGTCGATGATGCCGTAGAAGCAGCACCACTCGCCCTCGATCACCGCGGGACGCGAGCGCAGGCCGAACACCACGCCCTCCTGCGGGGCCAGGACTGCAGCGCACTCATCGCCGTAGAGATCGAAGACCCGTCCCAGCGGCGTTCCCGCCGGGATCGACGTCTCGAAAGGCACGTTCGGCTCGCCGACCCACATCCCGGAGGCCGGAGCCAGAAGCGCCTGCTGGTGCCCCATGCGCCACCTGGCGGCATGGCGCGCCTCGCCCTCGAGCATGCTGTAGTGGCACATCACGTTGCGGTAGCTGGCCGCCAGGTCCTCGGCCACGGCATGGAAGTCGGAGGTGAGGGTGCGGCAATTGCCCCCCAGCTCGATCGTGATCCCGGCCTTGCCCAGCTCGGCGATCTTCGAGGAGGGATTGGCGCCGCCCACACCGCTGCGGAACACCAGGTCCCATTGCGGCCCCATCGCCGCCGCGAGCTCGAAGCTGGGCGGGTTGTCGGAGGCGAAAATCATGTGCGCGAGGTAGGAGTGCTCTCCTCCCGAATGCACGGCGATCTGAAGGTCGCAGGCGTCCTTCATGGCCTGCCAGTGCGCCCACGCCGCCCGCTCGGTCGGGTAGCCGTCGGCCCGCCCCGGATAGATGCGGTTCATGTCGTAGGAGAACGTGTCCAGCGGATCACCGCGCTTGCCCGCCTCGAATGCGGGCACGTTCATCGCCGGAACCCCGACCACCGTCCCGCGCACCTCGGCTGCGTCGAGCGTTGCGAACAGCTTGAAGATCGAGAGCGCCCCCTCGGGCTCGTCCCCGTGGGTGGCGCCGTTGATCCACAGGAGCGGGCCGTCGGATGCGCCCCGGCATATCAGGATGGGAATCTCACGCGCGACCGCCGCCACGTCCGATCCGACCGGGATCACGCCCCGGGTCAACGTCCCGGCCCTCGCCTCCGCGCTCCCGATCACCAGCGTTTCGTTGCTCATGTACGCTCCAGTGAAAACGGCACCCCCAGCTCTTCGGCCAGCGCCCGTAGCCGCACCACCGTCTTCGGGTCCATCGGGATGCCGTGCTTCAGTCGATGCCGCGCGCGATCCAGTTCCGCCTGCCCGGGCAGCTGCACCGGTTTTCCCGGATCGATCGGGGGTGCGCCGAGCACATCGGCGATCAGCCGCTCGAGCCTCTCCTCGAACTCCACTCGCTCCATGAACGCCTCGATGTCGATGGCGATCATGGTATGCGCCACGTCGTAGTTCTCGTCGTCCTGGAATACCTGCGCCCCGAACAGCGACCCCGTCAGCACGCCCGTCAGGATGTCGGTGATCAGGCTGAGGCCGTAGCCCTTGTAGTCGCCGATGGGAAGCAGGGGCCCCTTCATGGCCGCGTCCGGATCAGTAGTGCGCGCGCCCGCGGGCGTCAGCGCCCAGTGGTCCGGCATGGGCAGGCCCGCCCTCCTGAGCCAGCGCATCATCCCCTTGCCGGACTGTGTCAGCGCCATGTCCAACACGATGGGGTCGCGCCCGCCGGCCCTCGGAACCGCCATGCCCCAGGGGTTGGTGCCCAGGATCGGCCGGGTCGCGCCCCATGGAGCCATCTCCGCGCCCGCGTTCGTCATCGAAATCCCGATCAGCCCCGCATCCGCCGCACGCTTTGCGTGGAATCCGGCGATCCCGAAGTGGTTGCTGTGCCGCACCGCGACCATCGCCACCCCTGCTTGCCGCGCCAGCTTCACGGCCCGGTCCATGGCCCGGTGCGCCGCGACATATCCCAGTCCCTTGTTTGCATCGAGAAGCGCCGCAGCGGGCCGTTCCCGCACCCACGTCATCGGCGCATCGGGACGAATCCCCCCGTTGCGCATGCGTCTCGCGTAGCGAAACAGCTTCTCGAGTCCCTGATGCTGTCCCGGATGCCACCAGAGCGACGCCGTGACGACCCCGTCGGCATTGATGCGGGCTTCCTCCGCGCTCGCGCCGAGCGCCCGCAGCACGTCTTCGGCGAATCCGCGCACCGAGGGCTCGCGAAAGCGCTCGACCGCGACCCGTTCATCCAGGTGGTAGGTGATGGCAAGTGCTCCCAGGTACCGGCTCGGTTACTCCCCAAACCCCCAGCTGTGCGCGTGGGGCTGGATCAGCTCCGCCGTCATCCCGGGCAGCTGATCGGGATAGACGAAGGCCTCGTAGCCGTCGTTGGCGTCGAAGATGGTGTCCTGGAAGAAGGGGATCCCGCGCTCGCGCAGCCCCGCGACATCTCCGTCGATGTCGCTCGTCTGGAGCGCAATGTGGTCCAGCCCCTCGCCCCGTGAGTTGAGGAAGCGGTTCACGCGCGACTCCGGGTCCCAGTTCTGCACCAGGTGCAGCCAGCACTGGTTGGGGAAGAGGATGCGGGCATCGAGCTGCTTTCCCTTGCCCTGGTCGTTGCGGTAATCCTGGGCGACGAGCCCGAAGTAGCGCTCGAAGCGTTCGCACGCGTCCGCTAGGTCGTGCACGCACAGCCCGATGTGCTGCAGGCGGAAGAGTTCCATCGAGTCGCTCACGGGCTCGCCCACGGCTTCCGGCGGATAGTACCAGCTCCTGTCGTGCGACTGAATGAGTTCGATGGTGAGGCCGGGCAGCCTGTCCGGGTAGACGAAGGCCTCGTAGCCGTCGTTGGCGTCGAGGATGCGGTCCTCCCATACGCCCACGCCGATCTCGCGGAGATGGGCGACATCGGCTTCGATATCGTCCGTTTCCAGGCAGATGTGCTCCAGCCCCTCGCCCTTCTCGCGGAGAAACCGGTTCACGCGCGACTCCGGATTCCAGTTCTGGACGAGGTGCAGCCAGCACTCGTTGCCGAGCAGGATGCGGGCGTCGAGCTGCATGCCCTTGCCCTGGTCGTCCCGGTAATCGCGCGCCTTGAGCCCGAGAACGCGCTCGAAGCGCGCGCAGGCGTCCTCGAGATCACGCACCACCATGCCGATGTGCTGGACCCGCAGGATCATCGCCCCGCCCCCACGGGATCGTTGCGGTACACCCGGCCCGCGCGCATCACGAAGACCACCCGCCCGAGCGCCCCGATGTCCGCGGACGGATCGCCCGCCACCGCGATCAGGTCGGCCTCGTATCCGGGTTCCACCGCCCCCAGCGACCCGCCCAGCCCGAGCGACTCCGCCGCCAGGCTGGTGGCCGAGACGACCGCCGCCATCGGGTCCTGGCCGCCCTCCTCGACGCGGTAGACCAGCTCCCGCCAGTTGTTGCCGTGCGCCCCCGCCACGGCGTCGGTGCCGAAAACGATGTCGAGACCCTCGACGGTCAGCGCCTCCCGGAAGGTGGCCAGCGCCACCGGCACGGCTGCGCGCATCTGCGCGAACCCCTCTTCCGTGTAGTTGCCGATGCCCAGGTATCGCTCCGCGTTGGCGAAATAGTTGTCAAAGATGACGTGGATGTGCGGGTCGTAGTAGAGCCCGCGCTCGGCGAGCAGCTCGAGGGTGGCGCGGTCCAGCAGCGCTCCGTGTTCGATCTGCGAGCATCCCGCCCGCGCCGCGCGGCTCGCGCTCTCGGGTCCGTGGGCGTGCACCACCGTGCGCAGGCCGTGCTCGCTCGCCCGGCCGCAGGCGGCGTCGAGCTGCTCCTGGCTGAGCGTCGGCCCGCCCCCCACCCGGATGCTCTCCGAGGCGAAGATCTTGATCACGTCGGCGCCCGCGGCCGCCATCTCGTCCACGTGGGCCCGCATCTCGGCCGGCCCGCCGGTTCCGGCGTTGATCGGGCGGATGGATGTGAGGATGCGCGGCCCCGGGAGCATGCCTCCGGCGATCGCATTGCGGACCGGGACGTCCTCCGCTCCGCCGACGCTCTGGACGGTGGTGACCCCGCTGTGGAGCATCTTCCACGCGTTCTCAGCCGCGTAGAGCGCCTCATCTTCGGGGCTGTCGGTCGACGCCGCGGTGTGCAGCCGCCCGGTCTCGCGGTCGAAGTGCCACCCCAGGTGTACATGCGTGTCGATCAGGCCTGGCAGCAGGGTCGCCCCGGACAGGTCGTAGACTGTGGCTCCGGTTGTGCTCCCCGCCTCGACCACCGCCTCGATGCGGCCGTCGCGAACCACCACCTCGCGCGCGTCCAGCGCCGTGCCGCGCCCGTCCAGGACGCGGTCGGGGCGCAGCACGATCACACCCTCTTCCGCGCTGCCGCCGCCCGGCGGTCCCCCGGCCGCGTCACCCTGGCCGCCCCCGCCGCAGCCCGCCAGCAGCCACGCGACCGTCCCGATCCACCAGGCCGCCGCCCGCCCGCCAGTGTCGCGTCGAATCGACGTCATCGGTCGCCGCATCGGCCTCATCCGGCCGCCCTCGCGTGCTGGACTGGTTTCATCGCTCATCACTCCGTCTCGGGAATGCGCCACGGCCCGCGCCAACCCGGTTGCGCACCCGCCGGGACCGATCCGCCTCCCTCACCGCTTCCAACGACCCCCGCTTGCCGCCATCTTTCGCCCGGCAAGATGCAACGTTACCCGAGGGGACGC
>JAPPHB010000042.1:0-3507 GCA_028821195.1 Gammaproteobacteria bacterium
GGTCCGCGCCCGGTGGACGCGGATGATTCGGGGGTCGTCACTTGTACTCAGTTTGCAATACTCGACGGGTGGTCGGGCGGCGTCAATGTTCGCTGGCGTTTGCCAGCGGCTGCGCCCGTCGCCGAACCGGGACATTCACAATGCCGACAGCCGGGACGTGTTCCGCGCCGATTGACCCCTTGGCGTCGTCAGCCTTGAGGTGGTTTCCGAGCGGGCGCTGCAAGGCCGCAGCACCGTGGTCTCGGGAGACGCACGGGGGCGTTTCGCGGTCGTCCGACCGGGCTGGCTGAACCACGTTACTGCGGCTCAGCCAGCCCACCCCTTGTCATACAACGGGGCTGGCGAGGGGTTGGCTCCGCCCCCCCTTCGAACCCCCCCTAAAGGGCCTCCCGCCGCGTCGGCGTCGGCTCCGTCAACGTCGCTCAGGCGGGACCTCGGGCAGCCCGCTGCTGACGACGAGATCGAAGCCTGGGAGCGGCGAGTTCCCCCGGCCATCCGCGGAGGGCAGCAGGTTGGGCGGCGGGTCGGTGAGGAGGCCGAGCACGCGCCCGTCGGCCGGATCCCGGACGATGATGGCGGGCGTGCTGGTCTCCGGGTCCAAGGCTGCGGTCCCGCCGGGTCCGTCGAGCGTGATGCGTTCGATGGTTCCGGCCCAACCCCCGGGCGCGGGGATGGCGAAGACGAACGAAGACGCCCCGTCCAGATGCGCGGTCTCGGGCATGTCGAAGCTGATCGAGAACAGCGTCTCGCCCCCGGCCGCGAGGACGGTCAACCGGTGGTCGCCGCCCGGCGCGGGCAGCCTGGGCGGCGCCTCGACGGCGAACGCGGGCTTCAGGAAGGGCTGCCCGGCGGCATCGACGCCTCCCCAGACGATGAGCGCCTGTTCCGCCACCGCGGGCGGTCGCGCCGCCGCCTCGGTGCGAAGGCGGTGGTCGAGCGCATTCGAGAAATGATACCCGCTGATCCACTGGCGGCCGCAGTACCCCATGAGGTCGGTGGCTTCCGGCGGCACCAGGGTCCCGGTGGCGAAGTCGTATCCCCACGAGCCCGTCCTGCCGTCCCGCCAAGGATAGTCCGGGTCGTCCCCCCGGACCCCGCACGGCGTATGCAGAAGGCTCATCGCGTGTCCGAGTTCGTGAGCGACCGTGCCGGCGTGGGCGAGGGACACGAGGCTCCTGCCGCCGATGTAGGAAGCCTGTCCGATGACGCCCGAGCGGATGTGGCCGAAGAGGCCCATGTAGTAGCCGTCGCCGCCCTCGACGACCCGGATCAACTCCGTCTCGTGCAACAGATCCCAAGCGTAGTCGCCGGAGTTGGTCAGCACGGGCTCATGCACCGTCACGGCGAGTTCGCCGACCGGCAGAAGCCCGTCCGCCGCGCGAAAGACGCTGGTGTCGGCTTCGAGGTCGTGCGCGCGCTCCATCAATGTGGAGTCCGGGTTGTCCGCCTGAAGGAACGGGATCACCGTGAGATCGAGCACCGGCACCGCGCGCACGTCGACCGGAGCCCGGCCCTCGGCCGGAATCCGGCCGGGGATGCCCAATCCTTCGGCCAGGGTGCCGTCCGGATCGATCTCGATCACCATTTCGAGGCCGGGTTGCACGACTTCTCCCGGAACGACCGCGTTGGCCGACTTCGACAGGTCCCCCTCGTCGATCCCGGGCGGAATGCGCGCCTGGCCCGCCGGGATGTCGGCCGTGTGCACGATCCGGCCGCCCGCGTGGAAGGTGGCCCTGACCGGCGGCATGTCCGCGTGGCCGTCGGTGGACATGAAGACCCTCAGCAGCGCGTCCTCGCCCGCGACGAGCGGCGTCGGGTACTGCCGCGACTGGACGGCCTGCACGAGATACGCGAACGCCGCTTCTCCCCCGGCGCACACCGGAATGAACGTCAGGTCGTTCATGCGCAGCCAGTCCAGAACACCCGCGTGCCGGGGAGCGCACAACTCCGTGCCCGCGGCCTTCACGTCCACCCTCTGGTTCCTTTCGACCCAGGCCGAGGGCAGGGCGCCCTGCAACATGGCATTGCCCGCCAGGTCGATCCGGTCGATCGCCCGAAGCCCGCCGAATTCGGGTGGCAGTTCGCCCGTCAGGTCGTTGTCGGCGACGCGAAGCTCGTGAAGCAGTTCGAGCCCGCCGAGGCTTGGCGGCAGTTCTCCGGTCAGCCGGTTGCGCCGAAGATCGAGTGACTGGAGGTTTGCGAGTTCGCCCAGCCCCGCCGGGATTTCTCCGGTCAACCGGTTGCCGGCCAGATCAAGCGACGCAAGATCCGTGATGTTCAGGATTTCCGCCGGTATCGGTCCCTCGAACACGTTGTCCGAGAGACTCAGGCTGATCAGGTTCGTCAGTTCGCCGATGGTCGGCGGAATGACGCCTGACAGCGCATTGCCGCCCAAGTTCAGCTGGATGAGCCGGGAGAGGTTCCCGATCTCGGGCGATAGCGGGCCGGTGAGGCCCAGCCCACCAAGATCCAACACCCAAAGCCGGTCGAGCCGCCAGATCTCCGGCGGTATCCTGCCCCGGATGGTGTTGTATCCGAGTCCGAGTCTTTCCAGTTCGCCAAGCGCTCCCAGTTCGGGACCCAACTGCCCCCTCAGGTTGTTCGCTCCAAGATCGAGGCCGGTGACCTTGCCGGTTCCCCTGTTCACGGTGACGCCGTGCCAATCCGCGAGCGGGGCGTCCGTGAGCCAGTTGCCGCTTTCGCGCCAGTCCCACCCCCGCAGGCGAGCGTACAGGCGCGTCAACGCGAACCGTTCCACCTCCAACTCCCCCTCGACCGTCATGTCGGCGGAAGCGGATACGCCGCGGTCGGTGCGAACCGATACGGTGGCGCTTCCGGCCCTCCAGCCAAAGGCAAGCCCGGAACGACCGGCCCAGGCCACCGAGGTGTCACTCGCGGCCCACTCGAAGTCGACGTTCGCCATGGGCGAGCCGTTGACATCAAGCGCCGTCGCCGTGAAGCGCACCGTGTCGCCCGCCGCGACCGTTGCGGCCCCGGGGGTCAACACCACGGACACGGCGCGCTGCTCCGCCCGAACCTCGGCCCGTCCGGACACCCCGCCCGCAGTCGCAGTGACGACGGTTGAACCCGCACGGAGCGCCGTGACCAGCCCCGCTTGGTCCACCAAAACCACCAGCGTGTCGCCGGAAGTCCACTCGAATTCGACCCCATCCACCTCCGAGCTGTCGGCGTCCAGCGCGGTCGCCACGAGGCGTACCGTATCCCCCAGGGCCACTGTCGCCGCAGCGGGCGTTACCGTGATCGAAGCCACGGTGCCGGAGTCGCCCGCACCCGAACTTGCGCCCGCGCCCGTGGGTTCCCAGTCGGCGGGGTCCGGCAGTCCATGACTGCGCGCGGCCACGAGGCGGGCACCGCCCGAGAAGTAAGCCCCGCCATCGGCGCTCGCGGCCATGGCGGCGACGGGGGCGTCGATGAACATCGCCCGCACCCGACCGGTCGCGGCGTCCCGCAGAATGACCGACGGCCGGTCGGTGTCGCGGTTCAAGA
>JAPPHB010000042.1:3607-5169 GCA_028821195.1 Gammaproteobacteria bacterium
CCGGTCGCGGCGTCCCGCAGAATGACCGACGGCCGGTCGGTGTCGCGGTTCAAGAACGCCGCCGCGCCCGGCCCGCTCAGGGCGACTTCCGCCAGATCGCCCCACTCCGCACGCGCGGGGAGCGCGAAGGCGAACCCCGCGCGCCCGTCCCCGTCCTCGGACTCGACCATGCCGAAGCGAACGGAGAACAGTTGCTCCCCCGTCGCCGACCATCCCTTCAACTCGTACCGGTCGCCGGAGGGCGGCGGCGCCCACGGCGCGTCCACCCAGAACGCCGGTTTCAGGAAGAGCCCGTCCCTGTCGTCCCGCCCTCCCCACAGGAGCAGCGACTTCGACCGAGCCGCGCCGCGCGCCCCAGCCGGCGAGACTTCCCGCCTCACGCGGTGACGGGTCATCTCCCGGAAGTGCCATGCCCCGACCCACGTCGGGCCGCAGTAGCTCATGAAGTCCTTCGTGTTGGGATGGACGACCGATTCCATTCCGGTATCGAAGTCGAATCCGAACGTGCCGACCGACCCGTCCGGCTGCGGATATCGCGGGTCGCCCGAAGTGCCGCACGGCGCGTGGCCCAGACTCAGGTTGTGGCCGAGTTCGTGCGCGATGACGCCGCCGTTGAACACCGACCAGGCGGACCACCCGCTGCGCAGGGCCACGCCGGCGACGCCACGGTCCCGGTCCACCTGTGCCGTAAGAGCCATGTAGTACCCCGACCCGCCCTCGATGGCCCGGAGCGCCTGCACCTCGTAGGGAATCTCAAAACCGGAGTTCGTCGTCGTGTACACCGGTTCGTGAACCGCCAAGCCGACCTCGCCGACGGGCAGGAGCGTCCGCGTGGCGTGGAACACCTCCGACTCAGCCGAGATGCCCCGCATGAGGTCCAGGATCTCCTCCTCGGGATCCTTCGGCCACAACCACGGAATCACCGTCAACCCCATCTCCGGCATTTCGGTAACGTCCACCTCGATCCGGCCCTCGCCCGGAATCCGGCGCGCCATGTCGACGCTGTCGGCCACCTCCCCGTTCGGATCGACCTCGATCACCATCTCCAGGCCCGGCTGAATCACCCACCCCGGAACCATCGCGTTGACGGATATCGCGGCATCGCCCTCGTCCACCTCGCCCGGAACCGGACCCGGCTTCCCGGGAATGTCGAGGACGTGTGCCGGCGCGCCGTTCAGATAGAAGTGCGCCCGCACGTCCGGGAAGCGCTCGACGGCGTCCGCCGCCGTCACGAACGCCCGCAACAGCGCCTTCCGGCCGACAACAAGCGGAACCAGACCGCTCCGGGACTGTGTCGCCTGGATGAGATAGGCATCGAGGTCGCCCTGTCCGCACGGCTCCGCCGCCTGAATCGCGATACGGCCCAACCAGTCCGCGAACTCGGGGTCCTTGGGGGCGCACAGTCCCGAAGCGTCCGTATCCAGCCAGTTCAGGTCCAGACGCGTCAACTCGCGCGGCAGCGCTCCGCCCAGATCAGGGTTCCGTCCCAGCAACAGCTCGCGGAGGCTCGAAAGCCCTCCCCACTCGGGTGGAACGCCGCCTTCGAGCCCGTTGCCCGACAG
>JAPPHB010000126.1 GCA_028821195.1 Gammaproteobacteria bacterium
AACTTCGCAGCCGCACGATCGGCGTCCGCGTCAACGCCGCGGAGGCCGCGGAGATCGCCGAGCGGGCCGGAGCGGCCCGCATGACGACGACCGGCTACATGCGCCGCAGGGCGCTGGGGCAGCCGGTCCGCGAGGCGGTCGTTCTCCGTCTCGGCGCACGGGAGCGCGTCGAACTCCACCGGATCGGCGTCAATCTAAACCAGATTGCCCGCGCCCTGAACGCCGGGGCTTCCGCACCGTCCGGGACGCTGGAGGCGGTCGAGCGGGTGGGCGAGCTTGCGGCCGGTCTCCTGAGCGGGGAGGCGCTGGACCGTTGATCCCGAAGATCAACGGGCTCGGGCGCTCGTTCGCCGGGGTCGCGGCGTACTGCCTCCACGACGCGCCGGAGCCGGACGACCGCCGCCCGAGGACATCGGAGCGGGTCGGGTGGGCCGACACCCGGAACCTCGCGACGTTCCGGCCGGAGCGGGCCGCGCGGCTGATGGCCGCGACCGCGAAGGCGGCCCCCGACCTCAAGCGGCTGGCGGGCGGATCGCCGGGAGGCCGGAAGCTGGCGAAGCCGGTCCTGCACTACTCGCTCAGCTGGGCTCGGGACGAGACGCCCGGCAAGGGGGAGATGAGCCGGGCGGTGGACGAGAGCTTGGAGGCGCTGGGGCTGGAGGGCCACGAGGCGCTGATCGTCGCGCACGAGGACACGCGGCACCCGCATGTCCACGTGATCGCGAACCGGGTCGATCCGGAGACCGGGAAGGCGGCGAAGCTCGGAAACAGCAAGCTCCGGCTGTCGCGCTGGGCCGAGGGCTACGAGCGGGAACAGGGCCGGATCCGGTGCGAGCGGCGGGTCGAGAACAACGAACGGAGGCGGGCGGGCCAGCAGGTGGTTCGCCCCGCAGGGAGGCGGCCGCGCCACTGGGCGCGCGTCCGGCGAGAGGGGATGCAGCCCGGGCGGGCGCGGCGGGCCAGGAAGCCGCGCCGTGAGGATCGGGTCGACATGGAGGCATGGCGGCATGGCGAGGCGGACGCCTGGGAGACGGTCTCGGACGGTCGCGAGTACAGCCTCCGGCACCTTGAGACCCGGGCGCGCAAGGAATGGGCCGAACTGCAAAGGCGGCAGGAGGAGATGCGGCAGCGGCTAGACCGGGAGAGCCGCACCGTGCTCGGGCGGCTCCGGATCTGGCGGCTCGATCGCTCGCTCAGGGAACTGGCCGGGGCGATCCGGGGCCGGACGGATCTGGTCGAGGGCTGGCGCGAGGATCTAGACCGGTATCACAAGGGCGAGCGGGCCGAGTTGGGCAAGGTACACGGCGAGCGAGCCCGGGAGATCGAGCGCGGTTGGCGCAAGTTCTATCGAAACAGGCTGGTGGAGGCGGAGCGGCGCGCATGGTCGGTGCGGGCGACCATGAGGGAGAGGGAGCGCGAACAGTCACGGGAGCGGGAGCGCGCCCGGACCATCACCCGCATCGTTGTACCGCGACCGCCCCAGCCCCGAGGCCCCGAGCGCGGCGGTGGCGGGTTTGAGCGGTAGGCCCCTGTGCTCGCGTCAAGGCGTGACTAGCTTTGTCAGCTTCTCTCGCGCCAGTCGGGCTGGCTCGAAATCCTCGTCGGCGTTCTCCCAAACGGCGAGCGTGTTGTTGAGGTGGAACACCGCCGCGGTCGTGTCCCCCCTCGCCTCCATGAGCGACGCCATCTCGAAGTGGGCGTGCGGATCGGCGGGCACAAGACGCAAGGCACTGCGCAATTCCGCTTCCGCTTCGCCCAACAGTCCCGCCCGGCGCAGTGCTCTTCCCGCGCCAAGATGGAATTCTCTACTCGGCGATAGCTCAATGGCCGCCTTAAAGTTCTCCGCCGCGCCCTCGTGGTCTCCTGCTCGGTCCAGTATCAGTCCCAAGTCCCCCAACAGAGTGGATCGGAGGCCCTCCTGGCCACTGGCCTCCAACGATTCCCACGCCTGTCGGTGCGCCTCCAAGGCCGCGTCCACACCCTCCGTTGCCAGAGCGATATGAACGGCCAGCCGGTGAAGGTAGAGATCCTGTCCTTCAAGGATCGACCTCAATTCCATAAGCAGGTTCACCGCTTCGTCGACAAGACCCGCATCAAGGTAGACGAAGATGTCGTCCAAGCTCCCCAAAGCGACACCCGGTTGCGTCTGGAAGCCTGCTTGCTCTTGCCGCCTTTGCTCGATCACGCCGATCGCGTCGATCATCTCCCCGCGCCGGTGATGATAGCGCTTGAGACCCGATAGCGCCTCTACCCTCTCCTCCGCAGTTCGGGCCAACGTCAACACGCGCTGGAACCCGTCGCGAGCCTCGCCCAGTCGCCCGTCGTCAAGATCGAGTTCCGCAAGTTCCCGCACGGGCTCAGGTGCCAGAGCGTCCAGGACAATCGCGCGCTTGAGCGCGTCGCGTGCGTCTTCAAGTCGACCCAGCCGCCGCTGGAGGTCGGCCAGTTGTGAGTACGCGGACGCGTCGCCGGGTGACCGCTTCACATACTCGGCCAGGACGCCCACGGCTTGGTCGTAGTTGCCCAGTTGCTCCTGCACCCGCGCCGTGACCAGGATGAGTCGGTCGTCCAACGGATCCAAGCGGCGCATCTTGGAGAGGGTCGAAAGGGCATCTTCCCAAGCACCCTGAGACACCTGAGTCTCTGTCAGAATGCGTAGCGCGTTCAGGTCATCGGGGTGCAGTTGGATCCACAGGTCCAAGACCGTGGCCAGTTGGTCCGGCTCACCGATGGCCCGGTAATAGTCCGCCCTCACTTGGAAGGCGTATCGCTCGGGTACTCTGTACAGGTGCTCAATGGCCGAAGCGAGCGGGGCCGAGGCAGCCTTGTCGTCCAGCCCGGAAGCCCGCAACACGCGCCACAAGGCGTAGTGGGCTACCGCGAAGCTGGGATCCAGTGTGGTTGCGGTGGTCAAGTACATGGAGGCAGCCTCATGATCGCGGTCGGCAACATGGTGGAACATGCCCTTGAAAAACGCTTCCACAGCAGCTTCGTTTTCGGAGAGCCGTGCCCGTACGGCAAGGTCGTCGATCTCTTCGGTAGTAGAAAGTCCCAACGCGCGCCCTACCGGTCCCGCCGCTTCGTCAACGAGCGTCAGTAGGTCGGTCGCTTCATGAGCAGTCTGGCCCGCGAGCGATCCGTCGCTCACTCTGTGGATCCAGAGTTGGACGCCCAGCAGTTCGTTGATCCGACTGATCTCCCCGACCACGATGAACCCCGCATGGAGATTCCGGGCGAGTTCGCGCTTGAGAGGTAAGGGTGTCCCCGCGAAGCTATCGAATCCCCGTTCTCGCGCGTAGGACTGGTAGTCGTAGGAGGGGATCGGTAGGAAACGGTCATATGCAATGAGATCGAGGACCAACGCCTCGGGAAACGCGTAGGACATCCACGACTCGCCCTCGCCTATTCCGGGTCCGGGTTCGAGTGCGAACAGGACGGTGGTCCCATTCGATCCGGAGTTGGGCACCCCCTGCTGGACGATGCTCGCTTCATCGGGCCTTTCCGATGCCGGGTCAGTGGCCGAAACCGGATCGTCGCGGGTGGCGAGCGTGGACAATACCACGAGGCATCCCACGAGGTTGGCGGGGATGCCTATCTTCTCCGTCCGCGGCAGCGAGTCCCTGTCCTTACCGGGCTTTCCGTGAAACCAAGCAACCATGAGCACACTCGGCACCATCATGACCAGGGTGACCAGCGCCGCACGCGTGAAGTAAGGCGAGAGCAGGAATTCGTCCACGGCGAAAGCCGTAAACTCGACGATGCCCCATGACACAGCCGCGTATCCGGCCAAGATGTGGGGCACACGCCGGTGGATCAGGTCGCGTGTGAAGTTTGCGGACGCCGACTGTGAGGGGGGAGAGGGAAGCTCTTGAGGTGTCTCCATGCTCGTTACTCCAAGCGCGCGCCCAAGAGTGAGAGCGCACGACACCGAAACGGGGTTCGCGGCGTCTCAATCCACCAGCACTTGCTCATTGGTCCGGTTGACCGATCCCGGCGGTCTTCAGCATGTCGGCCAAGTGTCCGGACTCCACGACGGCCCGCATGAGATCGACGCGGCTCTGGACGCCCAGCTTGCTCTTCAGGGACATTCGATAGTTGGCGACGGTCTTCGGTGCCAGATGGATCCGCCGGGCGATCTCCTCGGCGGTGTAACCGGTCGCGGTGAGGTACAGGACATCACGTTCCCGGTCGCTCAGGGAGTCCCAACCACCGGCGAGGCCCTGCGAGGCGTTTCGCGCCTTCGACAGCAGCCCGACGACATGCGCGGGGAAGGTCATCCTTCCGGCGGCCACCATGTCGAGGGCTCCGACCAGATCGGAGCGAGCCCGCCGCTTGCTCAGGCACCCCATGGCGCCCGCCTCGATCGCGGCCTCGACATACTCCGGCTCATCGTAGGCGGTCAACACCAGCACGCGGACATCCGGATTCCGCGTCGTGATCCTTCGGGTTGCGGCGATGCCGTCCATGCCCGGCATGCGGATGTCCATGACCACCAATTCGGGCTTGAGCGCGTCCACCCGCTCGACGGCTGCTTCACCGGAGGAAGCCTCCCCGACCACATCGTACCGTTCCGTGAGTTCGATGAGCAGCTTGATTCCGGCGCGGACAACGGCATGGTCGTCTACGAGCACGACCCGGCAGGAGTAGCTCATTCCGGGTCGTCCTCCTCGCGCGCGGGCATCCCAATGGGCACTTCGAGCCTGACCGACGTGCCGTCCCCGGGCGTGCTCGCGATTGTTAGCCGCCCTCCGGCGATCCGGCTCCGCTCCCGCATGCTCCCGAGGCCGACCGACAGATGCGGCTCAAGCTCATCGGGCGAGAAGCCCGCGCCGGAATCGCTGACTTCGGCGTACAGCGTCCGGCCTTCCCTCCAGTACCTCACCTTCGCGCTACCGGCACCGCTGTGCCGCTTGGCGTTGTTGAGCGCCTCCTGCACGACCCGGAAAACGGCCAGACTGGTCTCGGCCCTCAGCGCCCTGCCCGCCCAGCGGATCTCCCGCTCGACGGCGAAGTCCTGCTCCTCCGTACGCCGGCAAAGGACGCTGAGCGCGAATTCGAGCCCATGCCCCTCCAACTCGACAGGCATCA
>JAPPHB010000089.1 GCA_028821195.1 Gammaproteobacteria bacterium
CGGTGCGGTCATCCGCCGCCCTCACGGCGGCGCTCATGGCCTTCCCGCAAGGGATCGCTGGATGGGAGCGACCCGGAGGCGGCGGGTGGGGGTTGTGCGCATCCCCACCGCCCGCGATGCCCGCACCGGGCATCGAAACCGACGGGTCGCTCCCATCCACGGCTGGACGGCCCGGATCGGCACCGGCACTTCGGCGGCCGGGGCGCAACGTCAGGGCGGCCAGCCACATGCGGCACCGGCGACGTGCGCATCGGGCGAGCAGATTCCGTGCACATGGACCCCCAACCCAAATGCACACCCTTGGATCGACACCGAGCGTCCCGCACTGACCGCAAGAGAGCTTGACAATCCGAGTCACGTTTTCGGACTACCGGAATTGGACACGACCATCCCCGACCGGCGAAGTTGGGAGCATGTCCGCCAAGACCCTTCAAGACGCGAAGGCTCCCGCAGCGTGATCCCCGGCGAGTTCATAGCGAAATGGCACGCCTCGGAGCTCAAGGAGCGCTCTGCCGCGCAGGAGCACTTCATCGACCTGTGCCGCCTGCTTGGGGAGCCGACCCCGGCGGAGGCCGATCCCACCGGCGACCACTACTGCTTCGAGCGGGGAGCGGCGAAGGACTCGGGCGGCGGGGGCTGGGCCGACGTGTGGAAGCGCCACTGCTTCGCGTGGGAGTACAAGGGCAAGCACGCCAACCTCGACGCCGCCTTCGACCAGCTTCGGCAGTACGCGCTGGCGCTGGAGAACCCGCCGCTCCTGATCGTCTCCGACATGCGCCGGTTCCGGATTCGGACGAACTGGACCAACTCGGTCAGCAAGACGCACGAGTTCGGGCTCGACGATCTCGTGGACGCGGCCGTCCGCGACAAGCTCAAGTGGGCGATGTCGGACCCCGAGCGGCTGCGGCCCGGCGAGACCCGGCAGACGCTGACGGAACGGGCCGCCAAGACGTTCGCGGAGCTTGCGCAATCGCTCCGGGACCGTGGCCATGCGCCGGAGGAGGTGGCCCACTTCGTGAACCGTCTCGTGTTCTGCATGTTCGCCGAGGACGTGGGGCTGCTGCCCGATGACATGTTCACCCGCATGCTGACGCAGGGGCATCGCCAGCCGGAGAACTTCGAGGACGGGGCGCGGAAGCTGTTCCGTGCGATGGCCACGGGCGGTCAGGTGGGATTCGAGAATGTGGAGTGGTTCAACGGCGGGCTGTTCGAGGACGACGCCACCCTTCCCATGGACAAGGCCCAGATCGAGACGACCCTGAAAGCATCCGCGCTGGACTGGTCAAGCATCGATCCCTCCATCCTGGGCACGCTGTTCGAGCGGGGACTGGATCCCGACAAGCGCTCGCAACTCGGGGCGCACTACACGGACCGGGACAAGATCATGCGGATCGTCGATCCGGTCATCGTTCGCCCGTTGTGGGCCGAGTGGCAAACCGCGAAGGCCCGGATCGCCGACAGTTTGAAACGTGCGGAGTCCGCCAAGTCTCAGGGTGCGGCGACACGGCACCGCGGACGGGCGAGGAACGCGCTCGGGGCGTTTCTGGAACGTTTGCGGAGCTTCACCGTGCTCGACCCCGCCTGCGGTTCGGGGAACTTCCTCTATCTGGCGCTTCACGCCCTACACGACTTGGAGCACCGGGTGCAGCTGGAGGCCGAGGGGATGGGGCTGGAACGCGCCTTCCCTTCGGTCGGCCCCGCGAACGTAAAGGGGATCGAGGTGAACGCCTACGCGGCTGAACTGGCCCGCGTGTCGGTGTGGATCGGTGAGATCCAGTGGATGCGCCGCAACGGGTTCCCCGGCTCGCGGCGACCGGTCCTCGATCCCTTGGAGACCATCGAATGTCGCGATGCGATCCTGACGCCGGAGGGTGGAGAGCCGGAGTGGCCCGACACGGACGCGATCATCGGCAACCCGCCGTTCCTGGGCGGTAAGCGGCTCATCTTCAACCTCGGCGAGGAGTATGTGTCCACCATGTTCGGCGCATACAAGGGCCGGGTGCCGCGCGAGGCCGATCTGGTTTGCTACTGGTTCGTGAAGGCCGGGGAGCATCTGGGCCGGGGTGCCGCGAAGCGGGTTGGACTGGTCGCGACCAACTCAATCCGGGGCGGAGCGAACCGCCGGGCGCTGGAAGGGGCGACGAACGGACGGCCGATCTTTGACGCGTGGAGCGACGAACCATGGGTGATCGACGGGGCGGCCGTGCGCGTGTCGCTCGTGTGCTTCGCGCCGCCGGGCGACGAATTCAAGGAGCCCCGGCTGGACGGTCAGGCGGTGGATGCTGTCTACACGGACCTGACGGCGGCGGGGGAAGGAAAAGCCGGTGTTGACCTGACGAAGGCCCGTCGCATCGCCCGGAACGCGGGCGTGGCCTTCATGGGCGACACGAAGGGTGGTCCGTTCGATGTTCCCGGCGACCTCGCTCGAAGCTGGCTACGGGAGCCCTCGAACCCGAATGGCCGACCGAACTCGGATGTGCTCAAGCCTTGGGTGAACGGGATGGAGGTTGCTCGGCGATCCGCAGACAAGTGGATCATCGACTTCGGTTGGGTCATGAGTGAGGAGGACGCCGCCCTCTACGAAGCCCCCTTCGAGTACGCGCAAGAGCATGTCCACCCGATGCGGCAACGGAATCGCCGCGAAGCCTACCGCCGCAACTGGTGGCGGCACATGGAACCGAGACAAGGGATGTGGAAGGCACTCGATGGGCTACGCCGCTACCTCGCCACGCCCCTTGTCGCCAAGCACCGGGTATTCGATTGGTTCGACACGCGAATCTGTCCCTCCAACACCGTCATCATCATCGCCCGCGACGACGACACCACGTTCGGGATTCTGCACAGCCGGTTCCACGAGGCCTGGTCGCTTCGAAAGGGAACCAGCTTGGAAGACCGCCCGCGCTACACCGCCACCACGACGTTCGAGACTTTCCCGTTCCCGGAAGGCCTCGGACCGGACGTGCCCGCGACCGACTATCTCACCGATCCACGGGCACAGGCCATCGCTTCGGCGGCGCGGCGGCTCGTCGAACTCCGCAACCGCTGGCTCAATCCTCCCGAGTGGGTCGAGTGGGTCGAGGGACCCGTTCCCGGATACCCCCGCCGCCCCGTCCCGCGCGACGGAAAGGCCGCGAGAGCGCTCAAGAAGCGGACTCTGACGATCCTCTACAACGCCCGGCCGCAGTGGCTCTCCGACACCCACGCCCAGCTGGATGCCGCCGTGGCCGCCGCCTACGGCTGGCCCGCCGACGTTGCCGACGGCGCGGCGCTGGCCGACCTGCTTGCTCGGAACGGGGGGCTCACGGGTCCGTAATCAGCAGAGACGAGACCGGGAGTCCGTGGTGCGGTTCTTCGCTTTTCGTCTCGTCCCGCCCGTCCGCTGACGGCCAGTGGAAGCCGACAGCATCCGGCCCCGGCCGGTGGACACAATGGTGGGTAAGGCACCAGAACCATTGGTATAACCGATTGACGTGCAACAGTTTATGCCATCAGCGGAGAAATACCGGAGGGATCGCGTCGGACAGATCGTTCCCGTCGAGGCTCAGCGTCCTCAGGCTGGCAAGACCTCCCAGTTCCGGAGGAATCGGACCCGACAGATCGTTCCCGTCGAGCCACAGTTCGGTCAGGCTGGCGAGGCTCCCCAGTTCCGGAGGAATGGATCCCGTCAGCCCGTTCCAGGCGAGTGCTAGTACAGACAGGTTGGCGAGGCTCCCCAGTTCCGGAGGAATGGATCCCGTCAGCCCGTTCCCGCCGAGTAATAGTGCAGACAGGTTGGCGAGGCTCCCCAGTTCCGGAGGAATGGGCCCCGTCATCCCGTTCCCGGCGAGCGACAGTACCGACAGGCTGGCGAGGCCGCCCAGTTCCGGAGGAATGGGTCCCGTCAGCCCGTTCCCGTGGAGCGATAGTGCCGACAGCTTGGCTAGACTCCCCAGTCCCGGAGGAATGGGCCCCGTCAGCCCGTTCCCGGCGAGCGACAATACCGACAGGTTGGCGAGACTGCCGAGTTCCGGAGGAATGGACCCCGTCAGCCCGTTCCAGGCGAGCGACAGTACCGACAGGTTGGCGAGGCTCCCCAGTTCCGGAGGGATGGTCCCGGTCAGGCCATTAGCTGGGATAGTTCGTTGCGTTTCGCTGTCCCAGCTGGCGCCAAGATCGAGCCGGACCACGCGCCCGGCGGCATCCGTCTCCACCCCGTACCAATCGCTCAGCGGCGCGCCGGTCAGCCAGTTCTCGCTGTTGACCCAGTCCGGCCCCCCCGTGGCGTGATAGAGGGCTTCCAAGATCGCGCGATCCGAGAGCGGGGCGCACTCGACGCCCGTGCTCTCGTGCGACGGAATGCTGCCCAACCACTCGCGAAAAGTTGCCTCGGCGGGCGCGCACAGGCCCGTTCCCGCGTAGTCGAGCCTCCGCAGCAGGGAAAGGCGGGCAAGAGAGGGCGGGAGGCGGCCGGCGAGACCGGGATTGCCGCCGACCACGAGTTCGGTCATTTGCGTCAGATCGCTCAGGCTCGCCGGCAACCCGCCGGAGAGTCCGTTGTCGCTCAGGTGGAGCGCCGTCACGTGGCCGAGCGAATCCGCGCTGACGCCGTACCAGTCGTCCACGACGGGACCGCCCCGCCAACCTTCGGAGTCCGTCCATCCGGGGCCGTCCGCGGCCGTATAGAGTGACTCCAGCGCGGCCATGTCGGCTGCGTTACAGAAAACACCGTAGCTGCCGTCGTGAAATTCGTGCTCCTCCAGTCCATCGAGCCACGAGGTGAAGGACGAGGTCGCGGGCAGGCAGAGCGCGTTACCCTGGAAAACCCAGAAGCCCCTGAGCCGGCCGAGTTGCGGGAAACTCTGCGGGACCGGGCCGGTGAGATTGTTCAGGACGATCCCCAGTATCTCCAGATTGGACAGGTTGCCGAGTTCGGGCGGAACCAGATTACGTTGATCAAAAGATGACGTAAATCGCTGCTACAAAACATTTTATGAAATCGTCATCATCAATGGTGTATCACTTTGGATATACAAATCTGAGCAGGAATACCTGCCACCTTACGGGAGGT
>JAPPHB010000103.1 GCA_028821195.1 Gammaproteobacteria bacterium
GCGAACGCCTGCGACACCTCTGCGCCGTGCGGGTCGCGGGCCGTCACCGTCACCTTTACCGCTACTTGAGGTCCAACAACGTCCCAAGATGTTCAGGAAGGTTCATATAGTCCAGTAATGACAACGGTTTACAGGACTCCACCACCGATACCGTCAGCCAACGCCGTCCCTTGCAATCCGACTCCATCCCCCATATTATGTGGGGATGACTACTGGAACGAACACCGCCCCGAAACCACGGAAGACCAAGCCCAAGGGCCGTCATCCCCACAAGGCCCTGTCGGCCGCCTTCATCCGCTCCGCTCCGCCCGGAAGACACGCCGACGGCAACGGGCTGTACCTCTACGTCCAGCCCAGCGGAGCGCGCAGCTGGATCCAACGGCTCGTGATCCGTGGACGGCGGCGGGAGCTCGGGCTCGGCAGCGTCGCCCTTGTCTCGCTGGCCGAGGCGCGGGAGAAGGCGCGGGCCAACCGCAAGCTCGCCCGCGAGGGCGGGGACCCGCTCGCGGAGAAGCGGCGGGCGCAGGGTGTTCCGAGCTTCGCCGAGGCCGCCGTGAAAGTCGTCGAGCAGCAGAAGGCCGGGTGGCGCAATCCGAAGTACCCGAGGGCTTGGCTGAGCAGTCTGGAGCGCTTCGCGTTCGGACGAATCGGCAAGATGCCGGTCACCGAGGTCACGGGGGCGGACATCTACGAGGTCCTCGCACCGATCTGGCACGTCAAGCCACCCACGGCCCGGACGTTGCGCCGCCGCATGCGCGCCGTCCTGGAATGGGCCGTGGCGATGGAACTGCGGCACGACAACCCCTGCGACCGTATCGGGCGGGTGCTCGGTCCTCAGAACGACATGGTGAAGCACATGAAGGCGCTACCGCATCGCGAGGTCGCGGCGGCCCTTGAGACGGTCCGGACGTCCGACTCGCTGCCCGTCGTCAAGCTGGCCTTCGAGTTTCTGGTCCTGACGGCGGCGAGGTGGGGCGAGGTGCGGTGGGCCGTGTGGCCGGAGATGGACCACGGGGAGGGCGTGTGGACGATCCCGGCGAAGCGCATGAAGGCCGGACGCGAGCACCGGGTTCCGCTGTGCGGGCGGGCGTTGGAGATCCTCGACGAGGCGCGGAGGCTGGACGGCGAGGGTTCCATCGTCTTCGCGAGAGGGCGCGGACGGGAGCTTGCCGAGAAGCAGGTTCGCCAGATGCTCGAGAGGCTGGGAATCGCGGCGGTGCCGCACGGCTTCCGGTCATCTTTCCGGGACTGGGCCGCCGAGGAGACCGACCATCCCCGGGAGGTGGTCGAGGCGGCGCTGGCGCACATCGTCAAGAACAAGGTGGAGGCCGCCTACATGCGATCCGACCTGTTCGAGCGTCGGCGTCGCCTCATGGATGAGTGGGCAGAGCATGTCTCGCGCCGGAGAGCGGGCTCCGGGGCCTGATTGGACGTGCCGCAGCCCCTCGGCGGGGCTCGGAGGCCGATTCCGGGCTTGCTGGAGGCTTTTCGGGGAACCTACGGGCCACAGGATGGCCCAGGAGCGACGATTTCAGGTCTCCGAGGGGTACGGGCAGGCCGGAAACCGGGCGGCGGCAGAGCGTGGCGCAGCCCGAGGAGTGATGAGTCGGGCCGGTCGCCCTCGCCGTCCTTGAGGATGGCGACGACGAGGCCGGGGAGCTTGTCCGCGACTGCTCGATGGGCGTTGTTCCGGGCGGCGCCCGGAGGGGCATTTCGGCGGCGGCGCCGGGCTGGCTAAGCCACTGTTAGGTGGCTCAGCCAGCTTACCCTCCGTATTACACGGCGGGCTGGCGGGGGGCTCCGCCCCCTCGACCCCCCACAGGTCCGCGCTGCGGAGGAAAGCACCGGTCGGGTTGCTCGGCCCCGTGCGGACATGGCAACGCTTCCCGATAGCCGACCGAGGTCGGCAGTTCCCCAGCGGGATACGCTCCGGTGATCGCCCCGGCGGCAGCATCGACCTGCTTCTCCTCACGGGGCTGGACGTGGAACCCCAATATCGTGTGGAGCCGGATTTCGTCGGACACGACTTCGCCGACGATGATTCCGAAGATGGCGTCCGGCGATCTTGCCACGCACTCCATGAACTCGTTGAACCGCTCGGGCCCGTCGTCGAAATCCAGTCGGCATCTGTGGTCCTCGGGATAGGCGATCCTAATGGACTCGTGGGTGATCTCCCCAGTCTCGGTACGCGTCTCGCGGTGACCTACCACAACCTCCATCAGCGCGTCGGGGTCACGGCCGAACAGCCGGTTGATCCGCGTGATCGGCAACTTCCCGGCCGGGTAGGTTGCGCCGACCGCCAAGATGTCCTCGTAGGTTCCGGTCTGCGAGCTGAGAGTGACGCATCCTGTCAGCAGGAGGGCGGCGGCGAAGATCTGAGCGCGTGCGATCCGCGTGCCCATCATGTGAATTCTCCTTCCACGCGCTTCGGTGCCACGGACGCAAACCATCCGCATCCGCTCCACCAAGGATAGCCCGACGATGCCGACCCACAAAGCGGTGGACTGGACCGGCGTCCTGACCGCAGATCCCGGAAAGCGGTTGCGCCTCGCAGGTGCCGAGACACCCTCAGCCGTCTCGGCCGACCGGGGCCGGGGTGACGTGGATGTGGCGTCGTCGTCGATCGCCGCCGCGAAATGCCGGGGGTCTAAGGGGGCCGGGAAGTCCCCTTGCCAGACCGCGACGTTCAACGTCGCGTCGGCTGGCTTAGCGGCCAGCGGGTGACCCTGCGCGCCGAACCGTGACGAGGAGTTTCCGCCCGCCTCGCTGGTCCATGATTTGGGTGGCGGCGTGGTCCCGACGGGAAATCCCCGTCAAGGCCGGTGCGGAAATCTCCCGTCAGATTTCGCGGGTTTTCCCCGTCTTGGCACCGCCGCGCGCCCCATAACTTTGGATCATGAAGCGCCGGATTCGCCGGCCTTCGAACTCCGAGAAAAGGAGGAGTGGGATGCGTAACATGATGAGACTCGCCTTGGTCGTCCTCTGCGGGTTCGCGGGTGGTCTCGCGGTCCCCGACCCGGTGGTCGCGCAGGACTGCGCGCTGTGCAAGAACTGCAGCAACTGCGATCGCTCCGAGTACGGCAGTGAATCGTGCGACTTCAAGGGCGAGAGCGATGACGGGAAGGGTTGCTGCCGGATGACTGGCAGCGCCTGCAATCCTACCGTGACGCTCAACGTCCCGGATGCCGACCTGCGGCTCGTGCCCGACGACGAAGTGCCGACGCTCATGGCACGTCTTGAGGACAACGTCTTCGGGACGTGGAGCTGCGGGGATGGGTCGCTGCGGGTGGCCTATCGTGAGGTGAGCGATGGTACGTGGATCGAGATCGACGAAGCGGAACTGGCTGTTCTCAAGGAAAGGCACTCGATCTTGGCGTATGTCGGCCGCTTGGGTGAGCACCGCACGACTCACACAGTGTTGTCGTCATGATGGGCCGACTGCTGAGCGGGATCGCCACTGTGGCGATCCCGCTCGCGGCATTCACGCTCGGAGTTCCCGCGCTCGCCGCCCAGACCGTCTCAGACCTTGGGCGATTGGCGGTGACCGAGGTCTGGGAAATTGATGGACATACGCGCCTCGAGCGGCTCTCCGACGTCAGCGGTGTAGCGGAAACGTTCCTCGGGACCGTGTGGATCGCGGGCTACTCGGAGGTCCTTGCGGTCGATCCAAGGGACCCATCCGGCGCAAGCGATGTCATGGTCGCGGAAGGGAAAGGGGATGGACCGGGGGAGCTATTGGGGGCCGACAGAATCGCAATCACGCCTGACGGCCACATCGCTGTTCACGACCTTGGCCGCGACGCGATCGAAATATACTCCGCCGCCGGAAAACCCCTCCGGCGCGTACAGTTGCCCTTCAGTGTTCAGTGGCCCAAGGGGTTCTCGGTCTTGGCATCGGGCGACTTCGTGCTGAGCGGCGGAGTGCCGTGGATCGAGGCAGCAATCCACCGCTTCAATCCGGCGGGGAAGCACCTCGGCAGCTGGGCCGACGCCGCAGTTTCAGAGGAATGGATGGCCCGCGTGGTCGGTACTGGCGGCGCAACGCACGCTTCGCCGGACGGCTCGCTTATGTATTCCAACGGTGCACCGCACTCCATCGTTCGCTATGAGTTCCCACCAACTGGCGACGACGGTGAACCCGTGGGCCGAACCATCTCGGAGATGCCTGAACTGCTTGGTGCGCCTGGGGACGCTGTCCTCGTAAAGGGCGTTGACGAAGAGGGGGTGCAATACACGTCATTCAACGTCTGGTATCCGCAATCCCACGCGGTGTTCGCGTTGGACGGCGGCAGGGTTCTCAACGTGATCCGCCGACGAGACGGGGACGGCGATCTTGAAACGGTGTGGCAACTGTTCGAACCAAGGCACGAGGCTCGCCATGCGGGCACCCATGCTCTCGTAGCCCAAGGAATCGTAAGCGTACCGTACCGGCTGTGGTTCCTGTGCGGCAACGGCGAAATCCTCGCGACCCGAATGGACGACCTCGGAGTGCAAACCGTCGTTCGCCTGCGGATGAACGTAAGGTAATTCTAGATGGACACTTGCGAACGGAATCGCCACGAGAGGGGCATTGGGGAGCGCCGATCCGCAGCACCAATCATTGGGCAATCCGCCGTGTTGTGTCCCGAGCACCGATGGGAGTGGACATCGACCGGATCATCCGAGAGGAGACTCTCATGAACAAGTGGCTAATGCGCTTCTTCCTCGCCGTCGTTCTGGCCATGATACCCGTCAAGCTGAACATCCGGGACGCGGATTCCGTCATGGACCATCCCCTTCGCCAGAGCGATGATCGCGTGGCAAGCAGCGAGCCGACCTTCGGTGGCTGGGACGGTCATCCGGGCAACGAATACGACGAGGTCGGATCACCAGCAGCTCGTGACGGGTTGATCGAGGAGGCGGTTGCCGGGTGGCTGGAGCATTGGGGAGGCAAGGGGCGGGGTCCGGTCCGGCGCGGCCTGAAGCGAATGGGCAGGTACGAGGACTACATAGCCGCCGAACTGGCGGCGCGGGACCTGCCGCCCTCGCTTCGCTACCTCCCCCTCA
>JAPPHB010000137.1 GCA_028821195.1 Gammaproteobacteria bacterium
GGGAACACCAGCGGCGACTCGCCCGACAGCTTGCGCGCCCGTTCGAGCACGTCGAGCGCGCCCGTGCTCAGCGGGACGGCGAACTCGCGGCCCGCCTTCATCCTCGAAGCGGGGATCGTCCACACGCCCGCGTCCATGTCGATCTCGTCCCAGCGCGCCCCGCGCGCCTCTCCGGGCCGAACCGCCGTCAGCACGATCAACTCGACGCACGGAACCGCCGAAGGGTGCGTGTCGGTGGTCCCGCGAACCGCGCGAAGCGCGGCCCCGACCTCGGCGTGCGGGAGCGCGCGGTGGTGGCTTGTGGTGTTCCCGTTGACCTTGGGCAACGCTTCGACCGCCCGGTCGACCGGGTTGTCCGGGCGGTAGTTCCGACCGATACACCAGCGAAACACGGCGGCGATCCGGTGCCGGGCCTTCCGCGCGGCGGCGGGCTTCGAGTTCCAGATCGGCGACAGGCAGCGCAGCACGTCCGCGCTCTCGATCCGGTCCACCCGCTTGTCGAGGAGCGGGGCGGCATGGAGGCGGAAGGTGGACTCCCACTGCTCGGGAAGCGGGCTCCCATCCTTCCACGCCTCGCGGTGAAGCTCGATGGTCCGCTCGGCGGCCTCGGCGAAGGTCGGGACGCCGCGTCCGCGCGGGTCCTGGCCCAAGAGGACGCCCCGGCTGTTGTCCAGCGCCTTCTGGCGGGCCTCGGCAAGCGTCACCTCGGGATACGGCCCGAGTCCGATCGAGGTGAGCCGCCCCTCGATCCTGACGCGCTGCCGCCATGTCTTGGTGATCCGGCCATCCAGTGTCCGGTGTACGCGAAGGCTCAGCCCGCGTCCGCCGCGTCCGTCGCCGTAGACTCCGGGCCTGTTGACCGTTCGCACGAACGCGGCGCTCAGCGTTCTCGGTCGCTTCGTCATGGTGCTTCCTTCCTTGTGGTGTATCACTTATTGCAGCACTATACCGGGAAGAATACACGGGATGGCGATGGACTGCAAGAGACGACCGGACGCTGCCTATCCTACTGAACACATTGTACAATAACGTGTTATGGCCCATTTGATGAACCTTGGTGGATTACTTGGGAACACTCGCGATCAGTTCCGCCGGAATTGGGTGAACTCGCCAATCTGGAGCAGCTGCTGCTCGGCGGGAACGATCTGTCGGGTCCGATCCCCCCCGCACTGGGCAACCTCGCCAACCTGCACACTCTCAATCTCGAGGTAAACCGACTCTCGGGTCCGATTCCGCCGGAGCTGGGCGCCCTCGCCGAGCTGAGGTATCTGCGATTATGGCGTAACAGATTCACGGGTTCGATCCCGCCCGAACTCGGCACACATCTTCCAGTGTAGTCCACCAAGGTCTATCATGTAAGCCATAACACGTTATTGGACAACGTGTTCTGTGGTATCCACGGCGCTCTACCGTCCCTTGCCGTCCATTGTCATCCGGTGTATTCTTCCCAGTGTAATGCTGCAATAAGTGATACACCACAAGGAAGGAACCCACCATGAAGCGACCGAGGACACTCTCCGCCGCGTTCGTGCGGACGGTCAACCGGCCCGGAGTCTACGGCGACGGACGCGGCGGGCGCGGGCTGAGCCTTCGCGTCCACCGGACGCTGGATGGCCGGATCACCAAGACATGGCGTCAGCGCGTCAGGATCGAGGGGCGGCTCACCTCGATCGGACTCGGGCCGTATCCCGAGGTGACGCTTGCCGAGGCCCGCCAGAAGGCGCTGGACAACAGCCGGGGCGTCCTCTTGGGCCAGGACCCGCGCGGACGCGGCGTCCCGACCTTCGCCGAGGCCGCCGAGCGGACCATCGAGCTTCACCGCGAGGCGTGGAAGGATGGGAGCCCGCTTCCCGAGCAGTGGGAGTCCACCTTCCGCCTCCATGCCGCCCCGCTCCTCGACAAGCGGGTGGACCGGATCGAGAGCGCGGACGTGCTCGCGTGCCTCTCGCCGATCTGGAACTCGAAGCCCGCAGCGGCGCGGAAGGCCCAGCACCGCATCACCGCCGTCTTCCGCTGGTGCATCGGTCGAAACTACCGGGCGGACAACCCGGTGGACCGGGCGGTCGTTGCGCTGCCGAAGGCGAACGGCCACACGACAACCCACCACCGGGCGCTCCCGTACGGAGAGGTCGCCGCCGCGCTACGAGCGGTTTGCCGGACCTCCGACACGCACCCTTCGGCGGCTCTGTGCGTTGAACTGATCGTCCTCACCGCGGTCCGACCGGGCGAAGCGAGAGGCGCGCTTTGGGACGAGATCGACATGGCCGCGGCGACATGGACGATACCGGCATCCCGGATGAAGGCGGGCCGCGAGTTCGCGGTCCCGCTCAGCACGGGCGCGCTCGACGTACTCGAACGGGCGCGCAAGCTGTCGGGCGAATCGCCGCTGGTGTTTCCGTCGCGGACCGGCGGACCGCTGCCGCCGAAAGCGCCGCTCAGGGTGCTCAAGCGGGCCGGGGTCGCCTCGACGCTGCACGGATTCCGGTCGAGCGCCCGGTCGTGGATGGCCGAGTCGGGCGTCCCGGCGGAGGTCGCGGAGGCCTGCCTTGCCCACGTCCCGAGAAGCCAAGTCGTTCAGGCGTATCAGCGGTCCGACCTGCTGGCCCGCCGCGCCGAAGTCATGCAGGCATGGGGCGAGTACCTCGGGCAACGAGGCTAGTTGCGGAGGTGAGCGACCGTCTCGGCTCCAACATCGTTTGAATAGCGAGGGCGCGCGGCATAAGCTGTACCGGAGTCCTCCGTACGCGTTGTCGCCCGTTCAGATAGACAGCTTTCCGTACAACCGGTGCCTGCGCCCATGTATTCGGGGAGTCCGGGCCACCTGGATACCGCAATGACCCCTGCTTTCGAAACCCTCAGCGTGTCTCTGCGAAACGTGTTGGCCGAAGCCAAATTCGATCTCGGTCGTGTAACGTCCGAGCACCCCAGAATCACGAGCTACACCAACCGGCCGGGAGAAGTCGTCGGACCCGAGCACCTGCGTAAGGTGCTCGCGGGCGAAAGCTCGCGCCACGAGGACCCGCGGCAAGCCAGATCGGCGCGCGTGTCGATACGAGAAGCGCTGGAATCTGACCTCAGGGACAGCCTGCGTCACGCCTTAGAGCACGTCCACGATCCGGGCTCGGACTGCCTGGGCCATGCTTTCCCGATGGGTGGGGATCGCCACAACTCTTCAAAGACAGGGCCATCGCGTGTCTCCACGCGGTCCAATGTCTCTTCGGTCGACCAATTCAGCGCGACGATCACGAAGTGGGCCGCAGTCTGCGGAGTCGACCCCGTGGTCGATCTGCTTGAGGGCTGCGCACGCGGAGAGCCATTCGCCTATCGCACCCGCGCGGTCATCGGGCTAACCCTCGAAGAACCCCTGCGGCTGGCCGAGGGTGTCCGGATCACTCCGCTACCGCTATCCACGGCAGAACTCCCGGACGGTCTTCCCAAGCGAAATGATATCCGGCGGTCGGGCTATCTTGGACATGCCATTCTCTCCATCGACACCTTCGCCAAGCCAGCGCTGTTCCGCCCGGGGGCCGGACGAAAGCACGCCGTCAGAGGGTACTTGGTCCAAGACCTTGACTTCGACCTCGTCCTTCAAGCTCTGTCTCTTGAGTGCGATGCAGGCATCGAAATGGGCTTCGGGTGGGTCGACTACGGAGAGCTGTCGGTGCTGACGAGCAGCCGAACCTCTTGGGGCAGCCTCACGGAGCTCGGCCATCCTGTCGGGAGGCACTCGTCGAGTATCAACCACTCGACAGGCGTGACCACCATCAAACTTCACGAAGGTGCGGTCCAGAGCCCATCGGAAGCTGCGATTCAGGCTCTTCTGAAAGCGCTGAGGAGCGCCGATGCTCGAACCCGCGTAGCCGTAAGCCGCTGGAAGGAGTCGAAGAAGCAGCGAGCCAGCTTGACCGACGCGTTCATCGACCTCCGAATCGCGCTCGAATCGCTGTTCCTTCCCCAGACGCCCGATCAACAATTGAAATTTCGGCTGGCGGCAAATGGCGCTTGGCTCGTGGGACGCGACGGGCCGGATCGGCGGAGGTCATGGCGCATCCTGCGGGCCGCCTATGACGCTGCGTCCAAAGCCGTGCACCGAGGCGAGGTGAAACGGCATCGTAAGAACAACGAGCTCCTCGCCAGCGCGCAGGAAGTGTGCCGAAGAGGGATAATGCGTGCGTTGCGCGACGGGCCGGTCACCGATTGGGATGGTCTCATCTTGGATGCGCCGCGCCAGAATCCACGTTGACCGTGTCGATCGATTCCGCAAAGCGTTGGTTCCAGTCGTTCAGGCGTATCAGCGGTCCGACTTGCTGACACGCCGCGCGAAGTCGTGCAGGCATGGGGCGAGTACCTCGGGTAGCCAAACGCTGGCTCCAACCCCGGTCCGCACACCCCTTCCCCTTCCGTAGCATGGTCGGCGGACGACCGCGTTGCCGCCCTCCACGGCGGCGAGACCGAGCCGAACCGGTCTTTCCGGACCGTATTCCACGCCTCTGACGTTCACTGCCCGGTCCGCCAACGGGGGCGTCCTGCCACGCCGCTGGCGGAGACCCCGAGCGAGTCCCGGACAACATCGGACAACTATAGACACCATAGACACTTAGGTGATTTCCTATTCCTTGACGGGCTGACCGACATTCGTTCAGCGTTCGGGCATGGAGAAGACGCTGGAGGGACGGTTCATTTCGCGCGTCGGCGCGTTTCTCGGGCGCTCGGGCCTGAGCCCGACCGCGTTCGGCAAGAAGGCCGTGGGCGACCCGAACCTGATGCGCCAGATCGGCCGTGGCCGGTCGCCGTCGCTCAGGACGGCGGACCGGATTCTCGCGTTCATCGCGGAGCAGGGCCGTGCATCCGGCGGTGGACGTGATCCCCCTCGACGGCCCTGACACCGGAGACCGACGAGAACGCGGAGCACAACGAGGAGGAGCAGGACGATGACCGAGAACCCGAGGAATGAGAGAACGAACCCGCCGATCCGCTTCCTGCGGCTGCCCGAGGTGATGAAGCGCACGGGCCTGTCGCGGA
>JAPPHB010000119.1 GCA_028821195.1 Gammaproteobacteria bacterium
GACTTGCCGCTGCAAGGCTTCGACCTGTTCTCGCAACGCTCCGATCTGCCCGGAGTGCCGCCGCTGTTCCGTTTCGTACTGCTCGGACGGCAACGGCAACGGGAACGGGAACTGATGAAGGCCTACTATCCGGACTCCCCGCACCGGCTTCCCCCCGGCGCGTTCACCATTATCCCGGCCCTGGTTGGTGCCGGGCCGTTTGAGGCCGTGGGTCTCGTGCTGGAAGGCATGGAGCTCGATCCCGACACCGCGGTCCTGCGCGGCCAACTGGAGCCCGGTGGTGTGTGTGGCCGTCGGGCAGGTAACCGCCGCCGATTAGCGCAGCGACGTTGCGGAACTCACGGTCGTATGCGGGGACGCGGATGATGGAGGGTGAGGGGGGTCGCAGCGGCGGGGGCCGTCCGCATGATTGAGGTCGTCGGCCGGGGGCTCGCCCGGGTTTGCCGGCCAAGCCGGTGCGTTCCCCTGATAGCGTGGCTGGCCCGCCGCCCCGTATGGCCATCCTCCTGTGGCTGCGACTCGCGCGCCGCTCGGATCTTGGCGGCATACATGAAGGCTAGCGGCTAGCAGTCGATCACCACGACCAGCGGCGTGGGGCGCGGGATCAACTCGGACAGGGGAGGCTGGTCGCGCCAGCTCGGTCGTAGAACCTGTCGGATCGAAGCGAGCCCGCACCCCAGCGTCCGGTACGCGTGGATGTCGCCCGGGATCCGCTCCAGAAGGGTCACGTCGAAGCTGTAGCGCCAATGGGTGGCCGTCGCGCAATCCGTGACGCCGCCTCCCCGCAGGTGCTCGGGGATCGAGCAGGGGATCATGTCGGCCGTTTCGAAGCTGATGCCGACCAGATCTGGCGGCAAGTCGCGGCAGAACGAGACGCGCATTCCGGGCATTCTCGCCTGTACCTCCGCCATCGTGATCTCTCCAGGCAGGCACTTGTAGACGATCGGCGGTTCCACGATTTCGACGACTCGGTTCCCGGCGGGTGAACCGCAGGCCGGTGGAAGACAGAAGAGCCTTCTCCTCGGCGGCGACATCAGGAAATCGACCTGTATGGTGTCGCTTCTTCCGACGCGCAGCGTGTCCGGATAGAAGTACCAAGCGCCCGGGTCCAGCATGTACACGGGGTCGGGAACCTCCGCAGGTGGCGGCATGATGAGGTCGCAGGCCGCCAGCGCTAGCACGAGCGGGAGGGTCAGTCGTCGGGGTCCCATGGGTTTCCTCTTGGCTGTGCTGGTCGTCTTGTACCTATGGATTGCACCCGGTTCCGGGCGTGGCAAGTTTTTCGCATGGCCACCCGACGCGAGTATCCCGGTTTTGACGCCGATACCGGCCGGATCCGGGACTATGTGAGGGGCGAGTGCTGGAGCGCGCAGGACGGGCGCTGGAGCACGTTCATCCGCCAGGTCCAGGACAACATCCGGATGGTCGAGGGCCGGCACTGGGAAATCTGGGTGCCGCGCCAGGGCCGCTTCGTCGACGTGCGCAACCTGCTCGACAAGCAGGACCGCCAGTTCTTCCAGCGCCCGGTGATGAACTATATCGGCCACTGGTTCGCGCTGACCCACGCGAAGCTGACGGAGAACCCCCCCGTCATGAGCTACCTGCCGGCGACGAGCGACGCGCAGGACGCGGACCTCGCCGAGATCATGGACACGATCTTCAAGTACCTGTGGGCGGACACGGGGATGGACTACCAGGTCTCCGAGTTCGTGGGGATGGTGCTCGCGGCCGGCGAGGGCGTGGTCAAGAGCTGGTGGGATCCGGACCTGGGCGAGGCGCGCCCGATGACCGGCCCGGGCGAGTACCCGATCCTTGACGGCCGCGGCGAGCCGGTGATCGGCCGGGACGGGCGCCCGGTCACGGCCTACGTCGAGATCGCGCCCTACCGGGCGATGCCGCGCGCCGGGGGCGGCGACTTCGAGATCGTGCCGATGATAGAGCCGACGCCCGGGGGCGGCTACCGCGAGGTCGGCCCGCCGTCGGTCACGCGCGAGGGCGGGATCGCGGTGCGCAAGGGTCGGCTGCTCGATCGCTTTCGAGGGCGAACGCGGTCAGGAGTTCGAGACCACGGCTCACTGATCGCCTGCCACTGGACCGGGGGCGGGTGTCGAGTCGTCTGACTCAGACGAGATACCGAACGGCGCGTGACGCCCACGCCTTGCGGCGGACGAGCCGCTGTGGCTACCATGCTACGAAACGGGGCGTGGAGGCTCCGTTCGGAGAAAATGAGCCGAAAACAGCAAACGACGAGAACCTCACGAGCGGTTTCACCGAGCCGCCTAGGCCCCCGCACCGTTGCGGCGTCGGGCCACGCTGTGAATCGACCTCCTGCGCCAGTTCACCCGGCGCGAACCAAAAGGGAAGGAAGCGGAGCGTGAAGGTCGTGAAGGCCACCATCCGCCCCGCCCAGAATCGGCTACCGTTGGGCTCACCGAGGGAGGTGCCACAGCCCTCTCCCTCGGTTGCTGCTCATTACGAGCTTATCCACGGCGATGCTTTCGAGTGGCTCAAGAGCGCGAAGCCCAAGTCGATTCACGCCGTCGTCACGGACCCACCCTACGGGTTGGTGGAATACACTTCGGAGGAACTGAAGAAGCGCCGGAACGGGAAGGGCGGCGTCTGGAGGCAGCCGCCCTCGTTCGACGGTTGCAAGCGTCAACCCGTACCACGCTTCACGGTCTTGGACGACAAGGACAAGGAAGCAATCCGGCTGTTCTTTGGGAGATTCTCCCGGTTGCTCCTTCCCGTGCTCGTTCCCGGCGCTCACGTCTTCGTTGCCACGAACCCGCTGCTATCTGATTTCGTTTTCGGTCCGTTCCTGGCTTCCGGTTTCGAGAAGCGGGGAGTGCTGATTCGCGAAGTCCATACGTTGAGGGGTGGGGACCGTCCGAAGAACGCGCACGAGGAATTTCCGGACGTGACTGTCATGCCGAAATCGTGCTTCGAGCCGTGGGGGATCTTCAGGCGGCCAATAGAGGGGCGGGTTCAGGACAATCTGCGAGCGTGGGGTACCGGGGGCTTGCGAAGACTCTCCAAGACCGAGCCGTTTCGGGACTTGATCAAGTCCTGCCGCGCTCCCCGGCGAGAGCGGGCCATCGCCCCACACCCTTCACTGAAGCCACAGGCCTTCCTTCGCCCACTGGTGAGGTCCAGCTTGCCGCTCGGCAAGGGAATCGTGCTTGATCCGTTTGCGGGGTCTGGATCAACGTTGGCAGCCGCCGCCGCGTGGGGCATCCATAGTGTCGGGATCGAGTGGAATCCCGAGTACCACGCAATGGGCGTCGCAGCGATCCCCAAGCTGGCCGCGCTGGATGTCTGACGGGTTTGATTCGGGTGTGGCCTTGCCTTCGGGGCTGGACATAGCAGCCATCCGTCGGGCCATTCAGTTCATTGAGGAGTCCCTGAACGACCGGGACTTCATCGATCTGTACTTCGAGCAAGCGAACGTATTCAGCGCCATCGTCGGGATGTTCGGTACCAAGGCGCTCGACAGCGTGAGCAACTACGAGAAGCACCGACACAGCTTCGAGGCGCAGACGCGATTCCCCGACCTGCGGAGGCGGGGTGCGCCCATGCCCTTGCGCCCTGCGGATTGTTTGGAGAGTAAGGCCAGCAAGCGACCTTGGTCGATCCAATCACACTACAACCATCCCGGCTGGTACGTCGTGTGGCGGTATCTCGTGGACCCGACGCGCACCATCAAGCCGGGCGCGTATGTGGTGATCTGGCGAGTGGACGTGGTCTTCTTGGACAAGTCGGATTGGAAGTACGAAGGAAGCAAGGCCAGATCGGGCCGAGGGGGGCGGACGCACACCTTCGGTGTCCGAAGGCCAGCCAGCAAGCTGCGTACCTGCGCCGCGTACCGGTATCCCGGAATCCGTCTAAAGGGCGGTAAACCGGTGCCGGTCAACGGAGAAGTTTCAGAGTGAACCCGAGCACGCCGGGGATTCCCTCTGTGAGGTTGGGCGTGTTACTCGATCTTCATTGTCTTTGTGACCGTGATCTCGGCGTGTCCAGTTGCCAACTGCGAGCGAAGATCGGACGCTCTAGAGGGGCCGCGCGCCGGCAACAAGGGCTCGTGTCGGAACCCTCCACCTTCGAGTATTCTCCGAGGGACTGCCCATGAGCGTGATGGAGTCAAATGACCGTGCCCAAAGAGCACCCCGTAAACTGGCGAAGGTTTGGACCATGCTGGCCGAGGTTCTGGCACCGTTGGTGTCAGGTGAGCAAGAGTCCGCCGTCGTGCGCGACAAGTTCGACGAGTGTGCCGCAGAGCGCCTCGCCGAGTTCGATGACGCGGAGTTGCGCGACTCGCTCGAAACGCAAATCCAGTTGGTGAGGAATCTGGTGTTCATGGAAGCAGGCGACGTGGTCGGGATGCGCGCACGCGTCCTTCCGGCGCACTCACCCAAGCGAGAGCACAAACGGTGAAGGCGCATAAGGAGGTAACTGAAATGACTCGCATGGCAGCAACGTTCGTGGCGTTGGCAGTAGCAGCCCCGGCCTCGGCTCAAGTGCTACAGCGAGGCGATCCGACGCGAGTATCCCGGCTTTGACGCCGATCCCGGCCGGATCCGGGACTAGAGGTGAGGGGCGAGTGCTGGAGCGGGCAGGACGGGCGCTGAAGCACGTTCATACGGGCGACTTGAGCCAGCGTGGGAGCGGTCCTGCGCCGCCTCTGGAGAGTTTGACAGAGGTCCTTCCCCGAGAACTCACCGGCTCGGCCCGGAGTCCCGGTCCGGCCCGGGACGCCTGATCCTTTCCAGCAGTTGCCTCGTCATCGCCACCCGCTCCCTGGCCCGGCGCCGTACATCCCGGAGTAGCCGGTCAAGTCCGTCACCCGCGCGCTCAGCCGCTCGACTTGCCGCTGCAAGGCTTCGACCTGTTCTCGCAACGCTTCGATCCGTCCGGAGTGCCGCCGCTGTTCCGTTTCGTACTGCTCGGACAACCTTTCCAATGCGGCCGTCAGGCGGAGTCGAATGGATTCACATCTGAT
>JAPPHB010000065.1 GCA_028821195.1 Gammaproteobacteria bacterium
GCGAGGAGCGTTCGACGAAGCGTACCGCGCCGTGTACGGCCGCGTCATTCCGGGGCTGGACGTGGAGGTGCTGAGCTGGACGCTGGTGGTGACGGCGGAGGGAGAGCGGGGACGGGTGGGATCGGTTGCGGGCGCGGCCTCTGCCGGATCGGTTGCGGGCGACGGGATGCGAATACGGGAATCCGAGTGCTCGCCTTCTGGGCCGGCTTCGCTAACCAGTCAGGACGCGGACGCTGGAAGCCGTCCCCCCGAGCGGCACCTGTCTGGCGGCCCACCCGAGGGAACCCCGCCTGGAGGCCCACCCGAGGGAACCCCCTCTGGAGGTCCGGCCGAGGCAAACCCGCCCGGAGGCTCGCCCGGGGAGAGTCAGTCCGGTGGCCCGCTCATCCCCGCCACACCCCCACCCGTCCGCCAGGCCGAAATGGTCGACGGGGTGGCAGGCGGGCCGGTCGCGGCGGCCGTTCACCTCCGCCGCCGGCTCGCGGCGGGGATGCGGGTCGAGGGACCGGCCCTGGTCGTGGAGACGCAGACCACCACTGTTGTGCCACGGGGTTGGGGGGCCGTGGTACTCCCCGGCGGCCACCTGCTGGTGCGCAGAAACGGCCATCCAACCGCGGCAATTCCCAATCCCGCATCCGACCGCCCCGCATTCGAATCGAGTCCCTCCGTGTCCGAAACCGCGGACAAGGCGGCCCCATCAGCGGACTTGGAACACGAATCCGCCGTTCCCGATCCCGCATCCGACCGCCCCGCACCGGAGTCCGCGACTCCCGCACGGGAACCCCACCGGCCCGCTCTCACATCCCACCGCCCCGCCTTATCCCTCCTTCAGAACCAGATCATGTGGAGCCGCCTGCTCTCGGTTGTGGAAGAGCAGGCCCGCACCCTGGTGCGCACGGCTTTTTCTACACCGGTCCGGGAGGCGGGCGATCTCTCCGCAGGTGTATTCGACCTGTCCGGACGCATGCTTGCCCAGGCCGTTACCGGCACCCCCGGACACGTCAACGCGATGGCGGAGTCGGTTGGCTTTTTCTTGCGCGATCATCCCGTCCCTACCCTGGTCAACGGCGATGTCCTCATCACCAACGACCCATGGGAGGGCACGGGCCACCTCAACGACTTCACCGTCGTAACCCCGGCTTTCGTGTCAGGACGCCCGGTGGCCCTCTTCGCCGCAACCAGCCACATCGCCGACGTAGGTGGTCGCGGCTTCGGAGCCGACGCCAACCAGGTGTTCGAGGAGGGCGTGCGCATCCCCATCGGCTACCTCATGCGTGCCGGCCGCGTGGACGGCACCCTTATTCGCCTCGTCCGCGCCAACGTGCGGGACCCCGACGTGGCTCAGGGCGACCTCTACTCCCTCGCCGCCTGCAACCGCACCGGTTGCGAACGTCTGGCGGCGATGATGGCCGAATTCGGACTCGACTCGCTGGATCCGCTGGCGGAGATGATCGTCTCGGCGTCCCGTCGCGCCATGCTGGCGCGCATCCGCGTCCTGCGTCCGGGCACCTATCGCAGCCGCATGCGCATCGACGGCTACGACCACGACCTCGACCTCGTCTGCGCCCTCACCGTCTCCCGCGACGGCATCCGCATCGACTTCGACGGCACCTCGCCCATGTCCCCACGCGGCATCAACGTGCCCCTGACCTATACGCGAGCATACGCGTCCTTCGGCGTTCGCTGCGTCGTGGGCTCCGACGTTCCCAACAATGCGGGGTCCCTCAGCGCGATCTCGGTGGGTGCCCCGAGCGGGTCGATCCTGAACGCTCCTGCGCCTGCCGCCGTCGCCGCCCGCCACGCCATCGGCCAGATGCTGCCCGACGTGGTGCTGGGGTGCCTGGAGCAGGCCCTGGAACCGGGATCCGTACCTGCCGAAGGCGCCTCATGCCTCTGGAACCCGGTGCTGCTCGGTGGTCCGGGCCTGACCGGCTCCTACCCGTACCGCGCGGAGCCCTTCGTGGTGAATCCGTTCCACACCGGGGGCACCGGCGCGCGCCCGGGCAAGGACGGGCTCTCGGCCACCGCCTTCCCCTCCGGCGTCCGCAGCACGCCCATCGAAATCACCGAGACTGTCGCGCCGCTCATCTTCTGGAGGAAGGAGTACATCCCGGATTCCGGCGGCCTCGGCGAGTCCCGTGGCGGCCTGGGCCAGGTCATGGAGATATCCCATGCCTCCGGGGAACCCTTCGCCATCTCCAAGATGTTCGAACGAGTCCGCAACCCTGCCCGGGGTCGCGCAGGCGGCGGCGACGGCGCGCCGGGCCGAGTCCGCGTGCCCAAGCTGGGACATCTCCGCGCCAAGGGCCGCGAAGTGGTGCCGCCGGGCCACCGTGTCGTGCTGGAGACCCCCGGCGGTGGCGGCCTCGGCGATCCCCGACGGCGTTCCCGCCAACTCGTCCGCGAAGACGTCCTCGACGGCTACGTCACGGCGGCGTCGGCGGCGAAGGACTATGGACTTGACCCGCGAGACGAACCCGACTAGCTGAGGCTCGCCCCGGTCCGGATGCCGATGATTGGCCGATGCCGGCAATCGACGTCATTCCCCGGGTCTACTCTCAAGAGAGTCCTCCATGGCTTCCCGCGCCGCCGCTTCGATCTCCCATGGGATCCGCGAATCGGGGTAGAGTGCGGCCCCGTTGGAAAGCGCGAAGTCACCACCCTTCGCCGGGGCATTGGGATGAACCGATGGGACCGGCAAGCTCGCAACCGAAGCCTCGACCGGGGCGCCCGGATGAACCGATGGGATCGGCGGCAAGCCCGGCCTCTCGCCACCACGAGCCGCCTTGGGCGCTCTCGGCGCATCCACCAGCATCCTTCCCTTGGGCGTGAAGAACAGCACCGTCCCGTCGCTGTTCACGGAGACCTTGACCCGCCCCTCATGAACGGCGCGGTGGTGCCGCCGGCAGAGGAGCAGCGTGTTCCCGAGGCTGGTTTCGCCCCCGTCGGCCCAGTGCTTCACGTGATGCGCCTCCGTGAACGTGCAGCCACACCCCGGAAAGCGGCATCCCCGGTCCCGCTCCTCGAGCGCCCGTCGGATGTGCGGCGGAATGGTGCGCGTCCGGCGGCCAACGCTCAGCATCGCGCCGTCCTTCGCGTGGACCATCGCGACCACCGCGGCATCGCACGCCATGCGCCGCGACGTCTCCGCGGAAACGCGAATCCCGTCCAGATCCGAGCGGCCGGGCTCGCCTTCGGCTGCGAGCGATGCAGCATCGCAATGGACCATGACCTGGTAGCGCTCGGCCCGGGTGCCGGACCCGACGCGGGCTGACGTGTTCCCCGCATTCTTCGCTTCGGCGCTCGGCGTTGCCACCGGCGCTCCCCGCGGGGCTGCATCTGATCCGGTCGTCTGAGTTCCATCCAGTTCATCGAGGTCGCCACCCACCTCGTCCACCTCGCCTGCCGATTCGGGGCGCTCGCCACCTCCGAACCCGGCCGCCAGCGCCCGCTCGGCCAGGAGCCCCACCGCGTCAGCACGGCGCTGCTTCGGCTCCGGGCGCGCATCGCCCGCCTCGCGACGGACACCACTTCCACTTCCCGCCGCGCCTCGGGCATCGCCCTCGTGACTGCCGGAGCCGGCTCCCTCCTCGGACCGGAACAGCGCATCCGACGCCGCCTCCACCGCCCGCATCAGCACGGCCCCGGCCTCCGGCTCGAGCCGCCCCTTCACCACGTACATCCCGTCGCCGTCCACGAAGACCGAGAAAGTGCGGCTGCGGCGCCGGGCCTGCTCGGCGGTCAGCTCCGCGTCGCGCGACAGCTTCTTCCGCATGTGCGGTTGAAGACGCATCCTGTTGTGCGCGTGAGACTTGGGAGTATCGCCGGTTCGATTCCCGCCGATTGATTCCCGCCAATCAGGATCTCAACTGCGAACCCTTCTGCGGGCGTCCAGAGCCTTCCTGAGTTGTCCCGCGTTCGCGTGCTGGTAGCAGATCAGGACCGTCTGAGGGTTCTTCCATCCGCCGAGTTCGCAGAGCACCTTGAGCGGCTGGTCCATCAGGTCGCTGGCAAACTTGCGCCGCAGCGAGTGCCAGCCCCGGCCACGCTTCGGTTCGAGCCCCGCGAGGGTTTCGGCCCTATACCACCATCTCAGCGCCAAGTCGCGACCGGGACACTGCGAGGCGCGACCCGACACGGGCAGCACCAGACCGTTTCCGCTTCCGCCGCTCATCCTCCACGCCCCCTCCAACACTGCAATTGCCTCGTCCGTCAGCGGCGTGGCGTGTTCGTAGCCCGTCTTCTCGTGCTGCGCCCGCCACCTCACCATCCCGCCTTCGAGGTCGATGTCCGGCCACCGCAGGTTGCGAATCGCGCCGATCCGGTGCCCGGTCTCGTGCGCGAGCACGAGGGCGACGTGGAATCGCCATCCGACCTGCCGCGAGACGCCGAGAAGCGCCTGGTACTCCTCTTCCGTGAGAACGACTCGGGTGGGGTTCTTCTCCCTGGGCTTCTTGAGACCCTTCAGCGGGTTCCTGTCGAGGAGCGGGCGGCCCTGCTCGTCCTTCGACCTCGCCGCCCAATTCAGCACCGCCATCAGGAACGTAAGGTCCCATTCGACGGTTCGGTCGCCCACCGGCTTGCCGCTCGGTCCGACGCGGCCCGCCCGTCGCGCCCGAATGAAGCGGTCCCAGTCTCGCTGGGACAGGGTTTGGGGCCTTCGGTCCCGCCCCAGGAAGTCGAGGAACATCCTCGTCGCGACCCTGTCCCGACGCTGGACCCGCTCCGCCTTCGTGGGCGTCACCTCTTCACCGTAGATGTCAAACAGCTTTTCCAGCGTGAGCGGGTCGGTCTTGGCTTCCGCCTCGCCGTTCAGGTCCGGGCCAACGAACCCGGCGGCGAACTCGTCGGCCTGCCGCTTGGCCAGCGGCCAGTCCCGGTGCTTCA
>JAPPHB010000107.1 GCA_028821195.1 Gammaproteobacteria bacterium
GCACGTAGTAGTCCTTGCGGGAGCGGTTGCGGTACCAGAAGAAGAGCCGCGCCTGCTGGTCCAAGTACGTCGCCACCTTGTTCTCGAACTGGTTGAGATCGTCTTCCGTGGTACGGTCGAAGAGGTTGCGCTGGTAGGGTGTCCCGTCCTCCCGATTCGCCTGCTTCGCCTTCGGAACCTCGATCTTCTCGGGCAGGCGAGTGAACTCTTCCGCGACGACAAGAAAACGCATCCTTCCAGACTCCAGCAGGCCGTGGAAGACCTCTCGCGACAGGCGGTCGCGTTCTCTCTCGACCCGACGCCGCAGCTCTTCGAGCACGAAGACGTGGTTGGCCGCCACGCGAGCCGCCGGATACCGTTCGAGGAGGGCTTCGAAGGTGCGCCGGGCCAGATCGCGCCCCTGCCACGGGTTGGGAACCAAGTCCAGCAGATGGCTGGCCGCGAAGAAGTAGTCCACCGGATCGCCACCGTTCCCCGAGTCTGCTTCGCCCGAGGCTTCGGTGGTTCCCGCATCGCCACTGTCCGCGATTTCGTGCCCCGAGACAGACGCGTCGCCAGCGACGTTGGTCACGACTAGGGTGTCTCCTGCGCTCCCCTCGCCCAACTCCAGATCGTGTAGCCCCGAGAGGTCGATGGCGTCCCATCGCACCCGAGAGAGGATGTCCGCCTCGTAGTGAACCAGTCGCCACCCGTCCAAGTCCCGGATCATGAAGGCGGGCAAGACAAGACCCCGTGCGGCTGCCCGATACCGCGTCCGTTGCCGAGTCGTCAGTTTCTCCGGCGGGCGGAAGGGACCATCGTCGGGGACCACTCGCCCTTCGAGCCCCTGCAATCCTTCCAGTCCGAATCCCCTTCTGACCTCCTTCAGCAACTCGTTCCCGCGACGGCTGAAGCAGAACACGTAGCTCTCGTCGAGCAGCGCCACCCCCGTCTTGCTCGCGTAGGGCTGACGCAGGATCCGGCCGACAAGCTGGGTGATCCCCGTCTTCGACATCGGGTTGGTGAGGATCGTGAGGACGTAGGCGAACGGGCAGTCCCAGCCCTCTTGGAGTGCCTGCTTGGTGATGATGAAGCGGATTGGACAATCCCGTGACAGGAGACCGCCAACGTCGTCCACCTCCTTCAGTTCGTCCTTCGAGCTGGTCTTGATCGCGATGTGCTCCGGCGCGATTCCCGGGTGCTGGAGCAGGTATTCGCGCACGTCGTCGGTGTGGACGTACCCCGGCTTCCTTTGCTGCCTGCCGGTCCGTTCCACCTGGATCACGCAGATGGGCCGGATGTAGGTGCCGGACTCGGCTTCGTGAAGCCGCGCCTCGGCTTCAAGGGCTTCGCGGTGTTCGACCGACTCCAACAGCGTGCCGCGCCAGTCGCCGCCCGCCTTGTTCCGGATGTGGAGGTCGAGCTTGATCATCTCCTCGGCGTTGAGTTCCCGGCCCAGGATCTCGACGAGCACGTTCGCGGCCGTGGCCGGGGTGGCCGAAAGCTCGACGATCATGCAGGGGTTGAATCCTTCGAGCGTCGCCTTCGCGTTGGCGCTGTACGCCTTGTGTCCCTCGTCGAGGATGATGAGCGGCCGCAGCAGCCGCACCGTGTTCCCGAGGGATGTCTTGATGTAGCGGCCCCAGAAGCCCGCCGTTTGCTCGAAGGTGTCGAGGTTGGCGTGTTCCTCCAGCATCTTGGCGTGCGCGGTCGGATCGTCGTCCGGGGGGAAGAACCGGTCGAAGCCTCCGCTGTCGCGGAACATCCGGAGGGTGTCCTTAGTCTTCCGGTTGGCGGACGGGAGCATAAGCAGGAGAACGCAGAGGTTCTCGGCGACATCGCGCGGGCCGAAAGCCGTGGTCTTCTCGAAGATGCGCGTGCGCTGTCCCGACGACAGGTCGAGTTGCTGGCGGTAAGGGTGGTCGCGGTCCTTGAGGGCCCTGAGCGTCTGGTTGTAGATCTGCGTCGTGGGCACGATCCAAAGCACCAGCCCGCGCCGACTCTGCCGGAAGTGGGCGTTCACGAGATCGATCACCCTCGTCGCTAGCAGCGTCTTGCCGCCCCCGGTCGGAATCTTGAGGCAGAAGGCCGGAAGGTGCTTGCCGAGCCCGTCCCGGCGGGGTGTGTAGCGCCGTCCGGCTGCGGTCCTATCCCACGCTCGCTGTACCCAGTCCGAACCCCAGTTCGGGTTGTGTTTCCGCGCCTCCGCGTCCTCGGCCCGCCACTTCGCCAACTCCGTGACGAAGCTGCGGACCGTCGCGACCGTACGCTTCTGGTATTCCTTCAGGATCATCGTTCCAGCCTGTCGATCGCTTCGTAGATCTGGAAGGGCAACTGCTGGAAATCGATCCGGTACTGGTGAAGGAAATCGCGATCCAGGTACTTGGTGGGCGCGAAGACGAGCCTCCTTCGCGATCCCCCTTCCGGCAGGGCGCGGGCCTCGGCCAGCGAGAGCGCGAGACTCTTGAGCGTGTCGACATCCGGCTGGTAGAAAAGGAAGACATCGTGGGACGCGGTGCGCCCGACGAACCCGGTGTCCGGGTTGGTCTCGGCTGGGTCGAACTCCTGCCCGGTCGCGGTGAAGAAGATGTATCCCGCGAGCTTCTCCCAGGAAGGCAGGTGGGAGCCGTCGAGGAGCGACTCCTGCTGCATTGGACGGCCAAGCTCGAAGTAGCTGAACGTGCCCCCGAGGCCAGCCTTGAGGGCGTCGTCCTTTGCGCCCGGAACCCCTTGAATGACCCGCCGGACGCGCTCGGCGGTGATGCTGTCGGCGTAGTCCTCACACTCCACGAGGATGAACCGCCGGTTGCCACCGTCCTCCCGGTTCTGCGCGAGGACGGCGTGGGCCGTGGTGCCGGAACCCGCGAAGGAATCGAGGACGATGGAGTCGGGGTCGGTTGCGATCTGGAGGATGCGGCGGACGAGGCGAGACGGCTTCACGGTGTTGAATACGTCTTCGGATCGCTCGAACTGGAGCGTCGAAACCAGTTCCTTCTTCGCCTCCTGCGTGTTGCCGACATCGGTGTGAAGCCAAAGGGTCTGGGGGACGACTCCCTTCTTCACCTCCGAGAGAAACCGCTTCAGGCGGGGCATGTTGTTGCCATTCTTCCCCCACCAGACTCGCCGGTCCTCATCCAACTCGGCAAACTTCTCGGGGGACACGCGAAAGTAGTTACCGACCGAAGGCTTGAATTTCTTGCCGGAAGGGCTGGTGACCTCATAGGTACCCTGACTGTAGAAATTCCGGGCCGTCAGGTCGCTGGAGGACCAAGGCCCCCGAGGGTCGTCGTCAGGATTCTTGTATCGCTTGACGGCCCGCTCACCGCGCTCGATCAGGTTGGGTTGCCATGCCTCGATTCGGCGAGCGTAGGCCATCACGTAGTCGTGGTCTTCCGAGAAGTACTTCGCGGTGTTCTTCGGAGAAAAGACCTTCTGCCATATGGCGGTGGCCAAGAAGTTCTCCTCGCCGAACACCTCGTCCATCAGAGACCGCAAATGGTGCACCTCGTTGTCGTCGATGGACACGAAGATCGCCCCGTCCTCCCGGAGCAGTTCTCGGAGGAGCTTGAGGCGCGGCATCATCATGCAGCACCATTTGTCGTGGCGGGTCAGGTCGTCGCGGTCCACCACCCGGCCCAGCCAGTCCCGCATCAGGGGCGAGTTCACGTTGTCGTTGTAGGCCCAGCCCTCGTTGCCCGTGTTGTATGGCGGATCGATGTAGACGCACTTCACCTTGCCGTGGTAGGTGGGCAGCAAGGACTTCAGGGCGGCCAGATTGTCGCCGTGGATGATCAGGTTGTCGCGCAGGCTCGCCTTCTCGCCCAGGCCCTTCTCTCGTACCGGAAGAAGCTCGTGGAACGGCACGGCAAGGTGGTGGTTCTCGACGAAGACCTTTCCCTTGAAGTGGAGCCGTGGCAATGAGTCCTCCTCTGGCGCGTTCTGGGCATCTCCAGCGCCCGAAGCATCGGTCGCCGGATGAGACCCCTCAAGCTAATGCTCCGCCGCCCGGTCGCGCATGGAGGGAGACGACCATCCTGAAGCTCATCGGGATGCCGACATCGAGGCTCACCGCTCGAACCCTCCCCCGCCGCGCTCGGGGCCTCGGGTTCGGGGCGGTCGCGGGACAACAATGCGGGTGACGGTCCGCCCCCGCTCCCGCTCCCGTGTCTGTTCGCGCTCCCTCTCCCTCATGGTCGCGCGCACCGACCATGCGCGCCGCTCCGCCTCCACCAGCCTGTTTCGATAGAACTTGCCCCAACCGTGCTCGATCTCCCGGGCGCGCTCGCCGTGTGCCTTGCCCAACTCGGCCCGCTCGTCCCTGTGATACCCGTCGAGATCCTCGCGCCAGCCCTCGACCAGATCTTTCCGGCCCCGGATCGCCCCGGCCAGTTCCCGCAGCGAGCGATCGAGCCGCCAGATCCTGAGCCGCCCGAGCACGGTGCGGCTCTCCCGGTCGAGCCGCTGCCGCATCTCCTCCTGCCGCTTGTGCAGTTCGGCCCATTCCTTCCGCGCCCGGGTCTCAAGGTGCTGGAAGCTGTACTCGCGCCCGTCCGCGACCGTCTCCCAAGCCTCCGCCTCGCCATGCCGCCATGCCTCCATGTCGACTTGATCCTCGCGGCGCGGCTTCCTCGCCCGCGGCGCCCGCCCAGGCTGCATCCCTTCGCGGCGGACGCGCGCCCAGTGGCGCGGCCGGTCCGACGGGCCTCGAACCACCTGCTGGCCCGCCCGCCTCCGCTCGTTGTTCTCGACCCTCCGCCCGCACCGGATCCGGCCCTGTTCCCGCTCGTAGCCCTCGGCCCAGCGCGACAGCCGGAGCTTGCTGTTGTCCAGCGTCGCCG
>JAPPHB010000095.1 GCA_028821195.1 Gammaproteobacteria bacterium
GACCGAGAAGAACATCCTGAAGGTGATCGGGCCGCTGTTTCTGGACGATCTTCGGTCCGAGTTCGAGCGACTGAAGGCCCGGAAGGACAGCCGCCGCCGGGCCGACCTCGGCCGGTTTCAGGAGAAGCTCGGGCGGATGACCTTCTTTGACCCGGCGTGCGGGTGCGGGAACTTCCTCATCATCGCCTACCGCGAGTTGCGGGAGCTTGAGATCGAGGTGCTGAAGGAGCTTCACCGAAAGGACGACCGGCAGTTGGACGTGCTGGCGGCAGAACTGTCCCTCGTCAATGTGGACCAGTTTCACGGAATCGAGATCGGCGAGTTTCCCGTCCGTATCGCGGAGACCGCGATGTGGATGATGGACCACATCATGAACAACCGTCTGAGCTTGGAGTTCGGGCAGACGTACACGCGGATTCCGCTTGAGACTTCTCCGCACATCGTCCACGGGGACGCGCTGGAGATGGACTGGACTGACTTGCTGCCGGTCGAGCAGTGCTCGTTCGTCTTCGGCAATCCGCCGTTCGGGGGCGCGAAGTTCCAGAGCACGGCCCAGCGCTCTCAGGTGCGGAGGATCGCGGCCCTCGGCGGGACGGGCGGCACGCTCGACTATGTGACCGCGTGGTTCATCAAGGCGGGAGAGTACGCCAAAGACACGCGCATCCGGATCGGGTTCGTGGCCACGAATTCGATCACCCAAGGGGAGCAGGTGGCTCAGTTGTGGCCGATCCTCTTCGACCGCTGCAAACTAGAGATTGCCTTCGCTCACCGGACCTTCGCATGGGGATCTGACGCGCGCGGAAAGGCCCATGTGCATGTGGTTATCCTCGGACTCGATGGCCGCGATGCGGTGCCTGGGAGGAAGCGCCTGTTCAGCTATCCCGACATCAACGGGGATCCCGAGGAAACCCGGCACGCGGTGCTCTCACCCTATCTGTTCGACGCTGGAGGGGTTGGCGATCCACACCTGACCGTGCGGGAGGAGAGCAGCCCCATCAATGGCATGAAGAAGTTGATCACCGGAACCCAGCCTCTTGAGAATGGCAATCTCACTTTCTCAAGTGAAGCGAAGTCCTCGTTTCTGGTTCGGGAACCAGAAGCCGAACCGTATTTCAGGCCCTTTCCAGGATCGCGCGAATTCATCCGTCGACAAGACCGCTGGATCCTCCATACGGCGGACATCCCGCCTCAGGAACTGCGTGAACTGCCCGCGGTTCGCGAAAGGCTTCGCGCCGTTCGGACGTTCCGGGAGAAAAGCAAGCGGGTTGCGACACGACGGCTCGCAGACTTTCCCCGATCCTACGGGGTAACCGTAGTACCGGAAGCCCCGTTCCTGATCATCCCTCAGGTTAGTTCGGAACGACGCGAGTACGTGCCCATCGGATGGCTGGAACCCCCGGCCATCCCCAGCGAGAAGCTACGAATCCTCCCCGACGCGACTCTCGGCGAGTTCGCACTCCTGACCTCTGCCATGCACATGGCATGGATGCGGGCGGTGACGGGCCGGATGAAGAGCGACTACATGTACTCGGTCGGTGTCGTCTACAACACCTTTCCGACGCCCACCCGTTCGGCCAACAACGATAAGCTTGAGTCATTGGCGCAGGCGGTCCTCGACTCACGCGCGACCTTTCCTGACGCGACGCTGGCGGACCTCTACGACCCCGATCTCATGCCGCCCGGTCTCCGACGCGCCCACGGGGCGCTCGACCGCGCCGTGGATCGGCTCTACCGCGCTCGGGGCTTCGCCTCTGAACGCGAACGCGCTGAGCACCTCTTCATGCTCTACGAGACGATGCGCGCGCCGCTGGGCGTCGGGATCAAGAAGCTGAAGCGGCGAAGACGGTGAGCCCGTCCGGCCGCCCGACAGAACCGCCGCCAACTACGTGTGGGAATCATCGAGCGGAGGCAAGATCCGGAACACGTAGTCAGTCATGATCAGCATGTTCATGCTGTGCTTGTGCGTCGAATATGCCACTTGGCCATGGATGGCGGCATGACGGTTCGGGACCGGATCCCGCTCGAATCTCTCCCGCTCGCCCTCGGTCCATACCTGCTCGTAGGCGTGCTCTCGAATGCGTTCGAGCATGACCCAATCGAACATCTCTCTGGCGTCAAGCTTGGTCGGCTCTCCCGATGCAAGCAGTGTCTCAATCATCGGTCCTGAACGGTGTCCGGCACCGATGATCCGCTCGATTTCTGGAAATAACAGCCGGCAGATGCACCGGTACAGTCCAGACTCGTGGGCCATGAGAGCCTCCCGGAACGTCGCCCTCGCTTCATCGTCGATGTGATATGTCGCGAGATCCAACTCCATGTTGTCACGAATCTTAGTCCAGCGGGTGCGGTAGTGTTCGGCGACGCGGCTATCCAGCAGAGCACGGTCGCCTTCGCATCCTGCTACAAGCCGGTGGGGTACGGAATAATGGGGAAGCCAGCCGACTTTGTTCAGAGCGTCGTGGGTTTGCTTCCTCTCGTAGAACTGCTTCAGAGCAGGCCGAATCCGCTCCATAGCTGCGGCCGCCGCCTTGGCGGTTCGTTCGAATTCCTCCCGAAAGGGCGCGGCGGCAGCGGACCATGCATTCAGCGCATCCATGGCAGGGCCGAGCGAACGCGCCATTTGCCGCGCGGCTTCCGAAACCTGCGCTGCGATCGGTGCTGCTGCTTGGGCCAGCCGCTCGACGTTGCGGACGTACTCGCGGCCCGAAGTCTCCTGGAAGGCGCGAACGTCCTCGAAAATGGCTGCGATGTCGTGTCCGTGCATCGCCGCGTATGTGTCTCGCGCTGCCCGGACCCCAGCTATCACCCGGTCGTCCCCTAGGGCGCGCACCGCGGCGATCATACGGGCGTCCCTATTGGTCTCCATGGCTGACCTCCATCAGTTCGTTGGGAGTGCAGATGACGGGAGGCTCGTAACCCTCGCTCCGACAAGTCCACTCAATCCGGGACCGCATGGCGGCATTGGCAATGTGGCGGAAGTTCCAAGTCACAAGATAATGGACACGGTTCGTAACGGCGATGGCGATGTGGGCGGCGTCCACCGCAGCGTGGGGAGGGACCGCGCCGGCGGCGATGAGTTCGCGCGCCAGTTGCTCGGCCTCTTCGGTCGCATCGAGGAGCGCCACCCTTTCGAGCCTCATCAGCCGGTCCCGAGCGGCATTCGGATCTCCTTGCCTTGCTTCGCGAATCACGAGTTCCGAAGCGACGAGTTGGAATCTTTCCGGGGCGGTCCGCCACCATTCGCGAGTTACCTGCTGCCGGGCCATCATCACGACATCGCGCGACGGGCGAGCCGTCAGATAGCTGACGACCGATGTTTCGATGTACGCTACGGACCTCATCTTGGCTGTGTCATCCCTTCTCGGGGGTGAGATCGCTTCAGAAACACGGCACCTTCCGACAAGATAGCTTCCGCTGGCGGGCTTGGTTCAACCGGTCCAAGACCGAAATCTAGAATCATCGCTCAAAACCTCCCCCGCCACGCTCGGGGCCTCGCGGCCGGGGCGGTCGCGGTACGACAATGCGGGTGATGGTCCGTTCGCGCTCCCGCTCCCGTGTCTGTTCGCGCTCCCTCTCCCTCATGGTCTTCCGTACCGACCATGCGCGGCGCTCCGCCTCCACCAGCCTATTTCGATAGAACTTGCCCCAACCGCGCTCGATCTCCCGGGCTCTCTCCCCGTGTGCCTTGCCCAACTCGGCCCGCTCGTCCCTGTGATACCGGTCGAGATCCTCGCGCCAGCCCTCGACCAGATCCTGCCGGCCCCGGATCGCCCCGGCCAGTTCCCTGAGCGAACGATCGAGCCGCCAGATCCGGAGCCGACCGAGCATGGTGCGGCTCTCTCGGTCGAGCCGCTGCCGCATCTCCTCCTGCCGCTTGTGCAGTTCGGCCCATTCCTTCCGCGCCCGGGTCTCAAGGTGCTGGAAGCTGTACTCGCGCCCGTCCGCGACCGTCTCCCAAGCGTCCGCCTCGCCATGCCGCCATGCCTCCATGTCGACCTGATCCTCACGGCGCGGCTTCCTGGCCCGCCGCGCCCGCTCGGGCTGCATCCCCTCGCGCCGGACGCGTGCCCAGTGTCGGGGCCGCTCCGACGGGTTGCGCACCACCTGCTGGCCCGCCCGCCGCCGCTCGTTGTTCTCGACCCGCCTCTCGCACCGGATCCGGCCCTGTTCCCGCTCGTAGCCCTCGGCCCAGCGCGACAGCCGGAGCTTGCTGTTTCCGAGCTTCGCCGCCTTCCCGGTCTCCGGATCGACCCGGTTCGCGATCACGTGGACATGCGGGTGCCGCGTGTCCTCGTGCGCGACGATCAGCGCCTCGTGGCCCTCCAGCCCCAGCGCCTCCAAGCTCTCGTCCACCGCCCGGCTCATCTCCCCCTTGCCGGGCGTCTCGTCCCGAGCCCAGCTGAGCGAGTAGTGCAGGACCGGCTTCGCCAGCTTCCGGCCTCCCGGCGATCCGCCCGCCAGCCGCTTGAGGTCGGGGGCCGCCTTCGCGGTCGCGGCCATCAGCCGCGCGGCCCGCTCCGGCCGGAACGTCGCGAGGTTCCGGGTGTCGGCCCACCCGACCCGCTCCGATGTCCTCGGGCGGCGGTCGTCCGGCTCCGGGGCGTCGTGGAGGCAGTACGCCGCGACCCCGGCGAACGAGCGCCCCAGTCCGTTGATCTTCGGGATCACCGGTCCAGCGCCTCGCCGCTCAGGAGACCGGCAGCAAGCTCGCCCACCCGCTCGACCGCCTCCAGCGTGCCGTCGGGTGCAGAGGCCCCGGAGTTCAAGGCGCGGGCGATCTGGTTTAGATTCA
>JAPPHB010000113.1 GCA_028821195.1 Gammaproteobacteria bacterium
CCCCCCCCCCCCCCCCCCCCCCCCCCCCCCAGCCCCATTGTATGACAAGGGGTAGGCTGGCTTCCCCGCCTTAGCGGCGTCCGACAAGCCCTGCGGCGCCCTGTCCCAAGGTCGTCGCTGGCCGCCGCCCACCCGGCGGCGGAGCACCCCCGCGAGCGCTCCGGCGGAGCCGTTCAGCGGGCCTCGCAGAACTCGGCCGGCGGTGGGACGGAGGCTAGCGATGCCGGGCCATCCATGTACCCCCAAAGCCGGAGTGACGACTGATACCGCCAGCGCACCTGCCGATGGGCAGGGGCACCAACTCGGCCGTGGGGTGGATCAATCTGACTACGCTTCTCCTCCGGTGTTTCGCCTCGTTTGGTCGTGCTGCCCTTCACGCTTCGGTCAGCCGAAGGACAACATCTTACGAACTTGACCCGCAACGGGTTTCAATCCAGCCGGGGCAACGAAAAGGCCGCCAATGCCGGTCAGCGCCCATTGCAGCAGTGCTTTGGGACGGACCGTCGTGAGGACCGGATCGAGGCGGAGGGACGAAGCGGAGCGGCCCGGTTCCTCGGGAATACCAACGGGCTCGCCGACGGTGGCGGACTCCACATGCCAAGGCGCGGATGCCGTAGCCCGGCGCCACCAGCACCGAGCCTTCGACGGCAGCGTGAATCGGATTCTTGGCTACATCGGACCGGATTGGCGATGCGAGCAGTCCGAGTTGTGGCTCGGTCGCTGTTGAGCGAAGGACGAGGCCGCCAACCCACGGCACGGAGAATCGAGAAGCGGAAGCTATCGCCGACGCTTCTTGCCTCGATTTCGAGAGACCACGCCTCCGTCTCTGTGATTTGTAACGTTTTGTAGATACGCAGCTTACATAAATCTCATCTTGTCGTATCCCGTAAGAAATCCCACGGGGGAACGGATTGGTTTTGAGCAGAAAGTACCCTAGTGCGGCATTCGACTGAGCAGGATTGCTGGTTCCCAAGGGACACTCGCAAATCGGCGGCGGAACACTGGGAAACAAGCGGGTTCCATCCCGGGTAATCAACCGCGTGTCACCTTGGATGGGGGCGGTTGACCGCCCCTGGGGGAGGTGGTTATGCTAGCTGTCCTTCCTCCGTGAGGCCCCCCTCCGACGGCAACGTGCGCCCCCCCCTCGTCCCCCGACAACGGAAAGCAATGGCCGACCAACAACAGCAAACCGCATCGGTCTACTACGAAGAACGCCCCGGCAAGCCGACGCTTGCCGCCACGGGAGCTTTCGGTGGACCCTCACCCGACAGCCACAACGTGATCGTTCACCTGTTCGTGGAACACGCGACGGTGCCTAGCATTGCAGAACTCGAACTGAACGCCGATGGCGGAGCTCGGCAAACCCGTGAGATCAAGAGAGGAGATGCCAAGAGAGAGATCCAGGCTACTCTCGTCCTTACCCCGAAGGCAGCAGTCTCGATAGGGGAATGGCTAAGGAACCACGGAGTCCAAGCGCTAGCGAACCTCCAAGGATGACCCCAAATGACAGTTCAGGCCAGCAACCCGTCCCTTGAGTTCGTCACGCAGTTCTCGAAGCTCACCCCATCTTCGGAGATCGCCTCACGGTTTCCAGAGACCACCGAGGCGTCTGACGTCGCCAACCTGATTCCGCAGATGCAGGACCAGACGGGTTATGCACGCGAGTTTCGACGCCCGCAGCCAATTCGTATGGCAGGCGCACTTGCCGTCGGGGCCGACGATACCGGCCAGGGTGATGATTTCATGTTGGATCTTCCAGAGGGTCTTCGGCAGGCCGTCCCGTCGATCCAACTCCTGGGAGAGAGATTCAACGTGGAGCTTGATGACGAACTCGGCGTTGTTGTCAGCCACCACAAGTGGAGTCTGATGGGATACGGGGACTCCATCGCCAAGGCCGAAGAGATGTTGATGAATTACGCCCGAGAGCTGGCTGAGGCGATGATCGACGATTCGCCGAGTGAGTACACGGAAGAAGGGAATCGGCTGCGGGATTTCGTCTTGGCGTTCCTGTACCTTTCGCCGCGCTAACTCAATCGTGGCTCGAACTCTCAAGAAGAAGGACATCGAGGCAGCACTTCTCTCCAAGGGGTTCGTTAGGAAAGACAAGAGTCATCGTGTACTCCACTACTACGGGGACGGATGCAAGACACACATAACCACGTGGACTTCCCACTCCTCCGATACCGACATCAACAAGACGCTCATCGGTGCAATGGCCCGTCAATGCCGACTCACGGCTTCGGAATTCAGGAGGTTGGTGGATTGCGCGATGACGGGCTCTGACTACTACGACGTCCTTCGCGCGAAGAAGGAGTTGTAGGTCCTCTTAGCATCCAGAATGGATCGCCGGCCTGCCGGTAGAAGGTCCAAGGCCCCCCTCGCCAGAAAGTCCCCGGTGGGCGAGGAGGTCGAGTCGAGAAACTGCGGCAACTGATCACTCAATAGGCGAGCAGACGAGGAGAAGCTCGTGGCGAGCTGGCGTGAAATGCCGCTGGCCGTTAGTCGAGTGGCCTGGCCGCACCAACGCCGACGTCAGTGCCGGGCGTGCAGCGTCGGCTCCAAGGCCAACTTGCGGGTGATGTCCGCCACGATCCCAGGATCGATGCCAAGCACCTCGCGGGAGAGGCGCTCATTGATCTTGCGCCGGACGGGATCAGCGGCCAGCGCGCTGAAGCCCTGAAGCTCGCGGTGCTTAAGGTCGGCGTAGACGGCGGTGGCGGCGGCAAGTTGGCCGTTCGACAGGCGATCCACATCGAGCACGGGCATGGTGCTGGCGAGTTCCGTGGGCACGGCCGAGCGGCCCAGGTAGGGCCGGTTGCCGTGCATGATTCGCAGGAGCAGTCCGAGGGTGGAGTTCAACCATAGGCACAGCGCTTCGTTCTTGCCCGGGGCCGGACTGCGGGGGAGAACTGATGTCCACGATCTCACCCCGAGCATCGGCGTGTCAGTTATCACGGCAGCCACTCGCTGGGGAGCCATGCCAAGTTCGCGTGCGAGTTGCAGTCGTGCTTGCTGGGCCAGCATCCGATCTTGATCGCTCCTTCCGCGGTCGGCCCGCCGCTCAAGCCGTGAGTCGGCGCGCGCTTCCAAAGATTTGTTCCGAAACGCCTTGTGTCGCCACAGCGCCGGGAATCCCGCGCGAAGTTCCCATTCCGGGTCGGTCGCTCCTAGCGGACGTTCCCGGATGGTGAAGAGACCTTGCTTCGGGTTCTTGATCTGCATCTCGTAGGGTCCGAAGTCCGCCAGCTTTCCGAGCTCCGCGATCGGAACCGAACCGAGCCCGCCCTGCTTGCCCAACGCAATGCGCTTTGCGATCAATGCCAGCCCCGGTTGCACGAAGGCCGCGAGCGACCACGGGCCGCCGTCCAACGGCAGGTCCCCCTGCGGAACCGAGACGGCATTCCCCCACGTCGTTTCCCCTATGCCGATCGCGGCGGGCTCAAGCGGCACGAAGCCTTCGCGCATAGCCAGAAGCTTCCGGGTCAACGCCAGCGCCTCGATCGGCTCGTCCGGATTCCGCAACAGATTCACAAAGTACGCCCGATTGTCTGTGGGATCACCTTTCCGCCGCCGGGTCGCTACGATCAGCACTTCGGCGATGCGCGTGGACTCGGAGAACGATACCAGCCGCCGTCCGGGCAGCCCCTTCTTCGCGCTTCGGTTCCGCAGGTCGTGACTCACGACCACCCATTCCACCGCGTACTTGGACAGCAGAAGACGCCGGATCGGTGCCCAGCGGCTGCCGGTGAGTACCGTCGCCGGAAGCACAAACGCCAAGCGTCCCCCGATGTCCAGCGCCTCGTCGGCGAGCACGACGAAGGCCGATCCCAGCCCCGCATAGAGACTTGCTGCCGTCCCGTTGAGGGTCTTCCGCAGCGCGTCCTTCATCCTCTCTGCGTCCCGCTTGTCGAGGAGCGACCCGAAGATGGGATTCCACACCGTGTTCTTCTCGTCTCCGGGTCCGCCCGCGCGGGTATAGGGCGGGTTGGCGATCACGAGGTGGCATTTGGATGGCATGCCTACGCGACATGAGCATTCGGATTCACATGTCGTTGTGATCGTGCAGCTTACGGGATTCGGCGGGCGGATTCCCGCTGATTGACTCCCGCCGATTCGTTTCGGGTCAGGCGCGGACCCTCGGGCGGCTGTCCAGAGCCTTCCTAAGCTGTACCGCGTCGGCCTGCTGATAGCAGCGCAAAACCGTCTGGGCTTCCTTCCAGCCGCCCAACTCGCACAGCACCTTGAGCGGCAGGTCCATCAGGTCGCTGGCAAACTTCCGCCTCAGCGAGTGCCAGCCCCGCCGCGCCTTCGGCTCCAGTCCCGCGAGCCGCTCCGCCTTGCGCCACCAAACGCCGGTCCGTCCCCTGCCGATGCTAGCCGAGGGATCCTTCGAGGCGGGCAGGATCAGCTTCTCCCCGCTACCGGGGTTCGCTTCCCGCGCCTCCTCCAACACCGCCACCGCTTCGTCCGTCATCGGCGTGACGTGCTCGTAGCCCGTCTTCTCGTGTTCCGCCCGCCACCGCACTTCCCGGCCCTCGAAGTCGATATCTGACCACCTCAGGTTGCGGATGGCCCCGATCCGGTGCCCGGTCTCATGGGCGAGCACGAACGCGACGTGGAACCGCCAGTCCACCTGCCGGGACACCCCGAGCATCGCCCGGTACTCCTCCTCGGAGAGAACGACCCTGGCGG
>JAPPHB010000068.1 GCA_028821195.1 Gammaproteobacteria bacterium
GGATCCACCCTCAGCGTCCTGGAGCGCAACCGCCGGTCGCGCTCCCCATTGCCCGGCCGCCATAGCACTTCCACCGGGGCGTCTCCGGGACGTTCCCCGAGCATCTTCTTCGCCCTGGCGAAGGCGTCTTCCGGGACTTCGGCTTTCCCATCCAGCGCAATGCACAACGCCAGCCGCCCGGACGTGAGGACGTCGTTCAGCACCTCCACCTCGTCGAGGAAGATCGGCGGGTCGTCCTCGTCGCGCTCCCTGCCCGACACCTTGCCCCGGATGAGCACCACCGCATCCTGCTGCAGGGTCTCCCTGCCGGCCGCCCAGGCGTCGCGGAAAGCGAGCACCTGCGCGGTGCCGTGGAAGTCCTCGATGGTGATCCGCCCCCACTCCGAGCTGTCCCTGCGCGAGATCTGCCGCTGCACCTGGGTCACGACGCAGGGTATCTCTACGGAGGCGTTCGCGTGCCGGCCCAGCGTCGAGGTGTTCACCCCCCGGAAGACGTGCACGGCATCGCTGAAGCGGTCCAGCGGATGGCCCGAGATGAAAAAGCCCAGCGCCTCCTTCTCCTGGGCCAGCCGCTTGCGTTCCGGCCACTCGCGGACGGCGGGAAGCTCCGGCGCCGGATCGTCGACCTCCTCCAGTCCTCCGAAGAGCGATTCCTGGCCGGCCTCCCGATCCGCCTGGCGCGCGTTCACGTCGGCGTAGGCGATGTCCAGTCCGGCCACCAACTGGGCCCGGTGTCCGAAGGCGTCGAGCGCCCCCGCCGCGATCAGCGCCTCGCAGGCCCGCTTGTTGAGCGCGCGTGTGTCGATGCGATCCAGGAAATCGAACAGCGTCTCGAAACGCCCGCCCTCCGCCCGCGCCGCCAGCACCGACTCGACCGCGGCCGCCCCGACCCCGCGCACCGCGCCGAGCCCGAATCGAATCTGGGCGCCCCCCGTAACCGTAAACTTCCACCCCGACTCGTTCACGTCCGGCGGCAGCAGCTCGATGGGCTCCTCGAGTCCCGGAATGGAGCGGTGCAGCTCGCGGCTCTCGAGAATGTACTTCACGACCTGGTCGGTATTCGAGAGCACCGACGAGAGCAGCGCCGCCATGAACTCGGCGGGGTAGTGGCACTTGAGCCACGCGGTGTGATAGGAAAGGAGCGAGTATCCGGCGCTGTGCGCGCGGTTGAAGCCGTAGCGGCCGAAGGTCTCGATCTGGTCGGCGAGTTCCCCGGCGACCTGCGGGTCCACCCCCTTGCCGGTGGCGCGCTGCCGGAAGGTCGCCAGCTCGGCGCGAATCAGCTCCGGAATCTTCTTTCCCACCGCCTTGCGCACGACATCGGCCTCGCCCAGCGAATATCCCGCGAGGATATTCACGATGCGCATCACCTGCTCCTGATAGACGATGATGCCGTAGGTGGGCTCGAGCAGTTCCTCCAGCTCGGGATGCGGATAGGTGACCTTCTCCTGTCCCAGCTTGCGCCGGATATAGACGTCGGTCATTCCGGAGTCGAGGGGACCGGGCCGGATCAGGGCGTTGGTGGCGACCAGGTCCTCGAAGCGGTCGCAACGCATGGCTCGCAGCTTTCCCGTGGCCAGCGCGGACTCGAACTGGAACACGCCGGAGGTGCCCCCGCGCGCAAGCATCTCATAGACACGCGCGTCGTCCAGGGGAACGTCGTCCATGGTCGGATAGACCGCGCCCGTTTCCGGGTGCCGCAGCGCCCCGTACTTCGCCTTCACCAGTTCGACGGCGTCGTGGATGATGGTAAGGGTCCGGAGCCCCAGAAAGTCCATCTTGAGCATGCCGGCGTCGTCCACGCAGTTCATGTCATACTGCGTGACCACGTCCACGTCATCCGCGGGGCCGTCGCGTGACTGTCCCTGTTTCGCCGGCGCCTGGGCCGCGCCGTTCCCGCGCACCCCGCTGCCCCGCGACTGGACGCACACGGGCACATAGTCGGAGAGCGGCCCGGGCGCGATCACCACCCCCGCGGCGTGCACCGACGCGTGCCGGCTCAGTCCCTCCAGGGTGCGCGAATAGTCGAAGAGCTTCCGATAGCGCTCGTCCGTCCGGTACAACTCCCTCACGTCGGATATCTTCTCCAGCGCCTGCGCGATGGTCAGCGCCTGGCCCGGCTGATTGGGGATCATCTTCGCGATGCGGTCGGTCTCGCTCGGCTTGAAGCCGAGAGTCCGGCCCACATCCCGCACCACCGCGCGCGACTTCATGGTGCCAAAGGTGATGATCTGTCCCACGGCATCGCGGCCGTATTTGCGCCGCACATAGTCGATCACCTCGCCCCTGCGCTCGAAGCAGAAGTCGATGTCGATGTCCGGCATCTCCTTGCGCTCCGGATTCAGGAAGCGCTCGAAGAGGAGTCCGAACTCGAGGGGGTCGATATTCGTGATCCAGAGCGAGTAGGCCACCAGCGAACCGGCGGCGGAGCCCCGTCCGGGCCCGACCGGAACGCCGTGTTCGCGGGCCCAGCGCATGAAGTCCCAGGTAATGAGGAAATATCCCGCGTAGCCCGTTTCCGCGATGACGTCGAGTTCATAGTCAAGGCGCGCGCGCACCTCGTCGGGAAGCGGATCGCCGTAGCGCTGCTTCGCCCCCTCGATGCTCAGATGCCGCAGATAGCCGTCACTGTCCGCATGGTCCCCGGGAATGGGAAACTCGGGCAGGAAGTACTTCTTTTCAAAAGAGACATCAACCTGATCGGCGATCGCGAGCGTATTCTCGAGCACTTCGGGGTGGTCCGGAAAGCGCTCGGCCATCTCGGGGCCCGACTTGAAGTAGAGCCCCTCGTCGTAGCGCATCCGGTTCTCGTCGTCGTGGTCCTTTCCGAGCCCGATGCAGAGGAGGATGTCGTGCGCGCTATGGTCCTCGGCGTGCAGAAAGTGAGCATCATTGCTGGCCACCACGGGCAGCCCGGTCTCTCCGGCGAGCCGGAAGACCTTCTCGTTCACCGCGTCCTGGCCAGGGGTGTCGTGCCCTTGCACTTCCAGGAAGTACCGGTCGCCGAAGACGTTGGCGTGCCACTCCGCCGCCTCGCGCGCCGCCTCCCGGTCGCCGTCGGTCAGCCGGCGCGCCACTTCCCCCGCCATGCACGCGGAGGTGCAGATCAGCCCGCCCGAATGCCGCGCGATCACCTCGCGGTCGATGCGCGGCTTGTAGTAGAAGCCCTCCAGATAGCCAATCGATGAGAGCTTGATCAGGTTCTGGTAGCCCTCGCGGTCGCGGGCGAGCAGCACGAGGTGGTAGTACGGCTTCCTGATCTCGCGCCCGCCCACGCGCATCGGCTCCTTGTGGCGCCGGTCGCCGGGAGCCACGTAGGCCTCCATGCCGATGATGGGCCGGATGCCCTCCTTCTCCGCCGCCTTGCGGAAGGTCCAGGCCCCGAAGAGGCACCCGTGGTCGGTGAGGGCCAGCGCGGGCATCTCGAACTCCTTCGCCTTGCGGACGAGGTCGGTGATGCGGTTGGCGCCGTCGAGAAGGGAGAACTCCGAGTGGCAGTGGAGATGGACGAAGGACAAGGGCGGCTCGGCGCTGGGGTCGGGAGGGAAGGACGCCGGGGCGACGCCGTCGGACACCTAATAGATGCAGGAGAGCGCCCGGCGCGAAAGGGGCTCGGCGGGGGTTGCTTCGCGGATGTCGATGGCGCGCGACGCCCGGGCCGCACGCGGTCCGCGCGTGCCGCCGGAGCGGTGGATCAGCGCTGTTGGGCCACCGTCTTCGCCAGGTCGAACACCTCGTCCACTTCGAGCGCCTGCATGCACCAGAAGGCGCCATCGCATGTGGGCCGGTTGCCGCAGGGCGCGCAGGGTTGGAGCTCCAGCGCGATGCGGGCCCGCGCGTGCGGTGCTTCGCGATAGGGGATGCTCGATCCGAAGAGGAGCACGGAGGGCCGGCGGAACGCGACCGAAACGTGCGAAAGGCAGGTGTCCACCCCCAGAAAGAGCCCGGCGTGCCTCACCACGGCCGCCGCTTCGCCGAGGCGCGTGCGGCCGGTCAGGTCGATGATCGGGGGAGGCGAGCCGGCGCCCGTGTTCTCGTCTCCCGCCCGCCCTTCGTCCGGTACGCCGCTGGCCCGACCCGGGCCCGTGGGCTCCACACCGGCGGCGGCGATGCGCCGTGCGGCTTCGCGATCCACGGGTCCGCCCAGAATGACCACGGGAAGGCCCAATTCCGCACGGATCCGCCCGGCGATCTCGCCCCAGCGGTCCTCGAACCAGTGCTTCTGGGGCCGGGTGGTGAAGGGGGCGAGCGCCGCGTAGCCTCCCTCAAGACCATGGTCGGCGATGAAGCGCGCGGCGAAGTCCTCCTCCCCGTCGCTGAGGACCAGGTGCAGCGCCAGCGCCTCGCTCGGGAGCCCGAGGGCGTCCGCGAAGTACGGGTACTGCAGGCTGGTGCTCCCGGGGGCCGTGCCGTGGCGGGGGACGGTGCCGGTCATCAGCATCCAGCTGCCCTCCTTCGAGCCCAGCCCGATGCGCACGGGGGCGCCCGAGAGCCACGCCACCCATCCGCTGCGCAGGAGCCCCTGCAGATCGAGAGCGATATCGAATCCGGGCGCCCGAAGCCTCGCGCGAAGTTCCCGAAGCGCACGCCAGAGCGCCCCCCAGCGTCCGGCCTGGATCATGCTCTTCCACGCGGCGCGGTCCCAGACGATGATCTCGTCGAGATCCTCGTGATGTTCGATCAT
>JAPPHB010000099.1 GCA_028821195.1 Gammaproteobacteria bacterium
TGTGGGACATTTTACATGCCGACTTCAGGGAAACTTTACATGCCGGGTAACACACAGACGCGCACACGTCTTTTCCACCGCGCGGAAGGAGGCAGCAGGATGATCTGGAACAGACTGGGCCGGCCGGCCCGCTTCCTCATGGTTGCCACCGCGGTGGCGTGTTGGATTCCGTGCGTTCCCGCGGCGGCCGCGGGCATGCCGTTGCCTCAGATGCCTGGGCAACCGCAGAATCTGGTGGCGAACGCTGCCGGGACTTCGGTCCATCTCACCTGGACAGCTCCGACGCAGTTGCCCGGCGAGAGCCCGATCACCGGCTACCGGATCCAGTTTTTCTATCGCCCCCACCTCACGGAGTGGACCGTGCTCGTGCCCAACACCGGCACGGTTACCAGCTACACGCACCAGAATCCCCCTCGGGGCACCACCGTGTACTATCGTGTCGCCGCGATCAACGCTGCGGCGGTGGTGGGACCCTATTCGGCCTATGACGAGGTCACCACAACGGGCAGCACGGGGACACCTTCGGAGCCACTGAATCTCAAGGCGACCATCGCCGGCTCGATCGCCACCCTCACGTGGGACGCACCGACACCGACCAACGTCAGCCCGATCATCCGCTACGAGATCCACGTGTCCGCGGACGGCGGCGATTGGACCTTCGTGGCCCCAACCGTCCCCCCCACGACCACCTATGTGGGCCCGGTGACGGTGGGCGTTGTCAGCACTACTCTCCGGGTCAGAGCGGTAAATGCCAGCGGCCCGGGAATCCCGGCGTTCGTGACCGTCACGGCGGGGAGCACGGGCACGCCTTCGGCACCACTCAATCTCAGGGCCGTCGCTGCCGGGTCCACCATCATCGACCTGGAGTGGGACGCGCCGGCCTCGCCCGGTGGGAGCGCGGTCATCGACTACCAGGTCGAAATGTCGGCGACCGGCGGCGTCCCGTGGACGCTGCTGACGACCACGAGCCTGACCTCGTTCCGGGACGCGAGTCTTACCGCGGGGGTCACCCGCTACTACCGGGTCAGGGCGAGGAACGCCAACGGCTTCGGGCCCTGGACGTCCCCGGAGAACGCCACCACGGGAACGCCGCCGGGGCCGCCCCGCGCGTTGACGGCGACCGCCGTCAGTTCCTCGGCGATCGAGCTTAGTTGGAGCGTCCCGCTGAGTTCCGGCGGCAGCGCGATCGTCGGGTATCGGATCGAGGGGTCGAGTATGGGAACCGGCGGATGGACTGAGGTCGTGGCCAACACGGGCAACACGAGCACCACCTACCGGGACACGGGCCTCTCGCCGAACACGACCCGCTACTACCGGGTCTCGGCGATCAACTCCTTCGGTACGGGAACTTCCTCGAACATCGACGACGCCACCACCGACCTGGACCTGCCGAACGCGCCCGGCCAACTGACGGCCGAGGCCCGAGGGAGGTCGGCTATCGAGTTGGACTGGACGCGGCCATCGTCCAGCGGAACGTCTCCGGTGACCGGCTACCAAGTCCAGAGGTCGAGCACGGGAACCGGCGGATGGCGGAATCTTGAGGCGAACACGGGTTCGACGACGACGAGGTACACCGACACCGGCCTGTCGCCCGGTACCAAACGCTACTACCGTGTCGCGGCGATCAGCGCGGCGGGCACGAGCGCCTGGTCGAACGTCGCCCACGCGACCACCGACGATCTCACCGTTCCGGGCGTGCCCACAGGTCTCAGGGCGATCCCGGACGGTTTGAAGGGAAGCACCCAGATCCGCCTCTCCTGGAGCGCCCCGTCCAACGACGGCGGGAGCCCCATCACGGGCTACCGCATCGAGAGGGCCGTCGTCCGCGGCGGTGTCTGGATCATCCACGTGGCGAGCACCGGTAGCGCCAACACCACCTACCTGGACACCGGTCTCACCCCCAACACGACTCGGTTCTATCGCGTGCGTGCGCTCAACGCCCAGGGGTCCGGGGAGCCCTCAAACGTGGCCGAAGGCGAGACCAACGCCGCACGGCCCGGCCAGCCCCGCAACCTGCGCGCGCGGGCGACGGGGTCAACCAGCATCACCCTCGCCTGGGACGCGCCGGCCAGCGACGGCGGGGAGCGGATCACCGGCTACACCATTCGGACGCGCGGCCCCGGCGACGGAACCTGGATCACAGTCGTTCGCAACACGGGTTCAACGGCGACCACTTTCGAACACACGGGCCTCCGGCCGGCCACCGCCTACCGGTACCAGGTGGCGGCAATCAACCGCGTGGGGGCCGGCCAATGGTCGTTTGAGGCGAGCACGAGCACGTACGCCCAGGCTCCCGGCGCACCGGTCGGGCTAACGGCGCGGGCGTTGGGGACCGCGCGGATCGACCTGTCGTGGAGTGCGCCCCGCAACACCGGCGGCGCCCCCATCCTCGGCTACCGGATCGAGGCCTCCGACGACGGGGGCAGCACCTGGCGGATCGTCCGCCGCAACACCAGTTCGACGGGGACGACGTTCTCCGACGTGAACCTCCAGCCCGCGACCACGCGGCACTACCGCGTCGCCGCGCTCAACACCGCGGGCACCGGCCCGTTCTCAAACACCGCGCGCGCGACCACCGACGCGACCGTGCCCGGCGTGCCCCGAAGTCTCGACGCGGAGGCCGACGGTACCTCACGGATCGAACTCTCCTGGCGAGCGCCCACGAGCGACGGCGGCTCGCGCATCACCGGCTACCGGATCGAGGTGTCCGAAGACGGAGGCACCCGCTGGGATGACCTCGTGAGCAACTCGCACAACACGCGCACCACCTACGTGCACACGGGGCTGGAGCCGGCCACCAGGCGCCACTACCGCGTCTCGGCCATCAACCGCGAGGGCGTGGGCCGGGCGTCGCGGGTGGCGAGCGCCATTACCGATGCAACCGTGCCCGACGCGCCCACCGGGCTGACCGCCACCGCGGTCTCGCCCACCCAGATCGACCTGTTCTGGGCCGCGCCCGCCTACGACGGTGGCGCACCCGTCACCGGCTATCGCATCGAGGTCTCGGAGGACGGCACCGCGTGGACGGTTCTGATGGTCAATACCGGATCCAGGGCCACCACGTTCTCGCACACCGGCCTGCAGCCAGGGAGCACGCGCCACTACCGCGTCTCGGCGATCAACCGGGTGGGCCACGGCGCGGCGTCGGATACCGCCTCGGCGGCGACCGACGACCCCATTGGACGCGCAGGTCGACTGAATACGCGCGTGCTGCCGCATGTGGTGGGCGCGATGACCTCGAGCACCGTCTCGGCCATCGCGCGCCGCGTAGACGCGGTGGCCAGCGGGATGGGCATGGAGCGGCGCGTGGAGACGAACGGACTCTCGTCGATGGCCGCGAGCCTGTCCGCGCCGGACGCGGGAGCCTTCGGTCTCGCCCAAGGCGACCAGGCGGGCTTGGCTGCCCTCTTCGGCGGCACCTCCTTCACGATGCCGTTGGGGGGCTCCGACGCACAGCAACAGTCGGCCACGGGAACACAGTTGGCGAGCTGGGGCTCGGGCGAATACCACTACCTCGGCGAACCGGGCCAGAGCACCCTCGACTGGAAGGGCAACATGGTGAGCGCCCACGCCGGCCTGGACGTGCGTGTGGGACCCGACCTCCTGGCGGGTGTCGCGGGCTCGTACTCCTCGGGCAGCTTCGACTTCACCGACAAGACCGGCGCCAGTCCCGTGACGGGCACCTACGGCACAACCATGGCCAGCGTGCATCCCTACATGGCGTGGTTCTCCGGTGGTGGCGCCGCCTCGGTGTGGGGCTCGGCGGGGCTCGGCCGGGGCGACATCGACGTCGACGATGAGCGCGAAGGGTTCCGCACCACCCCCGCGAGCCTGTTGACGGGCGCGGGAGGTGCGAGCTACCAGCTGCTCACGCGAGGCACGGCCGGTGTGCGCCTCAAGGCCGAGGGCTGGTACGGCGAGGTCACGGTCGATGGCACCCAGCAGATCGAGGAAGTCACGCTGACCATGCAGCGCGGCAAGGTCGCCCTCGAGCTGACGCAGGGCTTCAGTGCCGCCGCGGGGCAGGAGATGGCGGTCGTGCTGGAGGGCGGGATGCGCTACGACGACGGCGATGGCATAAACGGAACCAGCGCGGAGGTCGGTGGCGGGCTCCGCTACACGAACCCGGGATTGGGACTGACTGCGGAAGGCCGCGGCCGATTCGTGATCTCGGCGCGCGCTGGCTACGAGGAATGGGGCATGGGCGGCACGCTGATGTTCGACCCGGCGACCCGCGGCCAGGGGCTGCAGGTCCGGGTGGCGCCGTCGTACGGCAACCACATGAGCGGGGTGAACCAGTTGTGGGAGCGCGGTGTGACCGACGCGGTGGGCGGCCACGACCTGGGCATGGGCCCCAACGTGGATGGTGAGGTGGCGTACGGCATCGCCGGCTTCCACGGAACGCCCTACAGCGGCTTCTATCTGGGCCAGGGTGGCACGCGGGCCTTCTCGAGCGGCGTCCGCTACGAGCTCGGCACGGGCGTCGGGCTGCGCCTCGAAGGCACGCGGCGCGAGAGCGTACTCGCGGGAGCCCGGCACTCGGTGGGCGTCCGCGGGAGAATCAGGTTGAGGTAGGGGACGAGAGGATTGTCGTGGTGATCGAGCGGCGGGGGGGGGGGGGGGGGGGGGGGGGGGGGGCGGGCCCCCCCCCCCCCCCCCCCCC